>JAJUFP010000003.1 GCA_029263715.1 Nitrososphaera sp. | reverse complement strand
TTGTGGTGTTCACTGGTCTTGTCAGCTCTGATAACGTGGCCTCCATATTCCCTATGCAGCAGGAAGGCACGTTCCTGCTGGGTGCACTGGCTGCCATGATGAGCAAGACCGGCACTATCGCGTACGTGGGGGGAGACCAGTTGGACAACTTCCTGAGCAGCGAGAGCAAAGTCACCTGGAAGTATCAGGGGAAAGGCAAATACCGCAGGGTAGTCCCGTCACCAAAACCAGTAGCTATATTGGAACACAAGGTGATCCGCTCTTTAGCCGATTCAGGCTACGTTGTCATTGCATGCGGCGGTGGTGGAATTCCGGTGGTTGCTACCGAAGTCAAAGCTGGTGTTGACGCAGTCGTAGACAAAGATCTGGCCGGCGAGTTGCTGGCAAGGCAGATAGGCGCAGGCAGGTTCATCATCCTAACCGATGTCGAGGGCCTGTATCTGGACTTCAACAAGCCCACCCAGAGACTGGTCGACAGGGTAAGCGTGAGCAAAGATGACGTGAATATCTCGCATCTGGAAGAAGGGAGCATGGGACCCAAAGTTCGGGCCTGCCTGCAGTTCGTAAAAAACGGAGGAAGAGAAGCGATAATTGCCAGCCTTGACAAGGTGCTTGAAGCAGTCGGCGGCAAGGCCGGGACGCACTTTTATCCCTAAATGGCAGACGTGCATTTTGGTTTGCGATTTTATCTATAGGTTATTTTCTATTTTGTGATATATGTGAAATTTATAATAATAAATGAACTAAACTTAAATCTAAACAAGCAGGCTTTCAACTTAAAGTCTGGATATGTCGTCTGAAGACATCAAGGCCAAGATTGAATCTGCCAACAAAGAAGCCGTTCAAAGGGTTCTTTCTTCAAAACCGTTTCTCATAGATGTAAAACCGGCGATAGAAGTTCTACCCGGGATGAACAAGAGATCCATCTTCCATGCAGGCCCTCCAATAGAGTGGAGTAAGATGTGCGGTCCCATGAAGGGCGCGATAGCTGGCACCATAATTTTTGAAGGGTGGGCCAACAGCTGGGAAGGCGCAGTAAAGCTCATCGAGGAAGGCGAGATCGAGTTCTCTCCAAACCATGATCACGAGGCAGTTGGCCCCATGGCCGGGGTGATATCTCCCTCATTGCCGGTGATGGTTGTCAAAAATGAAAGATACGGCAACATCAACTACGGCAGGATTGTAGAGAACAGGGTACAGTTTGGTGCGTTTGACGAAGAAGCTGTAGAATCTCTAAGATTCTGGGCGCAGGTTCTGGCTCCAGCAATGGCCAGGGCGCTGGCCAGAATGCGCAGCCAAGGAGGCACAGGAATAGATCTGAAATCAATAATGGCAAGGGCACTCTATATGGGAGACGAACTTCACAACCGCCCTGCTGCTGGCACTTCATTGTTTGCTCTAACGATTCTTCCATACTTGATTGAGACAACAGAAGATAAGGAACTGCTCTCCCAGATCGTCAGATATTTTGCTTCAAACGAGATATTCTTTCTCTGCCTTGCCATGGCTGCCTGCAAGGCCACGATGAATTCAGCCAGAGAGATAGAGTACAGCACCCTTGTAACGGCCATGGCTCGCAACGGCGTTGAGTTTGGCATCAAAGTGAGCGGCCTTGGAAACCATTGGTTTACCGGTCCGGCAGGACTTGTTCGTGGACTGTACTTCCCCGGTTTTGGAAGTCAGCATGCCAACCCGGACATGGGGGACAGTGCGATAACTGAGACTACAGGCATCGGGGCATTTGCATTGGCCAATTCTCCGGCTATTCTTTCATTGGTAGGAGGCACGGCCGAAGACGCATTCAAGTACACAAGGCAGATGCAGCAGATCACGACGACGCTAAACGATACCTTCCTGATACCCATTTTTGATTTTCAGGGAACGGCCACAGGAATAGACATCAGAAAGGTGGTCAAGACAGGGATCCTGCCGGTGATCGATACTGCCATCGCGCACAAAGACCCGGGAATAGGGATGATAGGCGCAGGGATTGTAAACCCGCCGATGGAAGCATTCAAGTCGGCCCTTAAGGAATATGCTGCAAAATACAAGTTGTGATACTGGCCAGGCAGATTACGTATCAGCAGTAAACTCTTGTTGCTCAGGTAAGCTAAAAGTTTTCAAAGCGGATTGAGTAGGATTTGTCGTACTAATCAAACGAGCCCAGGGGCAAAGACACGCTTTCTGAACCCTTGGAAATCACAAGGATACTTTGAGCTCTAACTATATCGGGTGAATTTAATGAAACCTTGACAACGCTGTTTGCAGGGATTTGCTTGACAAGGACACGGGAGTTATCAACGCCAAAGCTGGACTCTGTTTCCAGACGCATGCCGTTTCCAACATAATATGCCGAGCCGCTTTTTGCGTCATAAACTACCCCGCATTTAATATACACAAGGCTGCTCCTGAAATCGTCACTAGGTTGTTTGTCCAGCAAGGCTTGTCTTGCCGCTGCGTAGTACGTGTCCTCTTCCTGTGAAGTACACTCCAGTTCCATCGGTTCGGTAAAGGTTGTCTGGCGGTACCACTGATTTGTGTATTGAACGATGTCGAAATTGTTGCTGCCCAGCTGCACCGATTCGTTGTTCATATTGGATATCGTTGCGTATATCTTTAAGTGGCGTGATGCAGAGTTTTCGTCGCCGGAGAGCTTGATATCGGTCAAATTAATTAAAAGACCGCCTATCGAGATGTTCTCCCTTGATCCAAAGTTCGAATCTGCGGCAGGCGACTGCTCGGCTCTTCCCATGTAAGACCAGACAACAACACCTATGATTCCAGAAATGATAACGGCAATGATGACAATTGTTGCCTTGTTCAAGCCGATTATTCTTCTCTAAAAGTACCGGCATCGCAAGAATTAAGGCTTCTTGCCATGTGTCATTAGGGTTTTGCCATAATGCCGCGGGTAGCCTTCAGTTCATGCTGGCGTCCATTGCCAGAATTCAGAGGGCTGTTTGTACTATTCGCAATAGTATTTCATTTCTTTTGAGAGGGGCTGCGCGAAGGATAGCTGGTAGCCATCTGGTTCCCGTACGTGAAAGAATCTTTCACCCCACGGCGCATCGGTAGGTTCATTTTCAAAGATAGCAGCTTCCGAGATAGTCTCGTCGTTTTTCATGTACAGATAAAGGCTGTCTAGATTTTCGGCATGAAATATTATCCTCCCAAAATCCCCTCTTCCTGTCGCTTCATTGTGATCACTGCCAGTAACCATGGGAGTGTTGTTGGCATCGTTTATCAATTCCAGGTTAAGATACGTTCTGCTTTGGCCAACTTCAAACGTGGTAAAAGGATCGTTTGCACCACCGTACACGAGCTTGAATCCTGGTAGCTTTGAATAGAATTTGCATGATTTTCCCATATCCCTAACTTTCAGCGTAACAGCGGAGATACGGTAGACTTGCATGATTTCAATACGGCGATTCCATAAATAAAAGATGGCCAAAGATTCTGCCTTTATCAGCAGACCTACAGCTGTTCCGAGTTAACAATGAGCAAACATGCATGAGCGCTCAGAAGTGACCTGGCCGCGGTTTGGCCGATAGAGAGACGTTTGCACTGCATTGCAGCGCACAGGCTACGATGCAATGTACACTGACTGCTTATACTCTTTTGACACTACTTCTCGCAATGGTGATAATAGCACAGAATGTTGCACTGCCCAAAATGCACTAGCCAGCTGGAAGAAAACGTGCTTGTACACGTCGAGGATATCAATTCAACCTGGTGGAAATGCATCAGATGTGACGAGTTCTATCAAATAACACACTTAAAAGAAGCAATCCTGATACCGTGAATGATAGTCCGTATTTTCAGTCATCACGATTGCAGCTTTTACAAAGAATTTTGACTAGCTTTTACCCACAGAATCTAGTCGGGGCTGATATCGATTCTTCGATCTTGCTGCACTTCAAGGCACATACAAAACCTTTTTGTCAAACGGATGCGATATATCTTTTGAGATTGGGCCGCTGGGACAATGATGACAGGTACCGCTACTACGGCGGAGGCAGAGGGACAAGAAGAGACTATAGAAGAATTGCCAAATTCGTGATAGTAGGCGGCTTTGTAGTACTAGGCGCTTTCATGCTGACATTCTTTGTTTCTAGGGCAGGACTTCATGTGGCCATTCATGAACGAAGTGAAGCAGTTGGAACGGTCAGGATAGTTACCGTTCAGATAACAAACAACAGTTTTGAAACAATACGCAACGTAACGGTGCAGTTTGGGGATACAGGCACCATGCAGCAACTTGGAGACATGGGGCCATTTGCTGGCGCCTTGGTGTCACCGGATTCGGATGACGATGTTGACTTTGATAAGGTAATAGTAACTGCCAACGACGGTGCCATCAATGTCGTTAAATACCGTAACGGTTTGAATTAGCGCGAGTAAAGACGGCATAGGCTTTTGCTGCCTTGCGGCATCAGCAAGAATAGCAGTTATTACAGTCTTCGACTTAGCCATGTTGCCCCTTCATTGAGTGACAAGAAAGACGATGCATCGATAAGACTAGGATTACGCCAGAATATAGGTCAATTTGCCATTCTAGTAGCTGTTAACGCCTTCGTCGGCGGCATGGTGGGCCTAGAACAGACTGTTGTACCGCTGTTGGGCAAAGACGAGTTTGGAATCGAGTCAAATGCGATAATTCTATCGTTTATCGCAAGCTTTGGCGTAGTCAAGGCCTTTCTGAATCTGTATGCAGGGGCCCTGTCTGACAAATGGGGCAGAAAGAAGGTTCTTGTTTTAGGCTGGCTTTTCGGCCTGCCGGTTCCCTTTCTCCTTCTCTATGCCACTGATTGGAGTTGGGTGATACTGGCAAATATCCTGCTTGGGATCAACCAGGGGCTTGCCTGGTCCATGACTGTCAATATGAAGATTGACCTGGTTGGTAAAGAAAGGAGAGGGCTTGCCCTTGGCCTCAATGAATTTGCTGGTTACATCTCGGTAGCGGTGGTTGCGTTTGTCACCGGGTACGTGGCATCTGCTTACGGAATGAAGCCGTATCCGTTCTATTTTGGGATTGCATTTGCAGTCTTTGGTACAGCAGTTTCCTGGTTGGCAGTCAAGGACACAAAAAAGTTTACAGATCTGGAAGTCAAGCAAGCTATTGAAAACAAAGACACAGCAAACGCAAACTCGACCTTCAGGCAGGTGTTCATACAAACTTCCTGGAAGAACAAGACTCTATTTTCAGCCAGCCAGGCCGGCCTTGTAAATAATCTTGTTTTCGGCGTGTCGTGGGGCCTGCTTACACTTTACTTTGCATCGTTTGGAACAAGTGTTAATGATATAGGTTTTCTGAAGGCCTTGCATCCAGGAATTTGGGGCATACTTCAGCTGGCTACCGGGCCACTAAGCGATAGGACCGGCCGCAAGGTGTTCATATATCCTGGCATGATACTTCAGGCGGTAGGCATCTGGATTGTACTCTTCTCAGATTCTACGGCATTATATGGCTGGATAGCCGGCATGTCAGTGCTGGGCATAGGAACTGCGCTTGTATATCCCACGCTTCTTGCAGCCATCAGTGATGTGGCGCATCCAAGGTGGCGAGCAACCTCGCTTGGAGTCTACAGGTTCTGGCGCGACCTTGGGTTCGTGGCAGGCGCAATAGGCATAGGCTTTTTGGCAGACGTCTTTGGGATGCAAAATGCCCTGCATTCCGTTGCAGGCATCGCAGTGGTATCAGGGATTCTTGTGTTTGTCGCAATGCGTGAGACGGTCTCAAGACCGTAACTACATTCTGATGGCACATGAGTTAGGACCTGCTTCCAAGTCCCCCATGTTGATCTGGTCGCACGGTACAAGCTCTTTGTTTATTTGGATTATCATCCTGTAGTTGGCCGGTCTTGGCGGGACAGAAGAGACCATGAACTCTACAAACGCGTCTTTGGGCATCGAAAGCAGTTTGACGTCTCTTTTCACCGAGCCTATGGTGCCCATGATCAATTCCCCATGCTTGACTGTAATCGAGTTGGGGTCAAAGTGGGCCGGAAGGATGACAGCATCATCAGGATATTGCAGTACCTTATTCTGGTACGTATCGTAGAGCTTGGTTGCAAACTCTTTGGCCTTGTCACGCAGGTCTGGCCTGCCAACTCCGTTGACAAATATGGTGTCGCCGGTAAAGATGCAGATTGGTCCGCCTATGTCCAAGGCAAAGCACATGCTTCCCTCAGTGTGTCCTGGAGTGTGAATAACCTTAAGCGATACACCATCGCCGACAGGTATCTCTTGGCCGTCGCCAACCAGATTCACCTCTATTCCAAGGTCGCTGGACGGTTCGTAGCCTTCTTGCGCGCCTATGTACGCCTTTGCGCCGGTTCTCCGGACAAGCGTTGAAAGACCGGAGACATGGTCTGCATGCATGTGCGTGTCAACCACGCTTGTTATTTTCAGGCCGTTGTCTTCAGCAAGCTTTAGAACCGAGTTATCCAGATCGCAGGTGCAATCGATAACGGTTGCGGCCTTGCCAGAGGCAACAACATATGCCATGCAGCCTTTGGAGACGCGCCTCAGCTGCCAGACCCTTACAGATTTCTGGTCAGGCCCAGCAGTTTTTGGCAATGGCACTTCGGCAATGTCATAAACCTGGTTCCAGGCAGCCATGCCGCCTCTGACGCTCTTTACCTTGTACCCCATCCTGGATAGCATCTGTGCGGCCATCATTGACCTGTTTCCATGGGAGCATAACGTAACAATCTCTTTGTCTTTTGGAATCTGTTCGGCTATCAGTTTTTGCGAAGTGAAAAGCTTGTCCACAGGTATCAGTGGCGTCTTTTGATGCTTGTCGTACGATAATCTCCATGCTTCGTATTCCTCTGGCGTCCGTACATCCAAGATGAATACATCTTCTCCCTTGTCCAATTTTTCCTTGAGTTTTGAAGCTTCGATTTCAAGAGGGTTAGTATTTCCTGATCCACTTAATCTCATGACGCATTCCCGTTCTCAATTGGGCCCTGATCTTTATTTAAACCATTTTTCTATCATACTGACGCTAGAACGGTCCAGAGGCGCGTAGAACAGTCTTTGAGGTCAGCGGGATTAGGGCATTGATTTGATCGGATTGTGTATTTGCGCCAAAATTACTGCATGTAATGGTTCCCTAGCAATTTTTCGAATGTGTGCAACCAGCATAATGCTACTGTCTTTTTCCAGAACCTCACTTTTTTATCGCACTTTCATCCATGTATATTATTTCCCAGAGATGCCCATCGATATCCTGAAAACTGCGTCCGTACATCCACCCGTAGTCTTGCGGCGCCCTAGATTCGCTGCCTCCGGCTTCTATGGCCTTGTTTATGATCTGGTCCACTTTTTCTCTGCTTTCGGTAGATAATGCTATTATCACTTCTGTATCTTTTGCAGTATCACAAATTTCCTTTTTGGTAAAAGTCTTGAAGAATTTTTCAACCAAGAGCATCACGAATATATCTTCACCAACGATCATGCATGTCGCATTCTCATCGGTGAATTGAGGGTTGAATGTAAAACCAAGTTTGGTAAAGAACTCGATCGTTTTATTGAGGTTCTTGACTGGCAAATTCACGAAAATTTTTGTTGCCATTATGCTATAACAAAGGTTGAGAACTATAAACACTTTGAATTAGACTCGTCTAATCGTCATCTTGGTGCGCTGTGTTAATACCCCATCGTTTTATGGGGCCAGTGGGATTTGAACCCACGACCTCCAGCGCCCCAGGTTCGTCGGCAATCCAGTCTGACTGCCTCTGACATCCTAGACCAAGCTAGACGATGGCCCCTCGTAGAGTCAGATTCTGCATCCTCTTTTAAACTTACACAATCATCCAAACTGGATGTTTATGCTGCCCTTTTTCGTGATGCTCATTTTATGCGATTCATAGTCGTTGACCGGAATCGTTTCCAGTTTTTCACTGCCGCACAGCGGGCAGATAGAAAACCCGGATGAGCCTTTCAAAAGCGAAGCTGCCCACAGGCAGCGGTTGCAGATGACCAGATCACGGTGCTCCTCGCCGGCCATCAGACTGCCTTCATCCTCCTAAACGAGTAGACGCCAAATATTCCAAGGGCGGCGGTATACGCCGTCAGTATTGCAAGGTCAGCTGCAAGGTTGTTGCTTTCAATGTCTAGAATCGTTGTCCGCAGGGCATTTACGCCGTATGTCGCCGGGTCTATGGCCGTAAGAACCGAGAGCCATGCTGGCAGGTTGTCCAGCGGGAACAGCGCCCCGCTCAGAAAGAACAGCGGGAATACCACAAAGCTCACTATCATCTGGAACCCTTCCAGACTGTACATGTAGCTACCTAGGGCAAGGCCAAGAGAGGTAAGCCCAAAGGAGAGCAGCAGTATCACGGCTACTGCCTGCAGTATGAAGACAGGATTGAATGAGATGCCGATGGATGCCCCGATGACAAGGAGGATGGACGCCTGTATCAGCGAGTTGGTCATGCCGCCAAGGGTTTTGCCTACAAAGACCGTGCCGCGGCTGACCGGCGCTACCATGACGCTTTTTAAAAAGTCAAACTTTCTGTCCCAGATTATGTACGAGCCGTAAAAGACAGAGGTAAAGATTATCGACATGCTGATGATGCCCGGAAAGATGAATTTCTGGTAGTCCAGGTCGGGCGCGGATGGAACGCTGACAGTGGAGCCTATCCCCGATCCTATGACAAACAGCCAGAGTATGGGCGTAAATGTTGAGGCAACAAGCCGGCTCTTTTCCCTCAAAAAGACCTTGAATTCCCGCAGCCAGATGGCGTACAGCTTGGCCAGATGGACCTGTAGGTCAGTCGTATTTGGCAAACCTCTCACTAAAGCCGCCCTCCGGCGCCTCCTTTATGTTCCGGCCAGTAAGCCTAATGAATACGTCGTTGAGGGTTGGACTGGTAAAGTCTGCATACTCGGCCTCTATTTGCTTTAGCAAAACCGGAAGGTCGCGCTTGGCGTCCTTGACCGAGAGCACCATAAAGCCGTTTTCGTATTCCAGTTTGTGAACAAAATCAAACCCCTTTGCTATCTCCTCGGCGTTGCTGGCCTGCGTCTTGATCCTGATGATGTCGCCGCCAAGACCGGCCTTCAGGTTGGTCGGGGTATCCAGCGCAATTATCCTGCCTTTGTCTATAACGCCGATCCTGTTGCAGAGCATGTCGGCTTCCTCCATGTAATGCGTGGTAAGTATCACGGTAATCTTTTCCTCTTCCACCAGACGCCGGATGTACTTCCACATGGTCTCGCGGCTGGCCGGATCAAGGCCAAGAGTCGGCTCGTCAAGGAACATGACCTTTGGCTTGTGCAGAAGCCCCCGGGCGATCTCCAGCCGCCGCCTCATGCCGCCAGAGTACGTTTTGACCCGGTCGTTTTTTCTGTCAGACAGACCCACAAGCTCAAGGACTTCTTCTATTCTCTTCTGCCGGATGCTACGCGGGAGACTGTAAAGGAGTGAATGGATGTACAGGTTTTCGTAACCGGTGAGCATGTCGTCGCTGCTGGGAGCCTGGAAGACAATCCCGATGCTTTCGCGCACCTTGGCCGGTTGATGGACAATGTCAAAGCCGTTTACCGTGGCAGTGCCAGAAGTCGGCTTGAGCAGAGTTGCCAGCATGTGTATGGTGGTAGTCTTGCCGGCACCGTTTGAGCCCAAAAGTCCAAAGATCTCGTTTTCTTCTATATCAAGAGTCAGGTTGTCAACTGCCGTCAGGCGTTCGTACCTCTTGACCAGGTTACGGATCTTTATCAACAGACAAACTTTGTCTGTTGCCGCTATTATACCTTGAACAAAAAGAAAGAGAGGTTACTTGCCTATCTTGAACATCTTTGTGCCGCAGACTGTGCAGATGCCCTGGGTTGCAGGCTTGCCGTTTTTCATGGTGACCTTTTTCTCGTCTTTCATAGCTCTTTTTGATTTACACTTGACACAATAGGCTTCCATATCGTGCCTATGGGCAAGGTGCTGGTTAAAGAAGGTTTCCACTCAGCCCTGTTCTGGCACCAGCCAGTCAACAAGCGAATCAAGTTCCTCACACGTCAGGCTCACGCGTATTGGTCCAAGCGGCGATTCCTGGTCCTCTTCCACCACTGCAGCTATGCCTGCCGTGGCTGCCTGCTTGTTTAGTAGAAACCAGGTGCTGTTTCCAGCCCGGTTGTCCAAAAGCATCCTTCGCAACACTCCCATGGCTGAGCGGGACCGGACCTGCTCATAGATAATCGATAGCGAATCGCTTCCGGCGGCCCTGCCGATTACCCTGCTTCCATACCGGAATTCTGGCGAGCATCTTGCAACTACGTTGCTGATGGCGTCTATGATCTTCTGCGGATCCTCCGAGGGGTTTACAACCGCCTCTACCTTTAGCTCGATGGCTGATCCAATGTTAGGCTTCTTCATCAATCCATCCCCTCACTATGGCGTATGCACGTTCCTTTAACTGGTCGACAGTGATGTCATTGTTAGACAGGGTCTCGTCGGCCAGCGCTATGGCTTCGCTGATTCCCACAGACAGCTCCCGTTTGTCCCGGCCGGCGAATTCGTCGCTGGTGGACGGGGCGTCAGATCTGCTCCGGTCTTTCAGATGCCTAAAGCGCGTGTCCTGAGAAGCATGTATTGCAAGCAGCTTCACTGTTCCAAGCTTTTTTAGGACCTCGACTTCGGATATGCTGCGTACGCCGTCTATTACCAGAGGATCGTTGATTCCTTCCCGTTCTATCTTTTGCAAGAGCAAGTATGCCACTGCCCCCTGTCCGTGGTTCTGCCGCAGTTTCAGCATCATCCTGCCCAGGTTGGCATCGGTGGGATCAAGGCCCTGCCTTTTTGCCTCTTCCCGCACCACATCACCCATGACTATCACGGGAAAACCCTTTTCCTTTAGGTGGGAAGCAACAGTGGACTTGCCTGCACCAGGCATTCCAGTCAGGCAGACTATTAACCGCTTCAAATTAGTTGCAGGTTTGATGTTAGTGGCTTTTATCTTTACTCTGCAGAAAGGTCCCAGTAGTTGGCTTCCTTGAACTCTTCTTTGGGCTTGCCTAGGGATTTCCATTCCTTGAAGGATTTCGGGTACAGCTTGACATTCTGGTAGCCGGCCATCTTTAGCGCATAGTACGCCAGACCGGAAAGGGTTCCGACGCTGCCGCAGTAGGTGATTATTTCTGCATCCGGAGATATGCCGCGGTTTTCTATCATGCGCTTGAGCTCTTCAGCCTTGCGGAGTATGTTGCCGTTTGCGCCAAGCATCGTGTACGGGATATTCTTTGCTGTCGGTATGTGCTCGGTCAAAAAGTTCAACCTTTCTCTAGAGTCTACCAGCAACTTGCCCTGCTGGGACTGGGCCGCCTCTACATAACCGGCGTCAGCATACATATCCTTGTTTACGTTTAGCGGGTGCTTTGTCTTTGGGTATGTCCGAGCCTTTGTTTCGGTTTCAAGGCCAAGCTCTTTCCACTGCTTGAAGGTTGTTTCCAGCAGCGCGGTATTGGGATGCCCAACATACTGGAAGGTCCATGCGACCCTGGCTGCCAGCGCGCCGAAGGTATCGTCGTATACCACCACGGGCATTTCCTCGGTGATACCCAGCTCCTGCAGCAGCTCAACAACGGTTTCAGGTTTATCGTCGGCCAGAAGCCGGGCCAGCGGAAGCGAAACGGCGGTCGGTATGTGACCAGCCTGGTAGTCCTCGGCCTTTCTGACATCAACTACCCTTACTGCCTTTTTCCGTATCAGCGAGCGCAGCATGTCAACGTCGCAGACGATAGGGAGTTTAGCGTGCTCTTTTGCCTGCGTCTTTTTTGAACTAGATTTTACTGGTTTCAAGCGGCGCATTCTCCTCTTGCAGTCTTGGCAGTGAATTTGGCGTCGCTTCCGTAGTCCATGTACGCGTCCGGGTCTTGTTCCTGTGGCGGAAGTTGTATCACGGAGCTGAGGGCATTTTTGATGTCTTCAAGGTTCTTGATGCTGGCAGTGCCCTGACCCCGGACGATCCTGCCTATCCATTGATCCAGGTTTTCGTTCTCAGCGCGTTCGTTTCTGTAGATCTCGACTATCTTTAGAATTGTATCTATCACGCGCTTGGCTGGAACGCGCATAACTGCTTTTCCAAGCTCGCCGTTTTCGCCGGCGCTGCCGCCAAACAGCATGGTGTAGGTTGGCGACATCGCGCCTCCGATCCTTGACGCGCCGCCAAAGAACCCGATGGTGGCTATTTCATGCTGGCCACACGAGTTGGGACAGCCGCTTACCTTGATGGTGGAATTCTTCAGGCTGTCGTCGGTGTCCAGCCCAAGCTCAAGGAACTTGCGCTGCACTTCCTTTGCCAGCCTGTGCGAGTTGGTGATGGCAAGGTTGCACGACGTAGTTCCAGAGCACCCCACCGCGGAGGCGATGGTGAGGGCGCCAGGATTGGCCAGGCCAGCAGTTGCCAGCCTTCCATAAAATTCAGACAGTTCTGTTCCCCGGACGTAACGGATGGCAAAGTTCTGCTGCGGGGTGTTTCTTGCAACACCTTCAGTTGAAAAGTCGCGGATGGCCGAAGCAAGCACGCGCAGCTGGCTGGCCGTTATATCTCCAGCGCCAAGGGTGATAAAGACCGTAAAGTAGCCTTCCTGTTTTTGCGGCACCACGTTGGTATGCAGCCACCTCTCATAGGCAGGGCTGTCTCTGTTGACGTGCTCGTTTAGCATGGGTAGTTTGGTCATGCGCGGCGCCTTGGGCAGCTGCCTTGTATCTTCTTCAGATTTTACATCGTACATCTTGGCAGTTGCCGTCGCGGTAGTCATCTCGACTGCTATCCGTTCCTTGAGGACCATCTTTTGGAATTTCTCCCATCCTGTCTCGTGGACAAGGTAGCGCATCCTGTTTCTGGCCATGTTCTCGCGGTTTCCGTGTCTGTCGAAAAGCCTTACAGTTGCCATGCAGGTAGAGAGAACCCGGTCTTCTGGAGTAAAGTCCTCAAGCAGGTGGCCAATGAACGAGGCGGCGCCAAGTCCTCCGCCCAGGTAGATCCTGAAACCTTGGACTTGCTTGCCGTTCTCCTCTTTTATCGTTGGTACGAGTCCTATATCTGCCACCCTCACAAGACCATGCTTTTCGCAGCATGCAAAATTGATCTTGAACTTTCTTGGCAGGTTCTGGCACATCGGGTTTCTAAGCAAGAAGCGAGCGATGGCCTTGGAGTACGGAGTCGCATCAAAAGCCTCGTCAGGGCAGACACCGGCGAAATGGCTGCACATGACGTTTCTGACGGTGTTGCCGCACGCCTCCCGGGTGGTCAGGCCGACATCTACTAGGCCCCTCATCACTTCGCTGACGTCTTCCAGCTGTACCCAGTGCAGCTGTATGTTCTGCCGCGTCGAGACATGGGCTGAGCCTATTGAAAATGCCTCTGAGAGGCTTGCTATCTTTTCCAGCTGTTCAGGAGTCATCTCTCCTCCTGGAACCTTGATCCTGACCATGCTGTAACCGGCATGAAGCCTTGAGCCGTATGCGCCGTTTTGTAATCGAAAGCGCCTGAAATCGTCTTCAGAAATCTTGCCCTGTCTGAAAAGCTTAACTCTATTTGCGAAAAACTCTGTTTCTTCCTCCCTGCCCCATTTAGAAGCGGGCTTGGGGGCATATTTCCCCTTTTGTTTTGGATTGACAGCAGATACTCTGGACTTTCCCATTTTATGTAGTAAAACGCTGTTGTAAATCATATATTTTTTGTGGATGCAGGAATTATTGGTAGCGCTGCTTCAGATCAGCGGCAATATAGGCACCGGTCGGCTGATGCACAAGTCTTATTAAGACCAAACTCAAGCTCTATGCATGGCAGCGAAAGTCAAACCGGTGCCAAGGGGTTACCATACCATAACTCCCACTCTTGTTGTGCGCAACGCGGAAAAAGCCATCGAATTCTACAAGCAGGCATTCAATGCAAAAGAGGATATGCGCCACTACATGCCGGATGGCAAGGCCATCATGCACGCCGAGCTCAAGATAGGCGACTCTAGATTCATGATCTCCGATGAATTTCCGCAAATGAAGTGTCAGTCTCCTCAATCCCTCGGTGGAAGCCCGGTTACCCTTTACACATATGTTAGGGATGTTGACAAGCTCTTTGATCAGGCGGTGGCCGCCGGCGCCACGGTAGTAATGCCAGTAATGGACGCGTTCTGGGGAGATCGGTGCGGCCAGCTGGCAGACCCGTTTGGGCACGTCTGGTCCCTTGCAACCCGCAAAAAGAACCTCACGCCAAAGCAGATGCAGAAGGCCCAACAAGAATGGCTTGCACAGACAGCCAAGCAGTAGCATAAGCTTAAAATCACCTATCGGACGGCCTTTGAGTAGTAAATGGGCAAGAGAACACTGGTACGTCGGCGAGGCCGTGGAGGCAAGCAGTTTCGCGCTATAACTGTTGGCAAGATTGCGCCGGCAAAATACCCGAATTTCAAGGTAGAAGATCGTCATACTGGCAAGGTAATAGACATTGTTCACGAGCGCGGTCGCGATGCGCCGCTGGCAAAGATCCTTTTCGATGATGGCCGCTATTCATACGTGCCGGCACCGGAAGGAACGACCGTAGGAAGTGTCATTGAAGCAGGACAGAGCACGAAGGTAAATAGGGGCAACATACTGGCACTTGAATCCATCCCGGACGGAACCACAGTCTGCAATATTGAAAAGAATGCAGGCGACGGAGGCAAGCTTATCAAATCAGCAGGATCCGCTGCCATCGTCTTTGCACACAGTGCTGATGGCGTCACCATCAAATTCCCATCTGGCAAGTTCCTTACACTCAACGCAAGATGCAGGGCAATGATCGGCACTGTCGCCGGCGCCGGAAGGAAGGAAAAACCGTTCCTAAAGGCAGGCGTCAGGGCCATGTACATGCAGGCTCATGGCAGGCTTTACCCGACAGTCAGGGGTATCGCCCAGGCCGCAGTCTACCATCCGCACGGTGGTGGAAGACACCAGCATATCGGACGCCAGTCTTCTGTCAGTAGGAACACCCCGCCAGGACGCAAGGTGGGCAACATCGCTCCAAGGAAGACCGGCCGCGGCAGGGTAAAGGAAATTCAGCGAAAGGCCTGAAGATACCGCCCCTTTTTCCACCTTTTTAAACCAAAGTAAGGGCCTGTTTTATCATGATCGCTGGATAAAAAAGCCTATATTCTGCGCCACTTTATGGTTGTAAAATGAGAGCCGAGCAGTTTTCTAAAAATATACTTGGATTGCACCCCAAAATCCGTTTTGCCGGAGTAATTGAAAAGTCCGGACATCTCTATGCAGGTGTAAGAAGGGAGGACACAACAGAGCATCTTTCTGGTCGAAGCAGCGAGATCAGCCTTGCGCAATCCGCCTACATTATAGACCTTAGAAAGATGTTTTCTTCAGAGCTAGGACGGTTAAAATCTGTTGTCTATATACACGAAAAAGTAAACTTCATAAGTATTCCAGTCAAGGACCACATCCTTGTCATGTCCACAGAGGCAGAAGTCAAACCGGACGAGATCACTACCAAGGTTCACGAGTACGTAAGTTCAGTAGAATCAGAGCTGTCGCTTTACCCGCCAGCAAATATCGTCAACGAAGAAAAGAAAGAAATGCTCCGGAACCTGAGGGAATCAGGAATATCAGAGGAGCTTATAGCAGAACAGCTTGACCTGGATGTTAACACCGTCAAGATGCTCGTGCAAGAGATGAAGTAGTTAGCCTATCGTTTCAAAGCGCTCAAGGGACTTCCACAGATACCACGTGGCGATGCTCCTGTACGGCCGCCACCGGTCTGCTATTTTATTCATGGCATCGGGAGCCGGAAGCTCTGGCAAAGAATACGTTTTCTGCATGGCTCTCCGCAGTCCAAGGTCCTGTACTGGCAGTATGTCTGGCCTTCCAAGACAGAATATCAAAAACATTTCTGCAGTCCATCTCCCAATGCCCCTGACAACGGTCAGCTGCTGGATCACCTGCTCGTCTGTCAGCGACGGCAGCCTGTCCAGAACAAGCTTTCCTTCGATAACATGCATGGCCAGATCCTTTATGTAAGATGTTTTTCTGCCTGAAAGACCGCAGGACCTGAAATCCGCGTCAGACTTGGACAGTAGCAGTTCCGGCGAGGGGAAACGGCCGCCATACAGGTTGATGAATCTATTGTAAATCGCATCAGCAGCCTTGCCAACCAGCTGCTGGTAGATTATGGACTCGACTAGCGATTGAAACGGCTCGCCGCCAACCTTGATGGTGCACTCTCCAACGGCCAGGATTACCTTTGCAAGGCTTGGGTCAGCCGAAGCAAGATGCTGCAGCGCTTTACTGGACTTCATCCTTTAGCCGTACATCTCTCTTACCGAGCCGGGAAGCTGTTCTTTTCTTGCTTTTTTCAGGGTATCTTCTATGATCTCGGCTTCCTTGAGAAGAGATTTGATGTCGCATGACGCGCCAGGAACTAGTTGACTTAGAGCCATTGCCACCGCTGCGCCGGCCCTAAAATCCGGTGCGTCTTTCATGACTTTGACCAGCAGAACCAGGACATCAAAATTCTTCCAGGACCCTTCATTGAGAAGCACAGCAGGTATCCCGGTGATGGAGGCGCTTATCATGGGGGGTATCCCCGCCTGAGCAGCCCTTTTCAGCGCGTTTGGCGTGCTACCGACCGCGTACACCTGCGGTTCTTGATCTGCTATGTTCTCAATGTCATAGGGCATTCCAGCCGCGCTTATGACAAGGTTGCAGCCGCTGTCCATGGCCCACTGGAGCATGGCTAACGCCACCGGCCTGAACAGAAATGGATCCAGATTCAATTCAGACACAAACACGGCCAGCTTCAAGTCGCTGTTTGCATAGACTCTTGCCGGGAAATTGGGCATGGCATTTCTAATCAAAGAGAGTGCAGGAAAGCTAGGAGAATCTATTACGCCTACAAACTCGCTCTTTAGAGAATGCACCAGGCATTCTGATGCAATGGCGTTGGCAAGCCCGACACTTGGGAAGCCGTCTATCAGTATCCCGCCTTTTAGATCGATATCTTTTGTCTTTCTGAACCGGATCTCTGGGTCGGTCAACATGGACATTATATTTAGGACAGGATTAAAATATAGCTAGTCAGACAGGCAGGTTTTGATCAGGGCGTCAAAATTAGCGCGAGTCTGGTCACGCTTGTAGGTCTTTAATGCTTGTATGGCCAATTCTTTGTCACAGGGCAAGACCCTGTTTATCATGGTTGCAACGGAGCCGCTGACAAAAAGCGACTGGCCTGCAGCAGACACATTGCTGGTTTTTCTTTTGATGCTGGCGCTCTCAAAATCTATGATTGCTGCATTAGAGCCGGAAACTATAACGTGGTGGTCTATCTTGCTGAGCTCGCCGTGATCAAGGCCGGCCCTGTCCAGTCGGTAGCATTGCTCAAGTACTGACCGGGCCACTTTGCGTACCTGATCTGCAGTAATTGAGCCGCTTGCCCATTCTGCGATATTCTGGCCATCGATAAATTCCATCAGGATAAAATTGTCTGTATGACTGACCAGTCTTGGGCCCACACCTGCGTCGTTGGCAATCCTGTGCAGGCGCACCTCCTCACGCATGCTCTCCCTGTTTGCATCGGTCCTTCTTATCTTGAGGGCACACACATGCTGGCCGGCCGCTGCCTTTATGACTAGGCCGACGCAGCCCTTTCCGGCAATCTTGATTCCATCCAGCGTTGTCCGGCCGCCTGTAAGAAGTGAAGTTATACCCAGAGACTGTAATTCCTGAAGACGCGAGGCGTACTCTTGTTCGGTAAAGCGCGGGTAGGTAAGTATGCCTGCCAGCTCTGGATCTGCTACGTCAAACTTCCCTGCCAAAGACGAGGTTTTCCGTTGAGACAAGCTCGTCAGCGGCCTCTCTTGCAAGACACTTTGCTTTTTTCAGCTTGGTTCCGCTATAAATTCGGATCTTGCCGGTTATCATGTCTTTGGCAACGCCGCTTTTGTCGATGTTCTCATGCAAAAGTGACCGGGTGAACTTGCGTGCATCGACGGCCTTTCTTTCCACCAGGGTCGAGATTCTCATATCCTTGTCCACCCACATGGCAAGGGGTCGGTTGGCCTTTGCGATGAAGCTTTGCGCATCATTTCTTCTGGAAACCTCCGGTCCTTTCCTGACGGTGACTTGCGGCAGCGTAAGCGACTCAAGAAGAAATGCAAAGGCAGCGCTGGTCTTTTCGTCAGTCACACAGCTTGAACGAAACACGGTAAAGCCAGCCATCTCCAGCTGCTTTGAGACGGAATTAAGGCTGCGCTTCAACTGGCCCCAGATGGTATCCGGGCTGCGCTGCCGGTGGGAAAATTCTATAACAAGCATGTTGGAGTAAAGCCGCTTGTTTGTCCATGCTTTGAACCGGCTGAAAAACTGTATCGAGGGTCTTTCCAGAAAGGACCGCGAGACCATGATGAACTTGGCAAAATTTTCCCGCGAGATGGCAGTACCCAGATTCCTCCTTGAATCAACGGGGTCTATTATTATGACGGGGCTCTGAAATTCCTTGACAAGGTCGCTGTCGTAGTTGTTGTCTATAGCTATGACTTGCCCTTGCTTCATATCCACCGCGGCACGTAGCACGGCTTCAAAGGAGCCGTACTTTGAAACAAGCACCTCAGAGACGTAGCCGCTAAACCCGCCGGTGGAAATCTCTGCGCCGTACACTCCTGATGCCTTGAAGAACTTTTTCAAGAGCTTGACTTGGTCTCTCTTCGCATCGTCAAGGTTCTGGATTATGTACTGCGTGTGAAAAGGCGATCTGTCGGCCGCGCTTTTCCACTGCCCTTTCTGCACGTTATAGCAGGGGACCACGTTGACCCTGATGCCGTCGACTATTGCTTCAACGTACGGATGATCGGAATATCGCAGCTGCGGCCTGTAACGTTTTAGGGCCGCCTTTCCCATCTGTATTCCCAGCTCCTCGAATCTTTCCTCGCCTACATCAGGCTTGATTCGTATGAAAATGTCGACGTCAGCATCGCCCCTAAGCCAGGTACCCTTTGCAAATGAGCCACCAAAGATGACATCAGAGACTTCAGAAGATGCTTGGTCTTCAACGGATCTTTTTATCTTCTCCGCGGTGGCAGTAATCTTTCTTGTTTCACTGGCTGTGGGATTGCAGAGCTGAATCGCCTTTGCAAGCACGGCATCAATACCGGTCAATTCTGCCCATCAGTTACGGCCCTGACAGTATAAATGTTCGAGTATGTAGGTCCTGAGGGTGAAAGGTCGCTTTTCTTCAGGTGAACCTTGTCTATCAAATCTGAGCCAAAATCCACGTCTTTGTATTTGTCAGCAAGGCTGCCAAGCCTGACAGTGTTGTTCTTTACCCTGAATAGGGTCAGGTGAGGTGAGAACGGCTTGTCCTGCTTAAAGCCAATCTGGGCCATCAAGGACGCTATCTTGTCTGCAAGTGCGACAAGCTTCTGCCCACCGGCCGGATCAACTCCCGCCCAGATGACCCTGGCAAAGTCAGGTTTGGGGAAGGCCCCTACTCCCCTGTATGTAATGGAAAACGGCTCAAACGTGACCCCTGATAGCATTTCTTTGACGGTTTCTGCCTGATGTTCGTCTATCTCGCCCAAGAAGATCATTGTGAAATGGAAGTTTTGCGCTTCTACAGGCTTGACGTCCCTTGCCTTCCAGCCGGCCGTTGACATGATTTCCTGCTGCAGACGGCTTAACGCGGTGCTTGGAGCGTCGACAGCGATGAAGGCCCGCACAGCTGTCCAATGGCAAGATTTGTTTATATTGATTTGGGCTTGGTCGGTGCGTTTCCTGAGCCTTTGTAGCCGGCGGCCTGCTGACCGGTTAAATAATCGCTCATTGGTAGTTTTTTGCGTTGGCAAGCTCGGATAGCTTTGCAGTGGAGTACGGCAAGGGTCATGAGGCCGTCAACTGGATGAACGAATACGCCAAAAAGAACAACCTAAAGTTTGATGCCAAGCTGGAAGGTTACACGCTTCAAACAAGCAAGTTTGGCAGCTTTGAGGTGATATCCTGGAAAGGCGACTGGTCTGCGGCAAGAAACATCATCAAGCGCGCCAGCAGCAAGCTGAGGATGAAGATTCTGGAATCCGGTTATAGCGAAAAGAAAGACCTGCTGTCGGCCATGTTTGGAAGCGGCAACTTTGCCAAGGTCTATTCCGGCGGCAATCTAGTAGGGCAAGTGGAGCTTGTCTCGAGATCCGGTAAGTGGGTCTCCAAGTCAGAGAGCTTTTGATCTCTTGCTGGCCATGTAAACCTGTTTCATTTCCTCGACCCATGAATCCTTCTTGGCGTAGATCTCCTTGAGCTTTCTTGGCTTACACTGGGACATGGCATAAGAGCAGAGCAGCGGGAAGTACACCGATGAGTCGCCGTACACTATCACATTGCCCCGATGCGAGGTCTTGATCTTGCCCCAGCTCTTGCCCTCCTGCAGCGTAGCGCCAGAAAGGCCGCCGGTATCGGGTCTTGCGTCGGTCAGCTGGATAAGGTAGTCCTGGCCGCCCTCCTTCATCTTCAGTATCTGGTACAGGGCCGGCCCCGTCTGCTGGAAAAAGTTCTTTGGGACTCCGCCGCCAAGCTCAAGGCCGCCGGATTTTTTGCTCTTCCAAAGGATGGCTGCTGATTCGGCTACGTCAAGTATCACGTTTGGAAAGATCCCCTTTCCCTCAAAAAGCAGCGGAAGCATGTTAAGGCCAATTGAAGAGTCGCTGATGGCCGGCATGTACACGGGCACTTTGCATTCGTACGCCTTGACTAGGAATGATTTTTCAGGGTACTTGGAATTTTCCTTGGCAGCCTTGCCAAGCGTGTATGCTATGTCGGCGGTGGAGGCGTTCTGCGGTATGTCTTTGCTGCGCTTGATGTCCCTTTGCACAAGCAAATCCTGCGCCTGCAGCGTTCCGCTCTCCTTTATGTATACGTCGTAAATCCTCACAATTTGTTTTGAATACAGCACGTCATCGTCAACGTCAAAATGCCCCTGCCTGACGGGAAGGTCGTACGCAAAGTGCAGGTCGTGGTAAACGTTGGCGCCGGTGGCAACTATCCAATCAACAAACCCGTTCTCTATCATCGCGGAGATGGTCTTGCCAAGGCCTATGGGAGTCAGGGCGCCGGCAACAGTCAGGCAGACAGTTGAATCGGTGTTTATCATGTCCTTTAGGATCTCGGCAGCTTCAGCAAGCCGCCGGGCATTGTAGCCTGTGGAACCGTAGAAATCGATAAGCTGGGTAACTGTCATTTCAGAAGATACGGCGGGCGGATCTATTTTTCTGCCGGTAAAAGAGTGCCTTGGGTCGTTGTGATTTCGCATCCTCTTTCTTGAAAGGTACTCGCTTTAAAATTCATTTCCCGCGCGCGCAAGATATTTTATCATGACATCGATACTATCACGGCATGGCAGGTAAGAAAAAAAAGATTTCTGACGACCTTTTGCACAGCGCTGTCAAGGATCTTGACATTGACAGGGAAAGCGACTTTGATTCCATATTTGCTGGTATGTCCCTCTCAGGCGGTTTTGAATCGCGTAACCTGGCTGATGGAGTTGACATTTTGCGCACGATGATAAGTGAACCGCAATGCACGAACTTTCTTTCATTCATAGGCGCGCCTATATCCACCGGCGTCAGGGGGATAATCCGGGACATGCTCAAGAACAAAATGTTTCAAGTGGTCATCACCACCTGCGGCGCGCTTGACCATGACATTGCCCGTGCCTACGACAAGTACTATGCCGGCGACTTTCGAATGGACGACCGCAAGCTGATGAACAAGCACATACACCGGCTCGGCAACGTTCTGGTACCGATGTCAAGCTACGGCCCGCTCATCGAAGAAAAAGTCCAGCAGTGCCTCGATGAAATGTACAAGGCCGGCAAAAGGGAAGTAGCTTCCTACGAGATAACAGACTACATCGGAAGCACGCTGGACGAAACATCGTTTCTTTACTGGGCGCACAAAAACAAGATCCCGGTGGTAGTGCCGGGGATCGTGGACGGCGCGGTTGGAAACCAGATCTGGCTGTTCAACCAGCAGCATAGAGACTTTAAGGTTGACATCCTAAAGGATCAGACCAAACTCTCAGACCTGGTCTTTGACGCCAAAAAATCCGGCGCATTCATGATAGGTGGCGGGATCTCCAAACACCACACGCTTTGGTGGAACCAGTTCCGAGGTGGCCTTGACTATGCTGTATACATAACCACGGCGCCGGAATGGGATGGAAGCCTGAGCGGCGCGCTGGTGGCAGAAGCAATCTCGTGGGGCAAGGTAACAACGAAGGCAAGGCAGACTACTATTCACGGCGAGGCAACGACGCTTTTGCCGTTCATCTACGCCGCGCTGGTATCCAAGAAAAAATAGCAAACGATTATTAGTTTTTATTTCATAGCCGGCTTTGTTCTTGGAACTGCAGGATGTTTTGAAGCATTCACTGATAGCCGGAAGGCAGGCATCCAAACTGCTGAAGGAGAATTTCGGCAATTCGGCTTCTTACAATGTATCGGTGAAAAATGACCGTTCCCTTGTCACCAGGGTTGATGCCGAGTCGCAGGAACTGCTCATCAACTACCTGAAGAATCAGTTCCCAGACATACCGTTTGTAGCAGAGGAGCAGGACAGGCAGGTCAACAAACGCGTCAACGGCGATGGATACTACTTTGTCATCGACCCGCTCGATGGCACAGCCAGCTTTGTGATAGGAATCCCGTTTTTCTGCGTATCTGTGGCGTTGTGCAGGGGCTCCAACGCAGTGGTTGGAGTCCTGGTGGATCCAAACCATAATGAGGAGTTTACCGCCGTTGCAGGCAAGGGCTCATTTCTAAACGGCAACAGAATATCGGTAACGAAGAGACGTCAGATGGAGGACCTGTACCTAAATGTCAATCACACCAAGTTTGACCAGAAATTGTTTGAAAGCATAAACAAAAACATCATGAAAAAGATCAAGCGTTTTCACAAGCTTGGCAGCCTATGTCTTGAAGTTGCTTACGTGGCTTCAGGCCGCCTGGACGGCACCATAAACAACGACCTGTCGATGTGGGATATCGCTGCCGCCGGCCTGATAGTGGAGGAAGCAGGAGGCATGTGGACGCTACTGGACGGAAGCAAGCCGCGTTTCCCAGTATTTGACAAGATAGACATCTGTGCAACCAATGGCACGATACACAAAGACCTGCTGCAGGCAATGAACTAGCGCTCGACAATCCTGACGGATATTATTCTGGCCTCATCGGGATTGGCAGGCTGCTGACGGTCTATACCTGCTCCGCCAACCGTGCGAAGGGCGGCAATCTTGTCTACCACGTCCATGCCTTCTATCACCCTGCCAAAGACGGTGTACTGGCTGTCCAGTGCAGCTCTTATCGCCGGATCGTCTTTAAGCACGATAAAGAACTGCGAGCCGGCGCTGTTTGGATCGCTGAACCGGGCCATTGAAACGATGCCTCTAGTGTGCGGTATGTCGTTGAATTCTGCCGGCAACGAATATCCCGGCCCACCTGTTCCCCATCTGTCCTTATCTGCAAGGCTCTTGGACAGCGGATCGCCACCCTGGATGACAAAGTCAGGCACGATCCTGTGAAATACCGTATTGTCGTAAAAGCCGCTGCTGGCCAGACGGATAAAGCTGTCCACATGTCTGGGCGCCGCGCCGGGGAAGAATTCTATTTTGATAGTACCCTGCGTCGTTTGGATCTCGGCTACCTCCCCGCCGGGAGTCATGTCCGCTAGCGGGCCTGAGACAGGCTTGTATGGGTCCCGGGTGGGTTTTGGAACATAGTCGTGATTAACCTTGTAGATCAGGATCCCAAAGACAACATCATCGTTGCTGTTAAAGCTTGGCGACGAGTAAACCAGGTGAAGGGGCTGATCTGGCCCGCCGTCTGCCGGATACTTGACATGCTTTGAGTATAGCTCGACAACGCCGGGCTGGTAAGACGGCGAGACTCTGGCAATCCCGTCAGGTCCAAAGTAAGCGTAGTAGAGCGGTTCGTATGGAATCATCCTCCCAAGAAGCGTGTTTGTCCAGAACTCGCGTTTTGGTGTAAACCCGTCGCGCTCAATATACCGCGATTCATCATAGCCGGCGATCCTCATGATCCACTGCTTTTTGCTCTCATCGCCCCCCTGGCCAAGAACATAGACAGGCTCCTGGGAGGCGCTACCGTCGCCGGCAAGGTTCTGCCCTATCACATAAACCAGGATGTAATCGGCCTGCAGGTCCTGCGCAATCTTGATGCCAGACTGCTCATCGCCTATGAACATCTTGGCTATTGCCTCTATTCGAGTCTGGTTCAAAGTCGCGTTGTCGGCAAGCGTTGTACGCTGGCCAAGCGTGGTTATCCAGTAGCCGTAATCCCACCAGGCGGCTACCACGGCATCCTGCTCGGTGTTCTTGGCAAGCCAGTTGGTTGCGTCGATCCAGTCGTCTGTCTGCACCCGTAAGAGGGTTCCGCCGTTAGAAATGGCAGGGGGGACATCCGATGCGGCAAGCCAGTTGGCGTTGGGCGGGTAGAATACGGGCACCAGAAGCATGGTAATCATGATGCCGACGTATGCCGCCTTTAATGATCCCGTTGCAGAAGCCCTGATCTCTTTTCTGCCTTTCTGCGTTGATGGGGCAGGTTCCCGGCGCTCCATTATGGTTCTCGTAAGTTCAAACAGACCGATGCCAGCAAGCATGATGATGCCTACAGATGCAAAGACCAGCAGCCTTGCAAAGGTGGCACTTACGTACAGGCCAGTCAGGCCCAGGATCAGGGCAAACACGCTGACATCGTCGCGCCGGCGGAAAGCCATCCATGCCCCAAAACCGGCAAACATCAGGAGAACGGAATAATCCAGGAAGTAGTCTGCCAGTGTCGGCGTCAGATGCTCTGCAACAGATTCCACAAGGGGGTTCTGCGATTTGATAAACGGGTTGACCGCATTGAGGTACCGGAAGCTGGGCGATACGTAGGTCCCCGCCGCGATCAGGCCCAGGCCGACGGCCACAAAAGCGACAAGCAAAAACGCGGTGCTGCGCATCTGGGATCTCTGGCTTACAAAGCGTTTCATGAAATTGGCGATGACAAGAAAGACGGCCCCACCCATCATTGCGATTCCTGGCAGTCCTGCGACAAAAGAGATCCCCGGCCTTGGGAAGCTGCCAGCCGCTATCAGCGTAAAGACGGTGAAGGCGACGGCCACGTACATGGGGATGGTTATATCGCGCCTGAAAAACGGCAGGGCAAAAAAGAACAGCGAGAGTGGGATGCTGAAATACTGGATGCCGCCCCATGATGCGGCGGCGAGGCCTAGAAACAGGCCGCCGCCAACGGCCTTTGGTACCGCGTATTTGACCTCCCCGTGTTTGATGGCGGAAATGAACAGGTAGGCCGCCAGGATTCCAAAGAAAAGGCCCAGCGGCTCAGACTTGAACCAGCCAAGGTTGCCTCGCAAAATTATGGGCGGGCTGAAGGCAAACATCAATGCAGAGAACAGGCCGGCTGTCGTGCCGCCGATGACGCGGACAAGGGCAAAAAACACTATGACGGTCAGCGAGCCTATGACCACGGGAAACATTATGGTAAAGTCAAGAAGGGATCCGCCTCCACCAAATATCGAATATGCCACTGCCGCTGTAACGTGCAGACCGGATTGCGATGTGGCTGCTATGTCACGGCCTTCCGGGTACCAGGACATCGTGTCATGCCATCTCCAGTAGGCATCAAGGCCGTTGTCAATGATGAACTTGGTTGCCCGGTAGTCAAAGTATGGATCAAATTCGTTAAGGTAAAAGCCATACTTTGATGGGTAGGACCGCATGATCATGGCAATCGAAAACGCAAGGGCAAGAACGGCAACAACAAGAAGGTGCCTTTTCTGGAGTTGAAAAGAGCCCACGCTAAACAAAGCGCTGCCGCCTTGCGACATCAAAGCCCGGTTGACTCAGCCGCTTTTTAACGTTATTCGCGGGCAATGATCTGCACGGGACAGGCCTTGACCAGATCTTTGAACCTTGCGGCATCCTTTTCGCTGCCTACTATCGATGCATAGTGCATGGGGATGGCAAGCATCCTGGGCTTTATCTTGTCATTGATTGCCCTCGCGGCTTCTTCGGCCGTCATGACGTACGTGCCGGATACCGGGACCAAGGCGATGTCTGGATGGACGTCGGCCATCTCCGGTATATCGTCAGTGTCTGCTGCATGGTAAATCCGGAGGTTGTTGAGCGTGAACACGAATCCCACCTTGTTGTCGGCCTTGGGATGAAATGTCTTGTTGGTATTGTAGGCACGAACAACCTCGATAGGCATTCCCTGCACGGTTAGCTTGTCGCCGGGTGCGACCAATTTGACCTCGACGTCCAGAGACTTGAGCTGCCTTGAGCATTCTTGGGCCGCTACAATCGTTGTTTTGTCGCCAACAACATGCTTGATGTCATCCATGCTCAGGTGGTCAAAGTGGTTATGCGATATCAAAATTATATCGGCATCCTTGCGGTTTTGCTGCGGTTTTGACAGCTGATACGGGTCTGTGTAAACGGTCTTGCCTCCACCAACTATCCTGAAGCCGTCATGGCCTAGCCAGTAGAATTTCACGTCATTGAAATCCAGCATGTATTGATGGGTATCAAAAATTTATTTAAGTTTATCACTTTCTGTCGGCCACGGGTTTGCAACTATCAGCTTGTCATTGCGCAGCGTCAGCACCAGCACGTTGTTTGAGATAAGGCGCCTTCTAAGGTTGGTGTCTATCGTGGCAGCCGCGCACTTGTTGGCAGTAGCGTACTCTATTATCGAATCGTCCACATGGGCCGCCTTTGGTGTCTTGACCACCTTGAACCGGGCCTTGGAGATCTCTAGGGCGGTTTTGGCAAGATTAGACCGCTTTGGCCCGGCCTTGTTTGCAAGTCGCTCCAGCTCTTCAATTACGACGTCTGGGACAAGGAAATCAAGTCTTCCAAGATCCCTTTCTATTTTTTCTATCTGCTTGATGGGTTTGGAGACTGCAACCATTAAAAAGCTGGTATCGCAGACGACCTGCATCTCATACCGCTATTCCTGAACCAATCAGTCGCCAGCGCTCGGCTATCCTTCGACTGACGGCCACCCTGCTCTTTGGCA
Organism: Nitrososphaera sp.; assembly: GCA_029263715.1. Classification (GTDB taxonomy): domain Archaea; phylum Thermoproteota; class Nitrososphaeria; order Nitrososphaerales; family Nitrososphaeraceae; genus Nitrososphaera. The sequence continues at coordinate 194,470 of JAJUFP010000003.1, read as the reverse complement.
TGAGGCAGACCGGCTTTTTCAGCTTCACTTCGATCTTGCTGTCCCGCACGCTTGTTACCGTGCCGACAGATGCTGCAGTTCCAATATTGAGTCTCAGGGGCTCCTTGACCTTGATGGGCTCGACCTTGACCAGGTCCTGCGTTCCCACCGCGGTATCAAACAGGTGGGTTTCAACAGTGATGTCATCTATGTCGCTAGGCAGGGTGCCAGGTTTTCCAATGACAGAGCCTATAAGGGAATCGCTTTTTGTAAACGTGGGATCCAGTTTGGTTCCGATGGCAACAAGGCCGCCGGGCTTGACGTTTTCCACGAGGCCGGCACCGGTTCCCAGCGTCGCAATTACCGAGTGCATGGGTTCGTAGCTGTTCTTCTTCTCATCAAGCAGACCGGGTCTTATCTCTATTTCATCGCCTACGTTGAGCTCGCCCTGAACCAGAGCGCCGCCCATGATGCCACCCTTGACGTTCTTTATCGGCGTGCCAGGTTTGTTGATGTCAAACGAACGCAGAACGTGCATTATGGGCGGGACGTTCTTTGTCCTTGCCGGCGTCTTGATGTTGTTTTCAATGGCCTCTATGAGTGAGTCGATGTTGAGCTTGTGCTGGGCAGAGACAGGAATGATTGGCGCCTTCTCGGCGATGCTTCCGCTGACAAAATCCTTGATCTGTTTGTAATTGTCCATGGCCTCTTCATAGGTGGTCAGGTCCGCCTTGTTCTGCACCAGCACCAACTGCTGGATGCCCAGCACGGAAAGCGCAAGCAGGTGCTCCCTTGTCTGGGGCTGCGGCACCTTTTCATTGGCAGCCATGACCAGGATGGCCCCGTCCATCAGAGCAGAGCCGGAAAGCATGTTTGCCATCAGGCTTTCGTGGCCCGGCGAGTCGACAAAACTTACAACCCGCGAGAGCTCGCTTTTCCCTCCACAGTTGGAGCACTGCGGCTGCGTTCCGTAGCATACAGGAGGAGCGCAGTTGGGGCATTTGTAAAAGGCCGCGTCGGCGTAGCCGACCTTGATGGTGATGCCTCGCCTCAGCTCTTCGCTGTGGGCGCTGGTCCAAACGCCGGTGATGGCCTCCACCAGTGTCGTTTTGCCGTGATCCACGTGGCCAGAAGTACCGATATTAACGCAAGGCTGGTAGCCGAATTCCTTGATGTACCAGTCTGGCAAAGTCTCTTTCCAGTGCAATATCATTTACCGTGAAATTGCCGGGGATATTAAGGTAAAGAATTACTTTTTCTTTGCTGGTTCCGCGGCCTTTTCAGCTGGAGCGGCCTCGGCGGCTGGCTTTTCTGGGAGCTTGCCTTCTACAAGTCTGCAGTTCAGCTGGTAGATCTCTTCGGTGACCATGTTGCCCCGTACAAGCTTGCGTATCCTGCCACCTTCAAGGTTCTTTGCGCCAACGCCCTCAGAGAGCAAGACATATTTTTTTACTCCGCCGTGGACATCGGAGCGCATCGGAGTTCCGGACTTGTCGCTTCCCCCAGTGATCTTGATCTTGCCGTTGGCAATACCGACAATGGAAGAGTCCAAAACAGCACCGATCCTTGAACCCACCAGTGGTTGGGCCTCTCTGTCTTTGAGCTCCTGAGATATAGTCCTGCCGGTTGAATCGGAAATCACTAGCTTGAAATGCGCCAAGGTGAAAGTCAGGACTGCTCGTGGCTTTAATTAATCTTTGGTTGAAACGGTTAAAAACAGCCGCCGTGAAATCTTGTTATGGAAGCCGAATCTCAACAAGAAATTGAGTGTCCGCGCTGCGGCTTTACCATGAAGCATTTTCAGGCATGCCATCTCATCTGCAGCAATTGTGGAGCCCATCTGGACTGCAGCGACAAGGGCTACACCTGGTAATCAGAAGGGCCGCCTATCCCAGTTCAGCAGGTACTCGTCTGCTAGGTTCTCTACTTTGCCCGTCATTATCTCCAGGTACTCGTCATAGGTGGACTGAAAGCCGCAATGATCGCACTTTACAGTGGCCATCTCGTCGTCTACCTGAGCCTTCTTGTCACACTGAGGGCATTTGGCTTCAAGCACATGAAATCTAGCACAGGCAAGAATATCTGCTTTGTGCATAGCATTATAAGGTTCCAAATCGCAACTAAATCGGTTGACCAAGATAGGAGACGTCTATAGGCGGGTGCACGGCATGGTGTCTGACAAGCCAACCAACTTTGGCTGGGTTATAGACGGCAAGCTGGCCGGGTCAGGCATGCCAGTCACGCACGAGGAATTTGACTGGCTGCTAGGGCAGGGAATAAAATCCATAGTCACCGTAAGAGAGAGGCCGCTTCCCTCCACATGGGTCAACAACGGTGCAGACGTCGGCTACATGCACCTGGAGGTTGACGACTTTGACGCACCCTACCCAGAAGACATTGAGAGGGCCGTGGAATTCATCGAAGAGGAGATAAAAAAAGGAAGGCCAGTGATGGTCCACTGTGCCGCAGGAAAGGGCAGGACCGGCGTTATTCTTGCTGCCTACATCCTCAAAAATGAAGGCCTCAGCCCGCAGGAGTCCATTGAAAAAATTCGCAGCATGCGGCCCGGATCGGTTCAGTCAGAGATCCAGGAAAGGGCCATAGAAATGTACGAAAAATACCTGCAGAGCAAAAAATAGGTTATTCCGGAACAGAGTCGCATACAAGCTGACCGTTCTGGATCTTGACAAACAGGTACCTGTTGTCCTTGAAGATCAGGGTTATCTCGTTCTTACTTTCTTCCACGTCTAAAAGCTCCTGTCCTTTGATACCATCGAATTTAGCCATGCTTCCGCTATCTTGGCGGCCATATTTATAGTCAGAATCCCGAAAAACCCTAGTCCACTATCTCTTGATCCAGACTGTCAAGGCACCGCGAAAGCAGGTCGTTGCTTCTTTTCATTATCCAGTCAGGGAATTGCTCAAAGGTGAACACGTACTGCTGCTGGAAGCTTGGCGGGATAAAGCCACCATGGGTTATAACCTGCACCACAACGTACTGCTCGTTGACCGTGGCAATCTCTTCCTCGGCAGAGGTTTCGCTTTCTTCTATGGTGTGCCGGTAGAGCACAACTGCCCTGCCAGTTCTGCTGGCTATGATCGACGCCCTGCGCAGCCTTTCTCTCAATCTGCTCATTACCCAGCTGTCAAGGGTGACCTGTTCGTTGGTCAATTGGCGATATCTGCCCGGATAAGCATTTAAAATAATATGTCAAGAATTATTAACCAATAGGACAGCGCGTTTTCCTTACCTTTGGGTAGGAAGCTTGAATTGCTGCCCCCGGGTCTGATAACCAGAAACAGGTACTAGGAATATTACGTTATAGCAGCAATAATGCACACTATTTAGTAAATTTTCATTCCACAGATATGCGGAACTCCCTGCCGTCGATCTCCACCGTCTTGTAGTTTACTTTTTCAACCGGCTCCTTCGACAGGGCCGTTGCCTTTACCCGAACCAGGTAGGTCATCTCGCTGTTCATGGCCGACAGGAAAGATATCTCCTCGTCGTCAAGGCCCGCAACATAGGCAGCAGAAAGGATCTCTGTCGGGTTGTATTGCCGTTCCTTGCGCAGCTGCTGCAGATTCCTTGCCAGGTCGCGCATGAGCCCCTTTGCTATCAGTTCTTTGTCCCGTTTGGTTGAGACAAACACGATCAGGCTGTTGCGCTCCGATAAAGAGTAGCCTTCCGCGGCCTTGTACGAGATGTCAACGTCTGATTCAATGATGTCTATGGATTTCTCGCCATACAAGAGCTGGTACTTGCCGGTGGACTTGAGCGCGCGGAGCAGTTCTATCCTGTCTATTTTTTCAAATGCCTGCAGCACTGCATTGATATCTGCCTTGACTTTTGGCGCGACATTCTTTCTGACAAGCAGCGCATTGACAACGATGGGCATGCTGTTGTCGATAAGGCTGAGGGTTTTTTCTAGCTGTGAGCCGGCAGAAATCTGCACCAAGCTGCACTTCTCGACATTCAGCTGGCTCTTTAGCGCATCAAAGACCCCGTCAACTTCAAAGGACTTCAAATCGGTGTGCGTGCCGCAGACGGTTATCTCCCGAATCGGCCAGCGGCGCTTGAGGCCAGCAAGGTTTCTTGCAGCGTTTGCAAGCGAAACAACTTCCTTTATCATGTCAAAGGCGCCTTCCACCTTGTTGTTGACCAGCGTATCATCGTGTTTTGGCCAGCTCTCCAGCATGACGCTCTTTTTTCTTCCAAAGCAAGAGATGTAGAGATGCTCCGTGATAAACGGCGACAGCGGGTGAAGCATGATGTCCACCTGCATCAGCACGTGGCCTAAGACGGAGTAGATGGCCAGACGCCGGTCCAGGTTCTCGGCACTATCGTCCCAGATCGCGTTCCGGGTCAGCGGGACGTACGTCTGGCTTAGATGGTTGATGATGAACTCGTCGATGGCCTTTGCACCCTCATGGAATCGGCATTGCTCAAAGGACTCTGTGACTTTGGTTATCAGCCCCTGCATCTTTGCCAGCAGCCAGACCTCGGTGGGGGCCAGCAGTTTGTTGTCAAGGACCCATTGCAGGGTATGCCTGTCCTTGTCGAACCGGTCAAATTCGCTGTTCTGTCTGTAGTACACGTGCAGGTTGTGAAGCGTGCTTAGAATCTGGAACGTCCTTGTCTTCATCTCATCCAGGCTAAAGTTGAGCGCTTCGATGGGCGAAGACTTCCACATGAAGTACAGCCGAATAAGGTCGACAGGATTTTCCGTCAGGAGCTGCCGGGCTTCGATCACGTTGCCAAGGCTCTTGCTCATCTTGTTGCCCTTTTCATCAAGCACGTGCCCCTGGAACAAAAACGACTGGAACGGGGCAGCGCTGTCCTGGCTCATTATCACGTTTTCCATCAACAGGGTGTACGCCCAGCCCCGGGTCTGGTCTATGCCTTCTGTAAGAAATGCGGCCGGTATCAGGTCTTTGTATTCCTGGTCTGTAAGTGAGGCATACGGAGCGGCGCCGCTGTTATGCCAAGTGTCAAGCACAAACGGCTCGCGCTGCATCATAGAGCCGCACTTTTCGCATCCAATTTTGACGCGGTCTATCCAGGGCCGGTGCAGCTCAAAGTCCGGGCCATCTGGAAGCTCGACGGCCTTTTTAATGACCTCGCTTCTTGAAAACAGCGCGTCTTTGTGGCCGCACTTGCCGCACGACCATATTGGAAGGGGGGTGCCCCAGACCCGCTCGCGGGATATGCACCAGGGGTGCTGCTCACGGATTATCTCGACAAACCGGTTCTTTGGCTGATCAAAAAAGTACTCTACCTTCTGGGCTGCTTCAAGGGGCTTGTCGCCCAGATTCTCAATGATGTAAAAGTACTCCCGTCTTGCAAGCCAGACCACTTTATGGCGGGATCTCCAGCATGTGGGGTACTGGTGCTTGATGCGCCCCATTTTTACCGAGGCGCCGGCCTCCTTCATGGCTTCAAACACCTTCATGTCTGCATCGCGTGCAAACAGATCCTTGAAGGCGCCGGCCTTTTCTGTAAAGATCACCCTGTCGTCTAACGGGACAAAGATTGGCACCTTGCGCTTGTTTGCTATCTCAAAATCCTCTTCACCGTTTGCTGGCGACAGGTGCACAAGGCCGCTGCCTGTTGTAGTGTCAACAAAATCTTCAGCCACGACAAAGTGAACCGACCCGGTCTTTGCAAGCTCTGCAAGCCCGGGTATCAGATGCAAAATAGGGTGGATGTAGTGTTTGCCGTCCAGTTCGGCTCCGCTTACCGTTTTTTCCACTTTGTAGTCCTCTATACGAAGCTCCTTCATCAGGTCGGCAAGCCGGTCTGAGCCCACAAGCCAGCGCTCGCCTCCGGAATTGTTATCCTTGCTTACCCAGATGTACGAATAGCTGGCTTTTGGGTTGACGCCGATCATCTCGTCAGTTATTATGGTAAACGGCATGGTGGTCCACACTATCAGGTACGTGTCCTCGTCTGTCAGCTTGACCTTGTAGTAAAATGAAGGATCCTCGACAGTCTCGTACCCTTGGTTTACCTCGGCATTGCTAAGCGATGTCTGGCATGACGGGCAGTAGGCTACAACCCTGAACCATTCTTTGAGGACGCCGCTCTCTTTGGCTTTTTTCAGGTACTGCCATTCCCGCTCTATGTAATCGTCTCTGAAAGTCCAGTAGGCCTTTTCATAGTTAAATGACATGCCCAGCAGCTTGTCCATCATGACCCACTTTTCGTTGTACATGTGGATGAGTTTCTTGCAGGTTTCGACGATCTTTTCAATGCCAACCTTGCCGATGTTTTCGGCCTTGCTGCCGGTGAGCCCCAGCTCCTTTTCTGCGGCCAGCTCAACTGGCAGGCCCTGCGTGTCCCAGCCGGCGCGGAAGATCACCTTGTTTTTGCGCAGCGTGTTGAATCTGTACCACAGATCCTTGATTATCCTGCCGCGCAGATGGCCGGCATGCGGCTCGCCGTTCATGGTGGGGGGCCCTTCAATGTAACCAACCAGGGGCCTGTCTGCCAGCTCGTTTTCCAGCATCGTCTTTAAATCCGTGTTATCAAGATAATTGCGAACCTCGTTTTCGATCGCCTTGGCGTCGAATCTTGTGCTAAACTCCATCTATGCGAATGTCGATCCTGCGACTCGTGTTTATATTTTTGGTCAGGTTTTGCGGGGCTTGTTGATTTATCGGGTTTGGACAAATGCCTTACGCTGCCAAGGCTAAAATCACAGCGCCAGTATTGCAACGAATATCGGAACGAACACTATAGCAACGGTGTTTAGCAGCTTGATCACCGTGTTTAGCGCTGGACCGGCCGTGTCCTTGTACGGGTCGCCTATCAAGTCTCCTACGACAGCAACTGCATGAGCCTCTGTCTTTTTCTTGCCCTGCATCTCGATGTATTTCTTGGCATTGTCCCAGGCGCCGCCACTGTTTGCCAGGTGGTATGCCAAAAACAGGCCGCTTACCACCGCGCCCATCAGTACTCCGGCCACAGCGGTAGGCCCAAGCAGGACTCCAGTCACTATAGGCGCCGCCACCGTGATAAGCGCAGGCTTCCATAGCTCCTTTAGGCTTGCCCCCGTGGCAATGTCGACGCACCGGGCATAATCCGGCGTGTCCGTGCCGTCCAAGATACCCGGCTTTTCTTTGAACTGCCGCCTAACTTCGTCGACCATCTTTGAGGCAGTCTTGCTGACTCCTGCAATGAGCTGGCTTGTAACAAAGAACGGTATGAGGCCGCCAATGAGCAGACCTATGACAAGGCCGACATCCGACAGCGAATACTCAAACGCCTGGGCCGGGAACAGCTTGTCGGCTTCATGCTGGAACGCCTGTATCATTGCCAATGCGGCAAGGCCAGCGCTTGCAATAGCAAAGCCTTTTGTGATCGCTTTTGTGGTGTTGCCCACGGCATCTATCTTGTCCGTTATTACACGGTTTTCATCGCCCATGCCAGTCATCTCCACGATGCCGCCGGCGTTATCGCTTATTGGTCCAAAGGCGTCGATGCAGAGCACGATGCCGGCCAGGCTGAGCATCGCCATTGCCGCCATCGCTGTGCCGTAGATGCCCATGAGGGGGTCCTGCGTTATGCCAAAAGTGATGCCGTAGGAAACGCCAAGCACCACAACAATCGCCAGCATGAATGGTCCTGTAGACCTCATGCCCATAATGATACCAGTCAGCGTGTTTGACGCGTAGCCCCACTTTGTCGAGTCAGCGATTTCCTGCACCGGCTTGTACTTGTAGTTGGTGTAATAGTCTGTGATCCTTTGTATGACGGGCACCAGAATTACGCCTACAACAGTGGTGGCAAAAAGTGCATACGACAGTGTATTGTAGCCAAGAAAAGCAGTCGTAAAGAAAAAGTTGAGCACAATGGCTGTAGCCGCGCTTACAAGGAATGCCACATCAAGCGGCCTCATGGGGTCGGATATCTTCCTTGAAGTTATCGTCATGGCGCCAATTATCGAAGCTATCAGCCCTGATGCTCCGATCAGGATCGGGTAGAGCACAAGTGGCTTTACTTCAATGCCGACCATTGGGAGAGTAGTTAATTCAAACCTGTCGCCGCCAATTACCTGCAGGCTTGCCGGAACTATCAGCGCGCCAAGCAGCATTGCAGCAAGTGTAGTTACGATGTACGACTCGTAGATATCGGAGCCCATCCCTGCTGCATCGCCAACGTTGTCACCAACGTTGTCTGCTATCGTGGCGGGGTTCCTTGGGTCGTCTTCAGGTATGCCAGCCTCAACCTTGCCCACAAGATCGGCTCCAAGATCTGCTGCTTTGGTGAATATGCCACCGCCGGCCCTGATGAAAAGCGCGATCAGGCTTGCGCCGATGCCCACGCCAGCTATCGTCAGCGGGTCTGGGTAAACAAAATAAAGCATTGTTATGGCGATGAGGGCCATAGCCGGCACCGCAAGTCCGACCGTTGCACCGCCACGGAACGCCGTGGCAAAGGCTGGCCCCAAGCCCTTGGACGTGGCCTGGGCTGCCCTTACAGCCGCCTTGACGGTAATTTTAAGGGAGATCAGACCTGCCACGCCAGAAAGCGCGGCTCCAATGGCAAAAGCCACGCCGTTTGACGAACCGGAAGTAAAGCCGATTATTATTGCAAGCACGACTGCCGCCGGTATTACAATCTTGAATTCACGCTTCAGAAAAGCCATGGCGCCGGCTCCGACAGCCAACGAAATGCTCATCATCTTTTCAGTGCCGCTGTGCTGCCTCCCAACCCATACAGCTAGGCCAGCTGCGGCCGCCATCGAGGCTATCGCGGCCCCGATGGGAAGCATGTCTTCAAACGCCAATAAGGCAATGTCCTAATCTGAATATATAAAGACTGATACGACGATGGTCGAACATATGATGAAATTTTGCTATCTGGAACGATTTTTCGCTAAATCCCTTTTGAATTATAAAGGGGTTGTGTACATTGCTATGCCATCTTGCGCGTTCAACATTTTGTACATACAAACTTACCCAGTGGTACTGTTGATGAAGTTAACGTGGTAATAGAGGTCCCAAAGGGTAGCAGCATCAAGTACGAGCTTGATGTGGAAACCGGCGCCGTCTTTGTTGACAGGCGATTGTTCACAACCATGGTCTACCCGTGCAACTATGGATTTATCCCGCGCACGATTGAGGGCGACGGTGACCCGGTCGACGTCCTTGTGCTTGGGGATTACCCTGTTGTTCCCATGTCGGTTATCCGCGCCAAACCCGTTGGCGTGCTTTTGACAGAAGACGAAGAAGGGCCCGACTCCAAGATAATTGCAGCTCCAATACCAAAGATAGATCCTAGCTTTTCTGAAGTTCAGGACATCACCGACGTTCCGCGCTACATACTGAACCAGATAGAGCACTTTTTTGAGCATTACAAGGAGCTGGAAAAGGGCAAATACGTCAAGGTGACCGGCTGGGAAAACAAAGAAACGGCCAAGAAAAAGATCGCCGAGGCCATTGAAAGGTTCAAGGCACAGGAAGAAAAAGTAGTTAGAGCGCCTTGAACTGGTCGCTCCATCTCATGTAGGCCCTTATCATATCCACGCTTACGCTGGGCTTGCGGATCTTTAGTATCTCCTTGAAATCACCAGTGTTGACTGGCCTTGGATTGGCGCCCTGCTCCATGGCCCTGCCGCTCTCAAAGAGCTCGTTGACCACCCGTAGCTGGACTGACTGGCAAACATCCTTGACATCGCTGGCGCTGTAACCGTCGGTGATCTTGGCAAGCTCCTCTATCTTCAGACTGCCCTCGGTGTTCAGCGGTTTGGTGTACTGGTTGAACAGGTTTGTTCTAGAAGCATTGTCTGGAAGCGTCACGTAGATCCTCTTCTGGAACCTTCGCAGGAACCCTGCTTCAAGGCTCCAAGGCTTGTTGGTAGCACCGATGACGTAAAGTTGAGATTCCTTGGATTTTCCGTTGATACCGTCCATCTCTGTCAGGAACTGGTTCTTGACTCTCACCTCGCCTCCGACCTCGCTGTTCCTGGTGCCCAGAAGCGAGTCGATCTCGTCTATGAACAGCAAAACTGGAACGCCTTCGCTTTCGTTGAGCTTTCTGGCCATGCTGAACAGCTTTGATATGTTCTTCTCAGCCTCGCCTAGCCACTTGCTCATCATGGATGCGGCATCCACATTGATGAAGTAACCATCAATTTCAGCCGCGGCAGCTGCAGCAAGAAGGGTCTTGCCGCATCCCGGCGGCCCGTACAGAAGTATACCGCGGGGCCAGCCAAGTGGGAACAGGTCGGGCCTCTTCATGGGGTAAACAATCGACTCGCGGATGGCCCGCTTTGCATCGTCAAGACCGATGACCTCGTCCCAGCTCACCTTTGGCTTTTCCTTCATAACCAGGTCATCAAAGTCAGCCTTCAGCGTTTCAACACTGCTTGACTTGGAGGACGGCGCGGATCCCTTGCTGTTTCCGTTGCCATTGGCAGGTTCGTTCTTGCTTTCAATGGGATTGACCGCCGGCTTGTCATCTTCCAGGCCATGGGACATCTGCAATGCCTTGATCCTGTTTTGATATGCATTGGCCCGTTCCATGTAGACCTTGTTCAATTTATAATCTGGATAGATCTGAACCAATTTGACCAGAGCTTCGATGGCCCGCTGGTATGACTGTATGGCCATACCTCGCGATCCTTGTGAATCCAGTCTAATGGCTTCAGCTGCATACTTGCTAGCGCTATTTTCTAGTTCTTGGGGTGCGAGACTCATAATTACAGCTCAAACAGAAATAGGATCCATGTTTGAATTACATTGGTGTAAATCTATCTTGCTCAATGGACAAAAAAGATTACACCTAGGCTAGCTCTGCCTCAAGTTCTTTTTTGGACAGTTCGCTGCTTTTTTGTATTGGCGGCTCTTGTATTTTCTTGAGTATTGCAAGATCTGCGCCGTTTGCTGTACTTGCAGCGGCAACCCTAACGGCCTCATCAATGATGCTTTGCTGCATGTCCAGGGCGCTCTTGTCAGCTTCCTGATAGGATTCCCCGGACATCTTGGAGATGGTATCGTGTATCTCCTGAAGGGCCTTTTCAGCCAGGGGGATCATGTACTCGATGTCGCCCTTTATCTCGCCAACCGAGGCGGCGGCGCTGTCCATTATCATGACAAACTCTTCAAGGAAGCGGATTGCCCCCACCTTGTCAGACAAGCCGTTTAGAATCTGCTCGCCGTTTTTGACCAGCTCCAGCATCTTGACAAGCTCGTTGTAGCTGTCATTTCCCTTGGATGTGGAGTTGACCCGGGATTCCAGCCTTGCCCGCAGCATGCCCATGGCTTGAGCATCCCGTTGGAGTTTTGCAAGAGCAGCATTGGCTCTCTCCCTTATGGCTGCGGCATCATTTTTCCTGAACAACAATGAATTTTACCGGTATGCATGAAGATTAACGAAAAACAACAGAGTCAAAAGATATTGGGCTGTTGGCCTACCATGGATGACCAGTGGCCAGGGTTGTCTAACTGGGACAGCCACGAACCAGTTAGACAACTCTTGACTGGATTGTTGGGAAATCAGGTATGCCGGGGTATTCCTCTTTCATCTTCTGTTCTACTATCTGCGATGTTTCTTCTATCAGCCTGACTGCTTCTTCGTTTGCCGTCTCAAAGTTGATGGTGTAGCCGCCAACCTGGCCTGCATCGACCAGAATACCGCTCAGCAGCTCTGAGACAATCCCGAGTTCTTCTTCCATCTCCGGCACATGGGGCGTCAATGACGATTTGATGCTTCTTACGACGGCCATAGTCGGGCTCAGCACTATTACCAGATCGCCAAAGTCTGAAACCGAGGTCAGCTTGGCATGGATCTTTTCTAAAGTGACCTTGGCCACTGCCACGGTCCTGCTCATCTGTCTTGCCTTGGCCAGGTCTGCTGAAAGCACGGTGGAGTACTGTGCATTGTTTTCCCGGACAGAAGCCATGAGCTTTTTGAAGGTCTCTTCATCCTTTGCCTTCAGGCTTGACTGAAGCTCGTCAAGCCTCTTTACCTGGTTCTCGATCCTTCTTTGAACAACCTCGAGCCGGGGCCTCAGCGGACCGCCAGGCTTGGGCGAGGCGATTACACCGTCTTCAATTAGCGATTCTGATTTAACCCATTTGGAAGCCATATCGTATCACTGGCTTAGCATTTCTACAGTCCGGATAATACTGCCCATGTACAGGTAGGTCCTGTCACCGCGGTAACATGCACTGGCGGTGACAGATCAGCATTTTTTTGAAATTTGATGCAATATGTTTGACCAACCGACTTACCTTGTTTTTCCATAAACCTGCGCTGTATGCTTGCTGAAAAGTCTATCGCTAATGGCGACCTTCCGGCCAGCTTGGAGGAGTTCGGGCTTTCCAAGTACGAGGCCAAGGCTTACCTTACAATGATAGGCAAGGGCTCGCTGGCTGCCAGCGATCTTGCGTATTATGCCAATCTGCCGCGCACCAAGGTTTACCAGACCGTCAAGAAGCTGGAAAAGAAGCGGCTTGCCGTGGTCTCAAAACAAAAGCCGCTGATATGCAGCGCCATCCCGCCGGAGGAAGCCTTTGGCGAGATATTGAACCTTCATGAACGACGCGTCAAAAGCATGAGAAAGATTGTCGAGCGGCTGCAAAAAATCAACGACGAAGGCCAGCGCCCGAAAAGTTCTGAGGAGAGACGCTACTTCATACTGGACCCGGACTCAGCCCTGTCAAAGGTTGGCAATCTTGTCGCAAGCTCCAGATCCTCAGTAACTGCAACGCTGGACAGCTGGGGGCTGCGGCTCCTATCGCAATGCAAGAGCCAGCTGGTGAGGGCGCTGACTAACGGCGTTCGCATCAGGCTGGTTGTCGATACGCAATGCGCAGGAAGTGAGAGCCTGTCATTACTGCCAGACGGCATCGAAGTCCGGATGGCTGCCGTCCAGTCAAGTGTGATTATATTTGACTCAAGATCCATGGTTTCTGTAGACAGCCGCAACGGCAAGGCAGCGCTTTTCATGTCTCTGGATGTGTACGGCGCTGCCCAGCTAGCAAGATTTGAGGATGCATGGAACAGGGCAACCGACCTAAAGTACGTGCTCAATGCGCAGCCCGTGGCCCTTGCAAAGGCCTTTGAACTGTCAAAGATGCTAGAAAACGGGATTTCTGCACATATTTTGGATTACGCCATCAACGGCGAGGATCCATCCATCGAGCTCTTGGATGTGATTGAAAAGCAGTATGGTTTGAGGCTTGCAGACATAAAGGCAGCAGAGATGCTGGATGTAGCAGACTCGGTGCTCAAGATAACGTGCCTTGGAGGGCTAAAGTACGACAAGAGCAACAACATTGTCAGCCTGCAGTCCAAGACCGACGGCAGAAATGCACTTCTCTGCGCGTTTGTGCTGCTATCATACTTTAGGCTGACAGGAAACGAGGCCCGCATAATCCAGAACAAGCAAAGTTTGCAGACGGTTCATCTAAAGCTGTCAAGGCCGATAGCGTGACCTCTAAATAACAAGAACTACCACAAATCTGCATTGCGCATCGGCACAGTGATCATCATATCCGCAGGAGCAGTGGCTGCAGTAATCGCGGCGTTCCTTGCATTTTACATGCCTGTAGAAAGGGTCGTTGAAAGACAGCCCGAGGTTGTTGAAAATGAGGCCGGCTCGCCTGTTGTTGAGCCAGCGGGGCTTGAGGGCTACGATCAGACTACGGTGGTTGTAAACGGTGTGCAGTTGATAACAGACATTGCAGACACGCAGGAAAAGAAGAGCAAGGGCCTGTCAGTCAGGGACAGCATGGACGAAAACGAGGCCATGCTGTTTTTGTTTAACACAGAAAGTCGGCATTCGTTTTGGATGAAGGGGATGAAATTTCCCATAGACATAATCTGGCTGGACAGCAACAAGCAAGTCGTGCATGTAGAGCACAGCCTTGAGCCGTGCGGAATCACATGCCCCAATTACACGCCAGAAGAGGAGTCGCTTTACGTGCTGGAGACTGTGGCAGGCTTTGCCAATAAATACAACGTGGTGGACGGAACCAACGTGGAGTTCCAGATAGAAAATTAACCCTCTTCGTCTTCTTCATTTTCTTCTTCAACGGGCGCTTCAACTTTGCGCTGAACCTTTCTTGCAAACACCAGATAAGTGGTATGACCGATCATGCGCATCGACGGCCGGGTCATGCCTTCCCTTGCCTCCATGTTGCGTATCAAAAGCTCGACTGACTCTATGTCGACAAAGCCCTTTTTCTTTAATTCTGTCGCAGTCTTTTCGATCTGGTTCATGGTGGGGCATATGGCCACGAAAGCGCCGCTGCCTTTCAGCGCCTCGTGCACTTGGTCAAGCACCGTCCAAGGGTCTCCCAGATCGACTAGGGCAACGTCGGCTTCTCTGACATCAACTCCCTGGTGCGGATCGTGCTGGTGCAAAGTAACGTACTGTAACATGCCGGCCTTTTCCAGATTCCGCTTGGCTATTTCCATAAAGTCCGGGTTTACGTCAAAGCTGTAGATATGACCATCGGGCTTGACGATGCTTGCAAAGTATGTGGCTGCCGCACCGCTTCCGGTTCCTATTTCCAAAACCCTAGAACCGTTCTTCAAGCCTGTTCTGGCGGCAATGAATCCAAGGTCCTTTGGATATACTATCTGGGTCTTGCGTTCTGACTTCATGACAAAATCGTGGATGGTCGGCTCGATAAGGAAGATCACCTTGTCCTCGGTTGTTCTGATGACAGATCCGTATTCCATATCGATGGTCGACCCAATATCGATGATCCCAAGGTGCGTATGCATCTTCTTGCCGGCCGCTACCTTGGTCAGCCACTTCTTACGAGAGGTATGGAATAGCAGAACGTACGAGCCTTCCTGAATCTTCAATAAACGGATAACAAAAACATAGGTGATAAAAATCAATCCAACATGCTTACATCTTGTTTAGCGCACTTATTCCCAGTATGTCAAGCGAGTTTTTAAGAGCGATTCCAAACGCCTTTACAAGTCCAAGCCTTGCCATCCGCTTTTCCGGGTCTGCTTCTCTGATCACGGGTGCCTTTTCATAGAACAGGTTGAACGTGGTTGCCAGCGATGATGCGTACCGTGCAAGCGATTTTACGCTGAGGGATTTGGCTGCGTCTTCCACGACCAAGTCGAGTTTGGCAATTTCCTTTATCAGGGAGACCTCTTCTTGCAAAGTCAGCAGCTCAAACCTGGCATCTGCAGTTGCATCCATGCCTGCTTTTTCCAGTATGCGTTGCGAGCGGGCGTAGGCGTACTGTAGGTACGGACCCGTATCACCTTCAAGGCTTAGAGATTCGCTGATGTCAAAGGTGATCATCTTGTCCAGATCCTGTTTTATCATGTTGTAGCGCAGCGCTGAAATGGCTATTTCCTCTGCTATTGCGTCCAGCTGGTCGTCGGAAAATTCGGGGTTTCTTGTCTTGACCTCTTCTCTTGCCTTTGAGTGCAGCTGGTTCAGGACATAGTCTGCGCTGACGTAGATGCCCTTCCTTCCAGACATGTGCATGAACTGGCGGTCCCCGATATCGATATTTAGCATCCTGGCAGTGTTGGCGCTCAGCGTCACTGCTTCGTAACCCAGGTGACGATAGTCATGCTTTTTTTCTGTGCTTATCTTGGACAGCACCATCGATATTATACGTTGGAGCCGGGCCTGCCGCGAGTCGATTATGGTTATTACCATGTCGCCAGCGTTGAACTGTTTCTCGGATCCTGCGTCCAGTGTTGTTGCATAAAGGGTTGAGCCATCCCACTGATCTGAAAATTCGCGGTAAAGAAACGGATCTTCAACGAGCCCAAGCTTCCATGCTGCATAGGGGATGTCTTTGGCCATGTAGGTAGCCGTGCCATCGCTTCTGACCAGGACCTTGTCCTCTTCTTCTGCAACCTCGATTATCCAGCAGCCCTTGTTCTTGCCCTCTTGCTCCAGCTTGACTAGGCCTTCTTTTTTAAGCAGCTCAAAGGCTTTGCTCCACATCTTGGAGACAACGATGTGGGATTCGAAGTTCAAAAGGTCATAACGCACCTTCATGCGCCAGCAGGTCTTGAGCTGTTCTCTTAGAACGCGAAGCGTGATCTCTGCCGCAAATCTGGCCAGTTCTGATTTTCCTTCCTCGATCTCCCTTAAGACCAGCTTTCTTTTTTCTGCCAGCGCGGGGTCCTTTTCGTAAAGCTGGTTTACCTTGACGTACACCTCATCGCCGCAGTACTGGTCAAACTTCTGGCCGGCCGGCGTGTCTACTGGAAAGCCGGCAAACTTGAAACCGATGACGATGTCTGCAACCTGCAGGCCGGAATCATCGACGTAGTTAAGGACGGTGGTTCTGTGGTTGGCGGCCTTCATTATCCTGTACAGCGTGTCCCCAAGAATCACGTTTCGCACGTGGCCCACGTGCAGCGCCTTGTTTGGGTTGACGCTGGTATGCTCTATGACCACGTGCTTTCCGCCGCCGACATCATATCGTCCGTACTCGTCAGGATTTTCAAGTGCCTTCCTAAGCGTGAAGGGCGACAGCCAGCCATAGTTTGCCTTGAAGTTGATGTAGCCGGCAGGATGCGGCTCGACGGAAAGTACCGCCGGCCTGTCTTTATTGATGTAAGGTCTGATGCGCTCGACAAGCTCTGCGGTTATTTTTGGTGGCGGCTTTTTCAAATGCCGGCTAAGCTGGAAGGCCACGTTGCAGGTAAGGTCGCCAAATTCTTTTTTTGGCGGCTCTGAAACGTCGAACTGGACGTCAGGATAACCGGCATCAGCAAGGCTGGCAGCCACTATTTTTCTTGTTTCATCGATAAGCAGCCGAAAAGTCATGGCAGCTTTACTCCCAGGTAGTTGAGCGCGACGTAGTCTATGGCGTCCACAAGCCCGGTGCCCTCCTTTCCGGGTACAACATGCGATGCCCGTTGCTTGACGTTATCTTCTGCATGCCCAAGCGCGATGCTGCACGAACAGACGTCAAACATGGGGATATCTGTTTCGCTGTCGCCTATGCCCACCACCTCTTCTGGTTCGGCCTTGAGCATGCGCAGAGCTTGTTTCAATCCAAGGGCCTTGTCAACGCCTTTTTCGTTGATATGGTAAGCATACTTGCTGTCATTTAGGTAAAGTGGAAGGCCCTGCTCGTCAAGGATCTTTTGGCCTTCCCTTATATCGAAGGTTCTCAGCATGACGACTTCAGTCATCCTTGGAAAGACCGGCTTTATTTGGACGCCGTCGATGCTTTTCTTGAGAATTTCGTAACCGGTCATGCATTTTTCCTTGCTTGCCAAAAGATAATGCTCTTGCGGGGCAACCGTTATCGCGCCGCCATTCTCGCCGACTGCCAGCCGCGTGGTCCCCCCAAATACTGCCAGCACGTACGCTTCAATGGACGATCTGCCAGTGACATAGATGACGTTGTGGCCAAGCTTTTCGAGGTACCGGAGTTTTGCAAGAGCGGCAAGATGCACGGCTCCGCCCCCATTCTCCGTCAGGGTCCCATCTATGTCAACTGCGAAAACCTTGATTGGCAAACGAAGAAGATATGCGATGCCTGAATGTTATAAGTGTAATGAGAACATCAGAAAATTAAATAGCAACGCTCAGAACCGAAAGATGTGGGCCGCCAGGACTGGTACTACATCAATCTGCCAAAGTTGATGGTCAAACGCCTTGAGCAGTTCCTTGAAACGCCCAGGGCCAAGTCCATGGGCATGTCCAACAAGACCGAGCTATTGCGGCATATAATCAACGATTTCCTTGACGAGCAGGAAAAATTTTACAACAACCTGCAGTCGATACATGATTTTATCATGAACATGAAGGATCACGATCATCTTGTTCTGACTACTACCGGGGAGCCGCACGTCAACGAGATCCTGAAGGCCTTCATGGACCGCAGCGCCGCGCTGAACCAGATCAGCGTCTTTTTCATTTCAAGACAGGACGAGTTTGCTTTTGTCGGTCTTCTGGACAAGGCAGTTGAGGACGCAAATTCCATGTTCAAATCACAAGACATGATGATAATGCATGCAGAGGAATGTTACGTGAACGGCGCCTTTTCTCTGGAACTGGCCCAGAAGCATCTGAATCATCTGGCTCAGCTGGCCAAGAAAAAAGGAAAATCCGGCCTCAATGTCTTGGGTACGCTTCCCGGCAAACTGATTGAACAAAAGAGGTACGAAGACGCCCTCAGCATTGAGAGAGGTTTTCACGAATTTGTTCAAAAGTTTGACAGCCCCATTAGCGTGATATGCATGTACAACTCTCTTCCCGCCGATGTCCAGGACCTTTTCATGGAATGCCACGACATCGTCATCAAAAGGGCCATCACGGAAAGTGAGAGTGGCTTACTGTAAGACGCCGGTAAGTGAAAATTATTAAATATTTTGAAAGGACGCGCAGCCTAGATGGAAGACAGGATTTCAGATGTTGTCTCGGATTACAAAGCGCTGGGCAGTATCCAGATGGGCAATCTGAACAAAACGCTGCATGACAGTGATGCAAGACCATTGGATGCTGACGCGGTTAGATTCTTTCTGTACCTGTTTGCAGGGACTCAGGGTTGGTCCGTTCGCATCAACATTGTTTTGCTGCTAAAGGAAAGGCCGTGTAATACTAACCAGATTGCATCAGCCCTAGGTCTGGATTACAAAGCAATCCAGCATCACCTGAAGGTGTTGGAAAAGAACAACCTTGTGATAAAGCAGGGAGAAAGATACGGTGTTGTTTTCTTTGTCTCTCCGTACCTGGAGTCCCGGTACCAGGAATTCCAGCAAGTAGTAGACCAGCTGCAGAAGAGCAGCAGGAAACCCAGCTTTTCAGGCTACTAAAACGTAAAAGTTCAAAAAATGTATTTTATTTGGTTTTGTCAAGTTTCAGTGAGACGGAATTTATGCAGTACCGCTTTCCGGTAGGATCAGGCCCATCATCAAATACATGACCTAGGTGCGAGCCGCACTTGTCGCACATTACTTCAATCCTTCTCATGCCATGGCTGCTGTCCATCTGGAATTTCAGGTTCTTCATCTCTGCAGGTGCCCAGAAGCTTGGCCAGCCAGTACCCGAGTCAAACTTTGTCTCTGAATCAAACAGTTCGGCTCCGCAGCAGGTGCACCTGTAAATGCCCTTTTCCTTGCAGTTCCAGTACTCGCCGGTAAACGGCATCTCCGTGCCCTTCATCCTGCATACCTCGTACTGTTCTTCTGTTAGCTTTTCCTTCCACTCCTCGGTCTTTTCTTCTTCCATAACCTAGAAAACGATGATTAATTATTATAACATATTTCCAGATCCTTTCCAAATCGTTGCGAACAGCAGACTAACGTTAAATTCCATCTGCTTCTAATAGCATCTATGAGCGAAGTCCTCATGCAGCTGGTGCTGGAAAACGACAGGATTTCCGTGCACGCCTCGGTTTTCGATGGCGTTCTTGTTACAAAGACCTTTGAGGGCGATGGCTGTTACCGTCAGCTGCTGGACTTCATCAGAGGCCAGTTTGGTGTAGACCCCATCAACGCATCGATAATAATCAGGTAACCAAAAGATATTTCTACTCTGCGCGGCAATGTGTTGTCATGAACGCCTTTGACAAACATCGCATGAGCATCACGGCTTGGTGCGAGGAATGCGAGTCAGTGTTTGACAACCGGTGGGATGTGCAAGCCCATCGCCAAGAGACCGGCCACAAAGTAAACGTAAGAGAGTTCGTGATTACCGGCAGAAGGTAGGCCTATCCTTTTCTGATTCCGCTGAACGGTGCGTTTAGGATCTTTTTCCTCGTGGTCCTTACAACTTCAAATACGGCATTCCGAAGTGTGCTGAAGGTATCGCCAAGCATTCTGACGATTACGCCGGAGTCGTTTGGGAGTATGGTGGCGCCTGCATACAGTTTGTCTGAAAAGCCGCTTAGTGCGGAATTGATCTCTGCATTGAGCTCCTGCACGTACTTGCGCGGCGTCAATACATACATGCTTCCCACCGTATCGTAATTCTCCATAACTCCAAAAGCCCTCATGCTCCGCTTTTTGGGCTCAAGAATGGCAACGTCTACAAACCGCAGGTCGTCTTTCTGATTCCTGCCGATGGCCTTCATGTAACAGATATCGTAGTTGAACAGCTCGCCTCTGGCCACCCTTCCCGGCGTCATTATCTCTGAATACAGCATGGTGGCGTTGTCGTGCACCTTGATGTTGGCTATTTGGTAGAACCGGGAATCCACGTAAGGAATTATCTGGTCGGGTATGTACTCAAAGTAGCAATCCTCGCCAACGTCGATGTTGACGATTTGTGTGGCAAAGTTCTTTTCCATCCTGTAAACCCGGGTTGCGCCCTGTGTGGTGATGTGGGCAAGCGCGTTGTTCCTCAGCGTTATGTCCATTCGATAGCGGTCCCCCTGAAGTATCCCGCCGGATGGCGATATGATGTACATGTACGCCATGGAAGGCAGCGCTTCCTCCAGATACAGGGCGCGCTGCGTGTACAGCGGCACTCGGGAGTACTGCTCCTTTACCGACGTCTTGCCGTTCTGCTCGTCTCGTTCCAGCCGGAGGATCAGCCCACCAAGCTTGCCTGCCCTGCCGACTCCCAGCTGGTCCAGCTTTGAGCCATATACCTGCACTTCAGGTGGTATGTGATCCGGGGTGTAGTGATCCAGTTCCGCGGTGTTGACCTGGTTCATCTTTTGGCAACGGCCTTTGGCTGGGACTCGAACAGTACGTCCCGTACGATATGGTTTGTGACTTCCTCTATTCCTTGGCCTGTCTTGCAGTTTACAAACACGTACGGTTTGTTTGGCCTGACTATTTTTGCGTCCCTTTCCATTATCTTCAGGTCAGCTCCTATGTAGGGCGCCAAGTCAATCTTGTTTATCACAAGAAGGTCGGCAGTCTCTATGCCAAGACCTCTTTTACGGGGGTACTTGTCGCCGCTTGACACGTCGATGATGTAGATAAAGTAGTCCGCCAGGGCAGGGCTGAACGTGGTGGTGATGTTGTCTCCTCCGCTTTCAATGAGTATAAGGTCAAGGTACGGGTGCTTGTTTTCCATCTCTTCTACCACAGCCAAGTTCATGGACGGGTCTTCCCTTACAGCGGTGTGCGGGCAGCCGCCGGTGGCCAGTCCGACTACCAGGTCTTCCGGCAGCAGCCCCTGCTCTTTTGCAAGGTTCTTGCGCATCCTTTCAGCATCTTCGCGGGAGACCACGTCGTTAGAGATTATTCCCACCTTGTAACCTTTGGCCGCAAGCTGCGGCACTACTCGTTCAATAAGAATCGTTTTACCCGAACCCACCGGGCCTCCAACCCCAACCCGGGGTATGCGTTTGTAGCTAGACATGGTTGTAATCCCCCAAAGTTAAGTAATAAACATTTTAGACGCCATCTTTTCATGGGATATCTGCACGATGTCCAGCTGCGGAGCAAACTGCCACATGCTTTCCAACGGTCTGTCAATATTGGTTTCAACAGCCTTGACGATGAACGGCTTTAATTCATCGATTATCCTTTGCCCGTCGAAATGCTG
Organism: Nitrososphaera sp.; assembly: GCA_029263715.1. Lineage (GTDB taxonomy): Archaea > Thermoproteota > Nitrososphaeria > Nitrososphaerales > Nitrososphaeraceae > Nitrososphaera. The sequence continues at coordinate 173,030 of JAJUFP010000003.1, read as the reverse complement.
AAACATTCCAAGCCGCAGGGCGGCTCCGACCATCCCCACGGAAAAAGAGTACAGCATGGCCAGGCCAGCACGCCTTTTGGGTATGGACATGGCATTGGAGGAGACTGCAAGTGCGACAGGGTACGAGCCGGGAGTCTCGCCGTTCTTTATGGCTGCTGCGTATTCGTTTAGAGTTTTGTTATTGGTGACAAAGGAATTCACGCAGCGAAGCATCTGAGTCCCCGACCTTGCAGAGGCATTTCTGATCTCCTGGACCAGCTTCATTGAATGCAGCATCTTGTCTGTCAGTATGATGTTTTTGATGTCGCCTTTTGATGCATATTCGTAGGAATTGCCAAGGGCAGCGCAGTCCGCCGGCCCGATCTGGTATTCGATGTACACCTTGATAAGGTCGCGAAGCTCCTCTACCTTCATCTTTTTTTTGCTGTAGAATAGATGCTCAAGGCCATTTGACATGGTGTACATGCCCGTAGGAAAGAACGAATCTGAGAGCTGAAGGATGCTGATGTCAGATGTGTCTATTTTTTCAGTGCTCATGGACATCCATGCCCTCCTCTGGCTCAAACACCATCTTGGCGCTCCTTATCTCCACGTGATGCATCATGTGTCCAAGCAATTTTTTAAACATGTCAATCTCCGATTCTGCCTGAATTGGAAAGATGATCTTGTTTTCCTGCAGCTTTATCGGTCGGTGCAGATTCCCAATCGTGTGGCCAATCCTTACTGGAACTTCTATCGCATCGTCGTCATGGAGATGGGTGATCTCTATTACCGCCACATTCTCCGGTTCCAGCTCAACTACAACCATCTTGCTGTCGGTAAGCAGGATAACGTCTCCATGCCTCAGATGGCTCCCGCTTGGAAGGGTGATGGCTATATCTGTGCCCTTGTCTGAAGACTTGCGCATCCTTACCCGCTGGGATTCCAGCCTGTTTATCCTGACTACCTCGCACAGAGACTTGGACGACATTTTTCTGTACTTTTCCTTCATTGAATCGTTTTTGATGTTGCCCAGAACAGAGTCTGCGGTTATCAATCTATTTTGTCCCCTTTTTTGCTGCGTCATCCTTGACCAGCTTTATCATGTCGGTTAACCGTTGCGTGTAGTCAACCGGGCCGTAATGTGAAAAGGCCGACCTGTCCACCGTGGCAAACAGCAGACCGTCGTTGTCCATTCTGACTTTTGCGTTCTTTTCAAACTTTTCTGCTATGACGCATTCCACTACCTTGTGATCTGGAAAGTCAAGGTTAAGGTGCGATGCCGGGTCGATGAGGCCAGAAATGTCCCCTATCTTGCCGGCAAGGACGGTCACATGCCGGATCTTTAGCGGGTCGATCACCTTCATGTTCTCATCAATGTTGGATTCCTCTACACAGTGTCTGATCTTCATTGGCTGTCACCTGTTCATCTTTTTGTTTCAGACAATGCCTGCTGGCTCAGGTCCTCTGCTGCAAGGTTCCGGTCTATCCTTAGCACAGACTTGGCGATCTCGCCGGCCGCATTGAGCGCCATGGTCTTGACCAGCAGGGGGTCCACCACGCCCATCTTCCACATGTCCACCGGGTCGCCGGAATTGATGTCGATGCCGTAGCCCGACGGTGAAACTTTGGCCATCATTACCTTTTCAAGGCCGTTAAAGCCAGCATTAGTCAATATTTGCCGCATAATGCTTTCTAGAGCTGATGTCACAACTTCAAGCCCCACCTGCTCAAGCCCCTTCAACTTGAGGCCCTTTACCTTGTCGATGATGTGCAACTCTGCTGCGCCGCCACCGGGGACCACGCCCTTGTTCAAGGCTGCTTCTGCTGCGTTGACGCCGTCTATGGTGGCCCGCCAGCGTTCAAGGGACGTCTCCTTCGTGGTTCCAGAGACTATGATGGTAACCATGTTGCGGCCTATGCCACCTTCCAGGTAAATCAGGCCGTTGTCTTCATCTTCCCGGATCCTGTCGGCCTTGCCCAGAATGTCCGGTTTTTTGAGGTCTTCTGAAACCCGGACGGGCTTGGCACCAGTGTATCGGATCAGGTGGTCTATCTCTTCAGTAGCGACCCTTGCTGCAAAGACCCCCCTTGCAACCAGCATATCCTCGACAGCCTGATCGACCTCCGGCGAGGCTATCAGAACCACGTTGGCGCCGGTCTTTACCATCGAGTCCACTATTTCCCGGGACTTGGACATCCGGTCGTTTTCCATCAGCAGGATCTCCTGGTAGTTCTTGTTCTCCTTTATCCAGGCTTCCTTTACCGGCTTTAGGTCAAGCTTTGTCAGCAAGATTCTTGCACCGTTGACCTCAAGGGGGAGTTCAGGATCCAGCCTCTTGCGCTCAAGCACGATCCCGTTGACTATCTGATCTTCCATGCTGGTCTTGCGGATGACCATGATGGACTTGTTAAAGTCGTACTCGCCGTTGTACTTGGCGTTCTCGCCAACCATCCTCAGAGCCGTGATGACCAGCTCGGCCAGCCGCGCACCGTCCAGTTTGGACGCCAGCGACGTTCTGACCACTTGCTCAAGTTCAACATCGTTTATGGAAATTAACTTGGCCTCACCTTCCAAAAGGTGGCAGGCATGCCTTACACCGTTTTCAATGCCTTCCACAACCTTGGTGGGATGAACTCCCAGCTCACGGATGAGCCGCTTGCCCTCCTTGATCATCTCGGCGGACATCACCACGGCAGTGGTCGTGCCGTCACCAACCAGCTGCTCCTGCCGCTCGGCTATCTCCACTATCATCCTGGCAACGGGATGGATGGCCTTGAGTGAGAGCAGGATGGTCACGCCGTCATTTGACACGTGCCTGTTCATGGCCTGGTCTATGAGCAATTTGTCCAGACCCTTTGGCCCCAAAGTAGTTCTGACAGTGTCGGCTACTGCCATCACGGCGTTTGAGTTTGACTCCAGCGCGTTGTATTCTACATTTTCTGCTATCGGACGCCAGACTCCAAAATTAGATGAAGACATGATACCGCTTTGCCGCGGATGAAGATAAAGATATTGAGCTGGCTGAATTTTCCTGATTTTCCTGTAAGAAAAATCTGTTGCTAAAATTAAAAAAATGAAAAAAGTGGGTAGGTCTGGAAAAACCTACGCCATGAAGTACCTCTGTGCTAGGGATAGCTCCGATGCTGGTTCGACGGTGGCGATCTTGTCGTCCAGCTTGACCTCGTACGTCTCCGGGTCGATGGTTATCTTTGGCGTGGCGTCGTTGTACATCATGTTCTTCTTGCTGATGTTTCTGCAGTTCTTGACAGGAAGCACGATCTTTTCAAGGCCCAGTTTCTGCGGGACACCCAGCTCGACGGCTCTCTTGGACACAAACGAGTACGAAGTTTTCTGAACCGCTTTGCCCAGTGCTCCGAACATTGGTCTGTAGTACACTGGCTCTGGCGTCGGCAGTGAAGCGTTGGGATCACCCATTATGGACCATGCGATGAATCCGCCTTTGAGGACCATCTTTGGCTTTGCCGGGAAGAAGGACGTCGGATACATCACAATGTCTGCGTACTTGCCCACTTCTAGGGAGCCCAGGTAATCCGCTACACCGTGGGTTATAGCCGGGTTGATGGTTGTCTTGGCGATGTACCTTTTTGCCCTAAAGTTGTCGTTGTCTCCAGTTTCCTGCGGGAGCTTACCACGCATCTTCTTCATCTTGTCGGCCGTCTGCCATGCACGGATTACGACTTCACCTATTCTGCCCATTGCCTGGCTGTCTGAAGAGTACATGCTCAGGACACCCTCATCGTGCAGGACGTCCTCCGCAGCGATGGTCTCTGCCCTGATTCTAGACTCTGCAAACGCCACGTCTTCTGCCACTGCCGGGTTAAGGTGGTGACAGAACATCAGCATGTCTAGGTGTTCATCCACGGTGTTCTTTGTGTACGGCCTAGTTGGGTTGGTCGAAGATGGGAGGGCAAACGTTTCTCCGGCAATCTTCATGATGTCTGGGGCATGACCTCCACCTGCGCCTTCCGTGTGGTAGGTGTGGACTACTCTGCCATCAATGGCATTGATAGTATCCTCTACGTACGCGCACTCGTTGATAGAGTCGGTGTGTATGGCAACCTGCGTGTCAGTCAAGTCTGCCGCTCTCAGCGAGGCATCCAATACTGCGGCTGTAGTTCCCCAGTCCTCATGGTCTTTCAGACCACAGGCTCCTGCATCGATCTGCTCCATCTGTGTGGCCAGTGACGGGTGTGAGTCGTTACCCTTGCCCAGGAATCCCCAGTTCATTGGAGTGTCCTCTACTGCCTCAAGCATTCTGCTTATGTTGAAGACACCTGGCGTACAGGTCGTGGCATTCGTTCCGTCTGCCGGACCGGTACCTCCGCCAATCATGTTGCAGATGCCGTTGCTGATGCCATCGATGTACTGCTGTGGGGAAATCATGTGTATGTGCGTGTCAAAGTGGCCTGCAGTGCATATCGTGTGCTCACCAGCCGTGGCCTCAGTACAGGCAGAGACCACCATGTTGGGGTTGACGCCGTCCATGGTCAGCGGGTTTCCTGCCTTGCCAACGCCGGCGATCTTGCCATCCTTGATTCCAATGTCTGCCTTTACGATTCCAAGCACCGGATCGATGATCACGGCGTTTGTAATCAGGAAGTCAAGCGCGCCGTTCTTGTTGGTTACTCCTGGTGTCTGCGCCAAGCCGTCCCTTAACGTCTTGCCGCCTCCAAAGACACACTCGTCTCCTGGGGTGATCAGGTCCTTTTCGATCTGAACTGTCAGGTCAGTGTCGCCCAGTCTTACCTTGTCGCCTGTTGTCGGTCCAAACAGATCCGTGTATTGCTTGCGGGTTAGTTTCAGTACCATTCTCTCATCCTCCTATGCTCCGTTAAAGCCAAGCTTCCTGGCTTTCTCCACTGCGTTGCGCATGACTATGCTAGAGTTCAGGCTTCCCATGGTCAGCCCGTTGAATCCAAAGCACACTCTTGCGCCACCGATCTCACACAGTTCTACCTCTTTGCTGTCGCCGGGTTCGAACCTAACTGACGTCCCTGCAGGGATGTTTAGCCTGTAGCCAAACGCCTGCTCCCGTGGGAAGTCAAGGGCCCTGTTCACTTCAAAAAAGTGTGTGTGCGATCCGATCTGACACGGCCTGTCTCCTTTGTTCTGCACTGTTAGCTTGATGGTCCTTCTGTTGGCGTTACAATTCACCGGGTCTGGTGATAGAATGTATTCTCCTGGTATCATTGGTTTTCCAACCTCCTTTTTTTTGATGTAGTCTTTTTCTTTGCCATTTCATTCACCTATTGGACAGGATCATGCACAGTGACCAGCTTTGTGCCGTCGGGAAACGTCGCTTCTACTTGGACGGTGTGAATAAGCTCCGGAACTCCGGCCATCACGTCGGTCTTTTTCAGTATTTTCCTCGCAGACTGCATTAAATCTGCGACACTTTTGCCCTCGCGGGCGCCCTCTACTACAAAGTTTGCTATGTACGCCACAGTTTCAGGATAGTTCAGTTTTATACCTCGCGCTTTTCGACCTTCAGCAATTTGTGCTGCTGTCCAGATCCACATTTTTTCCATCTCTCTTGGTGCAAGCATCATTTTGCATGACCTCGCAATCAAATATTGAAAAGAACTATTTTAGAATTTGAAAATGAATTCATTGAATAATTATTATTTTGCCTATGAAACAATCAACTTGCTCGTGATTTAGCCGACGTCGGCGGATTTTTTATACTCAGCAGCAGGTCATGTTGAACGGCAGTACGACATCAAGCCAGAATCGGATCTGTTCGTACTGCCCGTCCTTGTTCACGGGTAGAGTGAAATTGTGGTTCTGCTTCGCAGTCTTGATGGTCAGGAAATTAGAGACTATTGCCCTGCCAAACATGTTGGTGACCGTGGTCTCTATGCCTTTACGGAGTATAAGCTCCTCGATCTCCGGATACTGGATATAATAGGCAAAGTTTTCATTCTTGATCAGGTCGTCTGGCGTATAGTTTGCCTGCTTTCTTATCTTTGTGGGATCAGGGTTCTTCATGGTAAGCATGTAAGGAAAGGGCGCCAGACCTGCCACAAAACCCAGATCAGCAAACTTGGTGAGAACGCCTTTTTTTGTTACAATGATTCTGGATGTCGTAAAATCCAGGAAATAATTCTTTGACCAGCCACCCTTTTCTTCCGAGCTTAGCCGCAAAAGCACCTCTTCTATGTCGTTTTTCTTGCACCATGAAATGAAAATCCTTACCTTTTCTGAATCAGACTTGCCGCGAATCTTGTTTCCAGAGTCGGCCAGAAACCTTTCGAAATCTTGAATTTGCAAAATCGTCATCTCCATGAATAAAAAAGGAGAGTGGGCCTCCCGCTTTACGATGCCGGTCTTGCCCAGCCTATACCTGCAGGGATGTTAAAGAAGCCAGAGGTTGCCAGGAGGAATATCCAGGCTGTGAAGACGAACGGTCCGGTCAATGCAGGTAGACCCCAGTTTCCAAAGAACCTTTGGAGGGCGGGCATCAGGAATGAGCAGCCTATGGTGGCAAACACCGCCATCATGAAAGACTGCGGCGTGAGCGGAATGAAGCTGGTCAACGCTATCATCACGAGCACCTGATTGAACCCATGCAATCCAAGCCGTATCTCTGCGGTAGGAAGTTTGGTCAGGATAGCCATGGCGACTCCTATGCCAGAACCCAGCAGGGCCATAGCACCGCCCAGGTACAGAGGCGAGAATTCGTCCCATTGGGCAGTGTAGGCATTGGTCCACCAAGGCCTGTCTTGTATCGTCTCGCCGGTTGCAGCAACCAAGAGGGGCCCAAGCTCAAATGAAAGGGTCAGGCCAACAACCCAGAAAATGCCTGTCTTCCAGTTTTCTACAAAGGTGACTTGGGAAACTCCCTTTAAAGTCGCTATCATGAATTCCTTGGCTGTCCACTTGAAGTTGTCGCTTGTGTTAGGATTGCCACTTCCAGCTATCAGCTCTTCTTTTGGTGCAGGTCCTGGAGCTGGCCAGATATCATGTCCAAACCTCTTGGTCGCGTACATCATTGCCCATGTTGTAAAGATGAACGATGATGTGAAACCTGGGATAGCCCATGAGTTAGCAAGGCCGTTGAGTATGAACATGTCTCCCATCAAGTGGGCAAACGCCATCCAAGTGAATGCAGTTATCGCAGCTCCAAATACAGAGATGAAGAATGTCGCCTTGTTGGCTTTGACGAACGGCCCCGACCAGAAGGCCATACCTGTCAGGATCGAGTTATACCCAAAAAGTCCGAAGGTCACCAGTCCATACGGTGCACCAGCCATGATTGCGACGCCTGCTCCTATAAGTCCCGAAAGAACCATCATGGCGCCAGCCTTGCGCGAAGCCAAGAAAACACCGGCAAGGATGAGTATGCCTGTGATGGGGGAGCTGAATAGAGGCACTTCTGCTATTCCGTTGAAGAGAGTGAAGAAGAAGTCTAGTCCGGGATCGCCTGTGGAGTAATTAGCAACGCCCATTGGATTCTGATTGCGGGAGAGTATTGTTTAACGATTTGAATGGGATGATAATTTATTAATAGAGCGTCGATTTGCCGGCAAAATTAGGACTTTTTCTATTTTGGATTATCGTAGATTTTCAGACATTTAGTCGATGTCGGCTAAATCGCGGATCCAATCCATGTGTTATTAAACTACAGAAAATCATGGAGGCTATTTAAAAATGAACAGAAGGTTGCTGCTTGTGTTAGGTGGATCCATTACTGCGTCGACTACGAAAGCACTGACGATCACTTCATAAGCACTACCGGCCTTGAAGTCAGTTTCAGCACTTTTTTTGTCACACTACCTAATTCTTCAGCATTACTCAGACCGTTGGATCCCATGACTATCATGTTTGCGCCTATCTTGTCGGCCATTTCTGCGATCTTTGCCGCCGGGTCTCCGACCTTGACTATCCTTACGACATCGTTTGCTATTTTCGGGGTTACTATACTGTTAAGGAGTATTCTTCCTTCTTTTTCCATTTTCAAAGTCATCTCTTCATCTAGGGGCTCTTCGCTTTCCTCTGCCCATTCTATTACGTGTAAAAGAAATATCCTCGAAGGACCAGGTTCGTTGTAGACGCCTATCGCATAATTCAGCGCGTGTAAAGACTGGCGAGAGCCGTCAATTGCGACCAGTATCCTTTTGGCCATGTATAACTCGGGATCTTTTGTCATATCAACATCGGGCCACTTCTTGCTGGCAAGCTCGTACGTTGCGGCCTCGCTGGTCTTTTGCCCTATCATCTTCAAGGCCCGGAAAATTCCGGCTCTTGACTCTATGAGCGGCATAAACACGATCACGCCGGCAGCGATGGCGGCCCATGCAACTGCGATTCCAACCCATATGAAATAGACTGTCTGTGAAAAGACGTACCCAGACAGGTACAGCGGCATAGGCCAGGCCACCACCAAAACCAGTGTCAAGGCGATGGCTATTTTGTACCCGAATTTCGATGATTTCTTTAGATACTCTTCGTCCTCTTTTTCAAACAGCCCCTTTATCCTTCCATCAACTGTCACTATCTTTTGCTTCATCAAGCTGAAATCGAAGTACTCTGGCTGGATGCTGCTTCCAATAAGAACAACGGCTGCACCAACCAGAATGGACACGACATTGCCCACAAGCAGAGGAATGTCCTGCGATGTGGAGCGGACCGAGACTTCGCCGCTTAACATGTAGGCCGTGCCGACCCATGAAGCCACGCCGCAGGCAAGCCCGATAAGGGCGCCGGCTGTTGCGGCTACCTTGCTGGTTTTCTTCCACACCACGGCAAGAGCAACCGGAACAACTGCAGAGCCGATCAGGATTCCCATTGCCAGGTAAACGTACTGCAGGCTGACTCCTGCCTGCAGGAGTAGTAGAGCAAGCAATCCCATCCCCATGCCAAACAACACAATAGACAGACGAGAGATACGCATCAGATCCCTGCCGCTTGAGGACGGTTTGATATAAGTCCTGTAGATATCGTAGGTCACCAGCGACGAGACAGAGATCAATTCTGCCGAACCAGCAGAAGTGACCGCCGTGAAAAGTATGGTCAGAATAAGTATGGCGCCCACGTCGCCCATGATGCTGGATGCCGCGTTTGGTGCAACCAGACCCATACTGGTCTGTTCCGGCGTCAGTTGCAGGTTAATCGCAACCGCGGCAAGGCCCAGTGTTGTGGCCAGAGAGAACGGAATTGCAAACCAAGCAAGGCCGCCCAGAAGAAAGCCCCGGAAAACGGATCGCGTTCCTGCAGCGATGGCCCTTTGCCAGTATGCCTGGTCGACAAAGACCGTCCCAAAATTTCCCACAATATTTATTATTCCAAAAATGAGCGCGCCGGTGGAAGCCAATGTAAGGTACGAGCCGACAGAATTCCCCTCGACCGGCTTCAATGCCGCCGCTGAGGTCAGCTTTTCAAACATGCCGGAAATGCCTCCAATTTGCGGGTTCGTGAAATACACAGCCGTAACAAAGACAAGAACAACAGCAAAGAGGAAAGTTGTGTTCATGTATTCGGCAAGAAAGGTTGCTTTAAGGCCGCCAAAGAACGTGTAGATGATGACTCCAACAGGAATCAGAAAGGCGGCGACGTAGATGTTTATCCCGGTCAGCGAATTTAATGCCGCTGCCCCGCCAAGGACCAGCATGGCCGTAACAACCGTGTTGGTCATCAGTGCAAAGAAAAGGAAGACCTTGTGGGAATTCTTGCCAAACCGGGCGTAAATGATCTCCGGAAAAGTGTGCGAAGAAGGCGCCTTCCTCTTGAGCTCTGTGGCAAGAATTGCAAAAAGCACTACTTGGATGCTTGCCCCTGCAGCATACCAGAAGGGTCCGCTTATGCCAAACTGGTAGGCCACGGTGGATGATTGCAGCAAGGTTGCGGCCCACGTCCAAGCGGAAACCACCGAGGAAGCTATCAGGCCTACCTTGACGTTTCTGCCGGCCGTTGAGAACCATTCAAAGGTCTTCTTGGTGCCAAGCCACTTTGTCTCTACCCTGACAAGCAAGGTCACCGTAAGCGCCATGACAAGCCCTACTCCGAGAAGTATAATGTACCCTATGCCCTCGGAAAGAGCTATCATTCGAATTAGATCTTTGATGACATATTTAAGGTTAAATTGCAGAATCTAGCTGCCAAGTTTACAAGACAAAGAAATTTGATAAAACTATTTTGGTAATTGTCTGAAAACATCTATAACATAGGGTGTTTATTCTCTACTTGATGCTTGACAGCATCGACGAGCTGATTCTATCGGCCCTGAGTAAGAACTCAAAGCAAGATATCCTAGAGATTTGGGATTTTCTAAAAGAATATGGCCATAACCTTACTGAGGAGGAGATAGAATCAAGGATATCCAATCTAGAAAAGGACGGCGTCATAACAGGCTATACAATATCTGTTGACACGCGAAAATTAAGGCGCCGCGTGATAAGGGTCGTCCTAGTCACATTCAGGACATCGCAGCATCTTCCAAAAAGACTAGAAGGTTTGAAGAAGTATCTGGCTGATGCACCGTTCGTCTTGTTCTCCGGTCGTACAAGGGGCGGTTACGACTGGATATGTGTCCAGGCATTTCCCTCTGAAGAGATGGCCGACGAGGAAAGCGACATTTACAGAAATCTATTTGGAGATATTGTCCAGTCTTACGAGGTTTACGACTTTATACCGATGAAAGATCCGTCTTTTCATTCCCTTGCATACACAAACAAGGAATACAAGAAATTCCTCGACGAATGGATACCGCCGTTCCTTCCCAGGTAGCCTCAGATTTTTTTCATATTGTTGTTCCGGAATCTTATGCTTTCATCTATCATTGAGTGAATCTTTAGCCGGATCCCCATAAGGAAGTTAATTATTTCAGCTCTTTGATCCGGCTCAACGGTAGTGTGAACCTCATTGATCAGGCCATCCAGCCGGCTCAGTGTAATCTTTAATGTAAGGTATGTTTTTCTTGCAATGATCGGCGATTTTTGCGTGTTTGGAGAGACAGTCATTTCGAGATCCCTTTCTTCTTTTAGGGCATTTTTTAATTCCCGTATCTGTCTTACCGTCAGCTTATCATTCATTACATGCTGAACGATTATTGACTGCTTTTCTTCCGGCGTCTGGGCGATTTCCATTGCCTGGCTAACGTTCAGAGAATTGCTCGCGATCTTTTCCTTGATTTCGTCTGGCAGCTTTAGAAGCTGCATGTGATGTGAAACATATTCTTCGCTTTTTCCAATTTTTCTGGCAAGCTCGCTTACGCCGCCCCATCCAAAGTCCACCACATACCTTCGGAAGGCTTCTGCTTCTTCCAGCGGGTCCATGGACTTTCTCTGAATGTTTTCGGTAAGCTGAATCTCGTATGCCTGCTTATCGGACATCTCCCTTATTTTAGCAGAGATAAACCGCCATCGTAACGTTCTGCAGGCCTGAAAACGTCGGTGGCCTGCAACAATTTCAAAGCCGGTGGCAAGCGGCCGAATAAGAATGGGTTGTAGCAAACCATGCTCGCGAATACTATTGACCAGAGTCTCAAAGTCAGGATCATTTTTCTGGTATTTATCGCGTATAGCAAACTGCGAGGGTCTTATCATCTTCATTTCAATTTGCTCTACAACACTAGAATCGATATACTCCATTGAAACTATCTTATTTCTGAACTACTTAATCTTTCCTCATTTCAACATAAATTTGCAGAATTATGATACATTATGCAGTCAATTCTGGCTAATAATTCAATTTAGAATTTAGATATTAGAAATTTTCTACATCTTAACGGCCGTAACGCTTCTTTTCATAAAATAATTCCTCCGGCAAGAAAAGATCTTGTACATCATTTGGCAGTGAATCTATTTCTATGGACGCATTTCCCAGGGCCAGGTCTTTTAGGAAATCGTTGCCCAGAATTCTTGCCAGCTTCCTTACTGGCCTGATGTAGAGGTCTTCGGCCCAGAACGGCGGGGTGGCTTTGGCATACCGGTGCTTTTCTGTCAGAATTTCTGTAAAGTGCCAGGCCATCCCCTCTCTCAGCTGGTGGGGGTTTGACTTGCTCATTATCCCATGAATCAGCTCATGCAGGTAATGGCCAAACTTGGCCTTATCAAATCTTATCACGATCTCACCAAGCCGGTAGTCGGTTAATCCTACCAGATTGCTGCCATTCATCATGTTAGAAGGCAGACCTCGCCTTGATATCATCTGAACTTCCATCTCCCAAGATCCACAGCAGATCAAGACATCAAAAGCAGACGTAATGCCAAAGTAATTGGCCACAAGCCGGTTAGCCTGGTCAACCATCAAAGAGATCTTTTGCATCTCGTCTGCATTGGCATCTGTTAGAAAGGTTATGATCGGCGTTGGCATAAAATTAATGGCTTGCAGGCCAATATTGGCCGTTCTTACATAAATATCATTACGCCTCAACATCAGTCTGCAAGTTAGACCTTCCCTTCAAGATAAGCGCGTCTCTTTGTTTCAGGGAATCTTTCAATGGCATACCTTAGAGCAACTCTCTTCATTTTTTTGTAGTGCCTCTTTAGAAACTCTTCTTCCAGACCGATGTTCCGTTTGCCTACTTCACGAAGCATCCAGCCAACAGCCTTCTGAACCAGATCGCTTTCGTCATGCATGAGGATCTTGGATATTTGTATCGTATCCTCAAAATCGTTGTTAAGAATAAAGCTGTGTGTTGCAAGAACAGCTATCCTCCTTTCCCAGAGGCTATCAGACGCCGCCAGTCTGTACAGAAGCGATCTGTCCTTCTTTTGTGCTAGATGCAAACCAAGGATGTTGGGCGCAGAAAGGTCAACCAGATCCCAGTTGTTTACTTGACCTATGTTATCAAGGTAGAATTGGACGATGCCTTCCTTGTCCTGTTCGTTGTTGTATTTCATGGCAAGGATCAATAGCGCCACCAGCCGCTCTTCATGAAATTTGGAATAAAGCAGCATCTTGATATCCGATAGTGAAAGATCCCTGTACTTCTTGGATATTGCCCGTAACTGCGGGACGGCAATTCCCATAAAGACGTCTCCTTCGCCGTACTCCCCCGGAGCAGTCTTGAAGTACCGTTGAAGTACTCTTGCCTTTGCCGGGTCTGACAGGGCCTGAAGTTTGCTTCTTAAATCTAAAAGCACGGACTGGATTAGCGGGCCTGACTATATCTGCTGTTGTGATGTGGAACAGATTTGGATATCATCTGGATAAACGCTTTTTATTTTTGCAATGGAACCCGCCGGTAATGCGAACCAACGACATCAAGTCTAAGGCGATGTGGTCAGCAGGCACAACGGTTGTTTTTTCACTAGCCTTTATGCTTGTTTTATCAGCATCGCCAATTATCAACACAAGGGTTGCGTTTGCAACAAGCGACAGCATGATGTCTGACAGCACCATGATGGAGCAAAAGTCCACGATCCTGAGAGGACAGGTTGCAAACGTCCAGCTTGAAGGCGGCCAGCCTGGCTGGATCCAGTCAGGCTACTGGGTTCTGCGCATCAATTCCCAGGACAGCATTTCCTTCATAGCAAAGATCAACATGGTCAGACCGGATGCAACGGCCATGCATATGCACAAGATATCCGGGCTTTCCGTAGAGGATCACTCTGTTGAAGGCAACGTTCACAGCATAACTGGCACGGTGACCATCATGACTGGCGACGACATCGTCGATAACGTACCGGTCACCATCAAGATAGTGAACGATGCGGTGTTGGTCATCACGATAGGCCCAGAAGGTGTCAACGGACACTTTGGCGACAAACCCATCTACGGAACCGTGGCGCCGTCACATGCAGCCATGATGGAAGGAGCCATGATGAAGTTAACCATGACCAGTGTGCCGGTGACAATCCCGCTGACCAGGGGCTATGTAGATGGACATGAGGTATTCTACATCTCAACAGAGGCCTCGCACAAAGATCTGGCAGACCATTTAACCAAACTAACCGGCTTTAGGGTAGCGTTTACGCCATCCCTTACAAAAGCACCGGCTGATTCGCTGGCAAACATCTATGCATTCTCAAACGGCATCGAAGGAGCCGGTCCACTTGGTTTCCAGCCCAACGTGGCCGACTCGCAACCGGGTGATGCACGTTACAGCCCCCTCTGGCGGATAAACGTAGTTGAATGGCAGAACGGCGTAACGCCGAGGGAGCTCAAGTCAGAAAAAGAGATCCTTGATGCATCCAGCGCCGGCGAGGTCAAGATAACGCCGACGGACATGGTGGTTAACTGCCCCTTCGTACAGTGGGAGGGCGGATCACTGGCGGTTAGAGAGAACAAGAATCTGACTGACGACTCGCCGTATGGCGGCGGACAGGTCTTGAGCATTGACACGGACAAGATGCAGGCGACCTTCGTAGCTCACAGAGGGTTTGCTCCGGATGGCTCCACCATCTACTACATTGCCACTGACGCTTCCGTAAAGGAAGTTGCAGATGCGCTGGGTGTAGTGTATGTGGAAAAGACAGGCAGCACGTTGTTTACAAGCGCTTCCTCCGACTTGTGGGTATTCACAAACGGCATACCCGGCACCGGCCCCTTAGGATTTCAGGCCAGCATAGCTGGAAGCAATGTAGGTGACGATGCGTACAGCCCCTTATGGAGGATACTTGCCGCCACCTGGAAAGATGCCGGTCAAGCCAAATTCCTGACGACTGCCCAGAGCATCTCGGCGGCGGTCGAGCAAGGCGAGCTCACAACAGACATCGGCGGCGTAGTGGTAAACTGCCCATTCGTCGAGGTCTGAGGCAGCGCCTCCCACCTTTTTTATAAAAAACATTTCATAATATCTCGACCATCTTTTTTCTTGATGTTAGTCCAGAAATTATCCTGACGTTGCCTTCTGGCACGTTGAAATGCTTTGAAAGCTTTTTTATCAGCTCCATGTTGGCCTTGCCCCGCTCGGGGCGGGACTTGATTGAAACTGTAATTTCATTGCCGTCAACAGCGATCTTGCCATCAGAGCTGAATCTTACTATGATGTGGTACAGCAACGGCATCTGATCCGATGCAGTATGTCATTAATGTTAGCGTTAGGCAAACGTGTCATCAAAATCAACAGCACGTGAGGATAGGCATTATCATGCACGCCATCGCGGGCCAAATTTCGTCCCCGATACGTGCATATTGCTCGCCTATTCCCATGCTGAAACTCGCAAATGCGAGTGATCAGTATTGGCAGTTCAATTATTTAAGGAACACGCCAATATTCTATAGTCATCATGTAAACTTAATTGAACAAAGCCAACATTAGTTACGTATTTGAACGGGAATCGTTTATGCCAGCTAGATGAGCTACGTCACCCTTAAGGCGGGAGCATGGGATCTTTCCGGCCTAGTTAAAGACCCGGCAAGTGATGATTTCAAGCGGTTTCTGGACTCTATCGAAAACAAGGTCAGCGACTTTGAGTCCAACAAGAACAAGCTAAAGCCAGAGATCCCGGCAGCAGATTTTGAAAGCATGCTTCATGCTATCGAGGACATCTATGAAAAGGTCAGCATAGCCAGCGGGTACGCGCACCTGCGTTATTATGCCAATACCTCGTCCAACGAGGCGTCGGCTCTTGTCACGAGGATGGAGAAGACGGCCGCCGACATTGGAAATCGACTGATCTTCTTTGATCTCTGGTTCAAAAAAACGCTGGACGACGTAAATGCTGACCGTCTGATAAATTCTGTTCCTGCAGTATACCGGGAATACCTGAAGCACAAGCGTCGGCTGGCAAAGTATTCCCTCAGCGAGCCGGAAGAAAAGATAATCAACACTCTGGAGGTTACGGGAACCGGCGCGCTGGTCAAGATCTACGACAAGATGGCCAGTGGTTTTGAATTTGAAACGAAGGTCAGGCGCGGCAGAAAATATCTCGTTAAAAAGTTCTATAACAAGGAAAAATTGCTCTCGCTTGTAAGGAGCGCCAAGCCGGAGGAAAGGGAAGCCGCTTACAAGGCATTGTTTTCTGTTTACAAAAAGAACAGCGGTGTTCTTGGCGATATCTATCAAAACATCGTACTGGAATGGAGAAACGAGGGTATCTCCATGCGCGGCTATGCTGCACCCATATCTGTCCGGAACGTGGCCAACGATCTGGAGGATTCCACCGTGGAGGCACTGCTTGCTGTTTGCAGGAAGAACAACGTTGTCTTTCAGGAATACTTCCACGAAAAAGCCAAGATACTTGGGGTCAAAAAACTCCGCCGCTACGACCTGTATGCACCGCTCCCCACAAAGGCCGGTTCCAGAAGGTTCACCTACGGCAAGGCGGTTCAAAACGTCCTTGATACCTTTGATGGCTTTGACCCGCAGGTACGGGAGCTGGCCGAACGCGTTTTTAAGGAGCGGCATGTCGACTCGGAGATAAGGAAGGGCAAGCGCGGCGGCGCATTTTGTCACACCATTACGCCCAGCATAACACCGTATGTGCTGTTGAATTTTGACGGAAGGACAAGGGATGTTTCAACGCTGGCCCATGAATTTGGGCATGCAATACACAGCATGCTTGCCTCCGACCTGCCGATAATGGTATCCCATGCCCCGCTGCCGCTGGCAGAGACCGCGTCGGTGTTTGCGGAAATGCTGCTAAACGAGCGCCTGGCCGAAAAGATGGCAAGAAAGGAGCGGCAGTTGCTCTTGGCCGAACAGATAGACGACATGTACGCAACCATAATGCGGCAGGCATTTTTCACGCTCTTTGAGATCGAAGCTCACAAGGCCGTCGGCGAGCAGAACGTCACCATAGACCAGCTTTCGCAGCTATACATGGAAAACCTGAAGGAGCAGTTTGGAAGCTCTGTTGCTGTTGCACCAGAGTTTCAGTGGGAATGGACGTACATACCGCACTTTTATCACACGCCGTTTTACTGCTACGCATACTCCTTTGGCAACCTGTTGGTGCTCTCGCTTTACCGCCAGTACGAGCTTGAAGGCAAGTCGTTTGTGCCCAGGTACCTAAAGATACTTGCCGCCGGAGGCTCAAGAAAGCCGGAAGAGCTTTTGGCTGAAGCCGGCATGGACATTTCAAAACAAGAGTTCTGGCAGCAGGGTTTCGACCTTGTCAAGGAAAAGATAGAGCAGCTGAAAGAGCTTGCGTCAGAATAAAGACGCAACGCTTGCCGTTGCCATAGCCGGCTCCATGTCTGCCGGCGTGCTGCTACCCTCCGCAGGCTTGATGGTTGAGCCGTACCTGCTGGTGTGGCTGGGAGCGCTGTTGTTCTTGAACCTGATTAAGCTTGAAGCATCGGACATCGTCTCCACCTTTGCAAGACCAAGGCAGCTGGCCATCCTGTCATTGGTAAAGCTGCTGGTGCTTCCGCTGGCCATGTATGTTCTGGCATATGTTGTCTACAGGCCGTTTGCGCTTCCGGTGCTGCTGCTCTCCGGAATTTCCACCGGTCTTGGCGCGCCGTTTGTTGTAAACATTGTTGGTGGAAGGCTTCCTTTGATCGTTGGAATGATAATAACAACGTCGCTTGCCGTACCCTTTGTTCTACCCACTCTAGTCTACGTGCTGGCGGGATCAGAGTTTGACATACCGTTGCTTCACATGATCGTGCTTTTGTCAGCCGCATTATTCCTGCCGCTTGCTGCATCCTGGCTTACAAGAAAATACATTCCAAAAGCTTCTGATTTTGCCCATAAGAATTCGTTTACGCTGTCCATAGTCTTTGTGGTGCTCATCAATTTCGGGATGTTCGCCGGGCTTTCTGGCTACTTTTTTGCAGACCAGGAATTCCTTTTGCAGACCATATTGGTTACTGTCCTTTGTTTTGCTGCATTTGGTTTTGCAGGCTTTGTCAGCTCCATCAGCAGAAACGAAAGAACGGCAGGACTGATATCCATGACCTATGTGAACAATACCCTGGTTGCAGTGTTTGCCGCCCAGTTTTTCGGCCCGCATGTGGCTGCGCTGGCAGCACTTTACAACATCCCTTACTATGCAGGAATTATAGTCATCAAAAAGATGTCGCGCTAGACATCCTTAGCAGTATCCAGGATGGTCTTTGCCTGCTTGTAATGCACGGCGTCTATCATCCTGCCTTCCAGCCTTACCGCTCCTTTACCGCCACCTTTCTCCATGGCCTCACCTAGAGCCGCAACCACTTTTTTGGCCCATTCGATCTCACTTTTTGTGGGCAGAAAGACCCTGTGAACCGGTTCTATCTGGTTTGGATGAATGATGCTTTTTCCCGAATATCCAAGGCGCTTTGCGGCAGTTGCGTCCTTGACAAGCCCGTCTACATCGTCGACTTTTTGCCATATGGCGTCTATGGCATGAACGCCGGCGGCCCTTGCATCAACCGGTATCTTGGCACGGGCGTAAGCGTAGCCGGCGTCATCGTTTTCATCGTAATCCATCTTCATGTCATGGAGGAAATCAAAAACCCCAAAGACAAGCGCGTTTATCCGGTCATCCGCGCTGGCTATTGAATATGCGTTGACGACGCCCCTTGCAGTTTCTATGGACGGGATCAACGCCAGCTTTCCAGTCCCCCTTTCTGCCTCAAGAGAGGACAGAACCTTTGTTATTTCAGATACTTCATCAGCGTCGTTTACCTTTGGAACGACTATGCCGTCTATTCCCTGCTGGACTATGACCTGCAGGTCTTGTTGCACCAGCCCCGATTCCGGAGAGTTGGTCCTAACGTAGACCGAGCTCTTGTAATCCGCCCGCTTTGCAAGGGCGTCTGCGATTATCTTTCTTGCGGCATCCTTCTCTTTTGCCGGGACCGAGTCTTCAAGGTCAAAGCAGACAATATCTGCAGGCAGCGTCTTGGCCTTCTCGATAAATCGCGTGCTGTTGCCCGGAACGAAGATCAGGCTTCTGAACATCATTTCAAAAGAGAAAAAGAGAGGGTAAAAGGTTGTCGTTACAGTTTTTGCGGCGTGGTGAGAATCTTGCCGAACTGCTGCGCCTCTGCCATCATTACATGGCCCTTTACCATGTCATTGAAAGGTAATATGGTATCGATGACCGGCTTTATCTTGCCCTTGCTGACCCAGTACATCACGTCTTCAAGTTCCGCCTTAGTTCCCTGCGTTGAGCCAAGCAGGTTGGTTCCCTTGAAGAATAGGTACCTAAGGTCAATCGTGGAATCGTAGCCAGTGGTTGCACCTGTAGCTACCAGCGTTCCACCCATGTTGAGAAGAGCAACTTCTTGCGGGAACACGGATTTTCCGATGTGCTCAAAGACCACGTCTACTCCGGACTGTCCCAGTTTCTTGTTGATCTCCCGCACCTTCTTGTACCAGTCGGCTTCCCTGTGGTTGACTACATAGTCGGCTCCAAGCTGGAGGCACTTGTCCATCTTGTCCTGGTTGCCGGCGGTCGCTATGACTGTGCAGTTGTAAAGCTTTGCAATCTGGATGCCCACCATGCCGACGCCAGAACCACCACCCATGATGAGAACCAGTTGGCCTGGCCGGATCTTGGCGCGGCCGACTAGCATGTGCCAAGAAGTCATGCCGACCATCGAGACGGCAGCTGCGTCGTTAAATGATACGTTGTCAGCAATCTTGACGACATTGACTTCTGGCAGGTGTGTGTATTGGGCGAATCCACCCCACAGTGGGCCGGTCTGGAATCCCCAGATCGTCCTGTCATTGCAATCGTACTCTCTGCCAGAGGTGCATGCATCGCAGACCCTGCAGCTCATGTTGGAGTGCGAGACCACTCTGTCGCCGACCTTCAGCTTGGCGACATCAGATCCAACTTCAACCACGGTTCCAGCTACGTCGCTACCGGAAATGTGAGGTAATGGTGTTTTGACTGGTTCTCCCCAGATTGCCCAGAGATCGTTGTAATTGTAAGCGGCTGACTCGACCTTGATCAGGACTTCATTAGGCTTTATCTTGGGAACGTCGATATCTTCAATCTTGACTACCTTTGTAGGATCTTTGTTATACTCCCTGAATACTGCTGCTTTCATTAGATGCAAAGGCACTCTGCTGACTTAATATAGTTAACTCATAACCAGCATTTTATGAAAAGTCCGGTATTTACTAGCGCCGGTCGAACTTGAATTCTTTTTTTGGTTGTTGAATGCTTAAAAGTATCTGCTTCAATTCTTCGTCGGTTAGAGCCCTGTTGAGCCGGCCCGTAGAGGCGGCGTTTATCAAATAGTTCTCAACGGCCGTGGCCAGCTCCGGTTTGACCAGACGGATGTTGGTAAGACGCTGGCGCGCCTGAGGATCCAGCAGGGACTGCAAAATACGCTGCCTCATGGCTGCAGCCTCGGCTTCTCGCTGTCTTGCTTCTTCGTCGTTTGGTTGTTGTGGTGGCGGGTACGACATACTACGCGTAGCGTTGGATAGCCGGAGCGGTCTTGATCAGCTCTTTGTGTATCTCCGTAGCAAGCCTGTCCAGCCTTTTCATGCCTTCGCTGGTGATCATCCTTCCCTTGGTTGGGACCTTTGTAATGTAGCCGGAAGCTTCAAGCTGCTGCAGGGCATGCCGTATGATGGCGCCGCCTGCATCTTTGTGATGGGCCAGGTTGTAACCTATCTGTTTTCTGCCGCCGTATGCAACCTTCAGGTCGGAGACGCCTATAGGACCGTGAATGTAAATCTTTCTTAGCAGAGAAGCGCATCTGATGTACCACCAGTCTTTGTTCTGGGGAATCTTCTCGGCATGCGAGCCAGTCTTGACAAACGGTGACCATGCTGGAGGCTCTATTTTCTTGTCCTTCTTGAGCTGGTCAGCAAGCTGGGCTATCAGCTCGTCGGCCGGAACATCATAAACTTTAGCCATGTGTTTCGAAAGTTTGTAAAAGCCCTTATAAATCCTTATTCTGCGGTCTGGCGATTATCTTCCGGTATGTGTGGCCACACCGGAGGCAGGTGACCCTGACGGCCTTTGTGCAGGACCGTCCTGTGCGAATCCGCGCCGTCCTGCCGGGTACTATGAATGCCTTGCAATGTTTGCAGTACAGCTGCTTCAAATCATAGGGAAGCTTGATCCGATGCCGCATGACCATCCTTTTTGCCATGACGGCCTGACGGTCTGCAAGCTCCTGATCTTTTTCATGCAAGGCTGTATCCAGAAGGATGTCAACACGCTCTCTGGCTATTTCCTTTGCACGCTGCTTTCCCCTCAACATCTGTGATTGGCAGCATCGGTCTGATAAACCAAGCTGGCAGTTCTTAATATAAGGTCATCAAGTAAATGGCCATTACGACAAAAATTACACTGATCATTGCAGAGGCCGCGCTTGAAACGGTCCCAGACGAGATTGCGCGGCACCCCTCTGTGATAAACCATGCCAGAAGGCTTGGCCTCAAGGCTTCAGAGACGCTCCTGGACAGAAGCTACCATCACGCAGCCATGAAAGGCCTCAAGGAGGGCTGGAAGCGGGGCAGGCCGGACCTGGTACATTTTGCCATGCTTGAAGCGCTTTCAACGCCGCTTTTCATGAAAGGCATGCTGAACGTTTACGTGCATACTGTCGGCGATAAGGTGATTGAAATGGCCGGCCAGCTGAGGATCCCGAAATCCTATTTTCGATTCGAAGGCCTGATGGTAAAGCTGTTTCAAGACAGGCAGGTAGTAAGCGAGGACACTACATTGCTTAGGATGTGGGACTGCAGCTTTGAGCAGCTGCTGCAGGAGATAGGTCCGGGCAGGGTTATAGGCCTTTCAACTGCCGGCGTCCAATCAGATGCGGAGAAGGTTGTCAGAAAGAACATGGATGCGGATCACTGCGTGTACGTGGTCGGCGCCTTCCCAAGGGGCCACTTTTCCGAAAAGATTGCGAAATTGTTCAACTTCACCTATTCGATAGACGAGATAGGGTTGGAAAGCCACGTAGTCATTGCAAGGTTACTCTACGAATGCGAAAAAGCTACATTGGCGGCTTGAGGTAGGCATCCACCATGAAGGCGATGAACAGTGCCGTCAGGTATGGGCTTGAGAATTTGAACACCGTCCATGAAGCTTTTTCGCTTGGCTTGACCAGCAGCCAGACAGACATGGCTATCATCGCGGCCCCAAACACTCCGGCCGTGGCAAGGTAGATGAGCCCGAACTGGTTGAAGAAGAACGGCAGGATGCTGAACACCACCATCATCAGGGTTGTGCCGGCTATTACCCGCACGGATTTCGTTTCGCTTGAGACTACCGGCAGCATCGGGACTCTGGCCTTGTTGTAGTCCTTCTTGACGTGCAAGGCAAGGCTCCAGATATGTGTGGGTATCCAGAGGAACACGAGGCCGGCCATTACAAGCCCGATCTCTATGTTCTGCGTCGTGACTGCCACGTACCCTATCAGTGCCGGCGCGCCTCCGGAAAAGCCGCCCAGGATTATGTTGGACTGGCTGCGCCGCTTGAGCCACTTGCTGTAGACAATGATGTTGTCAAAAAGACCAAAGGCCATCAGACCGAATGCGAGGGGGTTGATGAACCACGCGCAGACAAGGGATATAGCTGCAAGTGTAACGCCGAAGATGAAGGCGTTTCGTGGCTTTATGCGCCCTGAAGGGATGGGCCTTCCCTTGGTCCGGTCCATTATGGCATCTATGTCCCGGTCATTGTAGCCAGTCAGCGTGTCGGCTGCCGCCGAGCCGGCGGCAACACCACCTATCAACAGTGCCCAGGTCATCAGGTCCAGCGGCATGTCAAACAGGAACGAGGCGGTGAGTGCAGCCCCGAAGGCCGTGAAGACAAGAAGGTACCAGATCTTGGGCTTGGTAACCTCGTAGTAATTCTTTATCCTGCTGCCAAAAGAGATCTGGTGAACCGTGTCCAAGTGATCGAGATCTGTCCTAGAAGGGGACATTGATGTTATTTATATCTTAAAATTTACTTGGATATGGATGGCGGATAGGCCAGCTCCCGGACCGTCTTTCTCATTTCAATGAACGTTTCTGTCTTCTGTATTCCCTCTATCCGGCCTATCTTTTCTGAGATAAGCTGGTGCATTTCATCCAGAGAATGGGCGTTCATGGTAACCAGGATGTCAAATCTTCCCGTGACTTCAGAGACCTCTCGAACCTCCGGTATCTTGAATAGCTCGTTGAGGACGTTGTCGCGAAGCTTGGAATCCATGTTGATCCCTGTGAGCGCCTTGACATTGAAGCCCAGGGCCTCGTCGTTTATCACGATGGTGAATTTCTTTATCAGGCCTCTTTTTACAAGCCGCTTTATTCTGCTGTAGACTACTGATGCATTGACGTTGATTTTCTTTGAAAGCTTTGGTACAGAAATGCTAGCATCCTTAGCCAATTCGCTTAAAATTTTTACATCCAGATCATCAATCTTTCCCATGGAAAGCCAGTTACATCTTAAGATACTGGGTGTTAATAAATGTATAAACTAGTGTTAAACCATGTCGTAATTCAATATTTTACAAGAAGGAGTATGATGAGCAGGTGGTGTAATAAATTGCCCGTTTCTTGGGCAAGTGCTTAAAGGATCTCTTGGTCCTTTAGCAGCTCTGCAAGCAGCACCGCGCCTTTGGCTGAGCCCATCTTCTCGTTGTGGGACAGCAGCACGTACTTGATGCCGTTGTCAAAAGCTGTGTCCTTGCGCAGCCTTCCCACCACGGTGGTCATGCCGTCGTTCAGCTCCCTGTCGATCCTGGGCTGCGGCCTTGTCGGGTCATCGTGGACAACGATGTAATCCTTGGGCGCAGTCGGCAGCTTGCTTATCGACACGTTCTTTGAGAATTTCAACATCTCCTTCTTAACATCGTCCGGTTCGGCGGCCTTGGTTGTCTCTACAAACACCGTCTCGGTGTGGCCGTCCAGAACAGGGACCCTCGTACAGGTGCAGCTGACCCTAAAGTCTGCTGGAACGATGGAACTCTTGTTCATGTCGCCGAGGATCTTCTTTGTCTCGACTTGGACCTTCTCCTCTTCCTTGGGGATGTAGGGAATCACGTTGTCCATGATGTCAAGGGCAATAACACCCGGTGACCGTCCAGCGCCGGACAGCGCCTGCATCGAGGTCATGAAGACTTTCTCGATTCCATACTTGTCGAGTATCGGCTTTAGCGTGATGGCCATCCCGGTTGTCGTGCAGTTTGGCAGCGGAGCGATGAACCCCTTCCAGCCCCGGTTCTTTCTTTGCACGTTAAGAAGATCGACGTGATCGTCGTTTATGCCGGGTATCAGAATGGGCACGTCAGCCTCGTATCGAAATGCGGCGGCGGTGCTGATGACCGGCGTGGTCTTGGCAAACTGGGGTTCGACTATCTTGGCATCGTCCGACTCCAGCGCGGTAAATATGAGGTCAAAGTTCTCCGGCTTGATATCATCAACCTTGCTTACCACCATGTCCTTGATGTACTCTGGTACTTCCTCGCGGTTGTGCCATCTCAGGATGCCAGAATTGGGGTCCCTAATGGCATCTACGTACTTTTTGCCGGCTGATCTCTCTGACGCCGCAACCTGTTTCAGTTCAAACCACTTGTGCTTGTTCAGGGCCACAACGAATTCCTGGCCCACAGCGCCGGTGGCTCCTATCACCGCTACCTTTAGCATACGGACAATTTTTTGCCGTAATGCAACTAATAATCGTTTTTACAAATGCGCATATTCTAAATACAGTTCAAGGTAATGAGATCTGTCTTGGAAACTGGATCGGCTACCCTCATGAACAGGAATGCCTGCTCTCATGGCGGTATTTACTCTGTGGACCACCGGCTGGTCAGAGTCGATTGCAGTTCCAGCGTTAACCCTCTTGGAGCACCTAAAGCGGCGATTGAGGTTATAAAAAAGAACGCCGGCAGCCTGGCTCCAGTCTACCCGGATCCAGAATGCAGAGATCTCAAGGCAAGCTTGTCAAGGTACCTGGGCGTCGAGTCCAGCCAGCTGGCCGTCGGCAACGGGGCCGTAGAGATCATTTACTGGTTTGCCCAGACGTTTGCGGCAAAGCGTGTTGTCATCGCCGTGCCAACATTCTGCGAGTATGAGCTTGCCTCGTACAAGGCCGGGGCCGATGTTACCTTTGTTTCTCTCAAAGACGGCTTTGAGCTGGACGCGGATTTGCTAATCGAGAAGGCCAAGGGTGCGGACGCAGTCTTTCTCTGCAACCCAAACAATCCTACAGGGATGCTGTCAAACGCCGCGGTAAGGAAGGTAGTCGAAAACGTTGACAGCTCAACAAAAATTCTGCTGGACGAGTGCTTTGCCGAGCTTACAGACGATCCTGCGGCCAACACCATGATTGACAGAATCGATGAATTTGATAACCTCCTTATCCTGAGGTCGCTGACCAAGTCCTTTGGCATGGCCGGCCTTCGAATAGGATACAGCGTTTCAAGCCCGCAGCTTGCCTCAAGATTGGCTGAAAAAAGAGTACCCTGGAACGTGAATGGCCTTGCGCAGGCCGCAGCAGTAGCTGCGCTGTCAGATGCAGGGCATGTCGCAAGGGCAAGGGCCGTCATCAGAAGGGAAAGACAGTTTCTCTACGACAGGATCAGCAAGCTGAAATCATTCGTACCGTTAAAGTCCGATGCAAACTACTTTCTGGTAAGGCTAAGGGATGGAGATTCAACTAAGCTGCGCGATCTGCTTCTGAAAAAGTCTGGAGTCCTTGTAAGGGATTGCAGCACCTTTACTGGAATGGGCTTGCAGCACATAAGGGTTGCAGTCCGAACGCGCAGGGAAAACCTGCTTCTGCTCAAAGCACTGGAGATGGTCGACCATGGCAGGTAGGAATGCAAAGCTCTTGATGATCCAGGGCACATCATCGGGCTCCGGCAAGAGCACGATGGTGGCAGGCTTTTGCAGGCTGCTTTCAGACAGAGGATACAGAGTTGCCCCCTTCAAGGCGCAAAACATGTCTTCCAAACTCTACGAGACGGACGATGGTTCAAAGCTGGCCCTTGCGCAGGCGATACAGGCCATTGCTGCAAGAAAAGATCCGGACTCGAGGATGAATCCGATCCTGCTCAAGCCGCTTGGCGACTACAGGAGCACGGTGTTTGTAAACGGCAGGTTCTACGCAGACATGCACGCCAGGGAATACTATGAAAAGTTCGCCATCCAGCGGGGTTTTCCGCTGGCCCTTGAATCCCTGGACGGCCTTCGGAAGGAAAACGATGTGGTGGTTATCGAAGGTGCAGGATCACCGGCAGAGGTCAATATCGCGAAATACGATATTGCAAACATGCTCCTGGCCGAGAAATTAAAGATCCCTGTGATAATCGTAGCAGATATTGAAAGGGGCGGCTGCTTTGCAAGCATTGTTGGAACCATGCAGCTGCTGAAGGCCAAGCACCGAAGTCTTGTCAAAGGGTTTTTGATAAACAAGTTCAGGGGCGACGCAACGCTGCTTGAACCGGCTATAGAAACCACCCAGCAGATGACAAAAAAGAGGATACTTGGAGTGATTCCCAAGATCGAGTTCAACCTGCCAGAGGAAGACTCCCTCACGGGCATGGGCGGCAGGAAAGAGGAGCTGCCCAGAGAGTCATGGGACTGGCAGGTTAACCTGCTGGCAAAGGCAATAAAAGAAAGCGTTGATGTAGGAAAGCTAACCGGGGTCGTCGGGCTGTAAATGCTATCCCTGATTATCGCTCTTGCTGGCGCGATCGGACTTGACTGGCTGGGAGACCCGCCCAACCGATATCATCCTGTGGCCTGGCTTGGCAGAGCTATCGGATTTTTCATTCCGCGTCTAAAGTCAGGGTCAAAGGCAGCAGAACTTTTCAATGGGATACTGTTTGCGGTCCTGCTTGTTTCTCTGGTCGGGATTGCCGTGCATCTTGCGGCCACGGCAAGCTTTTACCTTGCAGGCATGGTAGCGCTGATTGTCTTTTCTGCGGTGCTGTTGAAGATCACCATCGCCGTCAGGGGAATGGAAAACCATGCCAATGCGATTTTGGCCTGCCTAGAAAAAGGCGACCTGCCCGGCGCAAGGCAGAGCCTTTCAATGATAGTGAGAAGAAGGACCGACGATCTGGATCAGCAGCATATACTTTCGGCAACTATAGAATGTGTCAGTGAGAGCACGGTTGACGGCATAACCGGCCCAATATTCTATTATTCGCTTCTTGGACCGGGCGGCGCATTTGCCTACAGAACCATCAACACGCTGGATTCCATGGTCGGCTACAAGGAGGACTACTACAGGAACATAGGCTGGATGTCTGCCAAGCTTGACACTGCTGCCAACTATGTGCCTGCAAGGATAACCGCCTTTCTGATGGTAGTCTCCGCAAAGATTCTGGGGGCTGACTGGAAAAACTCGCTTCAGATGCTGCAGCGCGATCACAACAAAACGTTTAGCCCCAATGCCGGGTACCCCATGGCCACCATGGCCGGGGCGCTGCGCATCAGGCTTGAAAAAATAGGCCACTACAGGCTGGGCGATGAACAGGAACCGGCATCGTTGGAAAAATGCAGGACGGCCATATCCATCATGAAGCTGACCACGGCCCTGTTCTGCATTACCTTTTCGGCACCGGTAATGTCATTTTTATATCTGGCAGGATGGTGGAGGTTTTTGTTTGGCATTCCTTAAGCCCGTCCAGTCGGTCCTTGCGTTTCTAACCATACTGCCTGCAGGCAAGGAAAGCCATGACATCTACTACGTTGCCAGAAACATGTACCTCTTCCCGGTTGCCGGGGCAGTCATCGGCCTTATGGTGGGCGCGATGGCCTTTGGAATTTCACACTTCCTGCACCCACTGCTGGTGGGGCTGCTGGTTGCCGGATCCCTGGTCATAATCACAGGCGTTCACCACACCGATGCCCTTGCGGATTTCGCTGACGGTCTCATGGCCAAAGGCGACAAAGAATCCAAGCGCAAGGCCATGCTTGACCCTGCCGTTGGTTCTGCCGGCGTGGCGACTCTGGTCATGTACTTTGCCGGCATGATAATCGTGTTCAACACAGGCTTTGGCTCGCCGGTTCGAATTTTTACCAGCATAATTGCAGCAGAAGTCATTGCAAAATACGTCATGGTCTTGATAACCCATCGCGGGATATCTGCGTGGGAGGGTTTCAGCTCCCCCTTTACGGCCTCCATGAAAGACCGGCGCAAGATGCTGGCCGCAACGGCGATCATGCTCCCGGCAGTCTGGTTTGCAGCAGGCTACGTCGGCATGGTTGCGCTTGCAGTCTCTATTGCACTGGCCGCCCTTCTAAAGAGGGTTTCCAACAAAAGTTTTGGCGGCATATCTGGCGACGTTCTTGGAGCGTCCAACGAGATCACGCGGCTGGCGTCTCTTATCGTCATGTCATCGGTGATGCTTTGATAGCTGCAGTGATGTGCGGTGGTATTGGAAGCCGCATGAACGCAGAAGTTGAAAAGCCCCTGTTAAAGCTGGCCGGCAAGACTTTCATTGAACGCATCCTGCTGGCGCTGAAAGGTTCTGGCAAGTTCAGCAGGATAGTGGCAGTCGTATCGCCCAATACGCTAAAAACCCGCCAGTTTGTTTTATCGGCGGGCACCGAAGTAATCGATACGTCAGGTCATGGCTATTCTGAGGACCTGTCGTTTCTGCTTTCAAAGCTTGTGCCGGAAAGGGTTTTTGTTGTGCCAGCAGACATGCCCCTTTTGACGCCGCGCATAGTCAGCGAGATCGTTCAAGTTTTGCAGCCTGCATACCCGGTGGTATCGATAGTTATGGAAAAGAAATTTGTTGAAGAGCTGGGCGTTAAACCCAGCGTCCTTCTGGAATCCGGCTACTGCCATTCAGGCATCTCCGTCTTTGACACCACAAGGATTGCCGATCACATGGAAGAGCATTACATCAGGATGAATATTCCAGAAATTGCGGTAAACGTCAATACAAAAGAGGAAAAAGAGCTGGCCGAAAGGCTATTGATCCAGCGTTCCTAAGAGCTTGCCTAGGATCTTGGCCTTGGAGCCGGACCGCTCTGCTAGCGGTTCGCCGCATGCCTTGCAGTTGATGTTTGTAGTGGTGTGGGTGAAAACCGTGGTCTTTTCGCCGCACTTGTTGCACTGAACAGAAACGAAGTGGCTGCGGGGTTTTGGAACAAGAGTGTTTTCTCGCTTCATATCAAATCTCCAACTTGCGAATTCTTAATCCTTCCTTCATGGTCTTTCTCTGGCAGGTCTTACAGGTATAGCGCAAAGTCATCTTCTTTGTGGTCTTGGCAGTCCTTTTAAGCTCGGGGAACTTTTGGCCGCCGTAACCCTTCTTATCCTCAGCGTGCCTACGAGCGCCTTCTGCCCCTGTCCTGTCCTTGCCCTTCTTGTACAGAGCCACAGCGTGCACCGTATGGGTTTTGCACTTGGGGCAGAACTTGCGCATCTCCTTCTCCATCTTCATACAGCACAGGAATTCCAACGGGGTAATTTAATGTATATCTGGCCGGCTTTCAGGCGATTGAGAAGGACGGCCGTAGAAAATCTAATATACTTGTGAAAATAACCTTGTGCCATGTTTGAAGCTCTGCTTAGACAATCAATCGACCCGGCAGCATTCCCAGTATGGATTCCGCTGGCATTTGGCCTGATCGTTGGCTTGGCCTATGCTATTGCGTCCGGTGTAAGGCGCAGTAAGTAAACGGGGTCGCTACTTTTTCTTTTTCGTCAGCTTTATAGCGTTCGCTATAGATGATTCTTTATGAGACTTTTCCATAGTGAAAAGCGCGAATGCGAGGACTGCCATGCAGTATTTGCCAGCTACGATGAGATGGTCCAACATGCACACGAGGTTCACAAGAAGCATATCGTGAAATGCAGCGAATGCGGCAAGCTTTTCCTTCATGAAAAGGACAGGCTCCATCATGTCAGGGAGGAAAACGAGAGAAAAGTAGACGTCCGGCGGCACAAGTTTAAGAAATAAAAGCACCTTTAATCTAGACAGCATCATGGGCATAGATCTTTCCAGTCTCAAGGCCGGTGCGACGAAAGAAAGGGCGATAACTGTTGATAAAAACCAGACAACAAGCTTTCTCTGGGAGGGCGAAAATGTCCTTTCCACCCCGGCCATGATACTTGAGATGGAAGAGACCTGCCGGCTCTTGCTCAAGGAGCAGATCATACCCGAAGCTGATTGGGACTCTGTCGGGACAATTGTGGACATCAAGCATCTTGCAGCCACACCGGTCGGAGCAGAGGTTTTCCTCAAGGCTAGGGTTGTTTCTATAGACGGCAGGCGCGTGATGTTTGAAGTCGAGGCTTACGATAGCCTAGAAAAGATAGGCGAAGGCAGGCACGAGAGATTTGTCATCAACGTTCCAAAGTTCCGGGCCAAGTTTGAAGAGAAACAAAGACGGCTGGCGATGAAAAACATATAAGAGATTTTGGAAAAGAATGATTATTCTATAAAGGTGTATGGTAGACATGGCGTCAATTCAAACAACTGCTGGCGGTATGCCAGTTTTGATTCTGAAGGAAGGCACTAAGGAGAACAAGGGCAGAGAAGCCCAGAAAAATAACATTACAGCAGCAAAGCTTGTCGCAGAGATCGTCAAGACCAGCCTGGGCCCAAGGGGCATGGACAAGATGCTGGTAGACTCGCTTGGTGATGTCACCATCACCAACGATGGTGCTACCATTCTCAAGGAGATAGATGTCCAGCACCCGGCGGCCAAGATGATGGTAGAGGTTGCCAAGTCCGTAGACAACGAGGTCGGCGACGGTACAACGTCATCGGTGGTCTTTGCCGGCGCCCTGCTGGAAAACGCGGAGGACCTGATCAACAAGAACGTCCACCCATCGGTCATAGTGGACGGCTACAACGCCGCAGCCGAGCAGGCGCTGAAGCTGCTAGAAAAGATTGCAATAGATGTCGATGTTTCAGACAAAGACACGCTCATAAAGGTTGCAAGAACCACCATGGATTCCAAGCTGGTCTCGGAGGACAGCCCCTGGCTTGGCGAGATAGTAGTAGAGGCGGCCAAGCAGGTAGCTGAAAAGACCGAGGGCGGCTTGAAGGTCGATCTTGACGACATCAAGGTAGAGAAGAAGGCCGGCGCATCCATGCGCGATACAAAGCTCATCAAGGGAATCGTTCTTGACAAGGAAGTTGTCCATGCAGGCATGCCAAAGCGCGTGGAAAAGGCCAAGATTGCGCTCATCAACTCTGCCCTTGAGATCGAGAAGACGGAAATGAGTGCAGAGATCCGCATTTCTGATCCGCAGCAGATGCAGATGTTTTTGGAAGAGGAAAACAGGATGCTCAAGAGCATGGTCGACAAGATCGTCTCGGCAAACGCCAACGTACTGCTGTGCCAGAAGGGAATCGATGACATTGCGCAGCACTACCTGGCCAAGGCCGGCATCCTTGCCGTCAGAAGAGTCAAGGAAAGCGACATGACCAAGATGTCCCGCGCCACAGGCGCCAGAATAGTCAACAACCTTGATGACCTGACATCCAAGGACCTTGGTTCTGCAGACCTGGTCGAGGAGCGCAAGGTAGAGACAGACAAGTGGGTCTTTATCGAGGGCTGCAAGAACCCCAAGGCAGTCAGCATCCTGGTAAGGGGCGGCTCTCAGAGGGTCGTAGACGAGGCCGACAGATCATTGCATGATGCCCTGATGGTCATGAAGGATGTCCTTGAAAAACCAGCCATCGTTGCAGGCGGCGGAGCTCCAGAAGCCTACATAGCCAACGCGCTGAGGCAATGGGCCAGCAGCCAGGAAGGAAGGGCCCAGCTTGCGGTCCAGAAATTTGCCGACGCGCTGGATGCCATACCGCTCAACCTTGCCGAGAACGCAGGAATGGATCCTATCGATACCATGACCGAGCTTCGTGCAAAGCAGAGCAAGGGTTCCAAATGGACCGGCGTAGACTGCAGAAACACGACGGTTGCTGACATGTACAAGCAGAACGTGTTTGAGCCAGTCGTCGTCAAGCAGCAGATAATCAAGTCTGCCACCGAGGTAGCTTCCATGATCCTGAGAATAGACGATGTGATAGCAGGAAGCAAGTCCAAGGCACCGGCTGGCCCGCCCGGCGGTATGGGCGGCATGGGTGGAATGGGCGGCATGGGAATGGAATAAACCCACCCACTTTTTCCATTTTATCAGAAACAACAAATACAGCGTATCTCTCAACACTTGCGCAAGTGATAATTGAAAAACTGCGGCAGCTGCGCATAGTTGGTTCAGTTGTGGTTATGCCGGACTTTTTCGTAGACCGCATCATCAGGCTGGAATCAAGAGAGAAACTATGCAGCATGCTGGAGGAGAAGGCAAAATTCGGAGGCGGGAGCATCCGGGGCATACCAACTTCAGACATAAAGGGCGGCAACGCCGTCAATGTTGCGTACACCCTTGCAAAGCTTGGGGTCAAGGTTACTCTCTTTACTGTAGCCGACGAGATCGGGGCCGCCATGCTAAGGCAGGTCTTTTCAAAGTTTGGAGACAAGGTTGCGCTCAGGATCTCAAACGGCAGGCAGGGATTTACAACATCATTTGAATTTCCTAGTGAAAACGGCAACGCAAACGTCATGATAAGCGACATAGGCGACAACGCGAATTTCGGCCCCGACAGGATAAGCTCGCCGGAAGACATGGCCATTCTGAAAAATGCTGATGCAGCCATGGTGGTCAACTGGGCCAGCAACCTGAAAGGAACCGAGCTTGCAGAGCAGGCCTTTAAGAGCTCGCCAAGCGGGTTTCATTTTATAGATCCTGCAGATATTGACACCAGAAGACAGGATTTTCTTGACTCCCTGAAAAGGCTGTCAGGCGTCACCGACTGCCTGAGCATAAACGAAAATGAGTGCAATTCCATTTCCAACGCGCTGGGCACCGGCCCGCTGCTGGGGACAAGTTACAGCCAAGACGAGGTCAAGGCCGCGGCAAAAAAGATCGCCGAGAAGATCGGCATCAGCACAGACCTGCACACAAGGATGGGTGCGGCCTGGTCCAACGGCAAAGAGACGGAGTTTGCCCACGCCATCAAAGTAGAGCCCAAGATACTTACTGGCGCCGGCGACGTATGGGACGCAGCCGACATACTTGGGTACTTGGCAGGCATGGATCCTGGTGAAAGACTGCTTTTCGCCAATGCATGCGCGTCGCTTTACGTCAGAGACATCAGCGCCGAGCCTCCAGCCATGAACAAGGTCTTTGAATTAATAGAACGAATCCAGTGATTCAGGTTACCTGTTCAATCACCCATTGACGGAACTTTGCTATTGCAAATTCCTCGGATTGCTTTACAAACGCCGGGTCCTTTACCCGCCACTGTTCCTGCGGTATGCCGTCAAAGAATTCCTGCATGCAGAGGATGAATCTGAACCGCAGGTTGCGCGGGTTTTCTTCAATTCCGTATCGGCGCAGGATGCCTGCAATCTTGCCAAAGGTTTCGTCATAATTGCGCTTGAATGGCTCTATCTCGAAGGTCTTGTGCAAAATGTCAGATATGTTGTCGAGGTCTTGGCGGATAGTGATCATTTGGCCTTGAGCGTTTCCAGCTTTTTTGCGTAAACCGACTGCATACTGGCATCAACATCAAGATTGTACTTTGATGCCAGGTAATTCAGGAGGGCAACGGACTCGGTGATCTCTAGCTTTGCATGCTCGGCATTGTTCTTTTCCATGGCAAAGGCGATCTCGCCCACCTCCCTGACCAGATGTATAAATGCGGCCTGTATGTTATCACCAAACTTTTTGTTGTAGTATTCAACGGCAATACTGCTCATGGTGGAATATGGACTGCATTGGTTATTAAAATCAGATCCACGTTCTGGCAGCCTTAGACAGTACAGTATATAATAAATAAAAACGAGATTATCATGGGCATGAAAAAGGAGTTTATCTCGCTTTTGGCAGTTGTTGCAGTTTTTGTGGCAGGTGGGACTATACTTATGACTTCAAAAATCCTGCCTGAGGAGCATGCCCAAGACTTTCGCTCCCTGTCCGAGATCTCGCTTCAATCCGAGATCAGGGTGATAAAAGAACCAACTTCCGATGACAACACATACATCTATGCGATAAACGATGTGGCCAGACAGTCGCTGGACATTGCGCAAGCCGATGAAAGGGTAAAGAACATAATCAACAGCATAAGGGGGAGCGCCGTCACCATGGCAGCTGTTCAGCCGACGGCCTTTGTAAACCCGGACGGCAAGGTTATTCACAGCTCTGCCGGACAGGTGATAATCACTTCCAACTGGCAGGTAATTGACGGCAAGCTTTATTCTGCACCGGTTACCTTTGATTTGCTGGAAAACAAGCAGGGAGAAGCCCACCAGATAATATGGAATGTTTTTGTTGATCTGGACAAGCGCCAAGTTACCGATATCTTCCAAGAACAGGAGCGAGTCATCAGAGAGACGTTGCACTCCAACGTAGTCTTTGGAGGGATGAACATGTACATGCCTGACACGGTCATCGCGGATGTTGGCTCGAAGATAAGATGGTCCAACGAGTCCAACCTGCAGCACAATGTAGTGGGGACCTACAAAACGAAGTCCGGTTCGGAGGTGAAGGTGGACAGTGGCTTTTTTGACCGCAATGAATCATGGGAGTACACCTTCAACGAGGAAGGCGTGTTCGATTACCATTGCACCATTCATTCAGAGGAAGGCATGAAGGGAAAGGTAATAGTCGCCAGCTAGCTTCCTGCGAGAGTAAACCTTTTTGCCCATAGATTTGCGAAACTAATGATCGGGTGTTTTTGCAAGAACAATTCTGTAATAGTCCAGATTATCCGGATCGTATTTGCGCACTATCTCTATGTTTTCCCCGTTGTTGATCCTCTGGCTTATCACGTCGCGGTGGGCGTACCCAGTCACGAACTGGTAGCCCAGCCTGCTTGCCTCGTTTAGAAATTCCATACGCAGAACATGTCCTCCTTTTTCTCCCCAGTACTCGTGATGAATTCCAATGCCTTCAAGATAGGCAGTGTTTCTTTGTCCCAGGTTCTGGTCTGAAGTTCCCGGCCTCAGCTTGTATTTCTCTAGCGGCCCGCCCTTGGCATAGCCAATTATCCTGCCGCCATCGCCATCTATTCTCAGTGTAATCAGTATCGAATCGGTATCGAACATTGTTTTTATGAAAGCTTCCTCGTCAACCTTGAAGAGGATGGGTGTTTCCCTGTACAGCCGGAGTACTTCATTTACGGTATCCGAGGCTTTGTTATTTGCCATCTTTTCAACGACAGATACTAGCTTCAGTTCTGCTGCCTTTGCATCCAGTTCCTTCTGCCATGCTTCTTCAAAAGACCGGATGTTGTTTTCAAAATTCTGCCTTTGTTTTTCTGTGCTGCCCCGCAGGACCCAGTCCAACATTTCCTTTTCTTCTTTGAGCATGCTGAAGTATTTGACAGAGTTTCGGTTTATCACAGAGGGATGCCATCCAAGGGCATGCGCGTTGCGTCTTGCCAAGTCCTTGGCATGCTCAAAATCGCCCAGCGCGTAGCCGGCCACTCGTTCTGCCACCGACAGAAACCATCCAAGGTCTGTGTACCTTTTTCTGGTTTTCTGGTCTGATTCAGGGATTTTTGCGTGGGTGAAAAGCTCTTCCATCCTTGCCGATGCATGCTTGGCTATCTCCCCTTTGAACGGGTACGCTGTACGGTAGATAAGCGCGATGACTACGTCGATATCGAGTCCGACATCGTCGATGTACTTCCTTATTTTTGCATCGCTTCTGACGATGCGCTCTATTTCGTCCTCGTTAGGCTTATCGAATTCCTTCGAAGGATCGTAGTCGTGAAAAAGCGCAGCTACAAAAAGGTAGCAAAGCTCCTTCTGAGTAAACATGAAACTGCCGGTTTGGTTGCTGGCAGCAAGAAGAGTAAAGTAAGCCGCTTCAAGTTCATGGTCTATATTGTGGTAGCCATAATAGTCTGCGCCAAGCCCCTTTTTCGAGAATTCAGAAACTGCGTGTCTAAGTATGCTCTTAAGCCACTTGTCCTGCAGACCAACCTTTTCGCCCAGCTCGGCTATGCTGTTTTTTAGGAATGCCTGGTAGTTGCTTCCCTTGTTGTAGCTGAGCCACCATGGCAAGAGCCTTATCCTGTTGGAAAATTCATCCCACGTGGAAACGGTATCTTTACCCACAGAGGACTGGATTTCATAATCGCTCAATTGGATAAGGCACCTATTTCAAACTCATCAATTTAATATATAAGACTTAGGTCTTGAGCATTTCGCTATTCGCAAAAGTTGCAACTATTTGTCTGCAATCGGCAAACTGTATTAAAAATACAATGAGTAGAATTTGTGCTAGCTTTTAAGTCGGGATTCGCGCTCAAAGCAATGACAGAGACATGGGAGCAACTTGGCTCCACATAGCTGACCAATCTGATTCGATCAGGGTTTCAAGTTATCGGGTGACTGTAGAAGTACCTAACGAAACCGTGCAGCAAAAATATTGGTCAGACATGCAGGTAAACGAGGAGTCCTTTCTCTGAATTCTTCAAGTCCACCCTGACAGGCATCCCGAATTTTAGGTCTGCAAGATCCGAACCAACTATCCTTCCTACAAGCCCGCCTTCTATCCCTGCAAACTTTACCAAACCGTACAACGATTTTTTCTTTCCGCGGCCTGTCATAGTGTAGGAGTACAGCTCACCTTTCCCGCGCACTTGGACCCAAGTGTCTATTTTTCTTAGGCATTTCTCGCAGTAAAGCCTTGGCGGCAGATAGGTCAGCCGGCAGTACGAGCACCTTGAGGCCATGATTCTGCCCTTGGCTATTTTGCGAAGGAATGTCTCGCCGGCAACTCCTGCAGTATATCTGTAGTCTAGATCAATGCTGCTGGACCAGTGATCTATGTTGGTCATTTGGCGTCTCCCGCCGGCGCAAAGTAGCGTATGTCGGTTATCGCGCCAACCCTCCTTCTTTTAGGCTTCCAGACAGCCTTTACCCTCATTCCAATCATGACGTCTTTAGGCTCGATACCACCCAAGATGTGAAGTATCCCGGCCTCACCGGTGCCATCGAGCCTGATCACCGCAACGATCAAGGGCTTCTCTAGCCGGCTGGCATCGGCAGCTATGTATGAGATAGAGTACGTGTCTACGATTCCGGCATCTTGGACGTAAACCCACTTGGAAGTCTGGATAAAATCCCTTTCACAGAACATCCTTGGCGGAACCAGAACCCGCTTGCACTTGTCACATTTTCTTCCAACGATCTTGCCGTTCTTCAGTTCGGCAAGAAACCTTCCCACCGCGGCCCCCGTGCTCCACCGGTAGCGCAAGTTTGCAGAGTACGGTACGGTCAAGTATCTTGAATTTGCCACGTCTTGCGGGCTTATCCCGATGCCAGAGTAGACCATATCATCTGCTCCTCAGCACAACGACAGAGCTGAACTGCATCAAGTCGCCCCAAGCCTGCGCAAGCCCGGTCCTTGCATCCCTTTTTACCTGCCGCTTTCCAGCCTCGCCCCTCAGCTGCCAAAAAAGCTCGCATATCTTCATCATGCCGGCAGCCGCGATGGGGTTTCCAACCCCCAGCAGCCCCCCTGAGGGGTTGACGGGAAACTCGCCGTTTCTTTCGGTTGCACCGGACGATGTCAGCTTGGCCGCTTTGCCCCTTTCTGCCAGCTGCAGGCCTTCAAGGTGGTGCAGCTCCTTGTAGTCGAAAGGATCGTAGACCTCGGCAACGTCTATCTCCTTTCGCGGGTTCTCTACTTTGGCCATCCTGTAGGCCATCCTGGCGGCATTTTCCAGGTACTGTGGGTAGGCCAGCTCCCTGTTGGTCCAGTACGTGCTGTCAAGGTTCCATCCCACGCCGTCTATCCAGACAGGGTCCTTCGTTATTTTCCGCGCCACTTCCTCCGACGCTAGGATGACGGCGGCCGCGCCATCACTTGGTGGGCTTATGTCCAGCTTCTTGACTGGCCACACTATCGGCTCAGACTTCATCACGTCGTCAACGGTTATCCTGTCCGCAAGCTGCGCGCACGGATGGTCCAGCGCGTTGCGCTTGTTCTTGACGGCCACCTGCGCGATATCCTCTTCGCTGATGCTGTACTTGTGCATGTACCGGCGCATCTCTAGCGCAAAGATCCAGACCAGATTCACCCCAAGGGGCCTTTCTAGTGTGTGGTCAAATATGCTCCAGAAAGCTTTCTGCGGATGCGGATAAAGCGGGGACATTTTTTCCTCGCAGACTGCAAGGCAGACGTCAAAAAGTCCGGAGGCCACGTGCCACCATGCAGCTATGGGAGTAAAGACTCCGGTGCCGCCGCCGACGTACACCCGGGTGTACGGCTTGTTGCTTGCCCCGGCTCCATCAAGAAGATATTCACCTTTCATGTGCAGGCCATCAAACGCGTCCGGCGCAGAGCCTAAAACGACTGCTTCTATGTCGCTTGCGTCCAGGTTGGCAGAATCAAGAGCCGCACGGGATGCTTCAAAGCAGAGCTCCTTTCCGGTTTCTAAAAGCCGCCTTCTAAAGAGCGTCATTCCGGCCCCAACTATCGCAACTCTTCTGGTCATGGCCCACCCTCCAGGACAACCACGGCGCCGGAGGCCGTGGGAATTCCACGCCAGCTCTGGACTAAAGCCCTTTTGGCATCCTTTACCTGCATTTTCCGAGCCCTTCCTTGAAGCTGCAGCGATGCTTCGAGGATCCGGTGAAGGCCTGTTGCCTCTGCCATGTAGCCAAGCCCAAGAGACCCGCCGGAGGGATTCACCGGCAGGACGCCGTCCCTTGCGGTAAATCCGCGCTCTACCAGCCTTCCTGACTCCCCTCTACCACACAGGTCCAGCGCCTCCATGTGCTGGAGCTCTTTGTAAGAGAACGTGTCGTCTATCTCTGCAAGGTCCAGCTCTTTTCCCGGGTCTTTGATTCCGGCCATCTTGTACGCCATCCTGCAACTTGTCGATGCATAGCCGGCCGACGACATGTCCCTTCCCTCTATCCAAGGGGACTCGGAGCACCACCCCACGCCGGTTATCCAGACCGGCTGCTCCGCAAGAGACCGCGCCCTGCTTTCAGAGGCAAGGACAAGCACAACGCAACCGTCCGCCGGCTTGCTGGCCTCAAGTTTTGTCAGCGGATAGGCCAGGACGTCTGATGAAAGGATCTCTTTGGGTGATTTTTTTGATCCGTAGCTGGCCCGGGGGTTTGAAGTAGCGTTTTTGAGATTCTTGGATGCAACCTCGGCGCATGACTCCCTGCTGTTGCCGGTTTCATGCAGAAATCTGTTCATCTCCAGTCCCGCCAGAAACGAGGGATTTGGATCCAAGTTCCTGACGCCAAAAAGCGGGTCGATGGCAAACCTTGCAATATCGTCTTTGCTTACGACGTCTGAAAGCTTGCTGTGGGATTCAACTACCGCAATATCCACAAGACCTGCCCTTATCTGCATAAACGCGGTTATCACGCCGTACAGACCGTCGGCTGCCACCGTGCATACCGGCCGGAGGGCTCCTCCCAACTGGTCTGGCATGTACTCGTCGGCGATGCTGTTTCCCTCCCAGAAATCTTCGGTGCAGCAGATGAAGCTTTGCACATCCTTTCTTGCATCTATGCCGGCATCCCTATACGCTTTTACTGC
This sequence comes from Nitrososphaera sp., assembly GCA_029263715.1. Classification (GTDB taxonomy): domain Archaea; phylum Thermoproteota; class Nitrososphaeria; order Nitrososphaerales; family Nitrososphaeraceae; genus Nitrososphaera. The sequence goes on along the minus strand of JAJUFP010000003.1, from coordinate 133,694 downwards.
GGCCTCAAACATCATTTCCTTGTACGAGACGCGGTCGGTGGATGGAGAAAAGCCAGAGTACCCCAAGCCGACGATGGCCACCTTGTCCGTCATGAATATCATCCTGCTACCGGCGTGAGCTGCCGCAGCGCCAGTTTTGCATACAAAAGCCCGTACTTCTTTTTCTGGAATAGATCTTCTAGCTCACCCATGAATCTGAGGATCCTGTCCTTCCCCGTCCCGTCAAGGGTTACCATGTTTCTTGCTGCAACAAAGGCCGACCTTGCGATCCGGTGATCGGCATTCTCAAGGCTTCTGTCCATCTCGACACACTTTTTGATCACGGTGTGTACAAGGATCTCAAACACCTCGATGTTCCTTGCCCTGACAAAGGAGAACCCCCTTATGTACTGGGCATAGTCTGCCACCAGGCAGCCAAGCTCGTAGTCTATGCCGGCGATCTCTTTGACTGTGTCTGTAAAGCGTCTAACAAAGGCCATCTCTTTATGGTACCGGACGGAATGCTTGTGCAGGAATGATAGCTTCCAGAGCAGCCAGAGTTTCAGGTAGCCAACGCCGGTTATGTTGACCGACATGGGCTGGCCGTCGTGCTTGTGCTTTTCGATGTACTCCGGCCACCAGGGAATCATTCTGCAGATCAGGTTGTGGAGTTTCACAGGGACCATCCCGTAGATCTCTTCCACGTTGGGCTGCAGGAGCGCTTCGACCTTGATTATAGTGTCAGGCTTTGTGGAGTAGACATTCTTTGACTTTATCCTGGCAACTTCAAAGGGGCCTTCCCATTTCATCAGCCTGCCGGCCACGTGCTTGGCGTAGCTTGAGACAAGCCTGAAGCTCCCGTCACCCTTCTGCCGGTCCAGCTCCAGGATTTCCATGACGCTGTCAGCATAGATGCGTACATGGTCCCAGCCTTCAAAGTCCACCAGCTGCCCCACAGCCTCAGCAAATATGCCTGTCAGGTTTGCCGGCAGTTTAGTTGTCATGCTGTCCATGTACTGCAAGTACATTTCTGCACTCTTTCTTCCCCTTGAGCCCAGCAGTTGCCGGTAGTTCCTGTCAATGATCTGCCGGACATCCATGCCGAGAGAGTCGATGGGCCGAGATTCACCGTTAGCTGACAGGACATGGGCGTAGCCTATTTCAAATGCCTTCACATTCTCTTCAAGGGTCTTTCCGGAGAACCTTTCAGCCATGGCCCTGAGGAAGGACTCTTTGCTTATTGGAACAGCTTTTGAGGCGCACAGCGCTCCAAGAAGCATGGTGTTTGCGTACACCGGCTTCATCTCGTTGGCAAGGGCCAGCTCGTGGGCATTTAGCCCGACGTAGGTCCCGGCCAGTTTTTTTATCGTGTTTACCTGGTCGCCTGTGTCAACGAGGTCCTTGGTTACAGGCATCTTTTCCACGCTTGTCAGAAACCTGTGCTCGTTGACTATGGCCACCGCGTCTGCCTTTAGCAGGCCCTCGCTGGCAAACCGGACAGCCTCGGCCAGCTCCTGCGCCACCATCACGTCCGCGCTGGCGGTGTAAAACCGCTCAGAAAGGATGAAGGCTGATTCTGGGAGGTCCAGCTCCTGCGGGGATACGAACGAGACGGTGCTGTAAACAGAACCGTTCCTCTGGGCCAATCCGGGGATCATGTATCGGTATTCAAGGTCGGTTCTTGCAGCTATCCTGTCGGCCAGGCCCTTCTCTGATGCAACCTTTTCTCTTTCGATAACGACGGCCTTGTACAGGATCTCGGTTATGGTGCCTCCACCCTGCCCTCCAACCGACGGCACAAGCACCCGGTAGATCTTCCATTTATCCATCTGCATCACCGCAACATCCCAATTATGGATTGGGAGAATCTGAACCGCAGCCGCTCCAGCATGCTGGGATTGTGTATTTCTGTAACCCGGTAGGTAGACGGGCATAGGCCAAAGATGCTGGTTATGCCGCAGACGCCGCATCCTGTGCACGTTTCTTCGGTCTGCTTTATGTAGCCGGTCCTCAGCGGGTTTGGGTTCTTTACCACCGTCACGCTGGGACAGCCGGAGTACTTTTCGCAGGGGAAGCAGCCGCTACAGATCTTTTCGTCGATTTTGTACTTGACCTGCTCTACCCGCACACCCTTGGCGATGTTGGACTCCATAATTGGAAGCTCCCTTCTTGTTCTTGCGAGGGTGCACTCGCCGTCGCATATCACGACTCGAAGGCCCCGGTCTTGGGAATAGGCATCCAGCAGCGTTTCAAGGGTGCTGTAAAAGTCAAAGGGGTTGACCTTCTTTATCCAGGTCACACCGTGCGCCTTGAGGATGGCCTCGATGCTGGGCCTTGCCGCGCTTTCCTGTCGGTAGTTCACGTTCATTCCCGAGTCCGACTTGCTTGCAGGGTTGGGCTGGTGGCCGGTCATGGCCGTCCAGTAATTTTCAAATATTATGAAAATGATGTTCACGTCGGTCTCCTTGGTGAGGTTGTAGATCACGTTGTCAACGTCGGTTATCCCCCGGTGGAAGAACGTGCCGTCCCCCATGGCGGCTATCACGCGGGATTTGTAGAACTGGGAAAGGCCCAGCGCCGAGTCAAGGGACGTCCCCATCCCCGTGCACGAATCGGACGTGCCAAAGGGCGGCAGCTGCGCCATGGTGTAGCAGCCGATGTCGCCGGCGTAGATACTTCTGCCAAACCGCTCATCAAGCCACTTCAGCGCGGTAAAGATCGGCCTTTCTGGGCAGCCGGTGCAAAACGTGGGCGTCCTTGGCACCACCACTTTGAGGGACTCCCTGGCGGCCTTCTCCCTGTGCTTCATGATTTCTGCAAGTTTTCCACGCGGTGCTGTGTAGTAGGGTTCTATTACCGAGAGAATCCTGGTGAGGGGTTCCATAAGCACGTCCACGTCCAGGGCGCCGGTCACAGGTATGAAGCCCCTTCCGGAGCCCTCCTTGCCGTAAAGCTGCACGTCGATCCCTGCCCCATGAAAAATGCTTCTTATTGCCTCTTCTAGGTAGGCAGGCGCTCCTTCCTCTATCAGAAAGATGGCTTCCTTGCCAGTCGCGAACTTGACTATCTCGTCAGGAACCAGTGGATACACGATATTCAGGTTCAAGACATCGTATTCGCATCCGCCGGAGATGTCCGCCCGTCCCAGCTGCACCATGGCGTCCATAAACGAGTTGAATACGCCGCCATGGGTGATGAAGCCTACCTTGCTGTTTCTCCCCTTTACGTAGTTGTTGAGGCCGTTGCTGGCTATGTAGTCTATGGCCTTGGGTATCCTCTCCAGGTATTTCTCTGTGGCATGCGCCTTTGAGCGGTCCCCCAACGGATATCGGCTGGTATCCGGATCCCAGACCGGCTGTTTGTTTTTGGCGCTTATCTCAGCTGGCCGGATATCGTCTTCGCAGACTATGGACCCGATGCAGTTTCCAGTCATGGTTCTCAAAAGGAACATGACGGGCATGTTGCAGTATTCAGACAGCCTAAACGCATGCTTTGCAAGCCGGTAGACATGCATCGGGCTTCCAACTGGGTCTATCACAGGCATGCAGAAGCCCTTTCCGTACATGTAACTCTTCATCTCCACCGTCGTGCTGTCGGTCTCGTAATCCTCGCCTACGATTATCACCGAGGAACCAACGGTTCCAGAAGAGGTGATGTGCGCAAGTACGTCGGCGGCCACGTTTGTGCCCACCACCTTCCAGTTGACAAAACCCCCTATCTTGTCGTAAACTGATGCAAGGAGCTTTGTCGCAGCAGACGCCTCGTTGGTAGAAGACTCGAAGAATATGCCAAGGTCCTTGATAACAGGGCTTGATTCTGAAAGCAGGTCGATGAGGTCGGCTGTGGGAGCACCTGGATATCCGGCCACGTAACTGATGCTGGATTCCAGCGCCGCTCGGATTATTGCCAGCGGCGCGCTTGCAACGATCTTCTCGCCCTTCCTTGCAAGCAGGGCAGCATCGTTTCCCTTTGCTGCAGGATCCGACGCCCCCCTAGGAGGCACGTATCTCTGGACTATCACAGTATATATACAAAAATCAAGGTTATTAGTATTGGCCTTTACAATTACTTTGCATTCTGCTGGCTATTGATTAGAACTATACCAGAACGGTGCAAATAATGCAATTTCTTTCATTTGCGTTGCAAAACACTCATCACAACGCAGGACATGGACAAAAAATCCGGTTGTAAAAGGTTAATGCATTGATGCACGAAAAATTACCATGACACTGTTTGGGCCGGAACTGCAGACCACCATCACGATGCTTTATCCGACAAATCCCAACTTTACGCAGCTGCTTGAATCCTTTGGCGAATTTCTAGAACAAGAGATAATGCCCACCGCCAAAAAGATCGATGAAGGGATCTTCCCTCGCGAGAATTTGGGTAAGCTGTTCACGCACGGCTTTACCAGCATGGCATTTCCCAAGCAGTACGGCGGCCAGGGCCTCCCCTACCCGGTTTACATTGCCGCAGTAGAGATGCTTGGGATGACCTGCGCAAGCACCGGCGTATCGGCAGCCATCCACGGCACGTCGTGCACCGGCATAGCCTTCTACGGAAGCGAGGAGCAGAAGACAAAGTACCTAAAACCGCTTATACAGGGCGAAAAGCTGGCAGCGTTTGCCCTGACGGAGCCGCACTCGGGCTCTGATGCAGGCGACATACACACAAGGGCCAAGTTCCAGGACGGCAGTTACATATTGAACGGCAAAAAGACTTTCATAACCAACGGAGGCGAGGCAGACGTCTACTTTGCAGTTGCCAAAACGGACAACGGGCCCTGCATATTTCTTGTGGACCGGGACAGCAAGGGCCTGAGGATCGGCGAGAATATCGAAAAGCTGGGCATCAGGGGCTCGACGTGGACGGATGTCTTTTTTGAGGACTGTGTAGTGCCCGGCAGGAACCTGCTTGGTGCAGAGGGGCAGGGATTTGAGTACACCAAGCACATGCTGCAGATTGGGAGGATAGCCATAGCTGCGCTGGCGGTGGGTGTTGCCCAGATCGCCTTTGAAAAGGCCCTGTCATTTAGCAAGGAGAGGGTTGCATTTGGTAGTCCCATATCGCAGTTTCAGATGACAAGGCAAAAGCTTGCAGACATGTCCACGGAGATAAGCGCTGCAAGGCAGCTTACCTTTAGGGCTGCGTGGATGAAACAGAGCGGCAAGGATTTTTCGCTTCAGGCCTCGCAGGCCAAGCTATTTGCGTCAGAGACTGCCATGAAGGTGTCTGACCAGGTCATCCAGATACATGGTGGTTACGGATACGCGGACAAGTACGACGTGCACAGGCACTGGAGGGATGCAAGGATGATGACCATAGGCGAGGGCACTTCAGAGATAATGAGGCTGGTGATATCCCACAGCCTGCTGCAGTAATGAACAGGTTCGCATCTTCGGAAATAGTCTGCACCATCCTGCCAGCATTTCTATCATAAACTTGGAAACGTTGACTTTACTTCCAATAAGCTATACAGCAGTAAGGTAAATTGCGCGATCAGTAGGTTGCTATGAAGGTGAGAAATGAGATCTACGCCGGTTTTGCGAGTAAAAGTTTGTCAGGCAGTCTTGGAAGCTTTCGTCTTCGCTTTTTCATCATAATTCTCAAGAAGGTCGTATAGTTTCGCGTTATCCTTCAGAGTGTCTTTTACGGCTTTCCGGGACCTACCCCTTACAGGCGCGGTTGCCGTATAGGTCATCATACATCAATACCCGCGCTCATGTATAACTGATGTTGTTGTATTGGGATAAATTCGATATGCTTTACGGGTAAACGCAAGAGGGAGCGAAGAACCAAAATCATTGCCTGAGATTGTAAAATAGTGCGGGGGGTGGGATTTGAACCCACGAACCCCTAAGGGATGAGGTGACCCAGTCATCAGAATAACATCTGAGCTTCGTGTCAGATACTGATCTCACGCCGTTGACCGGGCTTGGCGACCCCCGCGCTTGTTGGGGGTGCTATGATAACGACTAGAATAATATCCTTTTTGTGGATCCTAGTCGATTTTTATAGAAACGCCGCCTTCGCCTTTCTTCTTCAGTTTGAATGTGACTTCCAGTATCCCGTTCTTGTAGGTGGATTTGGCAGTCTTGGGGTCCACAGGATCAGGAAGGTCCACAGTCTTGCGGTAGTGCGGCTGTTCGGCCACAGATTCTATGGTTACGGAGTTTTCATTGGCTGTCAGACGCAGATCCTCTTTGCTGACGCCGGGCACCTCTGCGACGATCTTGAGGTCTTCGGTGCCTTTGATCACATCTATCAGCGGTTCGCGTTCTTCCTTGACTGCAAGACCGCCGCCAAGAACGTTAGGAAATGCATTGATGTTACCAAACTTGCGGACCTCTGGTTTGCCGTCTGGGCCTATCTTTACTGAGTAACCGTAGACAATTGGCCCCATCTCCCGTACAATAGAGCCGTCGTCAAGTTTGCGCTCCCGGATAAGGTTCTTTGGCACCTGCTGTTCTACGTTTTTGAACATCTCCTGCATCATTTTCTCCATTTCCTTCATCATCTCGTCGATGTCAGGAAACATCGAGCGTCGCCTCTTGCCGAACCATTCATCAAATGGTGAAGACATGGAATAGGATCGTTGAAAATTCTATTAAAGCATTTAGTTGGTGTCCAGTTCCCGGTCCAGTTCTTTGAGCAGGGATTTCTGCCGGTCAGTAAGCTTGGTTGGGACCCTGACGTTTAGTTTGACTATGATGTCCCCCCTGCCGGAAGCGCCGTACCGGGGAAGCCCCTTTCCCTTCAAACGCAGCAGGCCTTCAGGCTGCGTGCCCTGCTGTATCTTTAGTTTCTCAGATCCGTCCAGTGTGGGCACTTTAAGCTCGGTTCCAAGCGCCAGATCGGTGAACTTGACATCAAGGTTGTAAAGGAGATGGCCGTTTTCCAGCCTTTCAAACAGCGGATCCTTCTTGACATGGATTCTGACTACCAAGTCGCCCGGAATTCCGTACTCTGAGACTTCGCCTTCCCCTCTTAGCTGCATGGCCATCCCGTCTTCCACACCGGGCGGGATCTCGATCCGAATCCTTTTCTGTTTTGTAGCCCTGCCTGTTCCCCTGCAGTTGCCGCACGGGTGGTCTATTACCTGGCCCTTGCCGTGACAGGTTCTGCAGGGCTCTACGGTGACAAAGGTAGAAAACCGGTTCTGGCTGTACACCCGCTTTGTCTGGCCCTGGCCGTCGCAGGCCGAGCATTTGCGCGGCTTTGTGCCCTGTTCGGCGCCGCTGCCGCCGCATCTATCGCACCTGTCAAGTTTTGGGACATCAACTTCTTCCTTTTTGCCCCGCAACACATCTTCCAAGGTAAGCTCCATGTCGTAGACTATGTCACGGCCTGCCCTGCGCCCTCCAAAGCCAAAAAAGTCTCCCCCAAAGCCGCCCCTGCCGCCAAACACTTGCTCAAAAATGTCTCTAAAGCCGCCAAAACCCATGTCCCGGAATACCTCTTCAAAGTTGGCCTCGGATCCCCGGAAGACTTCCTCGCCGCCTACGTGACCGAACCTGTCGTATCTTGAGCGCTTTTCATCATCGTAGAGGACCGCGTACGCTTCGGAGATCTCCTTGAACTTTTCTTCAGCGCCAGGGTCCTTGTTGCGATCGGGATGGTACTGCAGCGCCAGCTTGCGGTACGCGTTCTTGATCTCCTCCTTGCTGGCGTTCTTCTGAACGCCAAGGACCTCGTAATAGTCCCTTTTGCTTGTCATCTGGGATCACCCCAGCGGCTGATGTTATCGATCACTTTCATTGAGATCCGGCCGGGCCCGCAGACGGTTCTGTCGAGCTAGCAGATGCTGTACTGGCGCTCCTGTAAGCCTCGGCACTTACGTCAGCAAGTATGTTCTTGAGCTCCTGAATCTTTGCCTTGATGCTTTCGATGTTGTTGCTGGCAATTGCATCGCGCAGCTCCTGGGCTGCCTTGTTGACCTTTTCGGCCTGTTCTGGCTTGATCTTGTCCTTGAGGTCCTGCTTGACCAGCTTGTCTGAAGCGTAGACAAGGTTGTCCGCCTCGTTCCTTGTCTCTGCCTCTTCCTTCTTCTTCCTGTCTGCATCGGAGAACTGCTCTGACTCTTTCTTCAGCCTCTCGATCTCATCTTTGGATAGCTTGTTGTTTGCAGTTATGGTGATTCTGGCTTCCTTTGACGTGGCCAGGTCCTTTGCAGAGACGTTGAGGATGCCGTTTGCATCTATGTCAAAGGTGACTTCGATCTGTGGCACGCCTCTGGGTGCGGGCGGGATGCCGGAAAGGTTGAACATGCCCAGCGAGACGCAGTCTGAGGCCATGGGGCGCTCTCCCTGCACTATGTGGATGGTTACAGCAGTCTGGTAGTCTGCTGCTGTTGTAAAGACCTTGCCCTTTTTGGTGGGTATCGTGGTGTTCCTCTCAATGAGGGGCTCTTTGAGGCCGCCAAGAACTTCGACTCCAAGTGTAAGCGGAGTAACGTCTACAAGCAGGATGTCGGTTGACACGTCCCCGGAGATAATTGCGCCCTGTATGGCTGCTCCCATTGCCACGGCTTCCATCGGATCAACACCCCGCTCTGGTTCTTTGCCCATGACGTTGGCCACGAACTGCCGTACCATCGGCATGCGCGTTGGACCGCCGATCAGGATTATCTTGTCCACTTCCTGTGGAGTCATCTTGGTGTCCTGCAGGGCCTGCAGCATGGGTGCCCTGCACCTTTCAACGATCGGCCGGAGGAGTTCTTCCAGCTTGGCCCTCGTCAGCTGGATGACAAGGTTCTTTGGCCCTGCCGATGGATCGTAGGCAAGGAACGGCAGGTTGATCTCCGTGGTGACAACGTTGGAAAGCTCTATCTTGGCCTTCTCTGCAGCTTCTCTGACCCGCATCATCGCGGCTTTGTCGTTGTGGATGTCAAGTCCCGACTGCTTGCGGAACTCTTGAACAACGAACTCGACCAGAATATTGTCCATGTCTGTTCCACCAAGCTGGGTGTCGCCAGAAGTGCTCTTGACCTGAAATACGCCGCCTCCCATCTCCATTATGGTGACATCAAGCGTTCCGCCGCCAAGGTCAAAGACCATTATTTTCAGGTCCTTGTTGGCCTTGTCCAGTCCGTATGCAAGCGACGCGGCGGTGGGCTCGTTGATTATCCTTACAACCTGCAGGCCGGCAATCTCGCCGGCGTCCTTTGTGGCCTGGCGCTGGTTATCGTTAAAGTAAGCCGGGACGGTGATGACGGCCCGGTCTACCACCTCGCCTAGGAAGGCCTCGGCATCACGCTTGATCTTTTGCAGGATGAAAGACGAGATCTGCTGCGGGGTGTATTCCTTGTTGTGCGCTCTGAATTTGAAGTCGGTTCCCATCTTGCGCTTTGCAGCAATGACGGTTCCTTCCGGGTTTGAGATCATCTGGCGTCTTGCCGGTTCGCCAACGATCAGCTGCCCGTCTTTTGTGAATGCAACAACCGAAGGAAATGCCTTGCCGCCTACCGATGTGCCCTCTGCAGCCTGAATAATTGTCGGTTTGCCGCCAATCATTGCAGCTGCGGCAGAATTGCTTGTTCCAAGATCAATGCCAATTATTTTTCCCATGATGTTTCAGCCTCTGTTACTGTCTACTCATCGGAGCTATCGCTATTTTTAATTATCTTCCTTGAGATTTCTACCATGCTGGGTCTGAGGACCTTGCCGTTGAGCATGTACCCACGCCTTATCTCTGCGGTGACGCTGTTCTCCGGCACGTCGTCCCTTGGTGAGAAGGCGATGGCATCATGAACGTTGGGGTCAAACGGTGTCCCCACTGCTTCGATGGGCCGCACCCCTTCAGCAGAGAGAAGCGAGTCTATGTTCTTGAGAATGCCTTCAAGGCCTTCAACGACCACGGAATTGCGGTCCTTCTGCTTGGCCGTCTCGACGGCCCGCTGGTATTCATCACGGATGTTGAGGAACTTGAGGAGAAGCTCCGCTTTGATGGACTCGATCTTTATGGCTGCCTGCTTGTCCACCTGCTTGCGGTAATTATCAAAGTCTGCCATGAGATACTTGAGCTTGTTAAGGTAGCCTTCTGCCGCTTCCTTGGCAGTCTGAAGCTCCTTTCTAAGGGTAGCTATTTGCGCATCCTTGTCTTCGACCGTGGCTTCCTTTGTCAGCGTCTCATCGACTTTTTCTGTCAAGGCAGATCACCTGCAGGAATTATCCTTCGGACAGATAATAATTACATATCGTCCAAAAGAATAATAGCGCAATTTGCCTGATGTCTTTCCATGTCCGATGACGAGCTTGAGATGATAAAGCAGCGAAAGATGGCCGAACTGCAAAAGGCGGCAGCTGCAAAGGCGGCCATGTCTGCAATAAACCAGCCGGTTGTGCTGACGGATTCCAACTTCAACAGCGAGGTCTCCAAATACCCGGTGATGTTGGTTGATTTCTGGGCACCATGGTGCGGCCCCTGCAGGATGGTCGCGCCCGTCATCGACCAGCTGGCCAGAGAATATTCCGGCAGGGTCGTGTTTGGCAAACTAAATGTCGATGAGAACCAAGTCGTGGCCGGCTCCTTTGGGATCCAGAGCATCCCCACCATGATGATTTTCAAGGCCGGCAAGGTCGTCGATGTTATAATAGGTGCAATGCCAAAGGCGCAGATCGAGATGAAGATAAAACAGCAGCTATCTGGAAATACAGAAATCTACGGGTAGAGAAAAAAGGAAATTCCGCACTTAGTTGATTCCTAGGTGCGGGAAGGATGCAACGCTTACGCCCAGCTCGCCTTGGATCTTGCGGATCTTGCCTGCGTATTCCCTCATCCTGTTGGCATCGCCCTGTACCTTGGCGATCCTGTATCCCTTCCATGCCTTTCTCAGCGCGCCCCAGCTCTGGCCGGTTGTAAAGTTGCTTGTCGGAGCTTCATGATGAAGCGACATTATGGCTGTCATGATGAGGTAATTCCTTATTGGTACTTAGGACCAATAGTCAACTTTATCCAATTTAGTAGTGAAAACAGTTGATATGAGGTGTATGTTGAAGCAAAATGTCGTTAAATTTTAGATACAAGAAGCGCGGTTTCCTTAATTTTTGTCAGCTTGCAGCAGTTAACGTTTTAATTCGCCCGCCTTTGTTCAGTGTGCAGTGGGAATACTAAAGAAAGACGATGAGGAGAAGCAAAAGAACGTCCAGCGGTTTTACCTGCTCCTCACGGCGCTCATGAACGAGCTGTTTGAATACGCGCCAAAATTAAAACACGTCAAGATACCAAACAACGTGTCCTTTGGACTGGTTTACGATGACAGGGACGCCGTGCTGTTCACAGGCAAGGACAAGCAGACAGGGAAGAAGACGTACCTGTACAACGTGCGCATCATAGGCAGGATGTTTGAGGAAAAACGCGAGCGTATGCTGAAGGATGAGACGACTGCCTCGCTTTTTAGCTGGATAGCCGATGTCTGCACGATATACATCAACCCGTTTGTCTATGATTACATTGTTAACGTTCAGCACAGGGGCGAGGGCACGGCAGAGAGAACCACCAGGCAGATAGTCAGGGGCTTTCTGGATAAACTGGCCAGCGACCCGGATCTAAAGTACGTCTTGGACACCATACGCCAGCCGCCTACATCTGATCAAAAATAGCTTACGAAATTGCAAAGCTGGCTTGATTCTGTGGCAGATAATTCCATTTCGTATCCATCCAGCATGGATTCAGCGGAACTACGGTGTAACTGCTGTGATGAAATGATAAATTCCATGGAAGTGTCTCAGCACGTAGCGGGAAAGAGTCACGGCATCAAAAAGAGGGTGGCAGAGTTCCGCCTCATGAATGTCCAGGTAGGGGTCAGACAACAGCAGGAGGAAGACATTTCAGTCATCAATGCGTGGATAAGGAACCTGCACAAAGTTGATTTCTTGTCGTCTGGACAGGCCTAGGCGTAATTACCCTTGATAGACGATCTGGCACCGCATGCCTCACATAGCAGGAATCCCAGCTTCTTGCTCTTTTCAGTCCGGGTATCAGGGCTTCCACACACGGGGCACTGCACATAGTCCTTGACGTACCGGTCAATCAGTGCAGAGAATGACGAGGGCGTCTTACGTCCAAGAAAGATGACACGTTCGCCCTGGATGTATCCAGCCGAGGCCAGCTCCTTGTTGAGGTAGAGCAGCAGTTTTTCTGGATCGCGCCGGAGGGCTTTTGGAAAGTCCATAAAGTTGCGGAAAATAGTGTTCTTGCCCACCCAAATGATCTGGGGGGTCGGAATCTCAAGCCTGGATTTTGCCTTGCCAGCAGTGTTGCCCAGCTTCTCTTGTAACCGCTTCAACATAGTCTCATAATCTTCCGTCTTTTGGGCGCTGCTCACATGTGAATTCACGACGCGTCTGTTTAATGTATGTTTTGGAATAAGCTGCCGTATGTCTGGAATGTTTTACCACTTGATCTCTGTTCCAAAGATCCATTTCACGTAGGCGTAAAGCCGCACCGCAGAATACAGCGGCCGGTAGAACAGAACCATTACAGGCACCAGATAGATGTACTTCAACCTTGCCTTATCTTTGGCGAAAGCCACCGAAGTCAGGAATGCCAATACCTCGTTAAAGTGGTATAATATCAAGATGAGCATTATCGTGTAGAGGATATGTTGCGCATTTGAGAATAAGAGTATGACAAAGCCGCCCAGCCTCAGGAACAAGAGAATGACATCTATGCCCACCATATCATAGAATGACAGTCTTAGATGATGCTGGTAAGTCTGCCTTCCGGCATCCTTGTGTTTGGCAAGCACGGCCAGCTGTCCGTGTGCCCATCTTATCCTCTGCCTTATCCAAGCATGCAGGTTGTTAGGACAATAGGTCCAGGCTCTGGCGTTAGGAATGAATGCGATATTGCCTTTTATTTTATGCAGCTTGATGGCAATGTCAAAATCCTCGGTAATGGTATCCTTGTCGAAAAGCCCTACCCTGTGCGCGCCTTCCCTTGAAAATATGCTGAATGCCCCTGGAATAATGATAAGGAGGTTGAACAACGCATTGAAGCGCCTTCCTACCTCAAAGGCGATCAGATACTCAAACTCCTGTAATTTTGTAAGTAGATTGTTGACACCGCCGTCCCCCCCTAACACCCTGACCACTCCAAGGCCGGCTATGACTCCCGGTTCTGAAAGATATTTTGCCATTTCCATCAAGGCAGTTCTTTCAATTACCGTATCCCCATCAATCACTATCAGATAATCACCTGTAGCGAAAATGGCTCCATAGTTGACCGCGCCGGACTTTGATCCTTTGCCTTCGGTGCGTTTTACCAATTTGATAAGGCCGCTGCCAGAAAAGGAAGATGCAATCTGATATGTGTCATCTGTGGAATGATCATCTATTACAATAATCTCCTTGTTTGGATAAGGGTTGTCAAGTATCGATTGTATAGTTTTTCTGATGGCCGCCGACTCGTTGTGTGCGGGAATCAATATCGAGATTTTTGGATAAGACAAAGTGCGTGGTATCAAGGGTCTTTGACGCCTGTACAGGCTGTGAGCAGCTAAAACAACTGTCTTGGAAATGCTTCTGAACAGGTCAACGAAGATAACAAGAATAGCAAGAAGAGAAAGGCTGACTATATCTAGTGTACTTAACCATACAAGAAATCCTTGAAAAAAGATGCCTATATCTGATATAATATCCATGACTTGGCTTCTACATACCTTTTACAACGTTCGAGTAATATCCCTTGAACTTTAGCAGCATGTCTGTTTCATCTTCAGTAACTATCGGGTAGATATCAAATTTTTTCAGCAGATACTTTGTGACATCAGTTGGTTTGGAGAACATCAGTGCGAATCGGAATATCTTGGTATCTATAGGTCCCGGCAATGTTCCCAGTTTAACCAGTCTCATGAAGTTTTCTTCTATGTAAGAGCCCATTATGACGCCAACAACGTAAATTCCTGGTTTCTGGGCCACCAGATCGAATGACAGCAATTCAGGTTGTGTAATCCCAATCTTGTTGTCATAGTCAAGCTGGAAACTTTTGGAGGATAGAAACTCTTTGATCTGATCTAATGATATTGTATTCTGCTTTATCTCTGCAAACATTTCAGGTTTTAGAGAATAGCCGTATAATGGAGCCCAGTTTCCTTCGGAGATTCTGAAGTCTTGGTGGTCACAATCATTACACCTGTATCTGGTGTCTGGCGTGATGGAAACGTTACTGCATTTCTGGCACCGGAAAGCAGAATCCATCTTAAAGTAATCAACGCCCAGCGTTTTCAATTCTTTGTTGCATTTGGGGCAGACCAGCTTGCCATCATCTGGTTTTATGAATCGATTTTCAAATTCAGTAAATCCACACTTGTGCTCAAGTACGGTGCCTCTTGAGAAATTGCTTTCTCCGCAATTTGGACAACCGTATTTTGGAGTGAGGTTCATGGAATTGCAATGCGGACACGACAAAGTCATCTCGGTTTGTTCTTTGCCGATGTAGCCGGCGTCAACGAGCGATTCCAAGATCTTTGTATTGGTCGCCGTTGTTTCGAGAGTCAGGTTGTCATACCATATTTCATGCTTTACTTGTTGTTTTGCCGGATTATTCATAACGGTCTGCAGTACTTCTTTTACATGAGGATTGTTGATTAGCCGCTTCTTGTAAGCGTAATCATCGTACTTCTTCCATTTGTCGATGGCGGTATAAAGTGAGATGATAATTCTTAATCCAGAATAATTCTTCGCAATAAATCCTACAGCGCCGGCCTTTTCAGCCATCTTTATGCGCTCTGCATCCTCAAATGCAGAAGTTATGACAATTGGCATTCTTGGTGCGTATTGTTCAATAATATAGAAAGTATCAACGTCTGGCAGAGATAACTCACAAAGTATGACATCGAACTTTTGACGTGTAAGCAACTCCAAGGCTTCCTTGCCAGTAAAGCAGGACCGAAGCTGTATGAACCGGTCTCCAACCTTTCTTATCATCTCTAGGTGCGAGCTGGTATCAGCATCCACGTAGAGCACAGTTATGCTTTCAGCAAGCGGGGGGCTTTCAGTTGAAGAGTAATCAGACGAGACCTGCATGGAAGGGTTAATTTCATCGCTAACGACGCTATTAGGATCATTTAATGATTTGATGACCTGTTTGACATCTTCAATATCGCCCATGTAGGACGACTTGTCGTTGTTGTTCATGATCCTAATATCCTCTGCGTAAAGCTCCTGACCTATTGCTTATAAGTATTATGGCATCAATAATTTTTAACTCTTGTGTTATCAGTTTATTGTATTTAGTAACTCCGGTATACTTTCTATAATGTTTGATTGAGGCAGCTTTTATTCTGCGTCATTTTATTAGAGCAGTTTCCGAGACTTGATAGTTGTTAAGTGCAAAAGCAAATTTTACAGACAGCAAGTCTGCATCAGTATTTTGGTCCAAAAAAAGAAGAGTGGAAGATTTTACTCTTCCTTTGCGCTTATTCAGACTCGTTGTCGCTTGCTTCCTTTATCACTGTCTTGTCAGCCACGGTCACGTCGTTTACGCAGACGGCAACAAGTGTATCGTCCTCAAATATAGGCTCTAAAGTGAATGATATGCCAGCTGCAGGCGCACCGGCCTCGAAGGATATTTCACGATCTCTGTCAAGACTGTGGGTTCCTGTAAAGGACATCGGGACGTCGCCCATTAAGGCCCTGTTGTCTCTCTCAAAATCTCTGCCGGGAGATTCCCACGTGATGTCAACCACTTCCAAGCCATCACAGTGACCATCGGTATCTTCCGCTACCCTCACATAGTGGTTGTGCCATTCAGGGTCATTGGCGTCCGATTGATCCTCGCTGTCAAGAACACCGGCATGAGTTGTGGTCACGAGCACTGTACCATCCACATCAGTCTGAGAAGTTACGACGCCGTACCCAAATGCTCCGCCACTTCCGTCTTTTGGTATGTTAGCTTCTGTTATGAACTTGGCTTCCAGTTCCTCTTCTGCGTTGTCGACCACTATTTTCGATCGTATTACATGTAGAAATCCATTTGTGGCCGAAGCGAACACTGGCGCAAGCACTAACGCTGTGACCAGAGACGCGGCAGCCATTGCAAAAAGAGCTGTTTGTCGTTCATAACGTCAATAGAGTGATAGCATGTATTTAGCAACTAGGTTTACTGCATTGGCTAATTTCACTATCAATCTCTCATCTAAGAGATTTATATCATTAAATATCCTAATAGAGAAATATGATTAAACTAGAGATTGGTGAATTGCCATGATACGCCAAACATGTTTCCACATTTAATGTCAATCTCGGATTTTGGATGTTCGTGTTTGGCAGAAACTTGGTTCAGTATCCCAATCATCTATTTCAAAAAAAAGAGAGAGGTTCTGGGTGATCCTTAACTGGGCGTCCTGGAAAGAGCGATGTAGAATAGCTGGTATTCTAGATCTTCACCTTCCAAGCTACCTTCTATCACCCATATAGCTCCATTCTCTATGTCGATGCCGTGTGTACCAGTTAGTTGTACGTCGAATTCATCTCCGTCTTCGTTCTCGACTTGGCCAGATGCTTCAAAGGTTTCGTCCTCTTCTGATACTGCTATATCCCATGTGTCAGGGACCATGGTGTACCTTACTTTCTCACCATCGTCTACGATCCCAACCACTCCACGAACTAAACTGTACTCTGTCTCTTCAGTGTCTTCGTCATCATCTGGTTGAATCAGCATGTGAAATATAGTTTTTGTACCTTGTTCAGTGTCGCTGTTAGCTGCTACACCAAATCCGTGTACTATTCCGACCCTTCTTTGGCCGTCTTCGTTCTGCGCTGCTGCATAAGATGGGAACCAAGCGGTTGCTGAAAGTGCAGCAACTAGGATGATTCCAGCCATCACAGCAGTCACTTTTCTTTTTGAGGCTCCTATAGACATCAGCAGTACATGGAATGTATTTATAAAAAGAGTTACGGGACTTTGTTAATTAACAAGGTTACTGAAGATTTAGTCGCCCAGCTCCCTATCCATCCTTTCTTTAAGCGACATGAATCGATTGAATCTCTTGTTCCATTTCGAGAAGAAGGATCTTTCTTTGATGCCAATAGCAAGCCAGACTCCGGCGAGGACTACAGAAATTCCGATGAACAAGATTACTATCGCGCCAAGTTCGGGCTCCCGCTGAAGCAAGATATTCAGAAAGCGTGGATAGAGCACAAACACCGCCGCCACGATGAAGGAGAGCGGAGCAAGAATGAAGGATGAGATGATAAGAAATGTAAACATATTTCTGGTTGTATTCAGATGGTAGATTAGATCGTCCAGTACTTCAAAGATATTGTCGCGTTTTTCTTTCTTCTCCTCATCTTCAGACATTGTCATCTCTCCTTGGGTCTCTGTTCTTAAAACACTTCACTAACTTTGTTACCTTCTGGTCTATTTGGAATCCCTCCTTGGAAACATTTCTTCGTACGGTTCCAGAATATGCCTGCAAAATTGTTTTCCCTTCTCCGTGACACGGTATTTTATTATCTTCTTGTTACCCCACGGTTCTTCCGTTTTGGTTATTATGCCTTTGGCTTCCATGTCCTCCAGAATGTCCTTGTGTCTGATCAGGTTCAGACCGCAGTAGCTCAGAAGCGAGGTCTGGTTCAACTCGCCGTATTCCGTGAGTTTGAGGATAATGTCCTTCCTAATGTATATACGGTCTCGGTATTCGTGGGACATGGGCAGATGGTTTCCTACAGCTCTACCCTAGATAACAAGAGCAATTATAAAAATCCCCATTTCAATAAGGGATAATTTTTCGTGATATTCATTTATATCATTAAGACCTATATGTTAATGCAATTCAACTGATTCGATATAAAGCCAATATCACCCCTACGTGAACTACAGACTTTAAAATTTCAGATAATTATATCTGATTCCTTGCAAGGAACAATTGAACTATTCATGCTTGGTTCTTTTAGGAATTTTTACCCCGTCGCTTTATTGAGTCTTCACTTCCTTGACGCCTCTTTCATAATTCATCAAATTTTCTGTCTTTTGTATGACTATTCTGATCATGTTCTCATCGAAATACTCTTGTACATCAGCTTTATCGAGTGAAAAGATCACATTCAATTTCTTGAACATGTTGGTATAAACCCTGCAATGAATACTTGACCAGTTTGTCCCAAGATCATGTTTTATGCAGTAAATTATCTTGTTATCAAATTCCTTCTTTTTTACAGACATATGGTTTTCTCTGTTCCAGAGAAGGAGCCTCCTTTCTACCTCACCAAAATCAAGGTTTTCATTTACCTGAATCTCCATCTCGTCCAGAATGTCGTTAGATAGCGAATCGATGAATTCATCTGTTATCTTTGAGGGTTCAATTATCTCCATTTGCTTTCTAATTACATATCTTGATTGAGTAACATCCCCTCTCCTTAGTTTCTTTTCCCAGAAATTGATCGCATGAATAATTATTTCTCTTCCCACTTCAGTTGCAGTTTCATTTTTTTCCGTTCCCCTTTCCTTAGCAAAACTAAGCAACTTTGCGTATTCTTCATCGGTCAATCTAATGTTAATCTGTTTTCCTTGGGATTCGTCTGATGCGCTATCCTGTATATTACCATCATAATTTTCCTTTTTTCTCATAGGATTAGTCTATTTCTTCCTGTAATTAACATTTTGTAGCAAAAGATAGCGGCAGATAGTAGCATTTTCATGATATTAATGCCGTATAATGAGCCTATCCAGCTTGGCGGCTTTAGACTAGTTTTAGGATTTAATCTACATCATAAAAAATTAACATGCGGCGGTTTTTCAACTGCTTTTGCGATCAATTTATTCTTGTCTCGCATCCAGCATGGCGAGCAGGTTAGTGGTTTTAAGGAATCCATTTTATTTATCGTGTTCTCATCGTAGATTATTTCTTTCAGAGTTTTCTTTATGATATCTCCGATCTCGCTGCCTGAAACATACTTCCTGATACAGCATGGATAGACCTTGCAATCCGCGCCAATTGCCCAGACAAATCTCTGCAAGTAGCATGTCGTAAAATCATCATTTGGTTGGGAATACAGGTCAATCCTGCTGTCTTTATGCAGTACAGCGAAATTTTCATCTTCATATTTTTGCTTGCATTTCAAGATTGTCTGTTTTATTGTCATTATTCTCTCTTCTTCAAGGCCGGCGTTTCCTGTCTTGTCGTACATCCATGAAAATCTGATGTTATCTACTCCAATTTTTTTATAAAATTTACAGGCTTTTTCAATGTCATGTGCGTTATCGGGGTGAATAATAAAAGACACTCCGATTATCAGGTCTCTATTTCTGAATTTGATTATCCGTTTTATGTTACCGATCCTTCGCTCGAAATCATATCCTGGAGTCCTATGGATCTTTCTGTGCAATGTTTTGTTTGAGGTATCCATCGAAAATCGAATCCAAGTACACGACGCGCCCAGAAGCTTTGCTCTTTCTTCGGATATGTTTGAGCCATTTGTAACCAAACCTATCTCTATGTTATTTCTTACAAGATTTTCAATTAATGTATCAAATCTTCGCCACAAGGTAGGTTCACCACCGCCCGTTAATTCTATTGCTGGAATGCCAGCATCCTTCATCATCTCCGGTAGCCTATACGCCATCTCAAATGGCAAACCCGAATTGGGATTTGGTATCCCAATAGGCTTGAATTTATCCTCCGTTCTTTTGATTTGGTTGTCATTAATCTGAATTAATTTTAGCATTCCGATATTGAATCCATCTTCTTTTCTAGTGGTGCAAAAACCACAGTTGTCATTACAAAAAGCCTCAAGGTCGACTTGAATGCATGTAGGGGCAATTGGTTTTTTTTCCCTTAATCTTGCCAAGCGATCGAGATGAAAAAACGCCTTTTCATCGTTGTAAATTTCGCTTGACTTTGGCATATCCAGACTTGTGAGTGTGTTTTGTACTTTTATGCCTAATCTCTAACATCAAAAAAATCGATAGCAACTGATAGTGCTTGCTATCAAATATTCTAACAAATATCGCACAGATAAATACTTCTTTCATGAAACTCACACTAATGTTCAAGTTTGTGACACCAGTAACAATCGGAGCGATCCTATTTTTTATGGTCTCCAACACCTTGCCACAGATAACTTTTTTTGGAGACCTAGGATTGTCAAAGATGCGCCCAAACGCTACGTATGCATTGACCAAGATCATCAATTATCCACCGCCTCCGCAACCATTAAGAGGAACCAAAATCTTGGTAGACGATAAAGGAAACATGATTAAAAAAGATAGAGCCGGTCAGATAGAGAAGGGAGAGGTAAAGCTGCCCATTACTCCTATAACAACACCGGAATTCAGCGTCCTGGCTGTAATTGTCAGAGGTGTTGGCGTAATCATATTGATGGGTAGATTAAACGCTGATGTCCAACGAGAATGCTATTATACAAAAACTGACATAATCATTATGGATGATGCTAAAAATGTACCTAGCTTTAAATAGTGCCGCTTTCATACACATGGGGAAGTAGGGAATGTGTTCCATAATTGGTTACAAAGGCAAGGATTTTGCCGCGCCTATTCTCGTTAACAGCTTAAAACGGATGGAGTACCGCGGTTATGATAGCGTTGGTGTAGCTACCTTAGATGAGGGAAAGCTTCTGGTTCGCAAGGGGACAGGAAAGGTTGCCGAAGTTAACAACAAGCTTGACATGAGCCATATGTCAGGTCACATAGGGATAGGTCACACGAGGTGGGCCACTCACGGTGGTGTTACCGACAAAAATGCTCACCCACATGCTGCCGGTGATAACAAAATTGCAGTAGTTCACAACGGAATTATTGAAAATTACAAGGAGTTGAAGGCAGAGCTTATCAAGGAGGGCTATATTTTTGCCAGCGAGACGGACAGTGAAGTCATAGCCCATCTGCTTCACCGCTATTATATAGAGACAGAGAGCATCAAGCAGTCCTTGATCAAGACATGCAAGAGGCTGCAGGGGGCTTATGCGTTTGTGGCGGTCTTCCAGGACGGAACTATTGGTGGAGCAAGGTATGAAGAACCTCTGATCATCGGCGTAGCAAAGGAGGGGTACTTTGTTTCAAGCGATGTACTTGGATTCCTGGAGCATACAGACAAGGCAATCTTTCTGGACAACGGCGATATCACAATTGTTGATAATGATAAAGTAGAGATCTTTGACTTTGAAGGCAACCCTGTCAATCGCCCTATTACCCAAGTTGCCTGGGAGCTTGGGGACATTGATAAAGGCAAGTATGCTCACCACACCCTGAAAGAGATCGACGAGCAAAAACTCAGCATCATAAGGGCATACAATCAAGAGGAAGAAAAGATAGACGAATTCTGCAAGATTCTGTCCGCCGCAAAGAACGTTTACATTGTGGGAAGCGGAACCAGCTACCATTCTGCGCTGGTTGCCAAGCATGTGCTGGGAAGGTATGCCAAGATCAGGGTAGAGGCGATAATGTCAAGCGAGTCAAAGTATATCCTGTCCTCTTTGGATAAGGATTCGGTCGTGATTGCCATCTCGCAGAGCGGCGAGACTGCTGACGTGCTGGACTCTGTAAGGCTTGCCAAGAACCAGGGAACCAAGATCCTGTCCATTGTAAACGTTACAACGTCTTCGCTAGCAAGGATGAGCGACTCTTTTCTGGGTACAAACAGCGGTCCGGAGATAGGGGTTGCGGCAACAAAGAGCTTCACGGCCCAGCTGATCATTATCTACTCCATAGCTGACAAGTTAAGTGAAGGCAAGCTTGGGTTAGACAAGGAAAAGCTGATCCATGCGGTAGACAGAATGCTATCAAACAAGTCTACAGTAGAGAGGCTGGCGCAGGAGCTCAAGAACCACAAGGACCTGTATATACTTGGGAGATTTCTGCACTACCCGATTGCCCTAGAGGGCGCACTCAAGGTAAAGGAACTGGCATACGTCCACGCAGAGGGCATCGCAGCCGGTGAGCTGAAGCATGGCCCTCTGGCACTGATGGAAAAGAACACGGTGGTGATGATCCTAAACCCCCATGACTCTACATTCAATGATACAATTTCAAATGCGCATGAAATAAAGGCAAGAGGGGCCACAGTGGTAGGAATTTCTGACTCCAAGGAAGATGTGTATGACTACTGGATCCCAATACCGGCCCTTAGCGAAGAGGCGCTCTACCCGATTGTCGAGGTTATTCCGCTGCAGCTGCTTGCCTACTACTTGGCAGTTGGCAAGAACGTCGACCCGGATTATCCGCGCAACCTGGCCAAGTCTGTCACGGTAAGATAAGGCCACCGGCAAGCCTTGCGGCTATCCACTGCATCACAGTACAACGTTGACGTCAAGACTCGCCGATGTGGCAAAGCATAAACATAGGGCCAGTTGTCTAGCAGCGGATAGATGCAGAATTCTTGTGATATCCTGATAACCAACGCTTCAGTGGTGATTCCAAAGATAGGGGTAACTGAAGCAGATATCATGGTAGAAGACGGCAAGATCAAATCCGTCGTCAGGTCGTCAGGAAACGTACAGGCTTCAAGAACCATAAACGCCAACGGCAGATACGTCCTGCCAGGCGCGATAGATCCCCATGTCCATTACGGCGTTTTTACTCCCATAGAAGAAGCGGCCAGAACCGAATCAAGGTCTGCAGCGGTGGGTGGTGTCACCACCATGATGCGGATGCTACGGATGTACGATGACAGTTACCACAGCATCACCAAGCACCTTGATGCAAGCAGGGGCAACCACTACATAGACTATGCAATCCATGCATCGATACTAAAACCGCAGCAGGTTGGAGACGTACAGTACCTCAAGGAAAAAGGCATCAATTCACTGAAAATCTACATGAACTTGGGAGCTGACCTGAATCACATCTACATGGACCTCGATCCGGGAACGCACGAAATTCAGGACGGCAAGGTGGACATGGACGGTAACCTTCTCTCATCCATAGTCGAAGCAGGGGCAAAGGCCAATTCCACGCTACTTGTACATGCTGAAAACCCGTTGGCCTGTTCTGAGCATATCAAGAAGGCAAAAGAGGCCGGCTTGAACAGTCTAAAGGCATGGTCGGACTGCCGGCCGGCATCCTCGGAGGCAGAAAGCATAGCCAAGATCTCTGAGATGGGCAGAAGGTTTGGTTCAAGCCTCTACTTTGTGCATATCGGTTCTTCAGCAGCATTGGACGCGATACTGGCTGAAAAGGAGAAAGGCAGGTCCAGATATTACATCGAGACCTGCCCGCACTACCTTACCCATACCACGGATTTTGAGAGTCTAACCGGCAAGGTGGTCCCACCGATAAGGTCCAAGGGCGATGTCCAGAGCATATGGTCCGCTCTTCGAAATGGCATTATCGATACCATCGGTACAGACCATGTCGCCAATAGGCTGGAAAAGAAAATGGGTAAAGACCTCTGGTCGTCTTTGGCCGGATTTCCGGGCATCGCCACCATGCTCCCTGTCCTGCTGAGTGAGGGAGTGAATCAAGACAGGATCAGCATAGAGAGGGTAGCAGAGGTCACAAGCTACAACACTGCTAGGATATTTGGAATGTACCCCAGGAAAGGCACCATACAGGAAGGCTCCGATGCAGACCTTACCATAGTAGACCTTGAACTTGAAAAGAAGGTTACCCCTGAACTTTTGCAGTCCTATTCCGATTACACGATATACGATGGATGGAAACTGAAAGGATGGCCTACCCTGACCATGGTTAGGGGAAAGATAGTCATGAAAGATGGCCAGATAACCGGGGCTCTGGGCCATGGCCAGTTTGTACCAAGGCCCGTTGCACCGTAGCTATTTTTTGACCGTCTTGTCCTCCACCCCAAATATCTTGGACCTAGACAGTATCTTGTACATCAGGAACACTATGAAGGCGATGATTATGAAGTCAATGATGTTGGATATCAGGTCACCATACGCGAAGGAGGATGTTACCCCGGTCTCTGTGTTTGTCACGTTGTAAGCCAGCTTCTTCAGATCGCCTGACGGCAAAGCAAGGCCAACAATCGGGTTGATTATGTCATTGACAAAGGCTGTTACCAGTTTTGAAGCTGCTGCACCTATGACGAAGGCAATGGCAAGGCCAATTACACCAAAGGTCTTTAGAAATTCTATGAATTGTTCCATCAACGATTTCTGTTTCGGCGTGTCACCACTCATACTAACCTATATAAAAGATGTATCGCTAAAAACTTGTCTAAATAGATGTTATTAGTTCCAATGTTTTAGAAATATGTCATTCATCTTATCTAAGTTATCAGTGACACCCTTAACAGGAAGCAACGCATTCTGTCGCACCGTCAACTCATCCCATACAGAAATCCTCCAAGGTACTGGAAAACAGTCGAATTTAATAGTAAAGTTTGAAGTATATTGTATATTGGACCGTGAAAAGGTGATCACGGCCGCCATCATAGCAGGCCTGTTTGGCGGGCTTGTCGGCGGACCCGTTGCTAGTTTGGTGGACTATTATGCCGATCCAGAAAAGAGGTTTTGGATGTTCATGGTCCCAGAGATCATTGGATTTATCTGCCTTGGATTGATGGTCTATTACGGCAAGTCACGAAAGAAGGACGGAAAGATAGATTACGTTTCCGGCTCTCCAAGTTGACCTGACAGGTCTGTCGATCAGTCGAAGTTTTGCTGGCAGAGTCTATCACTTTGTTAGTGGATCTTGCACTGCATTGCACCGTAGTCTTCTTGTTTATAGTTTAACAACTACCTATGCATGTTGAACGGCAGTGACGTGTAAGGGAATATGTGTGCGACATAAGGCGATGAAACCAGTTGGTTCTGGTCGTTATGCAAGCGGCCAGAAAAGATGCCAGATATGCGAGATTTTTATCAAGTGGGACGGTCTGTGGTGCCCTTGTTGCGGATACAGGTTAAGGACAAAGCCAAGGAACCTGAAGTACAAAGCAAAGCTTCGGGCCCGTGACCAGAGACTAGTAGTAAAGAATCTGGTGGCAAGGTAGAAAGATCAGGTGGGCCGAAAGGGATTTGAACCCTCGACCTTTCGATTATCAGTCGAACGCTCCACCAAGCTGAGCTATCGGCCCGTTCATCCTTGGAGGGATTGGCTATATTTAATCGTGGTGACCCTAGCGGTACACTTTTAACCCGATTTGCGCCCATGAAATTCGGGATCAGAAATAGGCAAGAAAAAGGTACTTTCTGAATCAGAGTTAAAGGAGATGGTGATGCCGCAGCAAGGCGAGCTACTGGGTAGAGTCATCAAGCTCGTTGGCGGCGACAACATTATCGTCAAGTGCACCGACGGCAAGGTCAGGACATGCAGGATAAGAGGCAAGATAAAACGCAGGATGTGGATCAGAGACAACGATCTCGTTCTTGTCGCCCCATGGGACTTTCAGTCAGACAGGGCAGACATAATCTGGAGATACATTTCAGCCCATGCAGAAAAGATGAAGGCCGACGGCCTGCTAGAAGGCCTTGAATAATACACTTAAATTATCAAATTTTAGGCTTTAATCCTCGTGGGCCGGTAGTTTAGTCCGGTAGAATACCTGCCTTGCATGCCGCAACGGCAGAGGATACGTAGGTGGTCGTGGGTTCGAATCCCACCCGGTCCATTACAACTTTTAACGGACAAGCTTGCCACAATTTACAGACCGGCCGGCACTTTGCTCAGATAAGCTTACCCGGCTAGTTGCCTTCAGAATTCCACGCCAACCGCAAGTCTGACCGCTCGGATTGAAGGGGTGGACTGTATGCAAGGCCAAAGACATGGCGTTAGGTTCAAATATGGTGTAGGCAAGACACCAGTCTGCAATGGAATATGTATACGCTGCTTTACTTCTTCACAAGCTAAAGCAGAATATCACTGAAGATAATGTAAAGGGTGTTGTCAAAGCTGCGGGTGTTACACCGGATGATGTGAGGGTCAAGGCCCTGGTGGCGGCTCTCAGCGAGGTAAACATCGAAGAGGCCCTGAAGGCGGCTCCAGTCGCGGTGGCGGCAGCAGCTCCAGCTGCAGCGGCGGCCCCAGCAGGCGGAGCGGCTCCAGCCAAAGAAGAAAAGAAGGAAGAGAAGAAAGAGGAAGAAGCTCTCGAAGGGTTGTCTTCTCTGTTCGGCTAAAAACTCCCTTTCTTTTCACATCTTTCAATTTTCTACCAGAATTTCATCGGTTGTTTTATTATCTATTTTTTAGATCGGATGTATTGTTGGAGAGTTGATTCTGTAACAAAATCACAAGTAGTAAACTCCAATCTTCTCTGGAATATTCTACTACACAATCTTAAGTGTACGGCCTTCGTCGTGGAAGAGAAATCTGATCGACGACTTTTCGCCAAAAGTGGCAAGACAAACGTCAGGGCGGTAACCAGAAATGGCGTTCGTCAAAGCATGTCAGGGCTGCGGACAATATATTGACAAGTATTGATAAATAGTATTACAGATAATAATTACCCTGATGAGGAAATTAAATATTGCAACTATGCTTGTTGCGTTTGCCCTACTGGCAGCGCTGCCAGCAATGACAAACCTGCAAGCCGCATACGCAGAACCAAAAGACAAGATAATCTTAAGGGACAACGGATCCTTTGCAGATGCATCCTGGTACGATGAAACCCCAGAGGGTGTTGCAACTTACACATCACTGTTTGTAGCAGAGACTAGCAAAGGCACAGACATCTACGTGAGCAAGTTCGTATCAAACCCAGACGGCACGTACACGGACACATTTGGCTACGCATTCACCAAAGACGATGTCTTTAATATCTCGGCAAAACTCAAGACCGCATCACTCTCCCCCACTGACATAGAAGTATATGTGTGTACATATGACGGCGTTGATTACTACTGTGACTTTGATACAATAACAGTGCAAGCTGATTGGACCGGTGTAGGCGACATCCAGAAAACTAGATACAAAAGCAGTTTCACAACCGACGACTTTAAAGTAAGATTCAGCGAAACGACTTCTTTCAGACAGGCTACGGCAACAGGATCAATAAATGATGATAGTCTCGGAGATTCCGATTACGCCGAATTGGGTAAATTCAAGAGAGCAGAAATGCAGTCAGGACAATTTTAACGGACCAACATTCCCAAGGTAGGTATGGATTTGGCGTCGTCCATACTTACCTGTGTTTTATTCTAGTTTCATCGCAACCGCATATACAAGACTTGCTATTTCGTTGCATAGTCTCAGGATTTTTAGACATCCAACCAGAAAAAAGTTGCTGTAAGATGCGAGTTTTAAAAAAAGAAGATTACTGGGCCTCGTAGCCCTTCTTCTTGGCTTCGTTTGCGACCGCCTGGGCCTTGGCCTGCGCCTTGGGCAGGACAAACTCTGCCGTGTCCGGAGCAATGTAGCCGGCTTCTGCTGCAAGAGACCGGGCGTGCTGCTCTGCCTTGACCAG
Source organism: Nitrososphaera sp. (assembly GCA_029263715.1). GTDB lineage: Archaea > Thermoproteota > Nitrososphaeria > Nitrososphaerales > Nitrososphaeraceae > Nitrososphaera. Next base: position 106,393 of record JAJUFP010000003.1, on the reverse strand, counting down.
CAACGGCTTGACTGTTTCTGGTGTCATGTAGCCGGCCTCTGTAGCCAGAGCAAGAGCTTCTTGGAACGACCTCACCAGCTCGTCTCTATAGGCTTGGACATCGAGTTTCAGGTCCTGCTCTTTGAACAGCAGCCCTTCTGCTATGGCAAAGTTGACGGCTATGCCTGCTTCAATGGGCTTGATGTTAAGCTTGCTTAAGAGCGAGGCCAGCTGCTGGGATATGACATCGCCGGGCTTTGCCACCACGGTGTCCTTGTTAACCCAGATGGTCCCTTGGTCGATTCTGGTTGCGACGTTGGCAACCTTGAATTCAGACAAGACGGGCCCCGGTGCAATACCGGTATTGCCGGCTGGCACGGTGATTTCCCTGGGTGCAATGTCGCCGCCCTTTGCCGGCAGAAGCACCTTGTTCTGCGAGAATATCAGGTTCAGCTTGAAGGGGCTGATGTTTGTGAACATCAAGGCGCACTGGCCTTCCAGCTCATTGCTCAGGTTTTCAATTCCGGCCACGTTCTTGACATGCTCAAAGGCCCGCTTGGCGATCTTGTTCTTGATTATCCTTATCCTGATCTCGTTTCGGAATTTCTTGCGTAAAAGCATCAGCTGTGACGCGCGCACCTTGGTCATCTTGGACAGCGCTATCACGTTGTAAGCCTTGGGGAGCTCCTGCAGCTCCTGGTACATCATCCGCTTCTTCTTTGGATAGCTTTTTCTCTGAACAACCTGGGTCGACATTTCTTACTCCTCCTTTTCCTCACCCTTTAGCGCAGAGAGCTTGGCGCTCTTGCCCATGGTGAACTTGACTAGCGCATTGCGGATGTTCTTGTCACCCTGCGGAAGCTTTTTTTCTACTGCCGCTATAATCGCGCTGGCGTTATCTGCCAGTTGGTCATCGGTCAGCTTTTCGTCGCCAATCTTGGCGGAGACGTTCAGCTGGTTCTTGGCCTTGACTCGGACGGAGCCACGAAAACGCGTGGCAATAGCTTCGACAGGAGCGCCGTATGGTAATGGGGTAGGCATCTTGCCCTTGGGACCAAGGAACTGCCCCAATGAACGACCGACCGACGCCATCTGCGTCGTGTCTGACAGGAAAAAGTCATGACCTCTGACTATCTTGCGAGCCTCGCGCTTGTTGGTTCCAAGCCTGTCCAGCTCCTCTGGCTCCATGACCCGCTCGACGCCGGCTTTTTTGGCCCTCGTGCCCATGTCTCCGGACGCAATCACGCAGATAGTGGGCTGCCTGCTAGGCTTGTGCGGCAGGGCCACCACTTCGTTAAGGTTAAAACCCTTCTTTACGTCGATATCCTTCAAAACAAGTGTCAATTCTGCAGACTGGTTAAAGTTGCGCTTGCCGGCCCCTTCGCGAGCCCTTTTTACCAGCTCTAACAGTTGGCTGTTGCTTACCATCTTTAATACAGGCTCAGAGCATGGCAAGCCATTTAAAATCCTTTAGGATCTTGTACGCGGATTCCTGACGGATATCTGCAACGCCAGGATGATTGAAGTCGGGATATTGGGCCTATTAGAGGGTATTTTCATGAACAGTTTTTCTATTTTGTTTCTAACCCTTTCAGTTTTTCCTTTACTTTGCTGACGATGCGTTCAGACCACTTTACGGCCTTTTGCGCATCACTTTCGTCCATCAAGTCGGGTTGGTATTCTGACGCATTCTTCATACTCAAAAGCGATGTATACTGTTTTTGAATTTCTTGATATTCAGCGGTGCTGAAAATTCCCTTAATCAGAGATAGTACGTCCGTATGAGCTCCTGATGCTCGTTTGCCAAGGTACGATACAGTCAAAGCATCTAGTGCATTTATGGCACTGTGAACTGCACTCATTGCAGCATTGTCATACGCCCTTTCCTCAATTGCAATCTTGGCCATATGAAGCGAGTTGTCGGCCTTTGCAAGATAGTTCATTGCCTTCTTTGTGTCTACAGCCCGAGTCATCCTTCTCCAACCAGATCCTTTAGATCTTTGCCGCTGATGGTTACATGTTTCTCAAGAATCAAACGTATAAGACGGTCAGTTTTCTTTGCTTTTAGTTCTTTTTCACCTAATATCAGCGGAGATAAGCGGCTGTGAAAGATTAGAGAGACCTCTTCCTGTGCTTTAGATGCCTGTATACTAGCGGCATCAAAGTCATTGGAAATAAGGAGCATGTCTACGTCGCTATCTTCGCGTTCATACTTTCCAGGCACACTCCCGAAAAGAACCGCTGAAATAATATTTTCGCTGCTCAAATGTTTCTTTAATACAGAGACAAGTTCATCGAGGGTTTCTTCTTCTGCCTTTACTATAGGTTTCAAGATCTTGTTTAGAACATAGCTTCTGTCATTAGGTGATACCAGATACGATCTGCCTACGGGTTGCAGCTTTACTATCCCATGCTTTTCAAGCTGTTGGATCACCACCGCAGCTTCGCTTGGAGAAACATTTGCCACTTCAGCAAGCTTTCGTATGGTAAAGATTTTGCCTTTATAATTAATCAGAGCTCTGACTAGGCTGATGGACACTCTGCTACCAAACAATTGCTCCAGATAATTATGGAACTTCATATGTCCGATATCATGGACATATGTATGCTTTCCAGGACATATAAACATATTTCAAAATACAATGATAGTGTCGCGTTAAAGATTTATACTTAGTTTCAAAGTTTAAATGCATCTACATGCATTGTATTCTCGACATGGCGACGACTACGATCACCATAACAGACGAGGCGTACAGGGCACTAAAAGCCGAAAAGAAGGAAGGGGAATCCTTTTCCGATGTTATACTGCGCAAGTTCCAAAAGGGGAATCCTGCTGCAATCAAGGCAATTCTCAAAGAACGTGGTGCCAATCCTGATCTTGCGGATGCTATCGAAAAGGCCAGCCGCGACCTCCGACGGAATTTTAGGACAAGGAAGGTCAAGCTCTGATGGTGTGTCTGGACACAGACTTTATTGCCGACCTAGACAGGGGTAAGACAGACGCCATCGCAAAACTCGACGAACTGGAAAGTAGGAACGAGACCATCTTTACCACAGCTATTAATGTGGCAGAGCTTTTCCACGGGGCGCACAATGCGCGGAACAGCGAGCGCGCTGTAGCAGACATTACTGCAATACTGGATAAATTCCATATTTTGAGCCTAGATTACGATTCTGGAAAGATACGGGGCGCGCTTGCAGAGAAATTAAAATCGAATCCTGTTAGCGAACTTGACCTCTTTATTGCCAGCATAGCTCTTGCAAACAAGCAGACCCTTGTTACAAAGAACAAAAAGCACTTTGAAAGGGTGCCTGGACTAGAGGTAGAAGGATGGTAGTTCGTAATCATTAACACTTGTTTATTCGGGTCACGCTATGATGCGACTCTGAAATTCTAAATTCTCAAAATAGGTTACACTAATAGTAATACACAAAATTTATGTATTACAAATAGGCAGATATTACTGCCCATGACAGATACGGTTGTCACAGTTACAAAGAAGGGGCAGGCCACGATACCCAAGGAGTTAAGGGAAAAACACAAGATAGGAAAGAAAGTCCTTGCTGTAGACACGGAGGAAGGCGTACTTTTAAAACCAGTCCCAGATCCTATGATGGAGAAAGGCTCCCTAAGAGAACTCTTCGAGGCCAAGACATCCAAGCAGCTTGTCAAAGAGGCCAGATCAGAGGAAACAAGGCAGGAAAAGAAGCGGCTGTCAAAGGAGAGCTGAATTATCAACGATGAGCGTTGTATTTGATACCCAGGCATTACTTGTCCTCTATATGGGCGAGAAAGGTGCAGAACGTGTCGCAGAGTTGCTCAGGCAGGTCCTTGATCGAAAGATAAAGGGATACATCAGTGTGGTCAACCTGGCTGAATTGTACTACATCCTTGGCAGAAAAGACCGCAAGATGGCGGATGAAAAGGAAAGAAACCTCAGAAGTTTTGGCGTCAAGATAGCCCCTGTAAGGGATAACGCCTTGTGGAAAGAGGCAGCCCTGCTGAAGGCCAGCCATTCACTTTCTCTTGCCGATGCCTTTGCAGCTGCAACAGCCAAAGATCTAAAGTCGAAGCTAGTTACTGGTGCTGACCCTGAATTTGGCAACATTGACGACATTCAGATTGAAAGGGTCGGCAATTCTTGATTCTGTGTTTCTGATACCGGCATCATCTTGTAAGCCTACAAGCTATGGGCTCGAAGTCTTTCCGAGGATTTCAGGGGAAATAGTTGCAATGAAAAGTTTTTCCCGGATTACTTGTACGACGCGCGGATCCTGGCAAAAAGCGATATCTGCAAAGCAAGGATGACTGAGATCAGCGCCAGCACCGGCAGGATTATGGAGTTTAGCTGCCCCGAAGCATCGACCAGCTGGTTTACCGCCCCCTCGGCAGACCGGACGTCTTGTCCGATGGAGTTTCGTGCTTCCTGCACAGAGGATGTTAATGAAGTTCTTGTGCTGTTCAGCTCTGCCGCAGTCCTGTCCAGGTCCTCCTGAAGCCTGGCCAGCTCCTGGTTTGCGACCTTGAGCTCCTGGTTCAGGTCGTCAACAGACTCTTGAATAGATTGGATGCTGCTACTGCTGACCGGTATCACCCGCGAGTCGTGGGCCTCAAACCCCTTGTAAAAGCCGATGGCATGGACTATGTAGGTTCCTTCTTCTTTCAAAATCACGTCGGCATAATAAAGCCCTTCATGAAGCTTCTTGAACTCTCCAGAAAGGTTTACGGTCACATCACCGGAATGCACGTGCGAGGACCCAAGCAGTTCAAGCAACTGCGCTTCATCGGAATTGACAAGGGCGCCCTCAAACGTTACCTGGACGAATATTCTAAACGGCTCTCCGACAACGGCTTGGTCCGGCGAGTCCAGCTTTACTGAAAGAATGTTTGCCGGTGTAATTGAAAACACCCTCTCCCTTGTGCTGGTGTAATCAACGCTGATTTGCTGTACATCGCCGTCGCTTGATAAAACTTCAACGGTATACTTGCCAAACACCAGATTTCGAGACGGGTCCGGCCAGGTAAACAGCTTTGTGTTAAAGTAGCCGGCCCTGTCGGTCTGTATGCTATCAATCCTAATGACATTGTCGGAAGGGTCGTACAGTCTTACCACAAGTATTGCATTTGGCTGCCCCCTCCCAAACAGGACCAGCTCATCGCCGGGAACAAAAACTAACTCGTTGACTCTTACTATAAGGTTCTGAGCATAAGCAGCTTGAGATAACGTTGAGAATGGAATTATCAGAATGAATGCAGTTAAAAACCAGATTTTTCGTTTTGAACAAAAAAAAGAGAAAAAGTTAGGGATGGGCTATGCACCCATTTAACTCACAGTTACACTCGATGTTACTACTGGGGAGAGTGCGGATGGGTTGAGCAGGTTGCTTATGACGAACGTCCTAAGCTCGTAGGTGCCTGGGGCATCTGGTGTCCATGACAGACCTATGTTAGCCGAGCCGTTCGGGTTGAGCGTACCTGTCTGCCACTGCAAGTATACAGTGATTCCATCAGCGTCTCTGACTTCAACGAGTGCTACGAATGGCTGTGCTTGTGCGTTGTTGTTGGTGACTGTTGTGGTTATGATTGCCTGTGAGCCTGCTGTGATTTCAGTCAGGTCCTGGCCGCGAATGTCCTGCAGCTTTGGTGCAGATGGTGTTGTTGTGGTTGTGCCTGTTGCGCCACCGATTGTGATGTTGAACTGGAATTCTTTGTCTGGGTCGTTGACATCTTCGATTCTCTCAGCGTAGTCAGCTGGGTATGCATCGTTGTATTCGACAGTCACATTGTCTCCCTGAGTTACAGTTACTGCACCACTCTGTGTTTCGTCAGTAACAGAGAAGGTCAGTGTGAAGACACCTGTGTCCCTGCCTGTCTCGATTGCCGAGAATTCTTCTCCTACTGCGTCGCTGTCGGAGAATACTCTGATGTCAGTCAACGTGTCAGCAATGTCCGCGTCAAGGTTGGCGTCTGGGTCGTTGATTGTGATTCTAACTCTGTCTTTGCTCATGTATGTGTCCTTGTCAGCAATGAATTCTGGGTCAAAGCTTCTGATCTCAATCACTCTTGATACTGTTGTCGAGCGACCACTTGCATCATGTTCATCTTCGTACCTGATGGATAGCAAGTCGCCTGGCAGCACTGTGATTTCTGGATCATTGCCACCTACTGCATCTCCAAAGTCACCATCATCGCCCTCTTCTTCTGGGACAAGCTGTATGGTGAATTCGAATACTCCAGTGTTGGGTCCTGTTTCATCAAGGTCTGGGTTAGCTTCACCTGCTTCGTTCCTGTCGGTCCTGAACTCTACTAGTTCGTCGTCTTCGTCATATTCGTCAGTCGACAGTGCATCAAGGTTGAGGTCTGAGTCGATTATGCGTACTGTGATTTCAGTGCCTGGTCCAACAAGGTCCGGCTCTACCTGTATCGCGCCTGTTGCGGACGATACTGGAACGTTCACTTCGAGCTCTTCGCCACTGCCACCTGTTGAGTCTACTTCATCGTTGTATGTGACGAGTATGTTGGATGCCTGGTCTTCGCTGTCGTCTGATACTACTTGGATGTCGGTACCGATTGTCCAAGTTGCTGTGAATATACCTGTGTCAGGTCCTGTTTCGGTGAAGGTTTCAATTGTTGGAAGATCTGGAGCTGGAATTTCATCGTCTTCGGTCTCTACTATAACAAGGAATGTGCCAGCGCCTGCAGTCTCAGAATCGAATTCCTCGATTTCACCATCGTCGATGTTAAGGTCTTCGTCCTGTACTGTTACGGTTACGACATCACCTGATTTGACAACGTTCTTGTCAACAGTGACAAATCCGTCGTTTCCTCTAAAGGTAATACCTTGGCTTTCTTCCTCGCCGTTAAGGTCTGTGTATGTGAAGATGATTTCCAGGTTGTGCCAGTCTTCTGCACTAAGGCCTCCCTCATCGAAGTCGAGTGTTTCTTCAAAGACGCCACTTGCATTTGCTGTCTCTGTAAGGGTTATGCCACCAACAATGTCTGGGAGTATGTCCTCTAATGCTACGCCTGGTCCTAGATCATCGTCTATTTCAGCAACATCGTCTATCACCACGGATGCGTCGACATCGGATCCATCTGCGCCCCTGACTTCGATGGTGAATTCACCTGGATCTGTACCTAGTGTGAGAGGTAGATCATCTTCGGTGTTGGTTGCTTCATTCTGCTCAGAATCTGTTACCATCAGCGTTGTGCTAACAGTTGTGGCTTCATCGAGAAATTCTGATGTGTCCTCAGTTAGATCTGTTCCAGGCGGGATTGGCAGGACTGTTCTTGAGAAGTCAATGTTTGAGGCTGCTCTTCCGATTGCTAGACTGTCAGAGTTTGAACGACCCGGAGTGTCTTGGTCATCGTTGTAGGTTACTTCTAGTGTATCGCCATCGTCAACATCTGCGCCTGTGCTGGTCAGAATCTCTTCCATATCAAGCTCTGCAACGAAGATGCCTGTGTTAGCTCCTGTTTCTCTGAGTGTGTATGTGATAGCGTCATCGAATGTTGGAGAATCGCCTTCTATCTCTACCTCGACTGAGGCAGCTTCACCTATCGAAAGTCCGCCTCTCATCAGAGCGAACTCTGGACCTGCTCCGTCAAGTGTGAATGTGTACGAGTCCCTAGTTCTTGGATTGTCGTTGAGATCTGGGTCGTTGATTGTAAGATCAAAGTCATCGTTGATTCCAACTGTTTCCGGCAGTTCTACGGTACCGGATGTCAAGGTGAGACCTCTTGTCAAGGTGACTACTGTGTCAAAGTCATCCAGATCAGCTCCATCAAGGTCGACTGGGTCTTCATCATCTGAAAGTCTGTCTTCATACTCGATAACAATGTCTTCATCCATGTCTTCCTGTCTTAATTGAAGTGTACCGTCAAATGGAGTTGGATCTGCACCGTCTTCCAGAATTTCTATCTTCAGTTCACCGTTGGCTGCATCTATAGTGAATATGCCCGTATTGTCGTCTGTTTCTTCCATATCCATTAATTCTTCGTCAGCCTCTCCAGCATCAAAGACTTCGTCACCGTCAGCATCGCCTACGTCTACAGTGACTCTAAGGACTTCGTCTAATGTGTCTGCGTCGTCACCGTCTACGTTCTGGTCTTGGTCGTTCATCATTACCTTCAGTTCGGTTCCGAATGTAATGTCGCCAACTTCCTCTATTTCACCATCATCAGTTTCAATTGAGAAGCTAACGTCGTCTGTGTCGTTGGAGTCGTTGATGTCACCATCACTGAGTGTGATTGGAGTAGCACCGCCATCACCTTCTTCGAACAGACTTGTATTATAGGCAGACTGGTCATTCATTGTAACTTCTACTGATTCACTTGTTTGTACAAGATCTCCTTCTGGACCTAGTGTGAAGACTGCTTCGAACAACGCGGTGTTGTCACCGGTCTCCCGGAATGTTATATCACCGCCATCAGTATCAAAATCTGCGCCTTCAACATCAAATAGAGTGTTAAGTTCTGCAGCAGTGTCGTCTAGATCGAATTCATCTGGTTGTGTCGGGTTAAGGTTGGCATCTTGATCCATGATAACCATGTATACCAAGCTGTCTGCACCATAGACTTCCCGCTCGTTGGCTGCAATTCCGTTAGGAGCAAGGATGAGTTCTCCTGAAACACTGTCGTATTCTATTGTGATTTCTTCATTTTTGTATGTGATTGTAATTGTGTAGTCTTCATAAAGGCCATCAACGTCACCACTTGGGTCGAGATCTGAACCATCACCGAATGTTTCGATTAATGCTGCATCAGCAATTGGATCTATATCGTCATCGGTGCCTGCTAGACCATCTGGTCCCAAACCATCAGCCCATGATGAAGCATCGTGAGTGAGGAAGAATTCGAATTTTTGTGAACCATTGCTTGTGTCGGGTATGTCATTTACAGTGGTTGATATTGATTCACCTGTTTCATTCTCTACTTCTACGTCTACATCAATTGTTGTACTCTCATCATCTGATGAGTCGCTTGTATCATCGTCAGTTATGACTACCTGAAGGACGCCTTCGCCAAAAAATGTTCCTCCATGTCTGTCAGCTGACGTACTTATAGTGACATCATTGGCCTGTGCTGCTGCCATCTGGGTCTGTAACCCAACGGAATAGACAGCACCGACAACCAATATTGCCGCTACAAACATGCTTGTCAGTTGCTTTGTGTTCATACTATGAACCACGTTGCTTGGAGTGAATGAAAGTCAGTATTTAAAACTTATGAACAAATTGTTCACTTGTATGGAAAAAGTTGAAACTCTATTGTCAGATACATTCGACATATAGCGAATAATATGCTTTGCTGGTTTTTAAGTCCTGTCAGAATCTCACAAGCTGAACACACTTGGTGGATGGTCGTTACGCTTTTTCTGCTGGTGTGTAAGTCCTGCAAGTTTTGGCAATGTCCAGTGAACTACCCATGAATAAATCCGGTAGTTCACAGTAACGATATTTGTATTACTATAGCGTTGTAATTTGAATAATAAGATGGATGGTTGTAAAGCCGTTAATCTTGCCTCTCTCCCTTGTTCTTGCCTATCTTTCCCAATACATACAAAACACCAATCTGGGTCAAAGAGCACACATCGCCGCTTTTTCCATGGGAGCTTATGTACCCTTTATTCTCCAGTCTTTTCATGATGGAGTGAAAACCCTTTTTCAGCCCATATCGTTGGGACAGCTCTAACCAATTTATTTTTGCTCTTACAATTTGAATAGGTCTATAATCCATGCCAGTGAACTACGCACGAATAAATCCGTGGGCTTCCTGCTTCCTTGACTGCCTTGCAATCTCCACAGGCGTAACTTCCCGGCGTTCCACCGGTAGGCGTAACAGTTTTAGACCGTTCTGCAAATGATTCATGGCAGAGTTGTAGTCGCGGTCAATTACAAGGCCACAACTGTTGCATCTATGTGTACGTACTGCAAGCGACTTTGGGACTGGGTGACCACAACAGGAGCACTCAATTGACGAATATGCAGGTTCTACTTCCGCGACACGGTTGGCCTTGTACTGCAGCATGACCTTGAATGTTGACCAGCTTGCATCCAGTATCTTGCGCGCAAGTTTGTGGTTCCTAGTCAGGTTTGCTACCCGCAACCGTTCCAGAAATATCAGGTCGTAGTGGCTGCAGTAGTATGCCGATGTCTTGTGAAGAAAGTCGCGTCGCTTGTTGTTTATACGCTCGTATAGCCTGGCCAGCATATGTTTTGCCTTCCTGTGGTTGTTACTGCCTACCTGCCTTCTTGACACTCTGCGATGAGCCCTCTTGACTGGTCTTAACATCTTTGTGAGAAACTGTGGATTTTCCACAACATGGTTGTCAGAGTCGTGGGCAAACTTGGCTATTCCAACGTCTATCCCGACTGGCCTGTGATATACAATTGTGGAGTATCGTTTGCGCAGTATTTCACATCCTACTATGGCGTACCACTTTCCATTCTTCCTGCATACCGTCACCTGCTTGATGTTGACGGGCTGTCTATGAAGAACGATCTTGATGCTACCTATTTTGGATAGATGGAGCCCGTCATTCTCTATCCTAAAGCCAGACTGGTTGTAGGTAAAAGCATTGAAATCATCATTCTTCCTGTACGACAGCCTGCCCTTGACAGTCTTTCTTGCTGCTGCAACCTGTTTTGACACCATTTGCAGCATCTTTGAGTGGTAATTGTATAGCCATGGATGCTCTTCTTTCAATTCGGTCAGGGCATAGTTCATGTCGTACTCTGACATTGGCGGGATTGAGAGAAAGTAGTTGTACACCCACCGGCAGCCATCAAGTGCCTGCTCTAATACCAGCTCCTGCTCTTTTGTAGGATAGAGGCGGAGCTTGTAGTTGAGCACGACAGCGTCACTTTACGAAGACATGTTTGCTATTTAAGGACAGGTAGCACAATTGTGACCAATTTGATAAATAATTGTAGTGGGAAAGGTGTATAGCTTTGAAACAAAAATTGGTTAACCGCTCAGAAAGGGATGGTAATTCCACCGAGGCTGGCCGCACGTCATTTGCACGAGCCTGCGAAACTGTAATGAAAGTGTTGGCAGAACAGCAAAAGCCCTTCTCCATAAGCGGCATAGCAAGAGAATCCAGGCTCCACAGGAAAACAGTCGAGAAATGCATTGAACTATTGTCAAATCTGGAATCAAAGTGGCTTGACGATTACCGGCTGGCATTGCATACAGTAGATAACAGAAAAATCATAACCCTTGAAAGACGGACGGGATTGCTATCTTATCCACCGGAGATACAGAAACTAATACTCCGGGCTCGGCATTTCCCAATGCCATCAAACGAAATTTATGTGATAGTGAATTTGTATCTATGGGACGCAAAATCAGAAAAAAAAGCTGTTAAACTAGAAGAAAATGAAGTTGTAGAAAGGCTTGTAAGACATGGGCAAATTGTAAGATCCAAAGCTGGCTTTTACTTGTCCGAAGAAGGAACCACCATTGCAGAAGGAGCGCTGGAACTATATCCATTTCTGAAGCAGCAAAAACCCGGTAAAGAACAGTTCTAATTTTAGACATGAGTTGTTAATAGCGATTCACAAACTACATAGATAGAGGCTTGCTCTGGAGTTCCTTTGATGCAGTGTGACTTTTCCAGATCGACAGGCAAGACGGCTGCCGTTGTCAAGCTTTCAGAACTAGTACACGCCATATCTGATTATAGCTGGGTATATTCTGGTCCTTATTGACAATGAAACGGAATGCGCTAGCTATAGATCGGCTAAAGTCCGAAATCCGATCCTTCTAAATGAATTATACGGGATTTTGGCTTGTTTTGCAAGTCTTTCCATCTCAACAACACACTAATGTTCCAGCTCATTTAGCATTTTGAAGGTACGGGGAACAAAGAAACTTCACACCGTTCAAGGGTGGGATGAATTTGTTTCCCATCACATGATGCCCCTCCCACTCCCATCAAGGTGCTGCAGATGCTAAATAGCAAATTCCCTAAACAAACACTTACGTGCTGACCTACAAGTTCCGTCTATATCCTACACGACAGCAAGTGAAGATTCTGAATGATACTATCGAGACTTGCAGGCACCTTTACAACGATTCATTAGGTGAAAGGAGTTGCGATTGGGACGTTGGGTTTTGGAAGCAAAAGCAGCTGCTGACACTGAGAAGGCAAGATGACAAGTATCTCAAGCAAGTGTATAGCCAAGTGTTGCAGGATGTTCTCTTGAGGCTCGACAAGGCATATCAGGCATTTTTCAAAAAGATAATGAAGTATCCAAAGTTCAAGCGGAGAGAGAAGTACACTTCTTTCACATATCCGCAGTACGGCGGCTTTCAATTCAAACAAGGCAAGCTGTTGCTATCATGCATCGGTGCCATTGACATAGAGATGCATCGAATTCCAGTCGGGACACTGAAAAGATGTACTGTCATTCGTGATGTTGACCAGTGGTATTGCTGCATAACATCTGATGATGGGATAGACTCGATTGAGTCAAAGTCGATTAAAAATGCGGTGGGAGTTGATGTTGGCATCGAGAACGTTCTTGTTCTGAGCACTGGTGAGATGATAGAGAATCCTAGACATTTGAAGCAGTCGATAAAGAGAATAAAGGAACTGCAACGGTCATTGTCAAGAAAGGAGAAGGGATCCGGCAACAGAGAGAAAGCGAAGATTCATCTGGCAAAGGTATGGCGAAAGGTAAGGAACCAGCGTCTGGATTATGCTCACAAGGTATCGACAAAACTAGCTTCAACATATGATACAGTAGTGTTTGAAGATCTGAAGATAAACAACATGATCAAAAACCACAGTCTCGCACAAGCAATAATGGATGCCGCTTGGGGGAAGCTGCGACGATTTTCTGCCTACAAGGTAGAGCGTAGCGGTGGACGGTTAATACTCGTCAATCCAAGCGGAACATCGCAGAAATGCTCTGGGTGCGGAGCGGCTGTTCTAAAAGATCTGCCTGTACGTACGCATGACTGTCCAAGCTGTGGACGGGTCTTGCATAGAGACCATAACGCAGCTTTGAACATATTGAAATTGGGTCTGGAACAGGCCCATGTGGAGAAGCGGCCTCTACTTGTCAGACGGGTAAGCAAGTTCGCTTCAAGGAAGCAAGAAGCCCGCGGATTTATTGGTGGGTAGTTCACCATATCTTCGACTGTCACGATTCGTATGCCTTTAAATCTGCCCAGACTTAACAAGTGGCTATCACCTGACACGATGTAGTCGGCCTTGCCATCTATGGCCGTATTTATTATAATATCATCGTCGGGATCATCTTGAACCACCTTAAATGTTGATCTTACCTTGACTTTCTTGCACGAGATAGCCATTCCTTGTTTAACTTTCCGAACCTCTGCCTTAGTGATATTAAATTTTGGTCTAGTTAGAACATTTAGGAATTCTTCTAAAGCACGATCAGATGTAATTATCAAGAATCGTTTTCTTAGCCTAGCTGTAAAAGGTCCCTTGGTTTTCCTTGCGTGATAATTCCACTAACAAGTACATTGGTGTCCAATACCACCTTTATCATCGCATCAACTTTTTACCTGACTTCGTTTTCCCTTTCTATATTCACTAATTTCATGATCAATCTCTTTTTCAGTTATCTTTAGATTTTTCTTATCCATTGTTTTGAATATTTCTGACCATTCTTTTCCCATATCAGGAAGCTCGAACACCTTCATTATTATGACGTTATCTTTACTAGATACCAGCAATTTGGTTCTTGGTTTAATTTTCAAATTCTTGCGTATTTTCTGTGGTATGACTACCTGACCCTTTTTGCTAATAGTTGTAATTTCGGTTTCTTGCGTCATGTTGTCTTACCAGTAGTATAACTTTACTTTCCAACTATTTATGTAGATCTGTTAAGCCAATGGTTCCGGAGATTCAAGCTCATCGGATCAGCAACAACAGAACTGGCCGGATTCAGAACCATCTTGTCTTGATGCCAATTATCTGAAAATGCGGGTCATCGCTCAGGACGTATTCCGCAATTTTGATTGACGTAAATGCGGCTATCAATGAATCTGCAAAAGGTACGTTTCTGTGCTTAACGAGGAGCTTGCCTGCTTCCAGGGCAACTTCCTCATCGATGAACCTCACCTTCATTCCTCGTTCCTTCAAGAGGTTCAAGGTTCTGACCGCTGCCTGAACACCAATCTTTGAACCTGCTATTTTTAAAAATTCGCTCAGCACTATACTTGGAAGTATAACTCCGCGCCCAACCTCCTTCTGAACAAATGACCTGACCTTTTCTCCTGTTACTTCGTCGGGAGGAAACTGTAGAGTTAGTAGGAGCCTCGTGTCAGCTACCGACGTCATCGCCATTCACTGCGAAGTTCGTCTAACTCGCCGATTATCTTTTTGTACTCTTCTTTGCCCACAACCTTCCCAGCCTTGATCTCTGGCATGGGCTTTAGCAATATCCCTTCTGGAAGTTCCTCCACCTCCAGTAGCGCGCCTTCATCTATCTTTAGCTTCTTCCGGATATTCGCAGGCACTGTGACTTGTCCCTTGCGTTTTACCCTGACTTTGTACAACTTTTGTCTAGTATGACTTCGACAGAGTAGTATTAAGCCTTTACGACGGTTATTGTAGTTGCACGGTCTTTTCTGCAAGACACGCTGGTAAACGGAGATGTCGATTGCACATGTTCTGGGGACATGTCAACTGCAGAAGGGTGGCGGCGTCTTACCGGTAGCAAAAGCAAGCCCTTCTGCTGCATGTAATCGTGACGAAGCGCATTAACCAAACTCAACATTAGAAGGCTGAAATACGTGTATGTGTATTATATTGCAGTGCCAACCAGGACGTTGACAATAAAGGAAGAGGCATATCAAGCACTAAAGTCTGAGAAGAAAGAGGGCGAATCATTTACAGACGTGATACTCAGGCTTACTTCAAAGAAAGGAAGTGCACGTCGATTGCTTGAAATGATGGAAACAGGCGAATTCCATTCACCGGAACTGGCAGACAAAGTAGAACAGGCAAGTAAAGAATTTAGAAAGAACTTCAAACTTCGTGACGTAGAGCTCTGATCTAGATGGCATGTCTTGATACGGATTTCCTTGTAGACTACTTGAGAAATAACCATGGCGTAAAGGAGAGACTATTGGAGTTCGAATCGCAAGGAGAACCTCTGCATATGACAACTATAAGCGCCGTTGAACTTTACAAAGGGGCCTTCAGAGCAAAAGACGCTCAGGCAGAGGTTGTACGAGTAAAGAACCTTATCAAGGCATTTTTAATACTAACCTTGGATCACGAGTCTGCTAGGCTTGTAGGAGAGATTGATAACAAGATCAAATCCAATTGGCGAATCTGACCTGTTGATTGCAGGCATCGCCTTGGCAAACAAGCAAACTCATCACTAGGAATACCAAGCACTTTGAAAGGGTGCCGGGTTTCAAGACGGAAGGATGGTAACTTGTGCTGCCCCGAATTAGTTGCCTGCTTCCTGTCATTGTAACCTACCAATCACTAAGGGCGCCGGCTCCCGAACAGGCTTGCTCCGGTAATCCGTATGTGGCCACGCACCTTACAGTTTCTTGTAGATCTTGCTTCGATGACCTCGACCACAAGAATGACCATCTTGTTCTTCTCGATGCCTGTGATTGCCCGGTAATCGCCAACCCTTATCGAGTAAAGGTTCACCCCAGTCAGCCTTTTTGCTATGGCAAATATGTCGTCGGCAGCCGCCGCTTCATCCAATTCTGCAACTATTCTTTTTTGAATATTAGGATCAAGTTTCTGAAGCTTTCTAAACGAGGTTTCTGTCCATCTTACTTCAAAAGTCATTTGATCTTCAATCTTTGCTTGACTTCCTTCATCGACAGCGTCCTGCCAGACTTGACGTCCTCCAGACTTTGTTCTATCTCTCTTATGGTCTCGTCGCTCAGTTCCCCTTCATCGGTCCTAATCGCTATTAACCTCTCAACAACCTTGTTGTAAGATTCTCTGGGATGCAGCTTGAGTTCTTTTAATTTGTCCCTTACTTTCTTGTCAAGCTGTATCGTCGTGCCCACACTAGTTATAGGCTGTTATAGCTATTTATATTTCTCCATATAGCCTTTGCCATCGGCCAGCCGGGCTGAAAGTGTCCATTGCGCATTAAAACTCGGGCGTGAAGTCAAGATTGAAAAGAGGCGCTGGTTCTAGAACTAGTGCAGGCCGTATCTGTCCATAGCAGGGTTTGTTCTGGTTCTCATGGACAAACAGGATGCACCTGGCCATAGATCCAACAGAGCCTAGCTGCGAGGCTTTTTTGTAAAAGTGATCAAGCAGTGGCAGACACCTACCGCACATTGCTTTATCTCTTTTCCGTCTGGAAGATTCTTTAAAGTAAGGGAATGCAGCTCCAGCGGATGAAGGCATTTCTCGCACAGCGGCTCGTTGTAGAGCAATAACCGATTATCATCCCACGCAAGCTAATAAAATAGCTGTCCAGTCAGCTTTTTATATCAAGTAAAAGGAGTTCAATCCAGTTATGGGCCGTGTGGACAAGGGCGTCAACTGCAGCGTGGGTGGCTGCGAGAATACCGCCGAACGTTCTTTGAGCGGCGACAAGGCAGCCATGGCTCCTGATATGGGGCTTGGAGGCAGCAAGCGCGTCTACCTATGCCGCGAACACTACAAGGAATGGAAGAAGCAAACCAAGGACGACAGGGAAAACGAAAGGGCAAGATGGGGTTAATCAATAAATTAGCAGGAAAATTGTGATTCTGTAGTATGCGTCTTCTGCTATTACATTCAGATTTTATCGAGTACGAGCCGATAGACAAGGAGATCAAAAGCGCCGAGGATCTGGAATCAAAGTCCAAAGTGCGCCTAGAAGACCTTGTGGTGGCCTTCATCGCCGTGGAGGATGGCGACGACGAAACCGTCGCCATCTCGGCCGTAAGTGAGATCAGCAAATATCTAGAAACGGTCAAGTGCGACAGGCTGCTGGTATACCCGTACGCCCACTTGAGTTCAGACCTGGCCGCGCCTGACGCTGCGGCCGGTATTATAAAATCTGTAGAGGGCTTGGCAAAACAGTCGATAAAAGAGGTTCACCGGGCTCCCTTTGGCTGGACAAAGTCGTTCCAGATCAAGGTGAAGGGCCATCCGCTGGCAGAAAACGCCAAGACGATAACAAAACAGTCAGAAGAGCTTCACGTGCACGAACACGAGCCTGCAGAAAAGGTCTCCGCGGCACTCAAAGACGAAGAAAAGCTCAAGTCATTTTGGTACATCCTGCAGCCAGGAGGTGTTCTGACTCCAGTCCAGGAATACAAGTTCAAAAAGCAGGACCAGAACCTTCAGGTGCTTGCCAATTACGAGATAACCAAGAACCGGGCAGTCAACGAGCAGCCGGCGCATGTGCGGCTGATGAAGAAGATGGCCATCGCGGATTATGAGCCGGCGTCAGACGTTGGCAACATGCGCTTCTATCCCAAGGGCCGGCTGATGAAGTCCCTCATTGAGCAGTACGTGACAAAACGCGTCATGGAGTACGGCGGCATAGAAGTCGAGACCCCAATAATGTACGACTCAAAGCACCCGTCGATGGAAAGTTACTTCAACCGCTTTCCTGCAAGGCAGTACAACATTGCTTCTGACAACAAACAGCTGTTTCTGCGCTTTGCGGCCTGTTTTGGGCAGTTTCTGATAGCCAAGGACATGAACATTTCGTACAAGCACATGCCCTTCAAGCTGTACGAGCTTACAAGATATTCATTCCGCCGTGAAAAGAGCGGCGAGCTGGTCGGCCTGCGCCGTTTACGGGCATTCACAATGCCGGACTGCCATGCCTTCTGCAAGGACATGAACCAGGCAAGGGAAGAATTCCGCAAGCGCTTTGAGCTTTCCATCAGCGTGATAAACGCCATCGGCCTGTCAAACGAGGATGTCGAGATGGCCATCCGGTTCACCGAGGATTTCTGGAATGAAAACAAGGAGTTCATCACCGAGCTCATCAACAGGTTCGGCCGGCCAGTGCTGGCAGAGGTCTGGAAGGAACGCTTCTTTTACTTCACCCTGAAATGGGAGTTCAACTACATCGACGGACTGGGCAAGGCCTCGGCACTGTCCACGGACCAGATAGACGTGGAAAACGGCAAGCGTTACAACATCGAGTATGTGGACGAAGACGGGACCAAGAAGAACCCCATAATACTTCACAATTCTCCCAGCGGCGCCGTTGAAAGGGTGCTGTATGCGCTGATGGAAAAGGCCGCCAAGGTGTCAAAGACCGGCGGGGTGCCGTCGTTCCCCCTGTGGCTGTCGCACACGCAAGTACGTATAATCCCTGTAGGAAAGGAACACCAGCAATTCTGTGATAAAATACACGCAGAACTGTCGGCAAACCAGATCCGGGCCGATATAGACGACAGGGACGAGTCAGTTGGCAAAAAGATCCGCGAATCGGAGACAGAATGGATCCGCTACACAATAGTGGCCGGAGACAAGGAGATCGCCTCCGGCAAGCTGATGGTGCGTGACAGGCTTGAGGGCAAGCAGCGTGAAATGACGCTGCAGGAACTTGTAGACGAGGTCAGGGCGCAGACCAAGGACAGGCCGTATCTGCCACTGAACCTGCCAAAATACCTGTCAGTCAGGCCGCAGATAATGGTATAAGCTGCCATTGTACCATGGCAATCCATTTCTTTTTCATTGCCACGACATGGCGAGTTTGCTAAAAATGAGACTTATTTCCGGGCATACTCCCTTGACAAGATCCTCAGCAGCGTTTGTGTGGCAAGGGCGCCTTCACGGTAGTCATCGTTTTTCAGGCCGACTTCTACCATGTCCATGCCAATCAGCTGCGCAGATGGGCTGATCGCCTTTACCAGATGCAGGACCTGGAAGGGGTCCAGACCAAAAGGCTCTGGCGTGCCAGTGCATGGCACGTACGGCAGGTCATACACATCAATGTCAAAAGAAATGTAGATCTTTTTGCCCGCGGTGGCCCTATTCAAATAGTCCGCAACAGATTCGATATCCTCATGAACCTGCCATGCATCAAAGGTTGTAACGCCGTTTTTGGCCGCAATTTCATTTTCTTCTCTGTCTGTCTGCCGGATACCGATCTGAACAAAATTCTCGCCCGGTATGTACTCCAGCAGATGGTAAAAGGGGGTGGTATGGCACATCTTCATGCCCTCGTATTCCGGCTTCATATCGCGGTGCGCATCAAAATGTATCACTAATGGCCGTTCTTTTGCAAGGGCTTTTAGCTGGTAGTACGATAGGGTATGCTCCCCGCCCATCATCACAGGAATCTTGCCTTCCTGCCGCAGGGTTTCAACCGCCCCCGGGATGGTATCATCAAGGAACGAAAGCATCCTGTTGACGCTTTTTGTCCTTGGGATTCGGAGGTCGCCAAGGTCGTAGATCTTGCTCAGATCGTAGATGTCAGCCTTTTCGTCCAGCACGAATGTCTCTATCTGGCGCGCCGACGTCAGCCTTATGGCCTCCGGGCCCCTTGCGGTTCCCTTGCCAAAACTAGTTGTGGCATCTAGCGGGACGCCGTAAAAAACCACTTTTGATTCTTTAAATGAAATCTTTACCGGCGTGTCGGCAAAGCTGTAGCCTGCCTTTGTCTTTTCCGGGACAATGAACAGGTTAAAAAAATCCATGTAGCAATTGCTCACCTGTACAGATAATAAACCTACACAGCCTTGCCCCAGAACAGCTCGTCTAGGCTTTGCTGCCGCGGCTTGCCCAGCATAGACTTGAATTCAAAGTTCAGCGCCGCAAGTACCTGGTCAAATGTGGATTCCATAGTCTCCATGTATTTCTCCGTGTCTATTTCTTCAGGCCTTGCCAGCTCTACCGGCTTGACTCCGTCTCCTGTCTTGGTCTTGACGTATGAGATGATGTCTCCGGCCTTGATCTCCCGGCCCCTGTCCGCCAGCAGCTTGGCTGCCTTGATGTGCTGCGGAAGGCCCTTGTACGTCTCGACCTGCGATTCCCTGCCGTCCATGGTCCTGGCAGAATTAACCTTCTTGCCGTACGCTCCGATGGACTTGTTTATCATGACGTTAAAGCTGAGGTCTTGGAGAGGGATCTTGTAGGCTTCAAGGTTCTTGGCATCGCGCTGTATGATGTTTTTGATGTTCTCCTTGGCAGTCTCAAAGTCCTTCTGGGAGTTTACCTTGCCGAGGATGGCCAGAATCTCGTAAAAGGCATTCCGGATGAATGGCGGCGTATGAGATTTCTTGCCTGTAAGGCCCTTGACATCCACGGCGCCGTCTGGAAGGACTCCAAGGTAGTTCTTTTTGAGTTCGCTGAATACCACATACCGGTACTGCTTGTCAATTTCAAGGTCGACTCCAAGGTGTTCTTTTGCCCAGGCGACCACCCTGTCGATGGCTTCCTGCGATGGATTCTTGAGGAATAAAGAGTCAGTATCTCCATACACTACCTCGATCCCATACTCTTTGCACTTGTTGATGGTGCTGTGGATGGTATTTCTGCCAATGGCTGCCGTCGCGTCGGCCACCGGCAGGCAGTAAAGCGGGAATATCTCGGCTCCCATCACACCGTAGCTGGCGTTTAAAATGACCTTGATAGCCTGGCTTACGACGTTGTACAGCTGGCGTTCCTGCGGCGGCAGCGTCTTGTCCTTGGCCAGGTGCTTGTAATAGTTGACACGCAGGTCGCGCAGAGATCCTATGAGCAGCGAGGACAGGCCCTTTCTCTGCTGGCAGACCCAGTGGGTGGTGCCTTCTATCTTGCCTTTCTCCTTGCACTGGGGATGAACACAGTTTATCGTTTCATAGGAGAGGTTGTGGACCTTGATTATGCTTGGGTACAGGCTGGCAAAGTCCAGCACCACCACGCTAAAGTGGATGCCGGGTGTTGGCTCTACCACCTCGCCGCCACGGTACTTTTTCTCCTTTATCACAGCCGCCGTGGATGCCGTTCCTTTACTTTCAAGCTCGTCGCCCCTTGGGATAAGCTCGTTTCGCTGCCTGTGCTCGTAGTACAGTATCCCCCTTATCCACTGGTTCACGCCAAACCGCGCGATATCATCCACGGACAGCCTGCCTATTCTGGCAATGACGACCAGAAGCTTCATCAGCAGATTGTCGTTAAAGCTGGTCAGTCTGTAGGTTAGGTCTGCATCCTTCAAACAGTACTCGGCCAGCTTCTGCATGGTAAGCTCGCTTATGTCGCCTTCAAACTCTAGCTTTGAATCCTCGATCAGGGCCTCGCAGATGGCGTTGAGCGTGTATTCGGTGTACTTGCGGCTGAAGGCGTATATCTGGATGGATCTGTTTTGAAACGTCCTGAAAAGGTCTATGTGCACTCCGTGGCGTATTCCCACCGGTTCGGCCTGCATTCCGCGCTTGATGAAGGACTCTTTCTTGACTACTATTGGTACAGCGTCTTTTGGGATTGCCACACCTCCCCTAGTGTCGATCCTTGGATCCTGCGAGCGCGCATACAGGTACGGCAGGTCAAAATCGTCGCCGTTAAACGTGACTATTATGGGGTACGAGTTAATGATCTGAAAGGCCTTTTCCAAAAGCTCCTTCTCGGTTTTGCAGACCTCCGCCTCTGGGATAAGGGGGGTTCCATCGTCGTTCACGTTATCGCCCAAAACCAGGACCTTTCTCAAGCCGTCTGAGCCGGCAAACCCGACTGCCGATACGCGCCGGTCATGGTCGCGGGGATTTGGCATCCTGCCTTCCTCTGACTCGACTTCTATGTCCACTGCAACCCGACGCAGCTCCGGTATCGGCTGGTTGAGCAGGTTTGCCCACGTGGTGACATACTCGCGGTACTCCTTGCCGGCCTCGCCTTCCTCTTTTATCTTGTCCCAGAGCAGGTCCTTTAGCTCCGACTCGACCTTTTCAGAGATCTGGTATGTGTGCCGTTCTATCTTTTCGTCACGACGGACGTAATAGACTCCGGGTATCAGGCCGTTATCATAAAGGTAATTCTCATGGTACTTGATGTCTGCTTCCCAGCATCTGACCTTCTCTCGTATGCTGTTGTCCGTGCCGCCTATGGACAGTGGATCGGGGGCAGTTATCTTGATGACATCGATCTCCATATCTGCGATGACGTCTCGCTTTTTTGAGATCGTCTTGATGTATTTCTGTTCTTTGGCAACAATCTGGCCAACAAGGTCGGAATACTCGGTTTTGGTGTAGCAGTACGGCTTGTGATCGGTCCTGTCCCGCCAGTGGTAGACCACGTTGTCTTTGGGGTCGTAAAACTTTAGGTAAACTTTCTTTTCTTCACCGGAATAAACTGCAGAAAGAAGAAGGGCCGGCCTGTCCTCCGGAAGCTCTGGAAGATCATCGTACCGCTTTCTTCTCTCAAACACCTGATTCTCCTGCTGGGCCAAACTTTACTTTGATTGACCGCGTATCATATTAAACGTTTTACAAGGCATGTGGAAAGCTCCACTCCGTTAGGGCGGCGTATGTCAGAAGAACCATAGAGTAGATGCAGCCAAGGTCATAAAACGAAATCGGACAGTGCTATCTGTCGACCAAAGAAAGGCTCAGCAAAACCCAAGCATAAATAATCTGGCCAACGAATTCTGATCGCTTGTTCCGCATTGCAATAATCGGCGGTGGAATAATAGGGACTTCGATAGCCTACTTTCTTGCCGGCCATGCACGCGACCCCGGCTCGATCGTGCTTGTTGAACAGGAGCAGGATGTCTCTAAACACACCAGCAGCAGGAACACCGGCAAGGTGCACGCGCCGTTCCTTTACGATCCAGTAAAAAAGAAGCTGTTCGCAAAGGCCGCAGCACTCGGCTTTGAAATGTGGGAAAAGTATGCAAAAGAAAAGAGCCTTCCATTCGAGCAGGACGGCGTTCTGGAAGTGGCAACCGATGAACGCGGCATAGACCGGCTGGACAAATACATGGAGTGGGGGCAGAAAAACGGCCTTGCAAAAGAAGAACTAAGGCTTCTTGATAAAGGCGAGGTAGCAGCCATGGAGCCAAACGTCCGCTGCGAGGCAGCAATCTATTGCTCAAAGGACGGCTCTGTGGACTATGGGCTGCTTACAAAGGCGCTGCTGCAGGACCTGAAGTCGTTTGGATGCAACGTCCTTCTCGGGCACAGGGCCAACAGTATATCCTACGACGGTATTTACAGAATAACGACAGAGCAGGGCCGGCAGATTGATGCCCAGTACATTGTGAACGCCGCCGGCGGAAATGCCATGGACATAGCCCATGGCATGGGCGTGGCCAAGGACTACACGGACATGCATTTCCGCGGCGAGTACTGGCAAGCGCCGGCACAGTACCGCGATCTCACCAAACTGTCCATCTACTCGGTACCAAAACATCCTGAATACCCGTTCCTTGACCCGCACTGGATAGTCAGAGTCGATGGAAGGAGGGAGGTGGGGCCAAACGCCGTCCCTGTCTTTGGACCGCATGCCTATTCTTGGGGCAAGAACCTTTCAGACATGATCCCCAAGATACTGGAATCTTCACGAACCGGCGCGCGTAAGGTATTCTTTGACAAAAAGTTCCTGTCCCTTGCCAGCGTGGAGCTTAAAAGCTCGCTGTCCAAGACGGCTATGATAAACCGCGTCCGCGAGTTTTTGCCGCAGATAAGGGCATCATACTTTACCAAGCGGGGGACCTCCGGCATCCGGTCTTCGGTAATAGACAAGGAAGGCCGGTTCGTTTCAGACACCATGATACTCAAGAAAGACTCATCTACGCACATACTCAACTACAACTCTCCGGGGGCAACAGGCGCACTGCCAATGGCAGCCATGATGGCAAGCCAGATAATGGAGGCAGGATTTCTGCCGGTGGCAGAAAGGCCCAGAACTCTGTGGGAAGCTTCTGCTGTGGCGGCCAGGATGGCCTGATTACTTTTTAATGAGCATGGTGGCGATAATTGTAATTGTTTAACGAGATACTCCTTGAAGCCATAAGGGAACGGGATAGCAAACTTGCCAAGCTAAAGGACGACCGCTACAACGACGTCTTGAAGGAAGCCTCGTCACGCTGGGTAAATTATGACCCGCTGCCAGAAAAATGCGAGTCTGCCGGGGTGGACAGCAGCTGGAACAAGCGGGCGTTTCAGGGCCTGCACCTGTATGTGGTGACGGCCATTGCGATTACCAGCACCAACAGGATACTGGCTTCCGAGCATGATTTTGACATCGCGGTCCTTGCCGGAAAGGACCTTCTAGAGACCAAGGCCATGGGCATGGAGGCAAGCGTGACGCAAAAGGCATTGGAAAGCAAGCCGGACATTGTCTGCGTTGACGGATCTTTGGTCGCCAGGATGGAAAACGGCAGGCCCGATGCTACCGATATGATACGCAAATACGGCGATGCCGTATTTATCGCCAAGACCTCCAACAGCAGGCTGCAATTCAAAAACCTTGGCTCCAAGGCTGGCGACATATACTATTACAGCCACGTCAGCAAGGCGGCTGGCTTCAGCATGCCGGTGCGGACGGAATTCCGACACATGCCTGTCTTTGAAACTTATGCAAGGCTGCGCGACTATACTCCTTTGGTCCGCATAGAGCTTGTGGGCACTAAATGGGACACGCGGGAAAACGACATCAAAAGACTGCTGAGTATGCTGCGCTACCACAGCGTCTCCGGCTACCCGTACTGCCTGAAGCTGGCACACAACAACTGCAAGGTAAGCAATGAAGATATAGACAGACTGGCAAGCATATTCAGCTTGCAGAATGAACAGGGAGCAAGGGACGCGCTAAATGAGTGAAGCAAGAACAGGCCTTGGGATCGTGATCGGCGTTGCCAAGCCGGACCAGGTTACCTTTGAATCAAAAAGGCCCATCAGCCTAGGAGAGTACGTGATTCTGCAGTATGGCGGCGGCAGAGTTCTGGGGCTGATAGAGCGCTCGTCGATAACCAGCGATGCCCTTGGCCCGGCCATACGGAACTATGAAGAGGCGTTTGAAAGCCGACAGGTGGCAGAAGCCAACAAACGCGACAAGAGCTACAAGGGCCACGTGCGCATTCTCGGACTTCTGGAAGACCTGAAGAGGGGCAGGGGCATAATCCCATCCCTGCCGCCTGAGCCGGGGACCGAGGTTTACGAGGCAACCCTGGAAGACCTTGCCAAGGTCTTTGCACCGGAAGGCCAGCAATGGCTTGGCGTGGGCAGGCTGCTTCGCAATTCCGAGGTGGCAGCAAAGGTGAACATTGACAAGGTGGTTTCAAGACACCTGGCCATCCTTGCCATGACAGGAATGGGCAAGAGCAACCTTGTCTCGCTTCTGGCAAAGGAAGTGGCCAGAATAAACGGTACTATGGTGATATTCGATTACCACGACGATTACTCGACTCTGGACATGGGCCGGAACAGCAACCTGATGGACGCAAGAATAAACCCGCGAATGCTTGCGCCTGAAAAACTTGCAGCCGTAATAGAGATTCAGGAGAACGCTTCAAACCAGATGCATGTGCTTAGAGAGGCCTTTACTCAAGACGTCCGCCAGCGGAAAGGGGATGATTTCTGGAACGCCCTCATAGAGGGGGTCCGGGCTGTTGGCGCAGAACAAAAGATGTACCGCGAAACTGCGGCCAAGGTCGAAGACAAGATAGAAGACGCCCGCAGAAAGTTTAGCAATATTCTGGACCCCGGTCTGTCAGACCCGCTGGCCATGATAAAAAACGGCAAGATAAACGTCATCAACCTTGTAGAGCTGACCGAGCGGCAGGCCAACATCGCCGTGTCTTACTACCTTGAAGAGATGCTGGACGACAGGAAGCGGGCCACCAGGAACAAAACTTCGCAGAATTCATCCGAGCCACGGGTGCCGGTGCGGTTTACCGCGCCCGTGCTGGTGGTGGTAGAGGAGGCCCACATCTTTATCCCAAAGGAAGAGGACACGGAAACCAAGTATTTTGCTGGCAAGGTCGCCAGGGAGGGAAGGAAATTTGGCCTGGGGCTAGTCATAGTCTCGCAAAGGCCAAGGGGCATAGATGCCAACATCCTCAGCCAGATGGGCTCCCTTGCCGTCATGCGCATAATCCAGCAAGACGACCAGATGCAGATCTCTGCCGCAAGCGAGTCATTAAGCAGGGACCTGATAGAGCAGCTGCCGTCGCTGAATCCTGGCGAAGCGGTTTTCACCGGCCAGTGGGTGAACCTGCCGACTTTTGTCAAGGTCGACGAGGTCAAGGAGCGCAAGATAGGCGGAGACCAAAAGGCCGTCGAGCAGTGGAAGCAGCTTTCACAGATCCGGGAAGCATCCAAAGAAGCCGCCGAATCATACATCCCATCCGGGTACTTGCAGGACTGACCGGCGATGCTTGTAGCGCATATCTCTGACCTGCACCTTGGCTACTCCCAGTTCAACCTAGAAGAAAGGGAAAAGGATGTCTACGATACTTTTAACGAAGCCATCGACGTCTCGGTAAGGGAAGGCGCTAAACTGGTCATACTGGCCGGAGACATCTTTCACACGCCGCGTCCCCCCGGCAAGGCGATCATAACCCTTGCAAATGCGCTAAAGAAGCTGAAGGAAAAGCAGATACCCGTGGCCTTTGTGCTTGGAGAGCACGATATAAGCAGGGTAAGCGATGTCCCCTTTGCTTATATCTTTAGCAACCTGGGGCTGGCAAAAAGGCTCAGGCTTGACGAGGGCTTTGAAGTGCAGGACTGCGTGGTGATGGGCGCCAACAAGGAAAGGAAGGGAAACATCGACTCGCTGATAGACAGCCTGAAGGCTTCAGACAAGGTAGCCGCCAGGTACAGCGGCAAAAAGATACTGGTGTTGCACCAGGGGCTGACCGACCTGAACAAGTATGCCGGCGAGATCAATTCAACAGACCTTCCCGGCGGCTTTGATTACTATGCCATGGGGCATTACCACGATCACATGGAGAAAAGGTTTAGCAACCTTGGCGGGCCGCTGGCGTACCCCGGCTCGATAGACCTTACCCCCAGCGAGGGCATCAAGGAAGTCGAAAAGGGCTTTCTCCTTGTCGACATGTCCGGACAAGAGCCTTCAACCCACTGGGTGGCGCTCAACCGCCGGCCGCAATTCTCAGCAAGGATAAGTTACAGCGAAATTGAAAACGAGGTCGAAAAATTACTCCAGAAGGCAAAGGGTTATGAAAGAAAGCCTGTCGCCAGGATCGAGGTTGCCGGAACTGACATAGACTCAAGAGTGATAGCAGGAAACCTTGCCCGGCTGCAGGAAGCATGCCTTCACTACGTCTGGCAGCCGCTGGAAGAAGAAAAACCCGGCGTCGTCTACGACAACAGGCCGGCCGACATGGACAGCGAGTTGTTCCGGCTGTCCAAGGAGGCGCTGGGCTCAGAAGAACTGGCAAGCTTTGCCATCCACGACCTGCTGCCGCTTGCAGCAGCCGGCGAAGCTAGGGCGGCCCTTGACATTGTCTGGGATAGGTACAAGAGTGTGACCAAATGATAAAGGACATACAGCTGAACGACTTTATCTCGCACAAGGACACACACCTTGAATTTGGACGTGGCCTTACCATATTTGTCGGCCACAACGGGTCCGGCAAGTCGTCGGTCATAGACGCCATAACCTACGCCTTGTTTGGCAAGCACACCAGAAAATCCAACAAGAACCTCATCAGGAGGGCTGCTGGCGCCCATTCCGCGATGGTCAGGATGCGGTTTACGCTTAACTCAAAGGAATTCCAGGTAACCCGGACCACCACCGAATCGGGGATGCCGGCCTTCTCGCAGTTTGAGCTTGTTTCTGAATCCGGCAAGGCTGTCAACAAAAAGATTGCCGGTGGCGAGCGCCGGCAGTACGGCGAGTCCATGAGCGCGGAGGTGGCCAAGGCAATCGGCCTTGACTATGAAAAGCTGCGCGTTGCGGCCGTGGTTCAGCAGGGCGAGCTTGTGCGGATAATAGAGGCGCAGCCCAAGGAGTTCAAGGAGCTCATAAACGGCCTTATCGGGATCGACAGGCTGGACTCTGCCTACCAGACGATGCTTGAAGTTATCCGGGGCTTTCGGGACAGGCTGCGCGACGAAACCGGCTATACCGATGAAGACATACCCAAGGTGCTGGCCCTTGCCGAGCAAAAGGCCAAGGAGATGGTGCAGCTGCAGTCTGCCTATGCCGAGTTTGAAGACGAAAAGAGGATGCTTGAGGAAAGGGTCAGCCAGCTGGAATCCAAGATAGAAGGGATGGAGCCGGCCATCCTGCAGGTGCACGAACTTCAGACCAAAGAATCGATGCTGGTCCGGCACGTTAACGATAAACGCAACTCCATCGAGGCCGAGGCTGCCAGGACGGATCGGATCGCAAGGGAGGCAAGAAACTCGCTAAAGCTGCTTGAAGGCAAGGAGGAAGTAAGCATCCGGCTCCAGATGGTCAATTCAGAGATGGAAGACATCCAGTCTAGGCTTGTAGAGATCGAGGGCGCATCCGGCCAGCTGAGGGGGTTTCTGGAATGCGCCGGCAGGCTCCAAGTCCAGAACGGCAGGTGCCCGGTCTGCAACTCGCCGGTACAAAAGATAAACGACATGTTTGACACCTCGCATATCCGAGCCGAGATAACGGAAAAAGAGGTGGAAAAATCAAAGCTGCAGAAATCAAAGCTCAACCTTACCAAGGAACAGCGGCAGCTGGCCGAGCAGGACAAAAGGATTGCCTCTGCAGAAAAGTTTCTGGCCGATAACTCCATCAGCTCGCCAGACGAAGTTCTGAAGCTGGAGCAGGAGCTTGAAAGCTGGAGATCGGATCTGGCCAAGCTGCCAAAGGAGATATCAAAGATCGAGGATCCGATGATTCTTGCCATCGACGACGTGTCAAGATCCCTTGCAAAGGAGATACAGGCTCTCAGGGAAAGGGTGCGGGGGTTCAGCCACCGCCAGTATACCGATGCCAAACTGGAAAAAAGCAGCCTTTCGCAGAAGCTTCTTGATGTCAATCGCAAGCTGGGGTCGTACCAGAAGGCCATCGAGGATGCCAAGAACACTGTGGACTCGTCAAACGAGATCATTGGCAAGCTGCAGGCAGCATCCGAGTTTGCCGGCCAGCTGGAAAGGGTTCGGTCGCTTATCTTTAACAGGGACGGCATGGTAGGGATCAGCCTCCGGTCGTGGGCGCTTAAGATGGTCTCAGACAAGGCGTCGGAGTACGCCTCGCTTTTCAACATCGGGGTTTCAAGGATCGAGCTGGCCGAAAAGGCAAGGGAGATAACCATAACCTGCTACGGCAGGCACGGCGAGATAGACATGCCCTCGCTGAGCGGCGGCGAAAAGGTTGCCGTGGCCCTGGCCATAAGGCTTGGCATAGCCTACATGATGGGCTCAAACCGGCTGGACTTTGTTGTTCTGGACGAGCCGACCACGCATCTGGACGAAGAGAGAAGAAAGGCGCTTGTCAAGATAATATCTGAAGCCTTCCGGGAGGGTGCCGGCCCGCTATCGCAGATGATAATGATCACCCATGACTCGGAGATCTTTGAAGACTCGGAAGTCGACCAGATATTCAGATTTGCCATGACTTCTGAAGGCTCGCACGTTACCCGCGAGTAGTCAATCTCTTTTGTAATCGTCCTGAAGCCTGACGATGTCGGATTCGTCAAACTCGCCAGTAGAGATCTCTAGTACCACGGCATCGATGCCGGCGCCTTCAAGGCGGTGCAGCGATTTTCTGGGTATCGTTATCGTCTCGCCGGTCTGAAGCAGCCTCGAGTCTTCGTTTAGCAACACCCTTACCGGGCCTTTGACGACCTTCCAGAATTCGGAACGGTTGTTGTGGTACTGCAGGCTCAGGCGCTTATCACCATCCAGGTACACCAGCTTGACGGTGACCGGCTCGTTTAATGTAAAACGCTCAAAATGGCCCCAAGGACGCTTTTCTACTACGGGCTTGTCCAAATCGCAGATTACATCCTGTCCTTCGTATAATATTGTTCTGCATGTCTTGGAATATATTGACTCAAAAAGTTTTTTCCCTGTGTCAACAATACTAGACTAACAAATTAATAGTGCTACAGGATTAAATCGCGGTATGCTCTCATCAAATAGTCGAGCATACGCTCTAGTGCTACTGCTAGTTGGCTCGTTGATTTCTACAGCCTTTGTTGCAGTGCCAAAATCATATGCTTCCCACGAGGATATCACTGTGGAGATTGAAGACATGGTTTACGATCAAGGGGACGAAGTTGTTATCGAAGGAATTGTTGATGGCGCAGATGATGGTGAAGAAGTCGAGATAACGATTGAAGGTCCGGATGATTCTGATTCGGAGGATATTGAGATAGAAGACGAAGAATACTCTTTCACCTATGAGATTGGCAGCAATGCGGATGAAGGCCTATACGTAGTACAGGTGAGTTTCGGTAGCGATGACGTTTTCAGCTATTTCAAGGTAGTAGAAGACGATGACGACGACCCGATTACTGTGGAAACAGAAGACGATCTATACTCTGCCGGCGACACGGTAGAAATCACCGGATTCATACAGGATCCTGAACTGGGAGAAGATGAAATAGACATTGAGGTCATTGGGCCAGACAACAGCCGTGTGTATGACAACACTGTCGACCTTGATGGTGACGAGTTTAGCGACGATGACTTCGACCTTGACGATGAGGCAGACCATGGCAGATATGCGGTAATAGTGTCCTATGCCGGTGATGAGGCCGTTACCATCTTTGAAGTGGAAGACGAGGATGCAGGTAATGGTAGTAGCGAACCAATAACTGTAAAGACCGACAAGACAACCTACGAAGCTGGCGACACCGTCAGGATAACTGGCGAAGTTGACGTGGTTTCTGGAGAAGATGAAGTCGGCATCGAGGTCATAGGACCAGATAATGATGAGGTCGTAGACGATGAGGCAGACGTCGAAAGTGACGGTGAATTCAGCTTCAGCTTTGATCTTGACGATGAAGCCGAGGATGGAAAATATAGGGTTATCATAACCTACGACGATGAAGACAAAGAGATTTCTTTCAACATTGGAAGCACTACTGGCTCTTCTGCACTGACCGTCAAACTAGACAAGTCAGGATATCTGACAGGCGAGACAATGAAGGTCTCCGGCAAGGTTGACAGAATAATCAAGGATCAGACAGTCAACATCTTGGTGTTCAAGCCAGATGGCAGCTTTGCTGGATTGGCTGCATACGTGGAACCCAACGCCGACCTTACCTACAGTGCTGATATAAGGCTGATAGGAAACCTTGATGTTAAGAACGATTACACAGTAAAGGTTGGCTACGGTGACAACGATGCAGAGATCGAGTTTGACATCACTGGCCAGTCAGCGAATTCAGGCACGATAACCGTCAAGACGGACAAGACGGAATACAGTACAGGTTCGACCATCAAGATAACCGGGACGGTGAACAGGGACCTGCTGGTAGCAGGACAGAGTGTGGTTATTCAGGTCAACAATCCAAATGGTGATGCATACAGGGTCGACCTGATAACTCCATCAACGGATGGATCGTACTCGTACGATATGGTTGTAGGCGGCAAGCTGGGAGTAGCCGGCAAGTACGACGTGACAGCTACATACAACCTGAAGCAGGCAAAGACCACCTTCGAATTAAAGGGAGCGGCTGGAAAACTGACTGCCAATCTCAAGGTCGACGGTAGCACATTCCCGATAGAATACGAGATCACCAACGGTTCGGTCAAGAGCGTCTTTGCAAAACCTGACGACAACAGGTTAGCAGTATCTGTGGATGGTACGCAGGCCGGTAGACTGACAGTCGTCCTTCCAAGAAACGTCATCGACGCAGTTGAAGGCGGTCAAGACATCAGGTACATGGTAACCACCACCGACCTGGAATCCGGAGAAGAAGACGAAATAACCGTCGTAGAGGCCCAAACTACCAGCACTTCCAGAACGCTGGTCATCGACTATCCACAAGGCACTGACCTGATAGAGATCCAAGGCACCCAGGTAGTACCGGAATTCGGAGTCATTGCTGCACTGATACTGGCAGCTTCGCTGGTCGCCGTGATCGGCTTTGCCAGGTTCAGGGGATCCTCGCTGGGCTTTGGAAGGTTCTAAATCCCTTCCCTTTTTCCCTTTTTTAATCCAGTCTCTGCTAACTTAAGATCTATAGCTAGATGCATGGTTCATCCAGCGCACAAAGTACAGTTGTTTTGATGACCATTTTCCGTGCAGGATGATTGTGACAGCAGCATTTCTGAACTGGCTGAGACTGTTTGTATCTGTACATGGTAATGGGCAGACACGGTTTATGATATTATAATGATAGGTTGGAGTTAGAGCTCTAGGGCCGGCAAAATCCTTATAACGAACGTTTAGTCGGTTATGCCATATGTCTGAAGACGATGATTTTGAGGACGACTTCGAAGACGAAGAGGACGAAGAATCAGAAGACGAAGAGGACGAAGAATAAACTTCCTGATCGTTCTCATGGCCGTCCTAACTATCCATCTTGTTTCTTCCGTCGGTGACTCTTCCATCTTTTGCTACGCAGTCTGGATGTATATCTCATAGAACCAGAAGCACCAGTTCAAACTTGAGTATTTTGGTGTGCAAGTCTACGACGCGGTGCCTTCCGCTAAAACTGGGTTAAAAGCAGGTCAGTGCAGGGCTGCTTCAAGTTCCATGAGCTTTTGTATTCTTTTTTCAACCGGCGGATGCGTGGAAAAGAGGTTGGCAATGCTGCTTCCGGATGCGGCAGGTATTATGAAGAAGGCGTTCATGCCTTCCATCTGGCGCGCCTGCTGCTCCGGCACCCTCTTCATGCTGCCGCTTATTTTCATGAGTGCGTTTGCCAGCTTGGCAGGTCTGCCAGTCATCAATGCCCCGTCCCTATCGGCCACGAATTCCCTGTACCTGGATATTGCCCGGATTATCAAGAAGCTGACAAACCAAGTCACGACAGCCACGAGTAGGACTATCATAGCGCTGCCGCTCCTGTCTTGCCTGCCTCCATAGGAGCCTGTCAGCGTTCCATAGAATCCAAACTGCATCAGGTACCATGCAACCATTGAAAACAAGCTGGCCAGAGTCAGGACGAGCACGTCCCTGTTTTTGACGTGAGCCAGCTCGTGGGCCAGTACTCCTTCAAGTTCCTCCGGTTCAAGGGTTTCCATAAGCCCTGTTGTGACTGCCACAATGGAGCTTTTAGGCCCCTTTCCGGTGGCAAAGGCATTTGGCATCTTTGTATTGATAACCGCAATCTTTGGTTTTGTCAGGCCGTTTCTTACCACTATTCTTTCCACCATTTCGTGTAGTCTTGGATACTGCTCTTTTGAGACCAGCTTGGCACCCGTGCTCCATAACACAATTTTATCTGAAAAGTACCACTGTGCCAGTATCATCAACGACGCGATTATGGCTATTGGTATGAACCCTACCCCAAGGTAGGCAAGTATGCTGATGAATACCAGATACAACATGGTCAGAACCGCAAAGCTGAGCGCTATCCTAAGGTTAAGTCCGGCATCTCTTTTGTGCAGCGCCGCTGGCTTTTCATTGGTCATGTCAGGATCAACTGCACATTTCAAAAATTTAAGCGGATAGTTTACATTGTAATGCAAAGTAAACCCGGAAAGTTTTGCCAAACCATCCAGCTTGTATTTATGCATGATGTGCCCAATAAGCTGCATAAACTAGAAGTGGATCTTTTAGAAAAAAGACAAGTTTGCAGTCTTGACAGTAAATAATTTTTGGGATTCAGACCTTTAATCCAAAGCCTTCTGCAAAGCCTTTGAACTGGTTATAGGCCTTGAGGAACTCCATCCCCTTATCGCTGATGCGGTATTTTACCGAGTCTTCTGGTATCTCGTGAAGCAGCCCCGTTGCAGTCAGCTCTGAAACTATGCTGCTTAGCCTTCTATGTGGCACGTTGGCCTTGCGGATGAGATGTGTAACGCTGACGCCTTCGTAACCTTCGTAGCTGTACATTCTTGCAGTGTTCAGAATGTCTGCAATTATGCTGACGTGAGTTCTATATCCCGCTGCCAATTTGATTCATTCTCCCCAAGCCACTGAGGCCGAACTTTGAGAACGGAACGAAGATCAGGCCAAACCCCGCCACCTTGATGATCAAGGCCGCGTAAAAGAAAGAACCGGGGTAAATGAAGTTGTACCAGGCCATAAGCTCCGCTACGGCTAGCGCGGCCATTCCAGAACCAATCATGAGGGTATTACTCCTCATGCTCTGCATATAGGATGCCATTGTTTCAATTGACACATATACTAGTAGAATAAAAGAAATTGACCTAACGATATGTTCTATTGAATTTCCCGGTATAACAAAGGGTGTCACGGCCAGCGGCACGAGGAGGAATGCTCCCGTAGGTTTCGGTGCAAAGTCAAACGATGACTTGAGCCCGTGTGATATGGCTATGAAAAAGTAGCCTATGGCCTGCGCTGCCAGACCCGAAGTGTTTACAATCCTAGAATAGGCTTCGTCGATGTACAAAGCAGTGGCCAGCAGGACAAAGCCTGCTGCTATGGAGATGAACGCCAGGGTAAGCCGTAGCAGGTTTGGGCTTGCCACAACCGTGTAGCCGGTGTAGGCAAATCGGCCAATCAGGACGCAGATTCCCAGACCAATCAGGTTTATAGCTAGCTCGAGTTCCAAACGTTCTGCAAGGCTTGCACATTCTAAATTATTAATCCTATTGCTTGTAGTCGCTTAGGATGTCTCGGTATCTGGCATCCTTGTACGCGATATACCTCACGTACTCACCGTACGTCATGTCAAAGGAGCAGCTGGTGCACTTGACAAAGGAAAAATTGTCCGCCAGTTCGGCTATGCCCTTGCAGTCAGGACAGCGCACCTTCATGAGATTAGTAGTGTTTCAAAACTATATCAAGTTTGGGGTTAAGTTCCAATTTGGGCTAGTTTTGGAAAAACGTTCTTAAGTTAAATCTGCAAAGTTATCCTCAGGATGGACGGAAGGTTAAAACCGGCATTAAAAAGGCAGATGATATTCCTTGGCGCAAGTTTTGCAGCAGGTCTCTTGCTAACTTACTTTTTTGGGTTCTTCATAGGCTTGGCCCTGAACATGGTCATATTCATAGGTGCCATGCTCTACATCAGATGGCGGCAGATAAAGGCCCTCAAATCTTTGGGCTTTAGCGACACCGTGATGGGCGGTGGCTACACAAACGAGGGCGTCAAGATAAAGTATGTTTGCCTGTCCTGCGGTGCCGAAGTCAAGGGCTCCACATGCGGAAAATGCGGCTCTAACATGAAAAAGCCGCTTTTCTAGCTCGAACCTCAACTTATAATAATGGCAGTTACGAAGAGCTGGCAGATGACCAAGACCTGCATAAAGTGTGGAAACTCAATTGAGGCGCAACCGGAAGACCCGGCTGCAGACAAGTACCCTGCATGCGCGGCATGCTGGAAAGAATGGACTACCTACGCGATAATGGTCATGAACGAGATGAGGCTTGACATGTCCCTGCCGGAACACCGCAAGGCCCTCCGCAAGTACGAAAGGGCGTTCTTTGGCCTAGAGAAGGGCGTCGCCGAGGTACAGAAGAACCCGGAAAAACCGCCGTCACACTAGCCCAATAACACTTTTGGAGTAATCTGGGATCAAGCGCAGGATCTGGTCCCTCTTTGGGAAGGAGATGAGCACTTCCTTAAATGAGTCTGCCAAGATTTCCCTTTGTCTATCGTCAAGGGAGAGGAATGTTTCTGTCAGCCTCTGAAGGTTCAGCTGCTGCAGGCGTTCTGGCTGCCGGACTATTTGTTGGCAGTAGGTTCCAAAAATGATGGCTCGCTGGCCAGCGTCAAACCCGGCAAGTACTTCAAGCCATGTCTTTACCAGGATTGAAAGCTTGGTGGATTCAATGGTGGGCGCGGCCGACAGCGCCAGCGAAATGGTCTCCTGCCGGTCTGCTTCGCTCATGGCAAAGAATTCCTTGAGTCTTTTTTGCAGCATTGGCTTTCTCAAAAAGTCCGGCAGGTTTGCAAGGATCTGAATGATGTTGCCAGCTGCACCGCGCAGGTTTTCCTGACTGCTCATGCATACTGCGAAGCAGCCTGGTCAATTTAATCCGTGTCCCCGCTGGGATTAAATAGCGACGCGATAGGAGAAAACTCATGCCGTCTCTTGTGACAGTTGGAGGCTTTTTCGGTGACGAAGGCAAGGGCAAGATAATCGCGTACCTTGCCAAGAAGGACAACCCTTCCATAGCCGTGCGTGGTGGAGTTGGTCCCAATGCCGGCCACACCTTTACCTTCAATGGTAAAGAATACAAGGTCCGCATGCTTCCAAGCGCGGTACTTAACGCTTCTACACGGCTCCTGATAGGGGCAGGGGTTCTGGTAAACCCCAAGGTGCTGCTAAATGAAGTATCTCAGTTCCAGGCCGACGACCGGACCTATGTTGACGCCCAGTGCGGCATAATCGAGCAGCAGCATATCGACACGGACAAAAGCGAGGACCATTTGAAGGGCAAGGTTGGAACTACAGGCACGGGAACAGGACCGGCCAACTCTGATAGGGCCCTTAGAACCCTGAAACTGGCTAAGGAGATCCCCGAACTATCGCTGTACATAGAGGATGTCAGCAACTCCGTCAACTACGCGCTGGAAAACGGAGAAAAAGTCCTAGTCGAGGGCACCCAGGGTACGTATCTTTCGCTTTTCCACGGCGGATACCCCTACGTCACGTCAAAGGATGTTACGGCATCCGCAATATGCTCCGATGTGGGCATCGGCCCAAAAAAAGTAGACGAAGTGCTGGTGGTTTTCAAGGCCTACGTAACTAGGGTGGGCGGAGGCCCCTTGCAAAACGAGCTTGACGAGGAAGAGGCCAAAAAACGCGGCTGGCTTGAATTTGGTAGCGTCACCGGAAGGCAGAGAAGGGCTGCGCCGTTTGACATGGACCTTGCCAAAAAGGCCGTCAGGATAAACAGCGCGACCCAGATTGCGGTGACAAAGCTGGATGTCGTATTCCCGGAAACCGCAGGGCTGCGCGAATACGCCAAGCTGCCTGACAGGGCCAGAAAATTCATCGAGGAGATCGAGGCTGGTACCGGCGTCAAAGTCACGCTGATTGGTACCGGGCCGGAACTGGAAGACGTCATCGACCGCCGCTAGGACAGCAAAGCCTTCAGCGCGTTTCGGCACGACCTTAAATTGTAAAGCAGGGCTTTTTTATCTCCCTCGACGTCGATTTCTCTAAGTTTTTTCCTTGCAGCCAGAATTAGCTCGTCTTTTTTTGCGTTCCGCTTTGGACTGGAAGGCTGTTTTTCATGCTCTAGATTGTGTGCTAATTTCAGATCCAGTATGGCTGATTCCAGCGCAACGTAGGCCCTCCAGATGGAGGATTCGTCAGGCTGCTCTGACTCTAGTATCTTTCTGGCCTGTTCTACAAAGTCGTGCAGCCTGTCCAACACTGCATACAGCAGGGCGGATGACTTTAATACTGTATGTATCAACCGTACTGCGAATTGAGGATAAAGGCGCCGTGTTACATTGCACTGACAGACATCAAGAGTTTTAGCCGGCTGGTCTGTGCGCTGGAGCGAGCGCCCATACCAGCATTTTCCCTTACATTTGGTGGCAAGAATGTGCTTGCTGTCCAGCTGGACGTCATAGATGGGCGGCCGGTGATTTACTACGTGGAATCAGAGGTTGGAGACGCGCAGTACCTGGCTTACCGCGAAAGCAACGGTGTTGAAGAGGTGATCTTGGCCAATTCTGTCGGCAATCCCACGTTTGTGTACGCGCCCATCATCAAGGTAGATGAGATGCCCCCGTCCCTTGCCAGGGCGGCCAGGATCGACAAAAAGTCAGGGTACGTGGCAATAAGGCTTCGAGACTTGGCAAGTCTGGCAAAGGTGGCCGCATACAAGACCATCTACGAGGAGGCGCCGCTGCCGCTCTTCCTGTTCAAGGAACAAGGAAAAGTGGTACTGGGCACCCATATGAGTATGAACGATAACGATTCCTTCTCATACTTTTACTATGTGCTCCTTAACGCAGAACCGGCGGGATCTTTCTTACGGTATGCAAGCCAGAAGGTTGAACAGCCATCTTTTACCTCCAGCCTTGCAGAACACGGCTACATCTATCTCAAGGTGATAAGGCTGGCAGACAGCCATCCGCTGGTAAAGGTCTATGACTGAGCCCTTCCGCAAAAGGATGGCAAAAGCAGCAGAAAGAAGCCCGGTAGTTCTAGCGCTTGACCCGCCGGTTGACAGGAAAAACTTGAAACAGTTTGCTGTAAAGACCGTCGAGGCAGTTGCAGAGCACGTATGCGCCGTGAAAATTAACTTCCACCTCCTTCTGCCGCTGTCTGCACGCGAGACTTCAGAGATCACGGGGCTTGGACACTCGCACGGCCTGCAGTGCATAGCAGACATCAAGCTTAATGACATAGAACATACCAACGAGATCGCGCTGCACCACCTTGTTAGGATGGGTTTTGATGCGGTCATTGCCAACCCGTTCATGGGTTCTGGCGAACTTGACGAGCTTGTGCAGAAGGCCCATGAGATGGATGCCGGCGTCATCGCGCTGGTATACATGAGCCATCCCGGCGCAAAGGAAGGCTACGGCCTGAAGCTGAACAGCAAGTCGCTGTATCATGTCTTTCTTGACAGAGCTTTGCGCGCCGACGCTGACGGCATAGTGGTCGGCGCTACCCAGACTGAGATAATGAAGCAAGTCATGCGCAAAAAGAAAAGACAGGGTTTTTCGCTTCCTGTATACTCGCCTGGCGTTGGCGCACAGGGAGGAGACATCGCAAAAGCCATCAAGAGCGGATCGGATTACCTGATAGTTGGCAGGTCCATAGTTGAAGCAGACGATCCTGCGAGGGCTGCAAGGGAGATCCAGGCAAAGGCCCTTTCATGCAGATGATTTCTGCAAAAAGTCTCTGGCCGCGGCAAGCAGATTCTTGGCGTTCTTAAAAGTCAGCTGGTTCATCGCGTCATCGTATTTTTTCCATGCGTAGCCGATGTGTTCGTGGGAGAGTTTGACCTCCTTTGTCTTTGTCTTTGCCAGGTACAGCACGACTTCCTTGTTTACCAGCTTTCTGCCCTTCCTGTACTTGTAGGAGATCTTGTGGCGAAACCCGTCCACAAATTCTACATCAGAGATTCCCGTCTCTTCTCGGATCTCCCGGGAAGCTGCCTCTATCTCGCTTTCTCCTTGCTCTATATTCCCCTTTGGAAAGTCCCAGTGGCCGGCAGTGTAATGCAACAGCAGATACTCCGGTTCTTGGCTGGCAGCATAGAACAACACTGCTCCGGCAGACCGCTCGTCGACCACACAATCAGGTCGCGGCGGTGGTTTGTATATTTTATGCTATTCGTCCTCTTCTGGCTCTTGTTTTTCGTCTGCCCCGGCCATCTCGGGCGGGCTATAGTCATGAACATCTTCCCATTCTTCAAAGTCCATCCAGTAGCTGCAGTACCATTTTTTTGCGCCGGGATCAAAGTCGCCGTGCTCTGGCATTTCTCAAAACTGCAGGCGCAGCATTATTTAGTGTTTCAGCGCCTCGCCGCTTCTCCTGTGTCTGAAGCGCTGGTACAGTATCGTGGCAGCCACAAGCGAGACTGCAAGGCCTATCAGCAGCGAAGAGATGAGGGTGAACGGGCTTGTGCCCTCGGTCAGTACCGAGGCAAACTGGACTACGGGTATGTACAAAAGCCCCAGCACCACCAGCCTCAGTATCTCTGATACCTCGCGGGAGCTTCCCTTCAGCCAGTTTGCCAGAAACACGCCGCCAAGGACGGTGGCAATTCCGATCCAGAGAAGGGTTATCGTGCCCTTTGCAAAGCTTCCCACTATGGTCTTGTTGGTAACTATCTCCAGGGCATTCATGTTGTATACAGGTATGTCATGGGGTATACTTGAGATGCCGTTTGCGATGGCTGCAAGTATGACCAGTATGCCTCCTATAACTGAGAATATCTTGATGAAGTCCGTAGGTGACAGCTTGCCAAGTGAACTTACCGTCCTGTCTATGTCAAAGGCACGGACTATAAACGCGCCTCCAAGTATGGCCAGTATCATGACCGTCAGCCACTTGGTCTGTTCAAAGGCTACCGCTAGACCGCCGGCCAAGAGCAGGGCTCCTGGCACTCCAAGAAAGAATTTGGAGTACTGTGGGTCGTACATCAATGCCTTGATGTAACGGCCGAAAACAGCATAAGAGTACTCGACGCTCCTGCTGTGCCTGATGATTATACGCTGTACAGAGACTACTGGAACTCTGGACTGTATGACCGGCAAAACGGTCTCGTCGTCCTCGCCGTCTGAAACTATCACTGCCCCGGTGGCCTGATACCTTGACAGGATTGCCTGCACTTCCCGGCTTATCTTTTCGTCCGCCTCAACGCCGCGGTTGTATTTGCCGGCCACCACCGCGAC
Source organism: Nitrososphaera sp. (assembly GCA_029263715.1). Lineage (GTDB taxonomy): Archaea > Thermoproteota > Nitrososphaeria > Nitrososphaerales > Nitrososphaeraceae > Nitrososphaera. Next base: position 66,121 of record JAJUFP010000003.1, on the reverse strand, counting down.
TTCGACGTCGTAGCCCTTGCTGACAAGCTCCTCGTATGTCTTGACAGCCCCAAAGATGGCGTTGGCGTCGGCGTCTTCCGGGTCCTCTATTGCAAGTCTGGTCCCGGCGTTGATGCACTGATCACGCCCCACCACGGGAGTTTCAATGCCGCCTTTTGAGCCGATGTCATCGTCCCGGTCTATGCAGAGTACAAGAAGTCGACTGGGGGAGGACTCCGGGCCCTTTGGAACCTCTATCTTGTGGTTCCGCTGATAGTCTGCAGGCTGCCGGGACATGGCCTACTGTAGTGTAAAGCGCACAAAACTTGTTAATTAATTTAATGCACTTTAGTTGAGTTCGTTTGGATTATTTCGTCTGAATACGAGTTTAGCTGCCCCTGAAGTTGAGGCAGACGAGGTACAGCTCGCTACTCTCCTGCCGGCTGGCGGTGGGTTTGCTGAGAAGGACCTTCTCAAAGCTTTTCTTTAACTCGTTTTTAAACTCGTTTAGAAACTCGCCTTCAAAGACCTTAAAGACTGCATTTCCGCCGACCTTCAACACCTTCTGGGCAAGAGAGAAGGCGCTTTTTGAGAGCGATATCTGCCTCGCATGGTCTATGTCCCAGACCCCACTGACATTGGGCGCAAGGTCCGAGAGCAGGACATCAGCTTTTTCCTGCAACGCCTCAGCTATCCTGCTAACGGTCATGGGATCTTCAATATCTCCCTGAAATATCGCGGCGCCGGCCACCGGCTCGACCTCTTTTAGGTCTACTCCCACGACCCGGCCGCCGCTGCCCACCTGCTTTGCTGCTACCTGCACCCATCCTCCCGGGGCACAGCCCACATCAACGACCTTGGCGCCCTTCCTGAGGATATGGTACGAATCGTTCAGTTGCAAAAGCTTGTACGCAGCCCTGCTACGGTAACCCTGGTCCTTTGCAAGCTTGCGGTAATGATCTCTGCGTGCGTCTGCTAGCCTCATTTCTAAAGCTTCATGTCTGGCTAGGCTGCTGTTCAGCCTCGGCCTTTTTATGGTTGAGAATATCAAGCGACATAACCAGCCATTCTTCAATCTGGCCGCACGTAACGGGGCTGTAAGAGCCCTCGAGGGAACACATGTGCTCAACAGGGCATGTAAGACACGGGGCCTTTTCAATGCTAAAAGTGTCAACCGGCAGTTTTACGGGGAAAAGCTTGTAGGTCCATCTACCGTTCTCAAGCATTTTTTCCCTCCTTATCAGGGATCGTTTCTCGAGGCGTATGGCAACTCGGGAGCCGTCCCGGCTTGTTAGAGCCAGCTCCTTCCAGAGCTCGGACTGCAGGATGCCGTCCTTACCGTTGTTCACGATAGTTCTAAAGACCTTCCCCGTTAGATCGTCAATCTGAGCATCATTCAATTTCAACCTACAACAACCCCTAATGTTAGATGACTAATTTTCGCTAAACTGATAAATAATCCTTTTTGGCGGCAATCGAGGCAGGCGTCATTATTTGGCCTCGGTATCCTCCTGTATGATGCCAAAGACGTTGCCCTCTGTGTCCTGACAGGTGGCAAACCATCCAATGCCAGGTATTGCCATCTTGGGCATCAGTATTTTGCCACCTTTGGCCTCTATCTTTTTCATGTACCTGTCCACCGACGGGACTCCAATGGTGTTCATTACCCCCGGCATCTGCTTATTGCGTCGTGAGATCCCACCGTCTATGCCAGGTTCATCCTTCTCGCCGGTGGTCACAAGCCAGTAGTCTAGCGGACCGTCCCACTTGTTGAACTTCCAGCCAAAGACACCCTTGTAGAACTTCATGGCTCTGTCCGGGTCGTCTGCAGCAATGTCAAAGTGAATCGGTCGCGGCATACGTAATCGTAAGCATGATTCGACTATTTAAAAATTGGTTACAAAAATTCAGGAAAGGAGCCTTACTTGGCTGCCTTCTTGCTGTTTCCAAAGATCTTGTTGAAATAGTCTGCGTTCTCTTGGGCCAGCTCTGCCGCCTCGCCTTCCGTGACGTTGGCAAGGTTTTTGGCCAGCTTCTTCTTGTACTCCAACTGCATCTGGCGGGCTATCTGGATCCTCTGGGCCTGCGGAGAGCCTGCACCGTGCATCGACTCGGTCAGGTACCCTACGGCGTTGCGGCCAAGGGTCATGTTCTCTATCAGCCGGAGCACACGCATCCTGTTCTCGGTGGATACGCCCTTTCTGCCCTTAAGATACTTTTCAAGCAGCGGTCCGGTTGAGGGGCTGCGGAAGTCCTTTTCTGACGGCATAGTAACCATAAGGCCGCCGGCTATGTCTTGGGCAATGCGGCCTATTTCATAGGGGAACCTTGTAACGTTGTGCTTGCAAACGTTGGCCAGCATGTCGTCGTTCTGCCAGTTGCCTGAAGCCGTCTTGTGGGCCATAAATGAGGACGCGATTCCAGCCGCAAAGATCGTTTCATTGAGGTGCGTCATCTCGACCAGCTTGTCCTTGATATGAGATGCGCTGCTGATGCCGTTATAGTCTGCTATTGCCGCTGCTGCGCCGATAAGAACATCTCCAAGGCCCGTCTTGCAGACGTAGCTTCTCCTGTGGTAGCAGGTGAACCTTTCAACCAGCATGGCGGCAAACTCGTACTCGCCGTCCATGAATATCAGCTCGTTTGGTATGAACACGTTGTCCAGTATTATCATAGCCTCCTGTCCGGCGAACCTGGAATTGCCAGAATCGATTTCGCCTTCCTCCATGCTTCTGGTGTCGCAGGATTGCCTTCCATAGATGTAGGTGATCCCCTTTGCGTCCACCGGGATTGCACCGACGATGGCGTAATCCTTGTCTTCCCCCTTCAGCCTCATGGTAGGCATGATGATAATCCAGTGGGAGTTGATGCATCCAGTCTGGTGCGCCTTGGCGCCGGTGACGTAGATGCCGTTGGCATCGCGCTTTGTTATATGGACAAACATGTCCGGGTCAGGCTGCTGGCTTGGCGAGAGACTGCGATCTCCCTTGACGTCGGTCATGGCACCGCCTATGACCAGGTTTTCCTGCTGTACTTTTTTGATGAATTCTATCAGCCGTTTGTGGTACTGTGTGCCGTGCTTCTGGTCTATCTCATACGTTGTAGAATAAAGCGAGTTCAGGGCATCCATTCCCACGCAGCGTTGGAAGCATGTTCCAGTCAGCTGGCCAAGCTTTCTTTGCATGCGGTTCTGGTTGACCAGGTCCTCTGCGCTTTCCGCTATGTGAAGGAATCTGTTTACTGAGAGTCCAGAAAGCGAGGACTGAGCGGATGCAATTTCCGGATCTTCATTAGCAAGATCATAGGTTGCTGCAACAGCATTGATCGATGGCCGGATCATGGGATGATCCACCGGCTCCTTTACTAACTCTCCGAAAAGGTATACCTTTACGTCTCTTCCCCTGAGGCTCTGAATGTATTCGGCCCCATTCCTAATTGGCATGGTGTTGTACTTTTCCCTCTATCTTATTTATACATTCTCAACTCCCTTACATTGGAAAAAGTACAATTTCTGCACGGATTCTTGCGTAAAATTTAGTACAGACTAATTGTCTCCGTGGCTACTGTATGTAGGACTGGTTGGCCTTATCAAAATTCCTGACCACCCGAAATTCCCTTCCAAACTGCGTATTTACCATATCCTTTAGCTGCGGATACAGCGATGAAGGGTCCTCTTTTGCCATCTTGGTTGCGGAATGATCATCTCCCAGCAGCGTCTGGCAGAGGTCAAAAGTCATCTGCCGGACTGTGTTTTCATCCACAATACCAAGGCTGTGCAGGTATTCATGGGCAAGCACCATGAACAGGTAGGCGTTGTACTCTTCAGGCACTGTCATGTTCTTTATGGCAGCCAGAACGTAGCTGTTCACAGCAATGACGTTTGATCCAAGGATGTGATAGGCCCCAAGGCGAGTGGGCATCACCTGCAGGACAAGGCTCAGACCTGCCCTGTGCATCTTGAATTTTGTAAAAACGGCCGATTTTACCAGCTCGAATGCCTCGTTAAAGTCCTTAAACGCGGAGACTTTGGCACGGAACTGCAGCTGCCGTTCTGTAAGCACGGTGTTAATTCGCAGTTCCGGTGTATAAAGCCGGCAGTAAGCCAGTGCTTACTTCGCAACCTTTTTACAGCCAGAAATTGGCTTAGATGGCGTGGTTTCAAAAACCAAGCACCTTGATCTTGACGAAATAATAACAAAACATCCCGATTTTCCAAAACCCGGCATACTTTTCCGCGATGTCAACCCAGTTTTCCGCGATGCTGCGGCGTTGAAGTACATTGCCGACGAGTTCTACCGCAGGTTTGGCAAGGCCAAGGTTGACGCAATTGCCGGCATAGAATCCAGGGGCTTTGTGGTGGCAACGGCCCTTGCCATGAAATTTGGCACGGGCATGATAATGATCCGCAAGGCCGGCAAGCTTCCAGGCAAGACGATAAAAAAGTCGTACGACATAGAATACGGAAACGCGGTGATGGAGATTCAAGACAGCTCCATCAAGAAGGGCCAGAAAGTGCTGATAGCCGACGACCTGATAGCAACCGGCGGCACCGCAGTTGCCGCATCAAAGCTGGTCGAAGAGCTTGGCGGCAAGGTGGCCGGCTTTGCCTTTGTAATAGAGCTGGCCGGGCTTCAGGGCGCTGACAAGCTGAAGAAGATGGGCTACAGGGTAGAGTCGATGGTGGTGTATGACTGATGGCCAAAGAAAGCGCAGACATTGGCATCATCGGCGGCACCGGCGTGTACGATCCGGGGCTCTTTAGCGACAAGCGTGAGATCAAGGTCTACACGCCGTATGGAGATCCCTCGGACCTGATAACCATAGGAGAGTATGCGGGCAGAAAGGTGGCCTTCATTCCAAGGCACGGCAAGAGCCACAGGATACCCCCGCACAGGATAAACGCCAGGGCCAACATCTGGGCCTTCAAGGAGCTTGGGGTAAGGCGTATCATTGCACCGTCTGCTGTCGGCAGTTTGAGCTACGACTACAAACCTGGAGATATCGCGCTTCCAGATCAGTTCATCGACTTTACTAAAGGCCGGCAGTATACCTTCTACGACGGCGGTCAGATCTGCCACATTTCCATGGCCGACCCCTTCTGCCCGCAGCTGCGGTCAGTTGCATCCAAAGTAATAGGCAAGCTGAATTACCCGTTTCAGTCAAAGGCTACATACGTCTGTGTGGAAGGGCCGCGTTTTTCCACCCGCGCTGAATCAAAATTCTTCCGCGACATCATGAAGGCAGACATCATCGGGATGACCCTGGTGCCTGAATGCACGCTGGCACGGGAAGCCGAGATCTGCTACCTTTCAATATCCACCGTCACAGACTATGACGTCTGGGCCGAGCAGCCAGTCAGCTCAAAGGAGATCATCGAGACACTGCACAAGAATGTCGAGAAGACCAAGAAGTTGATAGCAGAGCTGATACCGGCGATCCCTTCAGAGTTTGAATGCGGCTGCGGCAGCGCCCTGGAAGGGGCTTTACTCTGATGGTGGCTTTAGCCCCTCTGGAAGCGTAACGTCACCCTGCACTATCTTTTGCTGAATCACAAGCTGCAGAGCTTCCGGGTCTATTCCCATCTTGGCCACTTTGGCTAGCGTGGTTTTCGGTATCTTGACATGGGCGTTGTGCCCCCCTATCCTGCCAAACGCGATGGCGGTGAACCGGAATTCCTGGCCCTTTATAACAAAGTACCCCGTCAATTTGCTGGCAACCTCGCTTCCGCTGGCGCTTTTTATAAATACGGTAACAGGCACGTCGTTGTCCCGCTGCATTACCTGTCCTCTTCTACTTCCATGTTACGGTTAACGTTCTCTTCTACCAGAAAGCTCCACCACTCCGGGTCGGCTATCTTGAAATCCCTGACGTTCACCTCGACGGTCTTGTCGTCGGCGTCGGCAAAGGAGAATCCGCCTTCCCTGATGAGCTTGACCAGGCGCCAGCGCAGATGGCCCTTGCGCTTGCGGCTGACGGCAACTGCCCATTTCTTGTCCTTTTCAATTCTGGGCATGCCGATGTAGTCGACAATTTCAAGTATGCCAAGGCGCTTTTCCTCGCAGAACATCTCTTTTGTAAGCAGGCTGCGCCAGATGTCGACAGAGCCCAGAGTCCTGCCGTTCTCGTTGATGTTGATAACTCCGAAATAGACTACTTTGTCTCCGCCGGTGGGATCCGAAGTCGCCATTCTGCAATATTGGGTTCCTGCAGGCCTATTTAGTCCTTGCATCCTCGTACGGCTTCTCAAGCACGATGCCCATGTTGTCCACAAGCAGATTCTTCTTGAAGGGGATGCCGTCCTCTGCGCAGCGTCGCCGGTAACGGTTTGTTATGGCATACCGCGGATGCAGCGACTCAAATTCTGTCTTGGTGATGTCAATTATCATGCCCCTAGCCATGAGCGATTTTGCCGTCCGCAAGGCGCGTTCTTCGTCATTCCAGCCAAGAATCCGTGATATTGTGGCGGCGTCCATCTTGCCGTTCTTGACAATGGCTACGAAAACCTTGGCCTCATTCTCGCTTATTTTCAGTTCCGAGATCATCGCCTGTTCTATGTTTGAGAGGTTGACGGCCAAATCCTTTCAGATACCTAGCCTTGACTCGTACTTAATTGCAGCGTAGTTCAATTCTGGTTGCTTCCGTACATTGAGCAGAAATGCACATTTTCGGAGTTTTTCTCCACGGTTGACAGAATGCAGCATTTTTGCCTAGGATCTTTTTGTCCTTCCCATAACCGGCGAGAAGCCCGCATATTAGAACTGCACAAGATTGCGGTATTTCTCGTACCTTTCCTCAACATCCTCCGCGGCTATGGCAAAAAGCTTTTTGACTCCAAAGTCTTCAACGGCAAACGAGCCCATAACGTTGCCGTATATCACCGCCTCCTTCATGGTGCGGAAATCCGTTCTGCCCCGCCGGGCGATGTGCCCCATAAAGCCGCCGGCAAACGAGTCGCCGGCGCCGGTGGGATCGACTATTTCATCAAGGAAGAACGCAGATGCTGGAAAGACCTGCCCGTCCTGCGAAAACAGGATGGCGCCATGCTCGCCCTTCTTGATTACAGCGAACTTGGGTCCAAAGGAGAGGATCTTCTTGGCGCACCTTGCCAGGTTCATTTCCTTACACAGAAGCCTTGCCTCGCTGTCGTTTATTACCACGATATCGGTCTTTTCCATCATCCTGACCACGCCGTCCCTGTCCTGCTCGATCCAGTACTCTATGGTATCGCAGGCAATCAGCCGGGGATGGTCGAAAAGCTGGAGGATCTTTATGTTCTGCTTTGGATCGTTGTTGGCCAAATAGACGTACTCTGACTGGGCATATTCTTCAGGAATGACAGGTTCAAAGTCTGCGATAACGTTAAGCTCGGTCTTGTTCGTGGTCCTGTTTGACAGGTTGTAGTCAAAAGACGAATCGTAGTGGAAGGTCTTGCCGCCCTGAACGGTTACGACGCCCTTGGTGTCTATACCCTTGGCCCTGAGCGCGGAAAGGTTTTCAGCCGGCATGTCTGAGCCTATCGCTGCCACCATCGAAGTACTGGTAAACATGCTGGCAGAAACCGATGCAAAGGTTGCCGCTCCCCCCAGAATGCGGACCTCGGTCCGGAAGGGCGTTCTGGTGGTGTCTAGCGCCATGGTGCCAAAGACGGTAAGCAACGCAGTATGCGTAGCTCTCAATAAATAAATTCCTACTGACAATCATAGGCATCATTAAATAACAAAACCCGGATCTTGCAGGTATTGCGTCTAGTAATGGCAATCACCGGCGCCTCAGGGGTAATTTATGGCATAAGAACGCTTGAAGCGCTGAAGCAGCTAAAGGTAGAGACCCACCTCATACTCAGCGAGTGGGGCGAAAAGACAATCAGTATAGAGACCGACAATACCGTCAACTACGTTCGCTCCCTTGCAACCCGAGTCTACGAAGATGATAACATGGCGGCGCCTGTCTCAAGTGGTTCGTTTAAGGTTGACGGCATGGCCATTGTCCCCTGCAGCATGAAGACGCTGGCAAGCATTGCAAACGGCTTTGACGACAGCCTGATATCAAGGGCCGCAGGAGTCTGCATAAAAGAATCACGTAAGCTTGTAGTAGTACCAAGAGAGGCCCCGCTGTCCAAGATCCACCTTGAAAACATGGCCAAGCTGGCAGATATCAACAACGTCGTCATAATGCCGGCCATGCCCGGCTTTTACCACCGCCCAAAGAACATGGAAGACCTGATAGACCACGTTGTAGGAAAGGTCTTGGACCAGTTTGGAATAGAACACAACCTCTTCAGGCGGTGGGGAGAGAACAACCAGCCCACAAAGAACGCATGAAGCAGGTGGCCGGCTGTCTATAAGGTTTTATAATCTAACCTTGCATGTAAAATTGATGTGTGCCGGCGGGGGTGAGTAGGGATGGCTAGATACAAGAGAGAGTATTCCGCTAACCGCTCCGTGGGTTTTGTAATCCCCCTCCTAGCTTTGATCTTCGTCGCAGTCTTGTTTGTACTGGCTTCCCGCGCGCAGCAGAGCGGCGCCAGCTTTATCCTGGTCAGCGCCGCTGCAGGCCTGGTGATTTACTGGGTTCGTGAGCTGTACAAGATGTCCCGGCCGGAAGACCAGAAGGCGGTCCCGGAATCCGAGAAAAGGGACTGGATCTACGACCTTATCAAAAACGACAACGAGATGGTTTTTGTGGCCGAGGTGCCCGGCCCGGAAGACCAGATAAATGTCCGCCTGACAAGCGGTGTTCTGCGCATCACGGGAGGCCAGAACTTTGCCAAGGATGTTCAACTCGGCTTTTCAGCAGAGATGGGCATTTCTGACTACAAGTACCGCAACGGCGTGCTTACCATCAGATTGCAAAAGATCTAATAATTTTCTTCACTGTATGCTTCGCTATCTTCCCAAAGCCGCATTCTGTCCATCTTGTCACGCCGCCGGACATCCTGAAGCATCTCGTAGACTTTCTTGTGCATGCTGCCCTTGGAAAGCATGTCTATTGCATCCATGGCCATGCGAACCTGGTGGTAATTTCCAATAAGGCCAACAGTATGCCCGTATACCGAGATCAAGGCCCCGCTCAGCTCTTCAATGGTCCGGCGGGATTTGCCACCTTCGCCTATTATTCTGCTCCTTATGCGCTCTATGGCGTTTTGGGATTTACCGGTGTAGCTGCGCAGATCGATCTGCTGAAAGACCTCGTCGTCTTCCATGAGGCGCATGGCCCGTTGCGGGGAAAACCCCCTCGAGATGGCGGTTATTATCTCGACGGCCTTGAAGCCTTCCATCTGTTCCACGGGTTTGGATCCGACCACCATGATGTCGCCGGTCTCGCTGTCGATCTCGATGGCGACGCCGCATCTTCTTTCGATCTCTTGTTTTACCTTGCCACCCTTGCCTATCAGCGCGCCTATACGTTCCTTTGGTATCCTTAAAGTGTGTTGAAAGCTCATTTTGATCCTGTGATCCTCTCTACTAGCCTGCCGGTGTCAATGACATCCAGCCCCCGCTTTATGAAGAATCGGTTAATGTTCTGTATGTCGCGGATTAAAAATTTTTTTGAATTGGGGTGATTTACGTCAACTGCAGACCCAAAATCAAAGAGCATTATCTTGCCTTCCAGATTCTTGAAGACGTTGTACTCTGACAGGTCAGCATGGACTAGATGCGCCTTCTGGTACAGGATGATCATCTGCTCGATCACTTCGTTGTAATCGTCTGCGGTAACTTCGGTATCGGCCAGCTGTACTGCCATGTTACCGTAGCTGTCACCAATGAACTCCATTACAAGGACATTTTTTTCCACGGCAATGGGAGCCGGCACCCTGACTCCGGCAGCGTGCGCAGTCTGCAGATTCTTGAACTCTTTTCTGGCCCATGTCGCAATGATGTTGCGGGTTCCCTTCTTCACCTTTGAAAAGCGCGGATCTCCGACTATGTACTGCAGGCGCTTTTTGAATTCCGCGCTGACCGTAAGGTAGATCTTTACTGCCACTGGCAGGCCCTCTGGCGTTTCGGCAATGTACAGCTTGGACTCCTTGCCGGAAGCAAAGTGGCTCTGGATAGACCGGATGATGCCGTCATTGACCATCTTGGTGATAACCATCATGGTAGGCATGTCAAATACCTCGTCGATAACCTGATAATCCTCCGACCGCTTGACCAGAAATCGGGTCTCACGTTCGTGGCGTTTGTAACGCCGGTCGGCCCGGACAATGGGCTTTTGGCGTTCTTCGTCTTCCAGATCCCTTGCCATGGACATCACATTTGATGGAATTTGAAGATCATTAGAAACGGAACGCCGGCTATGTGCTTGACGCTGGCCTGTTTGGCCATTTTCATCTCTAGGGCCTGACCAACGATCTGGCTTCCTACAAGGTTGGCTATTGCGCACTTGTGCAAAAGCTCGCCGGCCTGGCCGCCTTCTATTACCTGCTGCTGGAAATACTCCTTGGTCAGGTTGATCACCAACCCGTCCTTCTCCAGCTTTGTGCCTATCAGGTCAAGGTCGCAGATGTCCACCATCAACGAGCCCTGGTACTGCGTCGTTCTGGCAGCGTACAACGGCTGATAATTATCCATTCAGTGTAATGAGTCTTTAGCCGTAGGTCTCTATCTTGATGTCAAAGGAGCCGTCTTTTCTCTTGTTCCTGTTGGTGACAAAGCCAAGAGGCTGCAGGATGGCCACGACGCTGTCTATGGTTCCCTGGTATCCGCATATGTAGAAAAACGAGTTCTGGGTTGTCAGTTTTTCATTCAATCTTTTCTCCAGCTCCGACATGCCGCCATCCCTTATTTGCAGCAAAGTTTCCACCCTGCCGGTATGGCCCGTCCAGCCCCGGGACAGCGGATCGTCTGGCCTGCTGACCGTCGGCATGTAGGCAAAGTCCCAGCTCTTGTCCTTCTCCATGCTTTCAAGCAATTCATGGTAGCCCAGTTCCCTGACGTTCCTTGCTCCGTGGAGAAGAGCTATCTTCCTTTTCGCGCCCAGGGCCTTCAAGTGCAGGGCATAGCTTACGAACGGGGCAAGCCCGGTTCCAGAGGCTATCAAGACCATGGTCCTGTCGTCCGGCGTCCCATCAGCCTTTTTGCCTTCTATGGTAAAGGCGCCGGCCGGCTTTCGCCAGTAAATAGAATCTCCCTCCTTCATGTGGAAAAGCGCAGTGGTGAACTTGCCCATCACCGGCTCGGTGGCCCATTTTATGTACAGTTCAAAGTACCGTTTCTCCTCCGGCGGCGATGCAATGGAGTACGCCCTGTACGTCATCTTGTCGTCAGAGTCCAGCTTCAGGCCCAAGGTAACGAACTGTCCGGCCTTGAAATCTGGAACCGAACTTCCGTCCTCCGGCTGGACCCTCAAAATCGCAAGGTCCTGCGTCAGGTCTTTTCTGTAAATTATCCTGCCTGTGCTTGACGCAGCTTGACCTCTTTCCCCACTCATTTGCAGGTAATGGATCGCCTGCTGTATATTTTGATATCCTTTTATTGGAGGCTTTCAAAATTACGGCGACTTGGCAAGCAAGAAGGGCATAGCAATCACCGCCGCCATCGTAGTCGGCATCGTTGGCGCCAGCTTCCTGATCTGGCTTTTGCCGCAGGAAAACGGAGTCAATGTCAGGCAGATAACCCCGCCGCCACATCAGGCGGTTTTCCAGCAGGTCTATACGCAGAACACCGAGCTTGCCGCAGACATAGATTCCAAATACGTCCAGTGGAAGAATAACCAGCTCTCGTCTGAGGCCATGTCTGCTTCTATAGACGAGGCAAAAACCACGGTTGGGAATATGCGCAAGAACCTTGCAGGTGCCAGTCCGCCGCAGCAGTGGCAGGAAAGTTTCGGCACGTATGCCACGGCCCTTGATGCTTTTGATCAGTACCTTGATGGGATCAAAAGCAAGGTGCAGGCCAGCGACAGGGGCGACGATCCAGAGATCGACGGCCTGAAGCAGAGATGGTCAGACAGCGTGGACAGGGCAGTTAAGGCCGTGCCGCTGTAGTTCATTTCAGGACTTGCAGAATCTGATCTATCCTTGCATCTGTTTTGAATGCTCCTGTGTTCAGAGGTGTCCTTGAAGCCATGTATCCACAAGCCCGCAATTTTTCAATGATCTTCTGGACTGAATACGGGTTGGTCTTGAGTCTTGACGAGATCTCGTCTGCCCGGAAGTAATACGGCACCCCTATCTCCTCTATGGCGGCGTCTAGGATCTTTTTGTGCTGCCTCTCGGCCCCTTCGGACATTTTTGCGATAAATTCGCGATCATGAAGCGCGCCAGTCCAAAGCTGCCCGCCTATCTTGAGCTTGCTGTGACACAGCTCGCACTTTTTGCTGGAGTCGAATTCCTGGACTGCGGTTCTGTGGCCGCACTGGAAGCAATGCATTATGTATCCAATGTTGTTGTAAACGTTGTTTGCCTCGCTGCTGCTCACAGATACGGTGGCATAAACCCGCAGATAGTGCATGGTCGAGTGCGCGAAGACCGGCTTTATTGCCAGCTCCAGCCTTGACGATGTAAGGGCGATGAGGGAGGTCAGCAGCCGCATGGCAGTTTCATTTCCGTAGCTGTTGTTAAGCGGCCTGCCGTAGTACCTTCTCAGGCAGACTTCTGGATAGATGCCGCATAGCACTGCCGTATCGGTGGCGGTTATGGAGATAAGGCCATCGTCTAGCACTGCCCGAAGCACGCAGTCAATATGCCTTGCCGGCGTTCCAAAGGGGTCCAGATCCACGATTCCAAACCGCTCTCCTGCTTCAGTGCCCCGCAGCAGGAACTTGCATACCTCGTCTATGCAAAAATGGCATTTATCAGATACCGAGTTCAGCGCAGCGGCCTTTTTGGCCATCTCAACAGCCGTCGGATTGACGTCATTTCCGTAGACCTGTTCCATGTCTGGCACTTCGACGGCCACCCTCAATGCGCGCGCTCCAACACCGGTAAAGGCGTCTGCAAAGGTCTTTTCTTTGAGGCGTGGCAGGAAGGTCCGGTAGGCAAGTATAGACAGGTCTCGGTTGAGCTTTGCCGATGGGTTAAAGAAGGCCGGCGTCTTTGGCGGCACCTTTGCGGTAAGCGAGAGCCTTGGGACCAGCAGTCTGGTCTGACCCTCCGTTGTCTGGACAAACTCGCCGCCTTCCATGCCAGTGGCTGGATAACATGTGATATTTATTGGCAAGCGCAACCGATAATAGATACGGTCCAAATCCCATAAGCAGCTTGGATGGGATCCTCATCGGCGGCGTTGACGAGGCTGGCCGCGGCTCTATCATTGGCCCCCTGATTGTGGCTGGTGTCAGCATTCATGAGAGCAAGATATCAAAGCTCAGAGACATGGGTGTCAGGGATTCAAAGCAGCTTACCGCCAGGGCCAGAACCAGGCTTTATGACGAGATAATCAGTGTTGCTGACCATTACCATATTCGCAGCATCGATTCATGCGAGGTGGACAGCAGCGTGTTTCAGAAGGGCTTAAACCGGCTTGAAGCAAGAACGATGGCCCATGTCATAGACCGCATTCATGCTCACGAGGTGTACGTTGATTGCTGTGATGTAAACCCGGACAGGTACAGAGAGAATATTGCGGCTCACCTGGACAGGAAGCCGGTAATCCATTCCATGCATCATGCTGACAGGATAAACGTGGCCGTGTCTGCCGCGTCGATTCTGGCCAAAGTCACGCGGGACAGCAGCATCCAGAAGATAAGGAAGCGATACCGCAACGTGGGAAGCGGCTACCCATCAGACGAGAAAACCATGAGCTTTTTGCGGCAATGGGTGGCAAAGAAGAAATGCGCGCCCGAGTTTGCAAGGAGGTCCTGGAAGCCGATGCGCGTCATGCTTGAGGAGTTTGAGCAGCGCACACTATTCTGATCGTTGCTTGAACGTGCAGTGGATCATGGCATGGTCCTTGTCAAATGGCTCCAGATTGATTATCTGGTCTATCTGAAAGCCGCTCTTTTCCAGCTTTTTTGCTTCCTGGACAACCACGGCCTTTGGGTCCATGGTCACGTCTATGCTCCGAGTCTTGATTACAAGCAGCATTTTTCCGCCAGGCTTGAGGTACGCTGTGCAGTTTGATATCGCTATTTCTGTCTGGTCTGGCTGTGCGATGTCGCAGTAGACAACGTCAACCTTGCCAAACACAGAAAAGTAGGATTGCGGCCTTCTTGCGTCCTCTATTATGGGCATCACGTTTCTGCGTTTTGCCGCGACGTTTTCTATCAGCTCCCTGGCGACTCGTGTGGCCGGCTCCACCGCAAACACGATGCCGCGGTTGCCGACGATATCAGAAACATGGCTGACCGTCGTTCCTGTGGATGCACCAAGGTACAGAACCCTGCTCCCATTTTTTATAGTCAGGTCCTTCAGCCCCTTTTTCAGGGCGCCGGCAAGCTTGCTTCGAAACGGGTCCCAGATCCGGTACTCGTCGCCGTCCTGCTTGACCAGCTTCTCGCCGTAGACGTTGTTTCCAGGCACAAGGTTCAAAGTTGCCAGCTGCTTTTCGCCGCTTACGTAAATCCACCTAATATCTTCGCTTTCCAAACCGCCTCTTGTCCTTCTTCCCCTTTCGGCCCCGGTCTTCGCGCCTTTCGTGTTCTCGGAATCTCTTTTCTCTTTGCTTCTCTGGAGCCGGTTCCTTGTACTTTTCACGGATCTCCGTTATGCGGGTGTTCAGTTTTTCAAAGATGCCGGTGTCCTTGCCAGAATGCCGGTAATAGTCTATTCTTGCAGCAATCGCCACTTTGGAAGCAACTGCCCTTGCTATCTTGCCGCGCTGCCACTTTGGAGCCGAGTGTATCAGGGGATGCTGGAACAGTATGCCGTGTTTTGGCGGCCTTGCCCCGGTCTTGAGAGCCCGGAACAGCGCCTTTTCTGCTCCAAGCACCTGTATCGTGCTGGCCGGGATTGTCGCAAGCCGGGTAAGGCTGCCAGCCTTTGCAATCAACCTTGCTCCCACAGCCGCGGTCAGCAGCTCCTTGACGTTTGGAGCCACGGCGTCCATGGCTGCCTCGATGTGATCGGACAGTATGCGGCGCAGGTCCGATTGCAGGATAACCTGCTGGGCAAGTTTCTTTACTATGGCCAGGTTTTCCGGCGTCATGTCGCCGCCCTTGCTGCGCTTGGCGGCATCAAGTATTATCTCGACCTTCCTGTCCTGCATTCCGGCCGCCTCAAGAATCTCCTTGGTGATGTTGTTCCGCGAACCGGCCCTGCTTATTATCTCGGCGTGGGCCACAAGGCTCTGGACAAGGTTGTCAAGCTCCGGGAAATGCAGGCCGTACCATTCCCGCATCCTTGTGCCGACCGTGTTTATCATCTTGTCCAGCTCGTCCAGCGCGTTTATCGACTGGACTATGTGCAGGTCCAGTTTTTCAGAGGTCTCCTTTACCCTTGACGAGGAGAGCTCGATGGCAAAATCGCGCAGGGCCTGCATAGCATCCGTCGGGCTTGCAGCAAAACCCGCCTTGACTATATAGTCGGGTTTGTTGTTTTGTATTTCCTGCTGCTGGCCCTCACTCATGAGGCTGGTGTTGAGCCCGGCCTGGCGCAGGGCTATGACCACGCTGGCATCGTTTACGGAAATGGAAGCAAATGAGCGCAACTTTTCAACGAATGGCGTTATCTCGTCCGGGATGGCTCCGCTCTTGAGAAGCCGGTATGATCGCAAAGAATCAGCGAATTTCTGGGAAGCAGCCACGCTTCCATCCTGGTCGAAAGCGGCTATCCCAAGCTCGGTAAGGACGACGTTACAATTGCTGCTGGGCATTCAGGAAACTGCTATACTACGCCATTAAAAAAAGTTAGCATTATCCAAAGAAATGAATACCAAGGCATCCCAATTTTTACGTGATGGGTCTGGCAGATGCAGACAGAAAGGAGCTTGATTCGCTGATAAAGGCAGCGGCCCGCGACCCCAAGGTGCCCATCGAACTTGCTCGCAAGATGATCCCGCATCAGGGCAGCATTGAAGACTTTGCATACGGTCTGGTATCCGGCATGGTCATAGGCAACTTCATGTCCCTGTTTGAGAGCAGGAACGGCCGGCAGCCAGACAGGGACGAGACGGCTGATATCCTTTCCATAGTGATGGTCAAGATGCCCCTGCTTCGCAGGGCGATAATGAAGGAACTGGATCTACGATAGCTGTCTAAAGGTTTATCTAACGAACGCCAGCCAAAAAACAATGTTGGAACAGAAGGCTCGCGTGTCCTCCACGATGCGCGATATCATCATCATAGTGGCCGGCGTTGCCATCGTGTTGCTGGGCCTTTATATCGCTCTTGGCACCGTCAACCCCTTTTACGTGGTATCAAGCGGCAGCATGATTCCAACTCTTCAGGTAAACGATGTTCTGATAATAAATGGAAGGATATCTTTTGACGAGCTCAAGGTTGGCGACATCATTGTATTTAACAGGCCGGACGGCGAGGACAAGGTAATAGTCCACCGCGTCGTCGACATCGACGAGAATCAGAACGGCGACAGGACCCTCAGGACAAAGGGGGATGCAAACTCGGCGTCGATACCCGGCACTGACTACCCCATCAGGGAAAAGCATTACCTTGGGAAGGTCACCACCGTAATTCCGGGCGTCGGACTGATTGCCAAGGCCATAAGCCCGCCTGTCAACTACATCATCATCGCGATCATCCTAGTCGTCCTGTTCTTCACCAAGATGGGAAGGAAAAAAGACCATGACAGTGGGTCGGCAGCGCCGCCGTCTCCAGGCGAGCCGCAATCAAAATGAAGTCCAAGACTGCCTATCTCACCTTCAATACCCCCACGCGCGTGGCGTTTGTCAACATCACGCCGCAGGTAAGAAAGATAGTCGAAGAAAGCGGCGTGAAGGAAGGTCTGGTCCTTGTGAATGCAATGCACATCTCTGCAAGTGTGTTCATCAACGACAATGAAGAGGGCCTTCACCACGACTTTGAGAAATGGCTTGAAAGGATGGTCCCCTATTCCCCGGAACAATATATGCATAACAGGACCGGCGAGGACAACGCCGACGCCCACATCAAGCGCCAGATAATGGGTCGCGAAGTTGTCGTGGCCATAACCAACGGAAGGCTGGACTTTGGGCCGTGGGAGCAGATCTTTTACGGCGAATTTGACGGCAGACGTCCAAAGCGCGTGCTGGTCAAAGTCATAGGCGACTAATCACTTTTTAACAGCGGAGTCTTGGCAACGAGTTTTGCTACGTACACACCTGGATGGCCGACGTAGACATTCCTGACCGAGATAGAATGCAGATTTGTGATGTTTCTGCTCTCGCAGAAAAGACCTTTGTGCAGTATTTTGGTTTCTGGTAATTAAAGCAGTTAATTTTAATGGAAAAAATTCGAGAATAATTCTAAATCATTTCAAACAGGTATATATATAGCCCCTTTATAAAGCGATGTATGCCGCAGACCAAGCCCATAGTCAGCATAGAGAACGTTGTGGCCTCTGCTACAGTGAACCAGACGGTGAACCTAAATCAGATTACCCAGATATTTCCTGATGTCGAGTATCATCCCGATCAGTTCCCCGGCCTAGTCTTTCGGCTGCGGTCGCCAAAAACAGCCACGCTCATCTTCAGCTCTGGCAAGATGGTCTGCACGGGAGCCAAGTCTGAAAAGATGGCCATTCAGGCCGTCAAGAACGTGGTCCTGAAGCTGAAAAAGGGCGGCATACCTCTTGAACATGAGCCCCAGATAGAGATACAGAACATTGTTGCATCTGCAAGCCTTGGAGGCAAGATCCATCTAGAGCTTGCGGCAAGGGTTCTGCCAAGAAGCATGTACGAGCCAGAGCAATTCCCCGGCCTCATACATAGGATGCTGGACCCCAAGACCGTGATCCTGCTATTTGCATCCGGCAAGCTAGTGTGTACCGGCGCCAAGAAGGAAAGCGAGGTCTACCGTGCGGTGCACAACCTGCACACGCTTTTGGAAGAAAAGAACCTGATGATTTACGAAGGCTAGACAATGGTTATTAGCCGTTGTTTGTCCTTTGGCAATCAAGTGGTTACTGTCCGCGTCCTTTCTGTTTTGCTTGTACTGGTAATAGCGGCATCACTGGCCAGCCCGGCTTTTTCCCAAACGACGGTAAGAGGGTCAAGACCAGCCTACGTCTATGACAGGGCAGACGCCATCAGCAGCGAATACGAAAGCCTAATTGACAGGTACCTGAGGGGCCTTGATGATGCAACTACTAGCGAGATAGTTGTTTATACTATTCCAAGTTTCATCGGCCACGGGATCAAAAAGGATAACGTGGAGATTCATGACAGGGACATGCTGGCCAACTACATCTTCAATGAAGTGGAGCTGGACGGCATCGTGGGTATCGGCAAGAAGGGCAAAGATAACGGCATCCTTGTCCTCATGTCGCTTGAGCGCGACGCAGGTGGAGGCTCGCTGCGAATCGAGATAGGCAGGGGCCTTGAGGGCATCATAACCGACGGCACTGCCGGCGAGATACTGGACAGTTACCTAGTCCCGGCAAGAGAGGAGTACGAGAGCACCGGAAACACGGCTGCCTTTGACGAGGCGTTCCTTAGGACCGTTGTTTCACTGGGCCTGCGAATGGGCTATCAAACCAGTGACTCAAACATCCCCGTAACAACAGAGGAGCCGGCAGGTGATGAAGATGACATTTACGTCTTTATCGCCATACTCGTACTGTTCATCGTGTTTGGAATTTTGGTTGCCAAGTACGGCAAAGGCCGGCGTTATGGCAGATACTACGGCGGCTGGGGCGGCGGCTTTAGAGGCGGTGGAGGGGGCGGTTTTGGAGGAGGGGGCGGCGGATCAGGCGGAGGTGGTGCCGGCCGCTGATGGTAATTATATAAGTATCCACAAGTAATGAGTCACCGGATGTCTGGAAAGAAGGTCGCCATCATTGCAGGAATTGCCATCGGCATAATCGCCATAGTAATCGGTGTTCTGTACAGCATGTACTTCTCTGGCTTTAATGCCGCGCAGGCAAAGGACGAGAACGTAAAGAGGCTGGCCGGCGATATCGATGCGCAGCTGCAGCGCCGATACGACCTGATACCCAACCTGGTCAACTCTGTCAGGGGCTACCTCCAGTTTGAAAGGGATGTCCTTGAAGAGGTAACCCGCCTCAGGTCCCAGTGGCAGACAGCCTCCGATCCCAATGAAAGGGTGCAGCTCAGCAACCAGATAGAGCAAGCACTGAGCAAGATCATACTTACCTACGAGGCATATCCGGAACTCAAGTCCGATCAAATAGTCGTAAGGCTGATGGACGAGCTTGCCGGCACCGAGAACAGGATCGCCGTGGCAAGAACGTACTATAACGACGGGGTTAGGGACTTTAACACAAACCTGCGAACTTTCCCCAACAACGTGTTCAACGAGAGCGGATTTCTTGGCGCCAAGCCATGGGGCCTGAAGCAGTACACGCCCTACGAAGCAACGCCGGCAGCAACAACTACAGTCCCGCAGGTCAACATAACGCTGCCGCAGTAAGCCTAGTCGGCCTCGTACTCGCCGCTTCCGGCTATCTGCTTTATCACGGCATCCAGGGTACTTTCGTCCACAAGGCCGGCCTGGTGCAGCGTTCTGGTGATATCCTGGATGGTGGTCAGCGCCGTCAGATTCACACCCATCTTTTTGAGGAGATCTTCGGCACCTTCCTGCCGGCTTACGACAGCGATGACATCCTCTACCACGCAGCCGTTGGCCCGGATGATCTCGACGGCCTTGCTGACCGATATCCCGGTCGTGGCCACGTCGTCGACTACCATGACCCGAGATCCGAAGGGCAGGTGCCCTTCCACCATCTTGCCCGTGCCATAGCCCTTTGATTCCTTGCGAACGTAGACAAAGGGCTTGGACATCTCGTATGCAAGCGCCGAGCCAAAGACCAGGCCAGAGGTGGGAACAGACGCTATACTGTCAAAATTGACCTTTTTGGCAGCGGCATGCAATTCGTTTATTACAAGTTTGAAGTGCTGCGGAAAGCTTGGAAGCATCCGCAGATCAATGTAGTAGGGGCTTGGCTTGCCGCTTGACAGCGTAAACGCTCCAAACTTGAGCGCGTTGCTCTTGAGCAGGAACGACGAGAACTCTAGAAGAAAATCAGCTGACAACTGCTACTGTTATGAAAGGGATTTATTTTATCTTTTATAATCATCCCCGGATGCCGGAGATATGGCTTCGTTACGGTACCACCGACGTGGCGCTGGACATACGGTTTGAAAATCTTTCAAACCAGATCTCTTCAAGCTTTCCAACCATGAATGAAGACGCGATCAAGGCCGCGCTGGACAGCGTTCCAGTTTCAGAAAACATGCTTGTTCTGGTGCTTGCCCAGTCAAGGGCTGCGGCCAGGACTGTTGACAGTATCGCCAAGGCGGCCCATGCAAGGGGCCTGACAGGCATCACGGTTGATGTTCTGCCGGTATTTGCCGGTTCGCTGCGCTCCAACCTTTCCGTGCTCAACTCCGGTCAGAGCGCTGCACCCGTCTCCATAAACCGCGTTGATTACCACTCACTGGAAGATAGGATGAAAAAATTCGGAAGCACGGTTGTCATTTCCCAGACAACGTACGACCCGCTTTTTGGTTTTGCCGGCGCTCCGACGACCATTCTGCGTCACATGCATGCGGACAAGATGACGGAGGCCTTCAAGGCAAGGACCGGCGTGCCGGCGCCGGGTATTGAAAACGAGATGTTCAGGTTCGCCGCTTCTTTTGCCGAAAATATCCCAGCCACTGCCGTTGAGCTTGTGGCCAACAGTTCAGGCATAGCAGGCATTCACGTGGGGCCGCCCGCCGAGGCCTTTGCCAGATCTGTATCGCAGCTCAAGTCGATCTCCGTGGTTGAAACCGACCCTGTCAAATCGGTCATTATGAGCGCCAGCAGCGAAGCCGGGCCGCACTCAACTCTTGCCGGTTCGCTCAACTCCCTTTGGAATTCCATTCACGCCGTCAGGGAGGGCGGATCCATAGCCCTGCTTGCGGAATGCCGCGATGGCCTTGGAGGAGGGGCGCTGCAGATGTTTGCTGAAGGCAGGCTCAAGGCCGAGCAGCTGATGCAAACACCCTACATGTACGGGCTTGAGCATATCGTGTATTTGCAGGAACTCTGCAAAAGATACGAGCTGGGCCTTGTGTCCAGCCTGCCCCACTATTACGCAAAAAAGCTTGGATTTGTAACGTTCAGCAGTGTCAAGGACGCACTGGACAAGCTGCTTGCCAAGCATGGCAAGGGCCACAAGGCACTTGTCCTGTCGGATGCCGATATCACGCTGCTCAAGCTAAGGGGCTAAAGATCCCAGTCGGCAAAGGCGTGTATACCGCCGTCCCAAATACAGGGGCACACAACACCGCAAGGGCGAGGGCAACCCAGAACAGAACTTTCCTCTTTTTTGAAAGGGGCGTCACGTCATCTAGTGGCGTGCTTTCGGGTGCCCGCATGCTCAGGATAAGCACCAGCATGGCCATCGGGTAAAAACGCAAGCCAAACAAGACGCCGACGCTGCTGTATGTAAGTATCCTGTGCCACTGGACGCCAAGGGCTGAGCGGACCAGGTGACCGCCGTCCAGCTGCCATGCAGGCAGCAGATTCAGGAATGTTATCAAAAATCCTAGCCATGCCGCAAACAGGACGGGGGACATAACCAGCACGACGTCCTCGCCAATACCCATATTCCCGGTGAGGTGGAACGTCGCTAGCATGATTATGTTGCTGTTTATCCTCATCAGATTAAGCCCATCAAACAGGTCCTGTGCATCATCGATGGGTACCAGGACAGATATGGAAGAACCGTAGACAGACGCGATTACGGTAACGATCAGCCCTGCTATGGGGCCAGCTACGCCGACGTCGAACTGGACATTCCTGTTGATCATGCTGCTTCTTATCTGGATCATGGCCCCAAAGGTTGGGAATATGCCGGGGATACCAGGGATAAAGTACGGCCAGGAGGCCCGAATGCCATGCCACCTAGTCGCAATCATATGCCCCATCTCATGGACGCCAAGGATACCCATCAGAGTCATGGTGTACACGCCTACCAGCAGTAGTTGATCGTGTATGAACGCCTGGGCAAACTCAACCTGGGATCGGTAGACCCCATCAACCAGTATCGCTGCCATGGCCGCAAAGAACAACACAATGGGGATTGGAACCAAGTATTTCCTGCCACGTTTTGTTCTGGTGACTTTGGAAATGGTGATGGTTACCCCGTTTTCAACGGTAAGAGTGCTCGATGATATTGTAGGTATCAGTCTGGACACGTATTTCGCCCTCTTGGCGGTGGCTATCATGTCCATCTTGGCCAGCTCTTTGAGAAAGCCGGGGAAGGTTTTGCTTATGTCCGATTCTGCGATAAGGAACCTGACGGCGTCTTCCTTGGAATGTCTCTGCATGTCCCTTATCGTGTAAAACGATGAGACAACGGGCAGCGCCTTTGAGTAGTCGCCGTTGAGAAACAGAGCCACCGTATTATCTTAATCATTAATTGGATTAAAACATTGTTCCTAAATGTAAGGTTAAATAATGCGGCGCTACTTTCAATTCACGCCTTGCAAACGGCGCTGCGAAAGGTAGGCGATTACAATATTCGCCGCTGCGAAGACAAAGACCTCCCATCGGTGATAGATATCAACATGGCCGCTCTGCCGGAGCACTACTCGGACTATTTCTTTGAGTCAATTCTAAAAGAGCTGCCAGAAGCTTTCATAGTGGCTGAGATTGACGGCAAGATCGTCGGCTACATAATGTGCAAGATAGAGTTCGGCTTTTCCAACTTTCGCAAGCTGGGCTTCGTCAAGAAGGGTCATGTGGTCTCCGTCGCTGTTTTAGAAGAGCATCGCGGTAAGGGCCTTGGCAAAGCGTTGATGTTGGAGGGCATCAACGGTGTAATACAACGCAAGGCAGACGAGATCTATCTTGAAGTCAGGGTCAGCAATACGGGCGCCATCAAGATGTACGAAAAACTCCGTTTCGAAACGAAATCCAGATTGAAATCCTATTACAGGGACGGAGAAGACGCGTACCTCATGGCACTGGAACTGAGCTAGACTTTACGCACTCCAAGCAACTGAAGTTAGAGTTTTTCGTGTAACCCATTTTCACAGAGTGGGTTGCAAATTGTTTCCAGCAAAAGATCCGTTAAATCGGTAGATGTAAATATAGGAAAAAAGCCTCCATGACAAGCAAATTTCTATTAAAATATAGATCCATGATGCAGTATAAAATGGAAAACCTTAACTATATATCAAAATATTGCTATCTGATGAGCAAAAAATCTTTGCCTTTTGAAGTTACGGACTCTGAAAAGACTGGGAAAAAATCAAGATCGGGTTTGAAGAGAATATCTGTGCTGATAAAGCCTGAAAAATTGGATGCAGTGATCGCGGCACTTAGAGGGTTGCATCTTGAAGCTACGATATATGATGTGAAAAGTGCAGGAAGAGAAAAAGAGAAAGTCACTTCAGGCAGAGGCATGGGCACGGTTGAACTTTCTTATGTTTCAAGGAAGATCGTGGTTACCATAGTCGACGCAAGCCGCGTAGATGATGTATCAGACGCTATTAGAGGAGCCATGGCAGGTAGCAAAGGCGTATTGATTGTTTTGCCTGTGGATGATGCAGCGCAGATCTAAAAACAATGAATTTAAAAATTCATGATAGGTGATAGAATTATGGTCTTCAAATACATAGACATACTGGGTCAATCCACAAAGGGCTTCGACGACGCCGTGCAGAACGCGATAACGGAGACTGCCAGGACAGTCAAGGACATCAGGACTGCGGAGGTCACCAAGCTTAACGTCATCGTCAACGATGACAAGATCGTCGAATACCAGGCAGTGATGCGGGTGGCCTTCAAGGTTAGAAGGAAAGATGACGACTAGAGAGCGGACTCGCCTCTTTCCTTGGTAGTCAGGTCGAGCGCGAACGGGACATCAACAACGAATATCTTGCCTCCCAGTGCCGGGCCTCCCAAAGCGTCGACTATTTTTTTTACGATGTCTTCTACCTGATTGTCTTTGACTACCACCTCGATCTTCATGCGCGGTATGTAATCCGGCACATAATGGGTGGTGCCCCTGCCGACAGAAACTTCCTTTGCCTTCGACTTGCCGCGGCCTTCAATCCTTGAATAACTCACTCCACCGACATGTTCGTCCTTGAGTATTTTATCCAGTTCGGTGAACCCTCTGTTGGGTATTATTATCTCGATTTTCTTCATTATCTTTGATTATTGTCGGCCAATAATATCATTATTGGTCAAATGAATTGGCATTCTTTGACAACCCTAAAGATTGATAAACTGCATTGTTTGCCAACAACGTGATGAACATCAAAAAGAGGGGCAACAGGGGAGCTGGTCTGGCCCTTCTTGTGGTTTCAGTCGTTGCGTTCTTTATCTACGCGTATTTTCTCCTTGGCACGCAGTACGGCGTGCTTGTGATGCAGTTCACGATTCTGGGGGCCGTTGCAGTGCTGCTGGCAGTCCTTGGCTGGATAGGATATACCATGCTCACGGCTCCGCGCCAGGAAAACGGGGCTAGCCCTTCTGGATAGAAACATCGGCTACTATCTGGTAGATTCGTGGTCCTACTTCACGCACGACCGTTGTTTTGCCGATTTCATGCAAATAACTGCGGAAAGCCTCGCCTGCATCGGCCGTGCCCTGCTCTTTTGCAGCCTTTTTGCTTTCGGCTTTGACGTGCGCAAAATAATGAACTACGCCGGTGTCCTTCAATGCAAGTACAGCAGAATCCACGAAATCTTTGGCCCTCTCTGGAAGCGGCATCAGGACCCTGTCTGCGACACCGGCCAGCTGGTTTTTTATCACTTCAGATGCGTCGCCGCATATCGGGATAACCCTGTCTGACACCTTGTTCAGCCTTGCGTTTTCGATGCAAAGCTCGTTTGCAACGGAATTGGAGTCTATGCTGTAGACTTTGCAGGTCTTGTTCTTCTTGGCTATCACCACAGAGTACGTGCCGACGCCGGCAAACATATTGACGACTATTTCATTATCGCCCACAAGCTCGGCTATTCGCTGCCGCTCGGTGGAAAGCCGTGGTGAAAAGTACGTCTTTGCAACATCAACCTTGAACCGGCATCCATGCTCCTTGTATTCGGTGATTGTTCTGTTCTCGCCGGCCAAAAATTCCAGATCACGAACGCGATAGTCCCCCCTTACCGGCGAGGTCTGGGCAAAGACTGCCTTGGCGGTCTTGACGTTGGCCAGTATTGCATCAGCGATGACCTGCTTTCTTGGAGCCAGGCTATCGGGTACCTTGATGATCACAATGTCTCCTATCTGGTCAAACGCTGAATAGACCTGCGAGGCCTCCTCGGCTGCAAGTACGCCCCCAAGTATGGCTTTAAGCATGTGCGGCATGTTACTGCTTTACGTAATAGTAGTTGCCGGACTGCTTCTGCTCTCGGTCTAGCCTGCCGCCTTCCTTGTTGACCCGCGGCCTGCCGGTTGTTTCATCGCGCCTGTAGGTTATCGACAACTCTTTGAGGAATCTGTTCATGCCGTCTTCCTTTTTCATCGGCTCCGTGGCGCGGCCTTCAAGGCCGGGCTGACCTTCAAAGATAACAAGGGTGTCTGCCACCAGGTCTATCAGCTGCAGGTCATGATCTATGATTATGGCTGACCGGCCCTGCGCCCGGACAAAGCGCTGGAGGAACTTGGCCACCGCTATCCTGTCCTCAGCATCCAGAAATGCTGACGGCTCGTCCAGCGCGTAGACGTCAGCCTGACGTAGAAGCGAGGCGGCAACGGCAACTTTTTGCAGCTCCCCGCCGCTGAGGTTCCTCACGCTTTTTTCATAGAGCTTTTTCACCCCCATGGGGATAATGATCTGCTCTTCTACCGCCGATCCTTCTATGGGGCTCTGGTAAGCAGCATACATCAGAGACCGGACGTCGCCGTCGTAGTCCTGGCTCAGGTACTGCGGCTTGTACGAGATCTTGACGCCAATGTCTATCTTGCCAGAATCAGGCTTGTCCACGCCAGCAAGCATCCGCATGAAGGTTGTCTTGCCCAGCGCGTTGGCGCCAACAATGCCTACAATCTCGCCCTGCCGTAGCTTGCCGGCCGAGACCTGGAGCTTGAAGGACGGAAAAGACTTTGAAAGATCGGTGTAGCTGGCCACCGGAACGTCTAGTATGACATCCTCGGCAGAAGTCGAGATGTCAAACCGGAATGCCTTTTCGCGGAACCTGACATTTTCGGCAGGCAGAAAGCCGTCAAGAAAGTTGTTTATCCCCACCTTGGTGCTTTGCAGTGTAGAGACTATTCCGTACGCCCCCGGCTCACCGTAAATGATGTGTACATAGTCTGACAGGTAGTCAAGCAGGGTCATGTCGTGCTCGACTACCATGACGCTCTTGCCCTCTTCGGCAAGCTCTTTGATCACCTTGGCCACGGCAAGCCTCTGGTAAACATCGTTGTACGACGACGGTTCGTCAAAAAAGTAGTATTCCGCGTCCTTGGCAGCGGCAACGGCCACGGCAAGCCTCTGGAGCTCTCCGCCGCTCAAGGCAGCCAAGTCTCGGTCCAGAATGTTCTGTAACCCAAGCTGCTGGACCAGCTTGTTGGCTACCTTGCGTTCATCGTATTTTTGCAAAAGCTCCTTTGGCGTTCCTTTGAATGCCTTGGGTATCATGTACACC
The DNA here is from genome assembly GCA_029263715.1 of Nitrososphaera sp. Lineage (GTDB taxonomy): Archaea > Thermoproteota > Nitrososphaeria > Nitrososphaerales > Nitrososphaeraceae > Nitrososphaera. The sequence continues at coordinate 39,497 of JAJUFP010000003.1, read as the reverse complement.
AGCTGCGGCTTGATGGAGGCGCGCAGCTGCCGGTTGGCGATCTTCTCGAAATACGCCTTGAGCTCGGTCCCCTGAAAGTATTTCAGCACATCGTCCCATTCTGTCTCGGTTTCATATTTGCCCAGATTGGGCTTCATGTTTCCAGAAAGGATGTTGACTATGGTAGACTTGCCCATCCCGTTTCTTCCAACCAGACCGACAACCGCCCCCTTCTTTGGCGTGGGCATCCGGTAAAAGCGGAAGGAGTTGACCCCGTACTGGTGGATCTTGTCCTCCGACAACTCTCTAGCAAGATTAACTATCACAATGGCGTCAAACGGGCATTTCTTGATGCATATGCCGCAGCCGGTGCACAGCTCTTCAGATATGAGGGCCTTGTTGTCCTCTGGACGCTGCACGATGCACTCGCCTCCAGTCTTGTTTACTGGGCAGTAAATTATGCATTCAAGGCCGCATTTTCTTGGCTGGCAGAGCTCCTCGTCCAGCACCGCTACCCTGTGTGTTGACTGCGGATTGTCGCCCAATTTTTGTGCAGATAAACTTGCCCATAAATGCATTATATAGATATGGTTAGCCGGCAAGAGCAAGATTAAATTAGCCCTACTGCGATGGATACGGTAAGCCGGTCATAGCGGCAGGGTGCGACCCGGTCCCATTCCGAACCCGGAAGTCAAACCTGCCGTCGCTGCTGTGTTACTGATCTGCGTGAGCGGTCGGGAAGCAGCAGTGCTGGCACCTTTTAAATATCAATATTCTCGCCAAAATGCACCTGCTTCATAAGGTTCCGCGCGTGCATGGCAATGCGGTCTATCATGCCAAACACGGAGGCCAGGCCTGCCGGATCCCAGACTCCGGTTTCGATGATGCAGCAATAGTCGTGGGCCTTGATGTTGATGCGCTTGACTTCCTCTTTCATGATGTTCTTGACCAGCTCCTCCGAAATCTGGGGGTCCTGCGCCAGCATGTTTGACAGTACGCCCCCGCTCCACCCAAGACTGGTGGCTCGGCCGTTGTAAAGCTGGTAATACGGGCTTGCATCCAGAAGGTTGTGAGCGTTCTCGTCGTTATCTGCCACATGGTCGTTGTCCACGATACAGTATACGTTAAAGAACGGGCCCATCCGCACGACTTCCTCTATGCCGATGTAGTCGACGTTGCCCCTTTCCATGGTGACAAAGCCGTCACGGTTGGACAGCCAGCGCTCAAAGTACGGTCGCCGGTCAGCCCTGACATCCGATAGGCTGCCGGGCCTGCAGCTGAACCCCAGCTCTGAGAGCGCGTCGACCAGCGAATCCAGAGGGAATATGGGCAACAGGATAATTATCTGCCAGGTTGTTAATTATCCTGACGCCGGCGGTTTTTCTTCTTCCATCAGCATCTTGACCAGAGTCCTGACTCCAAAGCCGGTTGCGCCTTTCGGGTTGTAGCTTTTCTCAAACGTCCCTTCCTGCGTCCATGCCGTTCCGGCGATGTCCATGTGCACCCACGGTGTGCCGTTGACGAAATTGGACAGAAAGGCAGCCGCTGTGATGGCGCCACCTGGCCTGCCGCCGATGTTCTTGATATCCGCATGGTTGCTCTTTATTTGCTCAAAGAACTCGTCGTGCAGCGGCAGGTCCCACATCTTTTCGCCGGTCTTCTCCGCAGTCTTGCGCAGCCTATCCACCAGCTGCTTGTTGTTTCCCACCAGCGCGGCAACGTTGGCGCCCAACGCGATTATGGCCGCCCCGGTAAGGGTGGCCATGTCCACCACTGCTTTGGGGCTGTACGTTGCGATTCCATAGGCCAGCGCGTCTGCCAGTATCATCCTGCCTTCAGCGTCGGTGTTCAACACTTCGACGTTCTTGCCGTTGTACATTTTGACGATGTCTCCGGGCCTGTAGGACGTGCTTGAGGGCATGTTTTCCACCGAGGGGATGATGCCGACCACGTTGACGGCCAGTTTCATGGATGCTATGGCCCGCAGCACGGCAAGGACGTTGCAGCCGCCGCACTTGTCATATTTCATCTCATCCATCTTGTCGCCGGGTTTAAGCGAGATGCCGCCAGTGTCAAAAGTGACTGCCTTGCCCACCAGCAGGTACGGCTTTTGGCCTTCGCCGGCGCCGTTGTATTCCATGATTATCAACTTTGGCGGGTTGTTGCTGCCCTTTCCCACGGCCACTATGCCGCCCATGCCCATGTTCTCCATCTCGTACCTTTCTATGATCCGTGCCTTCATGCCGTACTCCGAGGCTAGTGACAGCGCGGTGCTTGCCAGGTATGCCGGCGGGCAGTCATTTGGAGGCAGATTGCCTAGGTCGCGGGCAAAATTCACTGATTCGACTACTGGGGCGGCCCTTTCCGCGATGGACTGGAACCGCGGCGAGTCTGAGTTTATAAGGATCGTTATATCCTCGATCTTTGCCGTCTCCTTGTCTGCGGCCTTGTACCTGTCAAACGAGTACAGGGACAGGGCCATGCCCTCCGTCATGGCCTCGATAAGACCCTCATCCAGATTGGAGAACTGCAGTATCGAGAATTCCTTGACGCCAAGCTCCTTTGCCTTGAGGGCTGCCTTGCCGGCGCAGACCCTGGCCGCTTCGTCTGTAAACTTTTCACGCTTGCCCAGCCCAAGCAGCATGATCTTTTTCATTGGCCCCTTGCCAAGCGTGTATACAAGTATGTTTGAGCCAAAGGTGCCGCGGAACTCCTTGTTGTCTAGGGTCTCCTTGATGTACGTAAGCACGGAGGGGTCTAGCTCCTTTGATTGCGGGAAATCCTGCTCGTTTTCAAAAACGCCGATTACCAGAAGTGAGGTCTGTTTCTGATCGATTTTAGCCTTCTCAACTTTGATCTGGACCATGCCTACAGAAAACAAATGACGTTATTTTAAACTGATCAAAAACGGAACACGGCGCCGTGGCTCAGCAATTTTGCAATACGCTTCAAGACGTTGGTCGGTGTGTAGCAAGACATTTCCGTGCCCCTGTACTCGCAGGCTGCCGCATACATGTCATCGTTGTAGCTGGCCCTGAACCATCCGATGAATATCTCCTTTGCCACCGGCAGCAGACCAGACCTTGCGCCGTAGGCACCGTTCTTGTTTATCAGCCAGAACATGTTCGTCGGGTCGTAATCCTTTGGAAAGACCATTGTCTTGGCCTTCAAGGCCGCATCCGAATAGTAGTGCCCGGCAGTCCTTATCCATCCCCGGGAAAGCATGCTGGCCACCCCGGCGAATTTGGTGCAGGAATAGCACTTATCGTCGTATATGAGCAACGGGCGGGCGAATGCCGACGACAGGGACAAGCAAGATTATTTTCTACTATCAACTTTTTAAACGTTGACTGCGCCGCACGTCAGAAGGATTTGCTATTGATAAGCAATGATTGGTATTAAAATGACTGACTGGTCAGTCAGATTTATTAGGATCGTAGCCTCAACATTTAACCGGAGAACAAGGACAAATATGCTAGACAGTAAGATCAGGTGTTAACAAGGGGTTGGAGGTATCTTTTTATTTTCCTCACAGTCAGCATTTGATGCTATGATGTTAATCTCTGCCAGGCGATGAATATGGGATTTAACATGCGCTACCTTGAATTAAAGAGGCAGATCCGAGAAGTGCGCATGTTGGCCATCCAAGGCATTGCAGAAGCAGGCTCTGGCCACCCCGGTGCATCGTTCTCGGCGGCTGAGATAATGGGAACCCTTTACTTTAGAAAGATGAATCATGACCCAAAAAGGCCGGACTGGCCGGACCGCGATTATTTCATCAACTCAAAGGCCCATTCTGCTCCTGGGTTTTACTCTGCACTTGCAGTTGCCGGCTATTTCCCACCTGATGAGATCAGGACCCTGCGCAAGCTGGGCTCCCGGTTGCAGGGCCACCCCGTCAGGTACTCTGATCATCAAAAGAACCACAGTGTGCCAGGAATAGAGTACTCTGGCGGCTCCGAGGGCATCGGTCTTTCCGTTGGTATCGGGATTGCCCTTGCCAGCAGGCTGGACAACAAAAGGAGCCGCGTCTACGTCCTGATAGGGGACGGAGAATCCAATGAAGGCCAGATATGGGAGGCATCCATGGCTGCTGCCAAGTTCAAGCTGGACAACATAGTCGCCATACTGGATCGCAATAGAATACAGCAAGACGGTTTTACAGAAGATATCATGCCACTGGACCCCACCAAGGACAAGTGGGCCGCCTTCAACTGGCAGGTCTTTGAAGTAGACGGCCACAGAGTCGAGCAGCTCATGGATGCGCTAACCAAGGCTGAAGAGATCCGCGACAAGCCGGTCATGATAATCGCCAACACGGTCAAGGGAAGCGGGATACGCCACATGGCCAACAACCCGCAGTGGCACGGCAAGGCACCATCAAAGAAGCAGCTACCCGTGCTTATAGAAGAACTTGAAAGCGAGTGTCTTATAGCGCCGTCCATCATTGCCGGTGCCAAAGAAAACTATGAAGAAAAGATCAAGAAGGTTGAGCGCGAGGGCATCGAACTGATACACCTTGACGTCATGGACGGCAAGTTTGTTCCCAATTCCACATTCCTTGCTGACACCATCAAGAAGCTTAGGCGCTCCACAAGCCTTCCTTTTGACGCGCATCTTATGATAGAAAAGCCGCTTGAACACATAGACGAGTACATAGATGCCCGCTGCGACATTGTCACCGTCCACGTTGAGGCATGCAACGAAGGCGAGTTTGTGCAGATAAAGGACAAATTGCTTGCGGCAGGAATAAGCCCTGGCGTGGCGATCAACCCGAGAACCACATTCCCAGAATGGCTCGATCCTTACATCAAGGATATAGACGTCGTTAATGTAATGTCGGTGAATCCCGGCGCATCGGGGCAAAAGTTCATGCCTGAAGTCCTGCCCAAGATGATAGCGTTGAACAAGAACCTTCGTGAGAAGGGCTTTCGCGGCTACATAGAGGCTGACGGCGGCATAGACGCGGTAACGCTGCAGCAGGTGTACGACGCTGGCTCCAGAATATTTGTGGCTGGAAGTGCGGTATACGGCAACTCGGACATACACAGTGCAATCATCGAGCTCCGTCATGAAGCAGCAGTCGCGCTTGAAAGGAAACTGCTTGACCAAGCCACAAGGCTTGGAGTCCGCAAAGAATGGCTCAACGCGCGCAAACACATATTGATTCCGTACGCCACTAGGCTTGGTATAAAAGGTGAGCTCCATGCAATCGAGTAGTGTTAAAAAAGTGATGGACATGAGAGGGGCGTACGGTGACGCCCTCCTTGAGCTTGGCAAGTCAGAGCCGCGAATAGTCTGTGTAGGCGGAGACACCACCGACTCCCTAAAGACAAAGAAATTCGGCGACATGTACCCGGAGCGGATGTTTAACGTGGGCATCGCAGAGGCCAACCTGGTATCGATTGCTGCCGGGCTTGCAATTGCCGGCAAGATAGCCTTTGCCAGTACTTATGCAGCATTCATACCGGGAAGGTGTGTAGACCAGATCCGCAACACCATTTGCTATCCTAATCTTGACGTCAAGCTGGTCGTCTCCCACAGCGGCCTAACGGTGGGCCCTGACGGCGCGTCGCATCAGCAGATCGAGGACATGAGCACCACCAGAGCCATGCCAAACATGCGGGTGCTTGCGCCGGCCGACGCCGTTTCCGTCAAACACCTGATAAAGACCATAGCCTTCACAGCAGGTCCGTTCTACGTGCGTCTGCCAAGGCCGGCCAGCGAGCTGGTTTACCCTGAATCGGCGCCGGCTGACCAGTTCAAGATCGGCAGGGGCAACATCCTAGTTGATGGCTCTGACGCCACGATAATGGCTTGCGGCCTCATGATCAAAAAGGCGATGGAAGCCGCAGACTTGCTGAAACGCGATAACGGTCTGTCATGCCGGGTGGTAGACATGTTTTCAATCAAGCCCATCGATGTTGACCTGGTTAGCCGATGCGCAAAAGAGACAGGAGCCATTGTTACAGCAGAGGAGCACAACATCATAGGAGGCCTCGGCTCCGCAGTTGCAGAAGCGGCCAGTGAAAACTATCCTGCCCCCATAAAGCGCGTGGGCGTGCCCGACAGGTTTGGCGAGTCAGCCCGTGATGAGGAGATAGACTCCCTCCTTGACAAGTATGGTCTGACCACAAAAGAAATAGCACGTGCGGTCCTAGAAGCAAGGAGTAGGATGCAAAAATGAAGATCTTTCTTGACACTGCCAATATTGAATCAATAAAGAAGTACAACGACATGGGTTTGGTAGACGGTGTTACAACAAACCCGACCCTTCTTGCCAAGGAGAAGGGCAACCCGGCCGAGATAATGCGCGAAATAGTCAGGATGGTCGATGGCCCAGTCAGCCTCGAAGTTGTGGGCACCACTGCCGGGACGATGCTGGAAGAAGCCTACCGGCTCAAGAAGTACGGCAAGAACGTCGTGGTCAAGATCCCCATGATCCCCGAGGGCCTTGTGGCCGTCAAGAAATTGAAGGCAGATGGAATAGAGACCAACGTCACACTGGTGTTTTCAGCCAACCAGGCTATACTTGCCGCCAAGGCCGGCGCGGCGTACGTCAGCCCGTTCATAGGAAGGCTTGATGACAGCGGCCAGGATGGCATGAGCCTTATCAGAGAGATAGTCCAGATATTCAGTAACTACCAGTTTGATACAAACGTGCTTGTAGCAAGCGTCCGCCACCCGATGCATGTGGTGGAGGCCGGCAAGATCGGCGCGCACGTAGTCACGCTGCCACCAGACATACTGGGCAAGATGCTGACCCATCCGCTGACGGACAAGGGCCTGAGCACCTTTCTAAGTGACTGGGAAAAGGTAAAGAAGGAAAACCCCAACCTCGTGATTTGAGATCACGATCGCAAAAGCTTGATCACTTTTTTTGGCATGTCTGGAAGCCTGCTGACGGCCAGGGTCTTTTCGTAATTCAGGTACTTCAGGTTATGGCCGATGCCAACTGCATCGTTTACGTTCCTTCCAACGCCTATGGCCACCATCTTGACTCCGATCTTCCGGTAGTAAAGCACCATGTTTCTGACAGCGTCAAAGTCTGACGGCTCTCCATCGGTCAGCGTTACAAAGATGTCCGGCTTGAACGACTTGATGGCCGGCTCCAGCAGCCCGTAAACCTCTGCGAGGGGTGTGCCGCCCACAGCCTTTATCTGGGCAAGCCTTCTGGCGGAAACAAGAGACCACTTGATCTGTGGTGGCTTGATGACCCAGCATTTGACCTGGCGATTTTCCGTGCTAAACGCGTATACAGCGAATTTCACGCCAAGGTAGCTCAGCGCTTCGCACAGCGCGATGGTTGCCTGCTTGTATTCCAGCTCTACATCTGCTATGCTACTTGAATGGTCCAAGAGCAGGACAACCTTGGTTTTGATGGACAGCTTGAGATCCGTGAGAAACGGCTTTGGCAGCGAGTCTGCCAGTACTTCGGCGTCCAGCTCTTCTCCTGTGTCGTCGTGCCTTTCAACCCAGCCCGTCTTCCATTCACGGAAGGCGGCCTTGACCTTCTGTATCAGGTCCAGGTCGTATATACGCGTCTCATCGACATCCATCCTGTCCGGAACGCTCAAGCCAAAATTCTCAAGGCTCTCGTAGCCTTTGTTCTCCGTCTTTTTGCTTTCCTTTACCAGCGTCTCAAATTCATGCAGAACGTCATGGCCTTCATAGATCTCCTTGGTCTTCTCCTCCACGTCTTTTTCTTTGCGTCTGGTTCTGACCACCTTCTCTATCTGTTTGAGAAGATCGTTCTGGCTCAGCGAAGCCCCCATCCTTGTCTTGGGCGCTAGTATCGGTATGGAGATGAGCGGATCAAGCTCCAGGATCTTGATCAGCTTGGGCACGTGCTGCTTTATCCAGTCCGTGCCGTAGTTGCTGTCAATGGCCTCCTTTATGATTTCATTGGCATAGTCTGTTGCCTTTTGGACCCGCTCCATCTCGCCGCCGAACAGCTCGCCTTTCACGTAGCCTGTGAGGAAGTACTGGGAGAATGCCTCGGCTATCTTGTACCGGCCGTAAATGGCGTTGAGCAGCTGCCTGGACATCCAGGATATGCCTTCATTAAAAATGATCTCGTTTTCCATCCCCTCCCATTCTCGAAGGCCCAGGATCTCTACGCGCTTGGTCTCCACAGTGTTGAGAATGAATCCGGAGGCATGCTCGTTGCTCTGAACCTCGGTGGAGAATCGAATCCGCATGGCCTCGTACCAGAGCGCAACGCGCCACTGCCGGTATTTCTGGAAGTCGGTCCCCGGGTAGTAGTTGAGGTTTGGAAGTGTGATCTGCTTTTTGTCTATCTTGGTTGTAGGCGCCCTATCAGCTGTAAGGGCAATGATGACCCTTTCGTCGCCGGACCAGCGGCGGGCAAGGAATGTGGCAATGTCCAGCAGGACATCGTTTCGCATCACGGAGCTGGCAAGATGGGACATTTATCAGTCGCCAAATATCGAGGTTATCATGTCCACGACTTTCTGGTATTCCACCTGGCCCCACTGGTCGTAGGCGTTGGCGTATACCACTTCTGCGGCCTGCCGTGCAGAAAGGCCGGTGTTCAGCATCTTGGCAAATGCAATCGTCTCCCGAAGGCTCGGGCTATAGTACAATTCCTCTACTGCTGCCGCCTCGCGAAGGTTCCTTGCCAGCTGGATGGCATGCCTGACATCGCGGAGCTTTGAATCGTCGATCTTGACATGACGTTTGACTATTTCAAGCTCCAGCTCCTCCGGCGGGTATTCAAGCCTCAATCTGACAGGGAACCTGCTTAAAAGCTGCGGTGGGAGCTCTTTGGTTCCGACATGCGACAGCGGGTTTATGGTGGCAATAACAAACCAGTCAGGGGAGGCCCTTACCGTCTGGCCCTCGGCCTCCTTGAGCACGAGCTGGCGTCGGTCGTCCAGCGCTTCGTCCAGCCTTAAAAGAACGTCCGCCTCGGCGGCGTTAAGCTCGTCTAGATACAGCATCGTGCCGCTTCGCATCGATTTTACGAGAATACCTTCTACAAAGTTTATCTGGCCTTCTTCAATGGTCTTCGTGCCAATAAGATGGGACTCCCGGGTACGCAGGCTAAAGTTCACCGAGTGCAGCTCCTTGTTCATCATGGACGCGAACTTGCGCACAAGGGTCGTCTTGCCCGTCCCTTTCGGCCCGATTATCAGAACAAACAGGCCTGATTTGTAGGCCTTTTCTAGAATTTCAAGCGCGTTGTTCCAGTCTAGGTAAATTAGCTCCTGGTCAGAGAGCTCTGCTTTTGCAGGCGACGTCATCAACTTATTGCATACTATAATGGTATTTGAGCGTTGAGTATCCTACCACCAGCTCTTATATGAGATGGCGTTATCACGCATGGCAGTGAACTCAACCAGAGAGCTCAAGCAGGACCACGTGACTGTGAGGCGGATCCGTGACATTGCGCAGAGGTGCTCCGACAAGCTTTATGCCGGAGAGGAGATACCGCTTGAAGACATACAGATCCTCTCTGTAGTTATAGAAGAATTCATTGACGCGTTCCACCATGGAAAGGAGGAAAAGGCCTACTTTCCGGGAACCGAGGACAAAAGCGAGGTTTACAGTGAGGAGATACGTAAGTTCCTGATAGAGCATGAATTTGGCCGCAGGGTTGCAAGGATGATGCAGCGCAACCTGAAAGATTGGAAGGCCGGAATAAACGCACGGGAGCCGGTAGCCAGGTTCCTTAAAACGTACGCGGTATTCATCACGGATCACACGGGAAAGGAAGACAAGTTCTTTGACATGGTTGAGGAGATGAAGAGCCTGTCAGCTGAAGAGGATCGTGAGCTTGTACGCCACTATGAAATTTGCAGAAAGGATGTGGGCGGCAGCGCAAGGGTTGAAGAGCTTTTCCGGTTGATTGGATACCTGGAAGAGAGGGCGTGGATGAAGTAGCGAAGTTTTGTTTTAAATATGGGTTTTTGCCCCCACAGCCCTATGGAATTGCCAGTCGTCAATGAGAAGGGTACTTTTGTGGTCATCTCTGACATCGAGCTGAAAAAGGAATCGATGAAGGAGTTCAAGGAATGGTTTTCCGAGTCCAACAAGGTGGTGTCAAAGTTTGACGGGTTTATCGCAAGAAGGCTTTTAGAATCGCAGGACGGCAAGCACAGGATCATCGTGATGTTCAGGGACAGGGAATCCTTTGCCAAGATGCACCAGACGCCAGAGCATATGGCGTTGCACAACAAGGCCGTAACCTTCATGGCGCGGCCGCCGCAACCGTCATTCTACAGCGTTATCGCAGAATAAAGGCGGCCTACGCGTTTTAATTTCATGGCTACCGGTTTTAGACATCACGATAGGTAGGCTGCTTCTGCAAGTATGGAGGCTATGGCCGCGGCTTTGTTTACTGCAGAGGATACTGGAATAAGGATTGGGACTGCACTTGCAAAAGACGTTAACTAAAGCCACTCTTACAGCAGCTTTTGCACATGCTAGCAAAAAGTGTGAGCGGTCAGCTCTTTCCTGCCAATTCAGGCTCTTTCTTGCGGTATGCTACTTTAAGCCATATCGGCGTAATGATGGTAGTCATGCCTACCATCACTATGACAGCTGTGTAGATGTCGCTGGAAAGCACGCCGGATGACACGCCAACTCCTGCGACAATCAGGCCAACCTCGCCTCTGGATATCATGCCTATACCAACTTTCATTGATTTAGCCCGGTCTTTCAGAAACAGCATGGACGGCAAGCCGCACCCGGCCAGCTTTGACGAAACTGCGACGGCCATCAACAGTCCCGTCAGAAGCAGGACATCCATGTTAAACCCTCGCAGGTCTACCTGCGCCCCTATTATGGCAAAGAACAGCGGCGCAAATATTATCTCCAGTTTAGAAACGTATTCTTCCATTTGCTTGATTATTCTGGTACTTGCAACTGCCATGCCCACTGCAAATGCCCCCACTATAGGCGACAGGCCGAGAAAGGCAGCAACGCCGGCTGCGCCAAAGAACAATGCGGTGGCAATGCCTTCAATGCTCCCTTTTGACCTCCACAGTCTTTCGACATGGAGGATCCTTGGAATCACAAACACGGCCACGACAAGCAACGCGGCAAATATTCCAAGGATCTTCATTATCAGGAAGGCAATTTCTATGATATCCGGCTGGACATTTCCTGTCTGAACCATGGTCGTTACAACTGACAGAGCCGCGATGGCAAGAATATCGTCCACTATGGCGGCTCCAAGTATCAGCCGGGCCTCCGGAGACTGAATTTTGCCCATCTCTGTCAATACCTGGATCGATATGGCGATGCTGGTAGCCGTCAAAGCGGTTGCCACAAGCATCGACTGCAATGCCTCTAGCCCGAAAGCAGAAAACACATAGAATCCCATAAAAAACGGCAGTATGACGCCCAGAGAGCCTACGGTAAAGGAGGCTGCCCCGCCCCGCAGGAATTCCTTTGGAGTGATTTCAAGACCTGCGATAAACAGTATGACGATGGCGGATATCTCGCCTATTTGCCTGACAGTTTCATCCAAATTTACAAGCGGCTCGCCGTCCAGAAGGAACAGCCCGCCTAAAGCAAAGGGTCCTACAATGATTCCCGCGATCAGTTCTCCAAGCACAATTGGCAGCTTTATCCTATGGAAAAGTTCTGCCATCAGCTTTGCCGCAAAAAGCAGTATGCCAAGTGTAATCATTACATGCAGAAATGCAGACTCTACAGCCATATCGGACTACCCGGTTATTTGAGCCCGCCGTATTTGTAGAAGGTAATGGAATTTCTCTTCAATTCGTCTGCAAGGTCCTCGACTGGAATCCCCTTTATTGGCTCCATCTTGCATAGTTTGACATTAGCGCCTCTGCTCTTTTTGCCGGTCGATTCGCTGTTTCCAAGTTTTTCCAGTTGTTCCCGCAGTTCCTCGGACAGCGGAGGAGGGCAGATCTGGCTGTTGTAGATGCAGCTAAGTGATGCCTGCAGCATCTCCTGCAAATGTACAGACCCTCTGTCTTCGTGAAAGTGGGGATTCCTTGTTTCTATCTGGAAGATCTCAACTCCCTTTTCCATGACCTCCGGGTAAGCAGAAGGCAAGAGCCCGCCGAATTTTTCAAAAATGTCTATGTATTCGTAGGGTTCGACGGAATATCTGCTTGAAAAATGCATGCGTTCTGCCAAAGGCATGGACAGGGCATGCTCGCCGGAGTTGCCGGTCTTGATTATCTCTGTTTCAAATCCTGTAATGTATGAAAGATACGTGTTCAGGTGCTTGTTGGTGGCTTCGGAGATCCTTCCCCATTTTGCAAATTGCAATGAGTTATCCCTGATCTTTGGCTTGTACACCCACGATATTCGGATGTTGCAGTACGGCGTGCTGGACATGCCAAAGCCGGCGGCAAAAATCTTGACGTATTCGTTGACAGCCCCGGGTATGTAGTTGTCGCTGTCTATAAAGCCTACATAGTCTTTGTGATACATTTTGGCGAGAATAAGACCTATTACCATGCCCTCGGCTTTTCCGTCGCGTATATTGCCATCCGTATCTAGGATTGAATCGTAACTTGCTTTTTTGAAAAAATCCACCAAACCAGGATCTTTTTGGTGTACTATGGCCACTTTTTTGTCAACAAACCGAGAATACTGCCTTATCATCTCTACTTCCATCATGAATCTATCGACAGGAGATCTTGGGCTGTTTGATACAACTATGACTAGACATTCATTTGGGATGCCGCTCAAAACACCCTCCAAAAGTTTTAGCTTGTCCCCCTTTATCGGGACAACTATGGCAAGATCGTGAAGTATGTTAGATATTTCATCATAGTCAAAGGCCCTCACGGTCTGATGAGAGTCTTGAAAGCCCTTAGACTTGCCTGAGTCAAGCTCATAGATCTTTTGAATTGAATGAATGCTAATGGCACCCAGTCTTTCGGTATGCCGGGGAAAGTCTATCTTCACGATAAGAGTGTAGATATACGTTTTAAAAAAGTTATGGAGCAGCGTTGCCAATATTGATGTAATCGTCTTAATATGCCCGACCTCGATCAGAGAATCCAGATCTGCTTCCTCAGAGACTCGTACATCCGGTTCGAAGATAATCCAGTCAAAATTCAAATAAGCCGAGCATAGATCTTCATTGATAATTGCCGCTCAGACTTGCATCAGGCACGGGAAATGATAGATTCGGATCTAAAGCTGGCTACATTTGATATGGATGGTACCCTGATCGATGGTAGGGTTATATTTTCTCTGTCCGACAGGCTCGGCTTTTCAGACAAAGTCAGGCAAATACAATCCGAGGACATCGCCGGGCACCTGAAAACAAAGAAAATTGCCAAGCTGCTTGAAGGCATCAAAGTGGCTGAGGTTCAGTCTGCGGTGGCTTCGATACCTCTCATGAAAAATTGCGAGTTTACAATATCGGAGTTAAGAAAAAGAGGATTCAAGATAGGGATAATAACCGACAGCTACACGATTGCTGCGGATTTCGTTGCAAAAAGACTCTCTTTAGATTTCTATGCGGCAAACAGACTGGAGTTAAAAGACGGGATTATTACCGGAGACATAAAGATGCCCCTTGGATGGGAGAAAATCGACTGTTTTTGCAGGATCTCTGTCTGCAAGAGATACCATCTTGAGGAATTTGCAGAAAAATATGGGATAGCAATGGTCAACACTCTGGCTGTCGGCGACACCCGCTCTGACATGTGCATGATCCAGCGCGCAGGTGTTGGGATAGCATTCATGCCCAAAGACCCGGATGTGACTTCGGCCACAGACAGGGTTATTCACAAACCAGATCTTGCTGAAGTGCTTGATATCGTGGATAACTCTTTTAAATCATGAACAGCTAACCTAATCTTGAATTTCCTGTAAATTCAAAGCTATACAGTTTGGTGATATATTCATGTGTGGAATTGGTGGAATCGTTAGCAAAAAAGGCGAAAATGTAACACCGCTCGTAGCGGCAATGCTTGCACAGATGCACAACAGAGGCCCGGATGGTGTCGGAATAGCTGCCAACAACCGAATCATTCAATCCGACTCGGTTGACGGCCTGCAATTTTCAGAAATACGCGGAAGCAGCGTCTTGGGACATGCAAGGCTTGCCATCGTAGGCGGTACATGCGGCTCGCAACCGTTTAGGAGCTGCGACGGGAAACTTGTGGTCGAACACAATGGTGAGATATACAATTACAAAGACATCAGAAAGAGGCTAGAAGAACACCATAATTTCAGAACAAGTACAGACAGCGAAGTCATAGTCCATCTGCTTGAAGACCATTACAATAGTAATGACGGAAATTTGTTAGATGCCATCAAAAAAACAGTTGCGGAGCTAGACGGCATCTACGCTCTGGCAATAAGAGACGAGATAAATGGCACGTTTGCGCTGGTCCGCGACAGACTAGGCGTCAGGCAGCTCTATTATGGTGAAAACGATGATTTCATTGCATTTGCATCTGAAAAGAAGCCGCTCTGGTCCATAGGCATTCGCGAGCCAACCAAGCGCGTAATGCCCGGTTATGCCGTGCTCATCCCGCCTACCGGTAGAATTTCGTCATTCAAAATTGCAGAATTAACTACACTGCAGTCACTTGAACAGCTGGAAACCAGGATCCTGTATAAAACTATGGACGCTGCGGTAAATGCGTACCGTAAGACACTGATAAAATCGATGGAAAAACGTACGCAGGATTTTAAAAGAATCGGAATCGTATTTTCCGGCGGCATTGATAGTGTCCTTGTTGCTCATTTGGCGAGAAAAATGGTACCGGAGGTTGTCTGCTACACATGCGGAATCAAGGGTTCTAACGATATCGATTATTCCCGCCAAATAGCAAAGAAGCTTGACCTTGATCTGCAGGTAAACGAACTTACCGAAGATGAGGTCGAACAACTCATTCCGGAGATAATACACGTAATTGAAGAGAATAACGCAGGACAGGTTGAGGTGGCAATACCAGTTTTTGGTGCCATCAAGATGGCCCATGAACAAGGAATCCGCGTCATGCTGACAGGCCAGGGTGCTGACGAGCTCTTTGGAGGATATCCATGGTATGCAAAAATCGCCGATAAAGACGGATACCAGAAAATGCAGTCATACATGGTCGAAGACCTCTTACTGCTTTACAAGGAGACGCTTGAAAGGGAAGACAAGATATCCATGGCAAGTAGCATTGAACTACGCGAACCCTTCTTGGATATCGACTTGATAAAAGCTGCATTGAGAATTGACCCCCGGCTGAATGTAAAGGGAGGCGATGATATTCTTGGAAAACGTGTCCACAGAGAGCTTGCATTAAGCCTCGGAATCCCACGGGAAATCGCATATCGTATCAAAGAGGCGGCGCAGCACGGATCAGGCATACACGCTGCTATTGACAGGATAGCCCGTAAGAACGGCTTTGATGAGTCCACTATTCCCAGGAGATACTTGGAGAGCCTGGCAGCCAGAGAGAAGATAGGCAGTTCACAGAGATACGGGCATCTCTTTGAGAGTCACAAAATTTGGACTGCAGACCCGCACGTGCAGATGTACCTGGACAGCATCTCCGAGAAAGTTCTTCGGTAGATAGCATCGACCATTGTGCAGGATATTAATATCCTGCATCCATGGTAAACAGGCGAGTCTCTTCTTTTGCGACAACGCTGGTCTTGTCTGTCCTTTTGACTTTGGCATCGATCAATCTTACATTGATTATCTCTTTTCCGAAGGCTGAATCCAGTGTCATTTCAACTAAACCGGCCATCATTGTACTGTCTTGTGCGTGGTCAAGTACTACATCTTTCATGGGGATAACCACTTTGCTTACCTTGACGATGTTATCTATGGAATTTTTGATCCTGATTTTCACGCTGGCCTCTTCATATTTCTTGGCATTGATAGGCTCCATCGCGATCGAGGTCTCCCCATACCTACAGACAGCCCCTCTTTCAGGAGTTCCGTACAAAGCATACCGCGGTTTCTTTGCAGAGAAAACATCTATCAAGATTTCCTCGTCTTTGGACTGCCGGTATACGCCTATATCTATCGGTATTTTTGCGTAGAATTCGATCTCTTTTTTCTGCTCCACGATCAGCGGAGCATCGAACTTCAAATAGACATTGTTGGATATGCGTTTTGGAACAAACAGTGGAGGAACCGGAAATATTCCCACAGCAACCTTTTCATCCTCAGATGCTATCAATGTCTGCGATTCCGTATTTTCATTGATATGCCGCCTGTAGGAAAACATCCGAGTGGCTCCGTCTGCAAGTCCGTCGCTGGATAGGACAATAGTGTTGTTCAGGATCGGTATCTTGAGTTTATTATCGTCAAGTTCGTCTGGAAGAAGATACTTCCGGAATAATTCCATTGCAGATGATCCAGCTTTTACAGTCATTTTCTAAACACAGATTAGAGAGTCGGCAGACTTTGTATTTCAAAATATTAAAGAGTTATGTGCCTTAGACTACCTTTTCAATGATGGGACGACGGGATAGATTAAAATTAACAGTAAGATACATCTAATAGAATCCTTGAGCACCAATAAAGTAAAGATCGCCTTTATCATAGCAGCATTTCTCGCAGCTTCTGCATTCATCCTTACTTTGGCTTGAGAACTTGCCTAGTTTCACCTAGCAACTTCCAGATTACAGTATGGCGCGCCGATATTTTTCGGATTTACCGTCCAATGATAGAATGATTCAAAGTCGCCAGCTTTTATTGGATTTTGTCTAGCCACATTGTTATGGCTTTGCAGTAAATGTCGTAAACTATCTTATCGTTTCCAGAAGGCACTTCCTTTTTTTCATAAGATTTTGCAACGGTAACAAAAAGTCTGGATAGCTGTTCAGTTAATTGGTCGATGGCTTCTGGCATGTCGTCTATCTTGTAGCCAGAATCTTTTACCATGATGGAGGACGCGACAGAACGAGCCCTTTCTATGCTGATAGGATGGAAATAGCGTGCTACATCCTTGGGCAGAGAATCAAGATCATAAACGAAGAGGTAGGCTGCAGGAGAGAAGAACTTTTGTATTATTCCATGTTCTTCTGCTGCTTTTTTAGTTATCATAACAAGCTTGTATCTTCTCAGGATCTTCATGTGATAGTTAAGAGATGGATCGGACAGCCCTAGTTCATCTGCCAGCTGTGCCTGAGTCATGGGTTTTTCGCGCAAAAGATTCAGAATCGTTCTGCGCATTGGGTCGACCAATACTTTGGCTATCTTTGGTTCATTTACTATGAATACTGCTTTCATTCCCGTGAAACGATCCGAGGATATTTTGGTTGGAATATAACCTTTATTATATGGCTTATAGATATTTCATCCATTAGATTTATCTAACCGCAACTGCATTAAATACGTAATGGCGTCTCAGATTGCAGGCAATTGCGACCCCAATTTGGTCGAAATTGCAAGAGAGGTGTGCTCGAAAGAGGGCATAGATTTTGATTCCTTGAGTGTACATCAGACACGCGGCTTGATGTGTTATTGGTGTTCCTACTGCTCAAGAATATACCCGCTCAACCATCTTACTATATCTAGGAGGAAGAAAGTATGCACCCAGTGCAACAATGCTGTGAAACTGTATGCCACCAGCAACAAGTTTGGAAAACTTAGAAGGACGATCTTCTTCAAACAGCTAATAGAATTTAAAAAGTCTAGGTAAGAACGCGGGCGTCCATTTCTTTTTAAAAAGTCTAGGTAAGAACGCGGGCGTCCATTTCTTTTGTTCTTCCAAAGTCGTCTTCGATCCTTACGATGTCGTTTTCATCGAAATGGCCGTATGATATCTCCAGAACCATCGAATCTTCTTTCATTGCCGTCAATCTATGAATAGCCCCCA
This sequence comes from Nitrososphaera sp., assembly GCA_029263715.1. GTDB lineage: Archaea > Thermoproteota > Nitrososphaeria > Nitrososphaerales > Nitrososphaeraceae > Nitrososphaera. The sequence goes on along the minus strand of JAJUFP010000003.1, from coordinate 21,726 downwards.
TAGGAATATCAAAGACATCGCCTTCTTTTCCAACAAACGTTTTCTCGCCTATCTGCACCTGGACTGGCCCTCGGATGACCCGCCAGAATTCCTTCCTCGAGTTATGATACTGAAGGCTTAATCGCTTGTTAGCCTTTACGCAGATCAGCTTTACGGAGCACATGGTATTCTCGTTGTATTTTTCAAACCAACCCCACGGTCTTTCTTCGATCTCTATTTTTCATCACAACCCTTTTCAAGACCGAGTATTGATCATTGCGTCAAACTCGATCTTCGCAGTTCGTTACACAGTCAAGATTTTAAAGAGTTATGCAGCAGCAACAGCCATAGTGCCGTCTGCTGCCAAAAGTTCAGGCGATCGGGCTATTATGCAGTGTTTTTTGCCAGACTATTTCTGCTATCTCTGCGACCGTCTCATCGACGGAGCCATTGAAATTCTTGTACCATAGATCTGCCACATAATCTCCGGCGGTGACCTTTTTTTCAAGTCTGGAATCCAGAATGCTGAGAAACTTGCTTCCCACTCCCAGATCCGAGAGTCCTTTTCTGGCGTACGAAAGGTGATTTCTTGCTGTATCGATTACGCTAAAGTGAGTTTTGGCATTAAATCCTGACCGGACGACCGATTGCCGCTCCTCCCTTAACGCTGACAGTGGTCGCAGCTTTCTTTTTTCATGGATGGCCCTGTACAGGTATCCTACAAAGAATTCAATGATGGCCATCATCGTCCTAGGTGTAGGCTGTACCGATAATACTCTGGTTTCTACCCTGTAATTACCCGTGTTCATCCTTATGCGTGCATCATCATGTCTTTCTTTTACCATTTCGAAGTAATTCTTGGCTATTACGGGCTTTCTTGAAACGATGTAATCGATGTAGTCTTCGACGCCTCCAAGATAACGCGGGATGGCAGGAAAACCTGAATTTTGCTGCTCAGACTGATCGTACATGAATATCCTTGGTTCGTGAATAGCAAATACTTTTCCTGCAAACAGCCTGCTGTTAGCACACAATAGAATTGCAGAGGGGATCAGGTTCAAAATGTGATTGAACATCGCTGTGGTATAGCTCGGGTTCTTGCCCTGCAGGTGGAAGTGGAAACCCTGAATTCCGTAGGCTACGTGCAGGGCCTTGTATTTCTGGCCTTCCATCTCCACGTCCGGAAATCCAGACTGCCATCTGCCAAGCTTTTTGTATCTAGGCTTGCCGGTGAGCCACACATTGTCAAGAATAGCCGGTGAAGGGTTTGCCCCCAAGAACAGCGGAAACACGTCTGAACGATAGATTTTCTGTACTGATTTGCCGATAGCTTCGGAGAAATCCTCCAGTTGGTCGTTAAGTTCTTGAAGATCATCCATGGATACTGGCTTGGTCTTGAATTCGAACTGACATTTGCTGTACTCAAAATCCATTTCATGTCTTGTCCCCTGCATCTTTTGTATCAGAGGCTTGGCATCTACTGGAAGTCCATTTTTACCTATCAGACATCCCTCGATCTCTATCCCTACAAGGAAATTCTCGTCCTGCCGGCGGTCCTTTTTGACTTTTTCTTTTAGTTCCTTCGCCTGTCTGATAATTGCTCGATTCTGCAACGGTAATTATTATTAGATAAATCTAATAAATGCATGGATAAATGCATCAAACATGTAATTTTTTAGCACAGCATTAACCTTTAATATTATGGAAACATAGTTATACCGTGCCTGGGGCGTTCGTCTTGGTCAGCTCTGAAGTTGGAAAGGAGCTGCAAGTTCTTGATGAACTGAAAAAGTTGCAAGAAATTGACGAGGCCTACGCAGTCTCGGGCGTATACGATGTTGTTGTGAAGGTGGAGGAAAGCTCCATGGAAACACTAAAAGATCTTATAAACAGGCGGATCAAAAGGATAAACGGGATAGAATCGACCATAACTATGTACGTTAACGACCGCTCTAATGGCAGCAAGATTACAGAATAAATTTATTCTATTCAGAGTTGCTGATGTTTATACAATTATAATCATTTAGGTTTATGTAACTAGAATTCAGCAATTAGTCAGATAATATAGACGTAAGGTTTTCAAATCACCCTGCCCATAATTGTCCTCGTGGCAAAGACAAAGAAAACAAAAAGTAAATCATCCAAAAAGACAAAGAAAACAAAAAGTAAGTAATGAGCTTTAGCAGCTTTTACTTACTTTTTGTTTTAACTTCTCAAGCCTGCTCATAAGACGGCTGCGATGTGTCTTAATACATATATTCTTGAAGGCTGTTAACGCAGTTTGTGGTTTTCAAAATTCTGGTTCCTTATGATGGTTCAAGGCCTTCAGATAATGCGCTGAACCATGCAATAAAGATGGCAAAACTGCTTAGAAAAGACGCTTTGGTGATTCTCCTAAACGTAGTGCAGGAGATCCCTACTCCGCCCATGATGATAGAATCCCGCATACGCTCACCTCGCACCGGCGAACAAGCAACCGTTTCAGAAGTCTGGAAGGAGCTGCACCAAGAAATGAAAATCAATGCAATGAAGATGCTGGAAGAAAAGAAGCGAAAAATCGAATCTGATGCCATTGAGATCAGGACAAGCGTTCTGGTAGGCTATCCAGCAGACAAGATAATAGAATTCGCCGGCGACGAGAAAGTTGATCTCATCATAATCGGAAACGTCGGCCTGAGCGGATTGTCCAAGGTAAAGACGCTGGGCAGCGTTTCAAGAGCGGTATCTGAGAACGCGAAATGCCCGGTAATGATAGTCCATTGAAATGCGGGCTTGTTTGAGCAAATAACTCTTGACATCGTGATACTGGTCGGATTTCTGGCATTACTGGTCAGAAGTTCAATTTTTGCAGTTGACTCGATAGTAAAATTCTCCAAAATCGTTGGAATAAGCGAGCTTGTCGCAGGATTCATCATAGTCTCCATAGCAACTTCAACGCCGGAGATCAGCGTGGCATTCTTCTCTGTATTCACGGACAACGTGGGCATAACACTGGGTGACATCTTTGGTTCAAACATCACCAACATTGCTTTGATAGCCGCGCTGTTCCTGCTTTTGTCCCCTATCAGACAGATCGAGAAGAAAACTGTAAGAAATCTTTCTCCCATACTGGTGCTGTCTGCTGTTATCCCATTTCTTCTTCTTGTAGCCCAGGAAGGAAGCAGGTTTATCGGCTTTGCTCTGCTCGCTGTTTTTGCCTTTTTCGTGTACCGCACTTTTAAATCCAATCAGGCAGATAATGATCGCCAAAAGGCACCCGGCTCTGCATACAGGCAACTTTTATTCTTCGCTATCGGCATCGCACTGGTCATTGTCAGCGCCAGATTTATAGTCGATAGCGCCTCGTCGATAGCTGAATTTACTGGCATAAGACAATCAGTGCTGGGGTCAACGATAGTCGCGCTGGGCACGTCTCTGCCGGAACTGGCGGTTGACCTTGTTGCTGTGAGACGAAGACACCTCGATCTGGCTCTGGGCGACATAATAGGATCCTCCATCACCAATATTGCATTAATTCTGGGCATTGTTCTGGTGCTCTCAGAAGTGCAGGTTAGCTTTACCGTGCTTTCTACGCTGATTGTCTTTGTTATCCTCACCCATGCAGTGATGTTCCTCTTCATCAGATTCAAGCGCATAAGAATCTGGCACAGTGTTTCCCTTTTTGCGATCTATGCCGCATTTCTAGTAGTGATTTATGAGATCCAGATACTGATAGGCGGATTAAGATTCTAAGTGTTGTAGTTGGGTCTGGCAGAAAACCGAATGTGGATATTTTATTTTTCTTCTTCTTTGCGCACGGTAATCCTCAGAGGAACATTCCTGCCTGTTTCTTCTACAGTGATTGTTACATTGCCTATTGTAGCCCTATCACCCTGTCTTGGTATCCTTTTGATGTGCTCGTGTAACAGACCGCTTATGGTAGAGTAATCCGTCCCTTTTGGCAGGTTGATGTTAAGGGCTTCATTAACATCATCAATTTCGACATCACCTTGCAGAACCACCGTATGTCTGTCCACCTTCCTTAACAGCTGCTGTTCGATATCCTTCTCATCCGTTATCTCTCCTACAAGCTCTTCAATAACATCTTCAAGCGTTACAAGTCCTTCCGTGCTTCCAAATTCGTCAACCACTATTGCCAGCTGAAGATGCCTTCCCTGAAACTCCTTCAATAATTTGCTTATCAGCATATCCTTGGAGACAAAGAGCGGTTTTCTTGCAACGTCCTTCAGCATCATGAAACTGGTCTTTGTTTCAATGGCACGCAGTACGTCCCTCATATGGACAATTCCTATTATATTGTCTTTTGACTCTTCTATTATTGGGATTCTAGAAAATCCGCTTTTGTTTATCAAGGGCAGTGCATCCCATATCAACAACCTCGCATTTAGAACAAACATACTATTTCTCGGTGTCATTATGGCCCGCACCGCGGTGTCGTGAAACTCTAGCACTTCCTTCATCATCTCTCGTTCTTCTTTCATGAGTACCTTTTCCTCCACTCCGATATCCAAGATCGCGCGTACTTCGGCCTCACTCAGTGTTTTTGGCCTTTCTTCAATTCTAACGGCTTTGAACATCCCTTTAGTCACCACCTCCAGGAAAATCACCAGTGGATACAGCAGATACTGTATCGCCAGAATAACCCGCGCAAACCTGAGCGATATCTTTTCTGCATGGGCATAACAGTATGCTTTGGGGGTAATATCGCCAAATACAAGCAGGATAAATGTCATTATCCCCGTTGCTATGCCAAGCCCCAGGCTGCCAAACGCACCGGTTGCAAGGTCGGTTGCAACGGCAGCTGCCCCTATGTTAGCTAAATTGACGCCAAGCAGGATCGTGATCAGCATCCTTTTTGGATTAGACTTGAGCTTCTCAAGTGACTTTGCTCCGGATCTCCTTTCATTTACGAGTCGTCTTAGCTGACCTCTTTCCAAGGAGACAAGCGCGACTTCAAGACCACTGAAAAGTGCGGATAGCCCGATCAGCCCGGCTAAGGCCGGAATAGCGAATTCTAACTCTACCATTCTTAAATTAAGTCCTGATACTTGTATGACAGTAAAAAAGGCTCTGCTAACATGACAGGCATTGTTGCTGGGATGGTACTGTTAATGGATAGACGAATTCAAAGCTTCTTCAGTTCTTCTTCTAATTTTTTAACACGGCTTTTATAGTCTTCAAGAGATTCGTGGAGATTCTTTTTCAGCATCTCTCTGTTCTCGATTTGTTCTTTCTTTGACTCCAGATAGTCAAGGTTATCGTTTAGCTCCCGCCTCATGTCTTTGAGATATCTAATGGCATCTTCAATGTTGTTTCTTTCAAGCGCCACTTCAAAACCTCTGAAGTAGAGTTTCAGATCGTTGGCTACAAGCTGTATGTCTTTCATTTACGATTAGATTGGAGAAAGAAGAATAAAAGGAAATTGACGATACCACAGTAAAATCTTCATGTAGTAGGTAGGGACTACCAGATACGTGCCTATAGAAGGATTATCTGTTTACCGTATGACTTGGAGGACTATACCAATCCACGCAGGCAGATCTTGCAAACAATAACAGATCAATTAGAGGGGTTGTAAATAATCGGCCATGCAGACATAGTGTATTTGGCTCACGGAACCTGCATTTTGTTCCAGTGAGGGTTGATGTAGATGTCCAACGAATGTTTAGGCTATTCACTACCTGTCAGATACTATAGAACGCGTTTATTGCCAACTAACATAAGTACACTAACATTTGCTAAACTTTTCGACATTCAGGAAACCACATGATTATCAGGGAACTTTTGTTAAGCGGCATAACTATAGATGAGTTCTCACATTGCATTGAATTCTAAAAGCATAAATCTGATGTTATGCAAAGTGTCACATTGAAACTACAAGAGGACACAAGCCTTCATAATTGGCGCAATGGAATTAGGAGGTCGATTCTATGTTAAGATTACGGGGTATCAAAACTGATGCAGGTCGGAAACGGAAATCATGCACATTTGCAACGAATTTAAATGTGAGAAAGGCAACCGCGATATCAGCCCTGTTTCTGCTTGTTGTGTTTGCGGTATCAAATTCCCACTATGCATACGCAGATAGTTACGAGGTGGTCATAAAGAAAGGTGCTGCCAACCCGTCATTTGATCCTCAGGTCGAAAGGCCAGAAGAATGGTACACACCAACCAAGCTTACGATAAAGGTGAGCGACACGGTGACATGGATAAACGAGGATCATGAAAAACATACCGTTACAAGTGGAATGTCAAGCGGCAGGACGGGTTTTGTGCGAGGCGACCTTGGTACTCCAGACGGGATGTTTGACAGCGGGCTATTTCAAGAAGGAGAAAATTGGTCGTACACCTTTACTTTTCCTGGAACATTTTCCTACTTTTGTACCTTACACCCCTGGATGTTTGGAGTAGTCGAAGTAGAAGGCGAAATTCCTAACTATCCACAAAATGGTGAGGGAGTAATGATTGAACTTCCTGCAATGTCCCTTACCCCAAAACCAAACTACCATGTCGGGACTGCCTGGTCTCCCAAGGTTCTGAAAACCGGAGAGCAGGTCACCTTCATTAACGACTTTTTTGACAGGTCTGGGACAAAGAAAGAGCACCTGTTGAGATATGACTTTGTGATAATCCAGAACGGCAAGGAGGTACACAGGTCCTTTGGATTCTCTGAATATGGCGCGGACATCAAGAATTTTGTATTCACTCAGCCCGGGCCCGCCATCATCCGTTTTGAGAATGTAGGAGGCGAAAAAGACAACAACGCGGAATTCACCACCATTGTTTATCAGGGAAGTGGCGAGATGAGTGCCGATGCAATAATTTCAAAGAACAAGCAGGATCCGACTCTCATTATAGCAGGTCTGTATGCGGCCATCTTCGGTCCTCTAGTTGGTGGAGTTGCCGTATGGATGCATTATTGGAAACCATGGCGTAAGAAAAAGGACGGATCGATTTGAGTTCATATTTTGGTTAGGCGCAAATCATGGAATTTGCTATATCAATGGCAGAATACGCCTTTGAAATCTAAGTACCTGAACAGCAGCACATTGACCAAGTACTCCTATGTGTCAAAAACATCCATGACAGGCTCGAATAAACGTATCAAACCTAGATGATGGTTTTCTCACAAACATGGTTCCCGGGTGGCAGCTTTAGCCGTTGTCAGAGGCATTCCTTGACAATCGACTAAAAAATGCTGACAAACACGTTATTGCAAAGTACTGATTATCTCTCCAGAATTATGTCAGCATAAATTGCAGGATTCACTTGACCCTAGATTCATAGTCCAGAATAACCACATGATTGGGCTTACTGATTTTGTATTTATAAGCAAGTATTAATTAGATAAAACATGGTCGCAACCAAGAAACTGCTCATGGTAAAGAAAAGAAGCGGTCGCTTGGAGCCATTTGACAGCAGAAAAATGGCCCGCGCGGTAAGCAGAGCTGGAGTTCCCTATGCTATGGCTCTTGAGATTACCAGAACTGTAAAAAACCATGAATCCCTAGCCTCGAAGGAACAAGTCAGTTCTGTCACTCTTCGCAAGATGGTTGCAGAAGAGCTGATCAGACTAAACCAAGAAACTGCTGCCAAGTCTTATCGAGGTTACAAAAAGACCAAGAGCACAAAAGAAAAATTTGCGAGGAGTCTCAGGCCCAAGGCCAAGCTGCACAAAACAACCAGAACTCATGCAAAGCAATCGGTCATGAGTAAGGACAACACCGGCGGAAGACCGCCACGTTGGTAGAGGTACTCAAGCACATCCTTTACATCGCGCCCTCCACTCATGCGAGCAGTTTGGGCCGCGCATGAAGTTTCCTTGACCCTTCGTGTAGGATGCTTTGAAGGCCGCTACCGTAATTGCTTCAGGTGTTCTATGAATGCATGGTAGGCAGTGGCAGATTTAGCTCGTGCTTTATTTTCTTTTTACAAAGAGAACGTACACAGAGATAAAGGGTATGGCGGCAAGCACAAAGGCAAACTCTCGTATCAATGATGACAGCGCTATTTCTAAACAAAGATACAAGGTGATGCCTGTGGGGATGAAGCCAAAGATCATGAACCTGTGAGTCCTTTTTTTGAATTTCTCGAAATCGCTATATGGATATTGTATGTGGTGATAAACAACAGGCAGAACGAATAGAGATATTGCTATTGTTATGGAGAAAATAGCCACAAGTACTGTGATTTTGTTTATCAGAGGAAGATCAGCGCCAGAGGTGATTGAGATGGTTAACAGAAACCCAAAGAGTATGCCTGTAAATGTAGTGAGCAGGGTGCTTTCTCTCAGAACCGTGTTATAGTCCCTTACAAGGGCATCTCTGTCGCTATGATCCGACAAATTCTGACAAGTATGAGTATGACTGAGTATGAAAGTATTTCCCGTCGTCATTTTCAAGCTGCTTTGTTATTGTACGATGACTTGCGCTTGGCCAGTCTACTGGAGGTACGCGGCGATCCAAGTGTACGATCTCCTGGTGTTAAGGATCGTGAACCTATCTACCGGCTTTTTCACTGATTCCACACAAGTGGAACTAGAACAGCGGTCATGACAGTGACAAGCGCTATCCCGATAAGATCCAAAGGTAGACCCGCCCTCGCCATTTTTTGAGCTGTCACGTGTCCAGTTGCAAAGGCTATGGCGTTTGGAGGAGTTCCTACCGGCATTATAAAGCCGTAGCTAGCCGAAACTGCGACGGGCATCATCAAGAGCATAGGGTTGATCGAGAGAGACGTTGCCAGCGATGCTGCAACCGGTATGATCAAGGCAGCGGTCGCAGTGTTGCTTATGATCTCACCGGCAAGGATTGTGATGGCTACAACTGCAAGAATAATGACAATATAATTTACATCTCCCAAAAATGACAGATTCTTGGCGATCTGCTCATCCAGTCCAGTCGCTGAAAAGCCTTCTGCCAATGCCAGGCCACCTCCAATCAACAACAAGACGCCCCAGGGAATCTTGACCGCGCTCTTCCAGTCTAGCAGTGCACTGCTATGTATCTGTTCGGAAGGCGAGGTTCCATTCTCGGAACCTTTGATCAAACTGGAATCTGCCTTCTTTTGATTTGGCGATTCGTCAGGTCTTTCGTTTCTCCTAGCCGCAGCTGGGATGACAAACAACGATAGCGCAGCGGCTATTGCAATCATTGAATCATCAACCATGGGAAGAAAGTCCTTCCACAACAATCCACGTGTGATCCAGGCTAACGCCGTTGCTGCAAAGACAGACGCAACCAGTTTTTCATTTCTGTTTATTTTGCCTAGCTCGGCCAGCTTTCTTGAAATAAGGTCCTTTTCTTCCATCAAAGGATTCCGGTCGATCTTTGCCCCAAAGTTTACCATGTAGATCCACAGGACAAAAAGGGACGCTGCGCTCACAGGCATCCCTACCAGCATCCACTGTGAAAAAGTAACGTCAACATCAAGGATTGATTTTGACAGCGAAGCGAAAACCGCATTTGGAGGCGTTCCTATAAGCGTCGCCATTCCTCCAAGACTTGCGGCGTACGCAACAGAAAGCATAAGGCATATGGCAAAACCGGACCTCCTCTTCTCGTCTTGCACCTGGGTCACCACAGCGGCAGCGATAGGAATCATCAGCATGGCAGTAGCAGTGTTGCTCATCCATGCGCTAAGAAAGCCTGTAACGATGATAAATGCCGCAACTATATGTCTTGGATTGGTACCGAAGTAGTGCAGAATTGTAAGCGCAAACCTTTTGTGAAGACCTGTTTTTTCAATGGCCTTTGCCAGTATAAAGCCTCCCAAGAACAGGAAGATGATTCTGTCGGCATACTTTGCAGCAGTTTCGCCAAGAGTCGTTACGCTGAAAGCCGGAAAAATTACGACAGGGATTAGTGCCGTCACATAGATTGGAAGAGCCTCTGAAACCCACCAGGCACTCATCAGGATGGCCGTGCCGAGGACCACTTTGGCTTCAGAAGACAGCCCCTCGATCGGCAAATTTATTATCAACACGAAAAGTAACGGCCCGCTGACAAGCCCTATCTTTCTGAAATGCTCTCTGGTCAGGCTGTTTTTCAAGCTACAATACACCTAGTGATTGTTTCAAATAATCTGTGTGAATCTTTTCCACGAATCTTTCTGATGCGATTATCATATACCCATCGCATGTAAGACCTGAAGCATTCAAATATTGAGATCATGTTCATATCGTATGTCGTAATATTCTACATTTTTTAACCATATTCAGTTGTATCTGGTATGTAGGATATAGGATTTGTTGTGGTGTAGTACTAGCTATAAAATGTGAACATAATGTATAGGTTCAAGGAATGTATTTTTGGTTATCTAACAACCAACCTTCTGTATTGAGTAATAACACCAGATGCAGCACTTGCAACGTCTTTAATTCGGCCCTTCCTCGGGTTCCCATACAATGATCCGCCACCATCTTAGCACAATCAACAATTATTTGGGCGGCACTGTTGGAATAAAGATGTATTGATATTGCAGATGTGTTTCTAGTATTGCTTTCCAACATAATTGGAATGGTAATTGATTTCATGATGATTTTCTTTGTCAAATGGATATCGCCTAGAAAAATACTCTGACAGACCTGAAAGGCGTTGGGACCGAATATTCTTGTTATACTTGCCGTTGCCCTTGAAGCAATGAAGTTTTTTTGGCTGGATGTTTTATAGTGAACGAATCGCATTTTCACTTCTGGTTTTTAACAGGATCTGACGGCTCAACCGGCTCGTTCTTGTACAAGCCTGAGCCAAAATGGTGTTATAGTAATCATAGCTGCAAAGGAGGATTCCGGAGATTTAGGAGAGCATTCAGCAGGATAAATTCCCCGGATTATTTTACCTCTTATTTCCGGGTTTTCGAGTGAACGTTGTAGTGGTATGCCTTTGCGATCTCTTTATAGGAAATCACCCCCACAATCCTTCCCTCACGAGAAACAGCAACAACCTCCGACCCTGTAGACATTAGGAGGCTAAAGGCGTCGTAAAGAGAGTCGGAATCCTTGATTACAGGGGATTCCTTGTTGCTGACTGCTGCTAAGATGGACCTTCCTGTATCTTGTGCCGATACAACATCATGCAACAATGCCATCCTTACCTTTCCCCCATTCGCATGTGTCGTATCCCTCCCATCATCCACAAATACAAAACCGACTCCGTTTGACTTCATTATATCCAGTACTTCCGTGATAGGGGAAATGCCGCTCATACTGACGAATTGAGGGCTTGCCGCATCTCGAGCCTTCAAATCTCGCAAGATGGAGATGTCATACTCCTCTTTATGAGCAGGAGAATCTCTCCTAGTGATCACTTGGCTCTTGAATATGCTGCTGTTCAAACTTGAGGCAGCGTAGGCAATCACAGTGGCAATCATCATAGGCGCAAGCAAACCATACCCTCCCGTAAGCTCGCTTCCCATGACAATAGTAGAAATCGGAGTCTTGGCGGTCGCGCTGAAAAAAGCAACCATACCAACGATGGCGGTTGCCGATACGTCAATCCATAAGAAAAGCCCGAAGATATGAAACAATTCTCCGATAAAGGTGCCCAAAAGACCGCCGATAACCATGCTAGGTGCAAATAATCCTGCACTTCCGCCTGACCCTATTGTCAGAGAAGTGGCAACGATCTTCAATGCAGCGACGATTAAAATAATCCATATTGGAAGTAGTAACGGACTCCCAAGCATTGCTAGCTGGAGCCACCCATAACCATTGCCCAATATCTGCGGAGCAATGATAGCTATAGATCCCACCATAGCGCCACCAATCGCCGGCTTTATGTATACAGGAACCCTTTTCAAATTCGCAAAAGCCTTACTTACAAAATAAAACATTCTAACATATGCCATGCTTGCGGCAGCAGAGATTATTCCTATGACCGCGTATAGTACTAAGGATTCAGGACGGCTGTACTTGGCACTGTCCGGAGATATGGAAAATATCGGAGCAAATCCAAAAACAAAGCCAAAGACCGTGTATCCTACGACTGAGGCTATTACGGAAGGAACTATAACCTTGACTTCAAAATCGCGCCGGTAAAACACCTCGGTACTAAAGAGCGCGGCTCCAAGTGGAACTTTGAAAATGCTTCCTATGCCTGCAGCCAATCCTGCAGCAATGGCAATCCGTCGGTCATCAGCATCAAACTTGAATATCCTAGCTATGACTGAACTCAAGCCTGCAGCTATCTGAGACATAGGTCCTTCCATTCCACCGCTTCCACCGCTTCCAAGTGTCACGGACGATGTAATTCCCGTCAAAACAGGCGCCCTTGCGCGAATATTTCCTTCTTTATTGTGGAACGCGTCGATGACCGCATCGGTGCCGTGACCTTCTGTTTTGGGCGCAAACTTGTAAAACAATAGTCCGACTGCCAAACCACCTGCCCCTGCAATTATTGGCAGCATCCAAGGCCTTTCTATAGCGAGCGAGTAGGCAACCTGTTGAACACCGGGAGAGGGCGGGATAAATCCTGCGCCAATGCCAAGGAAAAGACCTGTAAGAAAGGATGTCAACAGTGAAAGACCGACGGCAGCTAACCCTGCGATAACCCCTATAATGATCCCAAAAATCGTCCATTTTTGCAGATAGGAAAAATTTAGAAAAGCAAAACTTGCTTGAAGAGTAGACAGTAAAAGACTACTTGTCTTCATCTGTTTGGTTGTCTCCTGCCAAATTTTGCCATAAAGCCCAAAAGTACTCCCTTTCTGCTTTCAGATTCTTCTAATCCAATATACATATTTAATTGATCTGTGATTAAACTAAGACCTTGCATTATCATGGGACAAGACTGTCAAATTAAGCTAGAAAAGATACGGTTGTGAGTATAAATATTTCAGTTGTGCTAAAGTAAAACGACACATTGGTTTGATTGAAGATTTTATAAGGACGTTGGAGATTTTGTCCGTTGCTCCTGCTTTTGTAAAGTATTCTATTGAGAAGTATCTTTACATTAATTCTGCAGATCAAAACCAGATTCTTGAAGAGATGGCAAGTAAATTTATGAGCTCTACAGAGACGTTGCTTGGAGATAAGCCGTCTCCTGGCGGCTACTACACTGGTGTCTGGTGCAGAGATGCATCATACATCCTTAAGGAGTTGTTATTGATGGGAAAAGAGCAGGCCGTCGCGCGCTGGATTGAATGGATATGGCAACACCAGCTTAGACCAAGCCTAAGAGTTGTGCATGGCCGTGGCTCTCCTGACAACGGCTTTAAGATGTCCGTTGTAAATGAAGAGTTCTTCAAGAGATTTAGCGGTTCGCTGCCTACAAGCATACAGTACAATTATTGCGAAGTTTATGCGAAAAGCCCTGACATCGATTCCACGGCACTCATGATCTCTGCAACATGCAGGCTCATTTTGTCAATTGACAATCGAGAGTTTGCAGACAGATTGATTCCCCATTTACGCAACGCCATCGGGTATTTGGAGAGCAGGGACGTCGACGGAGACGGTTTAGTCGAGCAAGGACCAAATGAAGACTGGATGGACACCATGTTAAGGTCAGGGAAAACAGTCTATAGTCAAGCAGTTTGGGCAGCGGCCTTACGGGACTGGTGTGAGCTATCCAAAAAAATGAAAATGTATTCGGAGGCGGATATAATTGAAGAAAAATTAAAGAACATCATAAGCCAGGTAAATGCAAAGTTGTGGCGAAATGATAGTTATTATGCCGATGTTCTGGAACCAAACGATTTCGATGAAGGCAGGCCAGCCATAACTCAGGACGTTTCGCTCTTTCTGTTGCTTCAAGATGCCGGGGATTACAGGGTTGCAGGAACGCTTGATGCAATCAAGAAACACTTGTGGAAAGAATTGGGCGTGGCATGCGCATCGCCTTCATCTAAAACAGGTCCTTGCAGAATAAAAGCATACGACTATCAAAATGGTGCAATCTGGCCCTGGACCACTTCTTTTGAGATACTCGCGCGGATGCGAAATGGCCGGTTAGAGGAGTCCCAAGATCTGCTGAAGAAGACTTTACCATATGCGGCATTGGAATGGATGAATCCATATACCAAGAGTAGCGGTGCATACCCTTTCAGAACCGGGATTGCTGCCATGAGAACAGCAGTAAGACAGGTGCAGAATATTGTCTAACCCGCGTATTAGGACCCGGATTATTCAATAATTTGTTGACTAACTCACCTAGAAAATGGTTATATCATTGTTTACGTTGTATGACATATTCAATGCGTGGATTTGTTCCGGTATTCCAGTACCTCTTTTTGACGGCGACCGTCATTGGAACGATGGGATATCTTTTTATCAGATCGGCAGACGCACAATCCTGCTGCGATTTTACAATCTCTGCCGATCCGTCATCCATGTCTGCTGCTCAAGGCAGTTTGGATTATACAATAATAACTGTCACAGCAGACAAGTCCAATGCATCGGATATAGACCTCCTAACATTTGAATTAGAATGGGCCGGAACGGTCCCAGACTTTACAGACATTTCATTTGATTCTTCGCAGGTTTACAGCGTGCCTCCGGGAACAACGACTGACCCAAAGTATCTCTATTTCTACACCTCTGACTCATCGCCTGTAGGCTCATATACTCTGCTTTTGACCGTGAGGGCGTACGAGGCCTATATTGGCATAAGTCAGACTTCATCCGGTTATAATGAAGTCGGATTCCATCAGATCAGGATACCAGTAGAAATTCGGCCGTACGTACCGCCGGATTTCACAATATCTGCCGATCCGTCATCACTTACACTAATCCAGGGGGATTCAGACTCTGTTTCAGTAACGGTAGAATCATTGGAAACTAATGAATACACGCTGGATATCGACATTTCAACAAGATGGGTTGGAGAGGATCCTGAAGGTGTAACATTGTTTCCAGATCAGGGTGTCATGGACCTACAACCTGGCGAATCTGACACGCTAGATATAGAGATAGACACAACTTCGGAATCGTCTGTAGGAACTTATACGCTGGAGATAACCGCACGTACCACCTATTATGACCGCTCGGAGTCTGAGCACACCATTATTCACGAAGAAGAAGTGGAAGTTGCAATTAATTCTCTGTTTGGTTTCGAACTATCGGCGGATCCCCCTTCCATAGATGTCATACAGGGCTCATCTAGTTCATCATCTGTTATCATAACCGCATCACCCGACAACCAAGCCCCCATGAACATAGCACTTTCTACAGAGTGGAATACTGAGCCGGATGGAGTAGATGTAGGAATGGAGGACGGAGCTACAAGTTTTGTCTTAAATCCAGGACAGACGGAGCGACTCCAGCTGACAGTTGAAGCTGCTCCAGATGCAGTGAAGGGGACCTATTCTCTTCATATAGAAGCTACAGGAACAAGCACCACGTTCAGGGATGAAATCATTCGCCAGCTGGATCTTCCAGTAAGGATCAAAGCACTGCCTGTTGATTTTGTACTGTCGGCGAATCCCGCTTCATTGGAGATCATAAAGTCTGAAGGCACTCCAAGGTCAGAGTCCACCATTACGGTGACAGCACTGCAAAGAAACACGGAACCAATCGATATTATTCTTTCACAGGAGTGGACTAATACACCAAGGGGGGTTGATGTATATCTGGACCCTATAAGGATAGACAATCTTCCTCCTGGTCAATCGGCAAACGTTCAACTCCGGATTACTGCGTTTCAAACTTCGGACATAGGCAGATTCACCCTCCGGATTAATGCGGTTGGTACTGCGGAATTCGCGGACGATACGACAATGCATCAATTAGACATTCCGGTAGCAATCACGCTGCAGGAAATACCGCCGGAAGAGTTTGATTTTGCACTTTCCCTCGATCCTTCATCACTGTCGATCTTTCCTGGAGCAAGCGACTCAGCTAAGATAGCTGTCAGTCACCTGATGGGCGTGCCCCAGCCGGTGCGTCTTTCTATACAAAATATACCGGCAGAAGTGACATATTCCCTCAGCGTCAATGATCAGAATCCAGGCTTTTCATCTGATCTGGTCATCAACGTATCGCCAAATGCAACGGCCGGAAGCTATACTCTGACTGTTTTGGCAGAAGATGCTCAGGGCAAGACACATAGCGTTCCTTTAAGGCTTGTTATCCTTCAGGAGGAAAAATCAAGTACCGGCACCGTGGAAATTGATGTCAGCCCACGGATAGATTCGCTCATACTAGATGGCTCCTCACTATCTGCAGAAGAATTGGTTGCGATCCGCACGTGGAACATCGGAGAAGAGCACTACTTATCGGCAGCGCCGGAAGTTGAATTAGATTCTGGTATGAAATACATTTTTGATGGCTGGAGCGATGGCATAAAGTCTCCTGAAAGAACGGTATCTGTTACCACGTCTTCTATCGTAATTGTTGGCAATTACAAGCCACAGTATCTGCTTACTGTCACTTCTCCTTTTGGAGAGGTAAGAGGGGCTGGATGGTATGATTCAGGCACTACAGCAGACTTTGCTATTGATTCTTTGGTAATCCCGGCAGGTTTTGGGACAGAACAAAAGTTTGATGGATGGACAGGCCCCTCGGCTTCGGCAGTTAACCAGCCATGCTTTAGCGGAAGCGAGGGCAGAACAGCTACTGGCGAAAATACGTTTTTCATATGCATGGATAAGCCCCAGACGCTTGTTGCGATGTGGAAAGAAGATGCCGGTGGGCGGAATACAATATTAGGCAGCACAATAGGCGGAATTGCAGCTGCCGGCGCAGGAGCATTTTCATATTTCAAATTCCTCCGCCCGTCGCAGCAGATACAGGTAACGCGGCAAGAAGCCCTCAAGTCAGAGCAGGACGCGGGCAAGGGTCAAAAGGCACAGCAGAAGAACTTTCCAATGCTTAGGTGGCATGTCTACTCTCCAAACATGATCCAAAGAAAGGGGAGGGCCTATGTAGACGTGCTACTAGAAAACGTGGGGGAGGTAGATGTCAAGAACATCAAGGTTACAGTGACGTGCCCGGCCGGCATAGAATACGACGGCGGTGTTACCACAATAGACTTGATGCTAGCACACGAATCAAAGAAGCTATCGTTTGTGCTACGCCATACTGAGGAAGAGAAGGGGCCGTTTGAAGTGACGCTCAGTCTGGGCTACGAATTCATGACCAAGTTCATCAGGGCAGGCGAGGCCAAAAAGATATCATTGGTTGCTCACGACATAAACCTTGGTTTAGTTAAACCCGTCAAGGCAGCCGGAGACAGTTCTGATTACAATGTAATCAAGTCATGGCTCCTAGAGAAGGGCTTTACTGTTAGAGAGATCGACACCTCCTCTCCTAACACTCAGAAATTGCTGGAAGAATGCGCCAGCGTAATTATATCCTTGAATGATCTTGCAGGTTCAAAAGAACTTGTGGACCAGTATGTTAAGTCTGGAAAAAGGGCAATAGTATATGCAGATGAAGCTTCCCGGGGAGTCGACGATTATAAAGCAGTCTCTCACCTGCTTGGCTTCGCATCTGCAAACATTCGTTTGATCGAGACAGTCCAAGGATTTGGCATAAGGATATCCGATTCTGAGCATCCCATCACAAGGGAATTCTATGCTGGCAATGTGTTCAGAATCGTCAGTCAAAAGGGCATGATACTTGACGGTGACTTGGCAGAGTCGACATCGGTGTTAGCAGAGCAGATGGTCAAAGATGTTAACCAGAATGTCTCGGTTGTGCCTGCCATCACTGTTACGAATGACAGCAATATAGTCTGCATCAACATGCCATTGGCAAGGAATGTCAGAGTTTTGTCGCGTGTACTGGAAAGGGCAATCCTGCTGTAGGAAAGGATTAGCGGAGCTGGCGAAGTAATGCATCATGATATCGAAGTACTTGATGTTGCATGCTGCAGTATGATTTCCGTTTTTTCAAAATGTAGTCATCAGACTGTCATAGGCTAAGGCCGTCTGATGCACAAGATTTTTCAATAGACTCTAGACAATAAGATTGTGCGAAATTACCCACCCGTCGATACGGCAAATCAAAGGGCACAGAATCCAGGTCCTCTTCCAGTAAACACCGTTGGCAACAGCCCCATGAGAAGAGGGGACGGGAGGGCAAATCTAGTTAGACATCTTCAAAAGATGCTTTTTCAGCTTGGATACCTCTTGGGCTCGAATTCAAGGTACATAGATGGTGTTGACGGGGACTTTGGAGCTGATACAACGGCGGCTGTCCAAGAATATCAAAGGGATCATCTGGACTGGGACGGAACAGCCTTGGTTGTCGACGGAATTGTAGGCGAGCGTACCGCTGATTCGTTGAATAGAGAGATGGTGGGCATTTGGTATGGATCTTATTCTAGTACGGACAGAGCTGGCAATGCTGTTCCACGTCCTCCAAACCGTTCATTGGTTACGGTCGATATCGACAGCCTTTTCAGCGCCGCTGTGGCATTATTGTTGAGCACCGCGGGTAACATTCGCGTAGTCATTCATCAACAAGGAACTTTTCCTAACCTCCGGCCGGATCGTTCTGTGAACTTTATTCCCAATGATCCAGAAGTGGCAGGAGCAGTACCGCCTCTGCCGGCGCCACCGATCCCAAGGTTTCTTTCAAAGGAAATACACCTGTTTCACCTCCATGGCAATAATCTGCCGACGTGGGCAATCAGGGATCAACCTCCCCCGGCAGCAGGACCGGCGCCGGCTCCCCCGGCAGCAGGTACGCCGATTCCAGTTCCACTGCAGGCCTTCATGACGACCGGACCCCAGCGAACATGCGTTCATTTTCCTGGCAACCCGCCCCAGAACTTTCCTGAGCCCGGACGCTTTCCAGCTGGCGTAGATTTCCCTGGAACATCAGGCGACTTTCAATTCCAGAGAGCTCACAATCATCTTGTAATCGCAGTTTCCGTAAGAACATGGCTGATGCGCGGTTTTGTACTCAATGGCTGGAGAACTGGTACTCTTGTCACACCTGTGCCTCCTCTAGCAAATCCTCTGAATGTAACTTTGCAAGATACTGCTGCAAACCTTGGCGGCCCGATCAACGGCTTTTATACCAGGCCTAACCAAGTAAATCTAGGCTTCAATGGTACTGTATTTATTGCAGATTCTGCAGATTTCGTAGGTCATGAAGTAGGGCATGGCATTTTAGACTCGGTCGCTCCTCAGCTCGTCTCATCTGGTGATTTCGAGGCTCGCTCTTTTCACGAGTCTTTTGGTGATATTACTGCTCTCTTAAATGCATTGTCTGATCCTGACGTCAGAGAGGAAGTAATTAGAGCTACTGCCGGAAATTTATCACAAAACAGCCTTGCAACGAGGTGGAGCGAAGCGATTGGAAGATTCCTTGCTATAGGCGGACCTGCGAGAAATATTTTTACGGCTAATCCCGCTCCGAATTTTCCGTTCAACTATAGAGATCCGGCCACCTTGCCCTTAGCTCACACTGCTGGAAATAGCGATTTAACCGAAGTAGTTCGAAATCACCATAGTTTCTCAGTAGTATTTTCATCAGCTTTTTACGATTGTTTAGTAAATGCATTTGTTAATTTAAGACCAGCTGGTGCTAATGACGATCAAACCGACTCTGCACTGAGAAGAGCCGCGGGTAGTCTTGGATCAATTCTGGCCCGAGCGGTTATAAGACAACCGGCACCAGCTCCTGCGCCCCCTCCTGTAGGAGCCAATCCTCATCCGGTGAGGGGGTACTATTGGCTATTGGCTAGAGAAATGTTCAGGGTCGATAGGGATGTCTTCGGTTCAACGTTTAGAAATAGCATGCGCGGGACCGGGGCAGGGAACGGATTGATAGGAAGGGACCTTGTTCGAGCTGGTGAAATCTAGGAATCTGTTCAAGCAGTATGGAGAATTCAACCGAGGTCATCTCTACGAAAGTTTCTGCTTCTGACTGGCTAAAGGTCAGTATATTTCCAACCTTGAACACAAACTGAATTATCTGCTCGTACATGCTTCTAAGGTACCGGTTGTAAGATTTTCCGTTTGCCACAAAAGTATTAAGGGTTAGTGCACCCAGAATAATTGATTGATTGTACAGGCCGATGACAAACTAAAGTCCCTGATAAAACTGCCAATAGTTCTTCATGGCGAGGGGAGCAGCGAAATTTTTGATGTTATCAAAAAGTACTTCCAACTCGATAACGTAATGGAAATGAACATTACAGATCAGCTTTTCGAAGAGGGGAAAACAAAACTTCTTATCAACATTATCCAAGAAGTTCAATTAGAAGGAAAAGAGCTGGGCGAAGCCAGTGGGCTCATGACGCCATTTGGTCGCAGTCTGACGCTTTTTTTCGATACTGCTGGGGCATTATCTGCCTATGAGATAGATGACCTTTCTGAGGAAGGCATGAAGCGTAGAAAATTTGATGTAGCAAAGCTGATAGAAAACGGTGAGGTGTACTTTGCAGCGAAAGGAGAAAAGATCGATGTGTCGAAATTAATAAGCGAAAGAAAAAGTTACTACGTCCAAGTCAACGAACAGGGAAAGAAATATCTTAATTTTGTCTACACAACCTGATCTAACGCAACAGCCGTATTTATGAAACAGGACCGAGATGGAGATATAGGAGTATTTCGTTTTTAATATCACTTGAGTACATACTCTCAATTGCAGGATGTAGCCCGTCGTGCAGAAGCGCTGGCTCTTTCATACGAAGGTTCGCAAGCGATAATTAAAAAGAAGTTAGCCGAACTGAAAACCCAGACTTATTCGATTAACACAGAGAAGATACTTCTTTATCCCGGATGGAGGCTGGCAATAACAAGGGTATCTTTTCCAGATAACGACAGCTTCGAAGTTCGGGTTAATGTCGACCGGGACCTGATTTATTCGCTGCAATGGTACCCCGAATCACGTAACCAACAGGGATAGAAACAGAGTCAGGATTATTGCTCTGAAGATTCTGCCTTGATTTCCACGTTTCCCGTCCACTTGGAACTTAAGGATAAAAGGCCTTGTTCATTGGTGGAAAATTCCTCGGTAACACCATCCGATGATTTTAGTGTCAATCTCATATCACTAATAACGTTGCCCTTCCCATCAACGAATTCGATATCTAATTTCTTTGGTGAAAGCGGGTCGACTTGATGTACAGTGCGTGCTACCACGATACAACAGGTGCGTCACTGATAATTATCCTTTCTACCGTTAGAACTTGGCAAGGGTAAGATAAGCAATGTTTATTTTCACATAGGATCTCATACTATCGGTGTCGGTCAAGCTAGACGACGTTGACCTTATCAAAGTGGTTAAGGGTAACGAAGGTGGAGCGGCTGCAGAATCACACCTACAGGAGATACGAACAGTTCATGGCATGCGCATTGTTGACAGAAGAAATATTGTGGAGATAGAGATTCCCGGCTCTTCTGGCAACCTCCTCCAGGACATGGGGTGCGATCCGGTGAAGATTACTTTTGCCGGCGAAATAATGGGAGAAAAGGCTTCCGAGACGATAGAGCAGATTTTTACTAAATATAATTCTGGCACTCCGCTTGAATTCCATTCCGATCTTACGGTTATCGCTGAAGTAAATAAAGTGGTCATAGAAAACTTTGGTGTAGAAGAAATTGGTGGCTCGATCTCGAGGTATAGGTATGTCATGACTTTGTTGGAGTACAAGGAGCCAAGGGAACAAGAAGAAGAGGAAGAAGAACAGGAGGCAGAGGTTAGCGCCGGAGTCGACGACATACGCGGCCAGGTTCTAGACGAGGAGGGCAACCCTGCTGCAGGAAAGAAAGTAAAGATCAGCGGCCCGGACGGCGAGACGGAGGTAACCACCGATGAAAACGGCTACTACGAGCTGCTGGATGTGCCGGAAG
>JAJUFP010000012.1 GCA_029263715.1 Nitrososphaera sp. | reverse complement strand
TCTGGAAGGTACGCCAGTGGACAGAAACGCTGCCAGATATGTGAGATCTTTATCAAGTGGGATGGTCTGTGGTGCCCATGCTGCGGCTATCGTCTTCGGACCAAGCCAAGGAACCTGAAGTACAAGGCAAAGCTTCGGGCCAAGACCGGCAAGATGCTGGAAACATCCACACCAGTTATTGCTGTACGCCAAAAGTAGGTCTATTTTAGGCTCTTTTTAGTGGCCCTAAATAGACTCTTTTGAATCTTTTCCATGTTCTGGACATCATTGCTAAGGTCCATTCCGATCTGAACAAGCTTGACATAACGATTGAGGAATTCATCCTGTCTGGCCGATACATTTTCTGCAACGACTCTGCCGATGTAGTAGTAGCAGTCAGTCAGCATGCCATTTTCAAGCATGTGGTTCATTTTTGAGATCGCCAAATCCCTGTCATAATCGTTGGATTTGATCTCGGCCGCTGCCTCCATGGATCTTGCAATCGACGGGCGGGTTGCCCTCTCTATTCCAATGCATTCGAGGGCTGCATGCAAACCGTCGGCCGCCTCAACAGACAGGTCCTCCTGCCTTATCTGCGCCAGCTCGTGAAGCGGCATCGGCCTAGAACCGGAGATGGCCAGCGTACCGGCTATGTAGTGGTAGGCAGCAACCTTGAGCCACATCGCAGACAGGGCAGGCTGCCGCGATATTTTCATTCTCTGCTGGTAAAACAACGAGCTTACAAGCCATTTCCTGCCCATCGCAGCCAAAAGCCTGCTGTATTTGGCATCGGTTATTTCTTGCATGGCCGACGACAGCGCCAGATCTCTGGAGTCCTTGATGATCGCCATCCCTTTAAGGTCAACCATGTAATCTCTGACCGGCTTGCCAAGGTATATTGCCTCTATTGTGTAGCCGGGGAGTTTTATGACCTGGTTGGTCCCTTCGGCAAAGACCGCAATGTCGTACTCGCAGCAATCAAAGGACCATGAACCGTTGATGCGACACCCTATCAATCCGGAAGGATACGGGATATTTTTTATGACATAGTCCTTGACTGCGGCCGGTATTTCCAACAATCTGCCAAAGACGCCTGAATCAATAAATCTAACGATTCAGGGGCAGGAAATGTAAATATGAACAGCCAGGCCATCCTTTCCTGCCAAGATGAGAAAGAAAGGCAGCAGGTCCCAAACAGCCGAGCTGATGGAAAAGATCAGATCCGGCAAACTCAAAATAGCTGTTTACGGGCTTGGTCATGTTGGATCGCCGATAGCATCGGTGTGGCTGAGGGCCGGCGCCCATGTGATAGGCGTTGACAAGTCGGCAACGGTTCTAGATAACGCTAGGAATGGCAAGACACACATCCCGGAGCCGGGAGTAAGCCAAGCCTTTGAGAAAGGGCTGAAGGAAAAACGATTCCATCTTTACGACGACCCCATCCAGGCGTCCAGAGACTCGCAAATCAAGATGATCTGCGTGCCGGTGCTGCTTACAGATTTTCCTGTCTCTGCCAGTCTTGCCGCAGTGATGCAGGTTGCTACTGATATTGGCCGCGGCTTGAAGCCGGGCGATGTTGTTGTAATGAATCCAAGCGTGCCTCCGGGCACAACAGAGGATATGGTAATTCCAATCCTGGAGAAGGAAAGCAGCCTGAAGGTGGAAAGAGATTTTTTCCTAGTCTACAACCCGGAGCGGATCTACGAAGGCCGGGCCATAGAGGATATTGAAGAGCGGTATCCTGCCATAGTGGCCGGAGCCGGTCCAAAGAGCTTGGAGGCAGGATCGCGCCTGTTCTCAATCGTATTTAAAAAAGGGGTCATTACAACCAGGAACATCCGTACTGCCGAGACTGAAAAACTTCTGGAAGGCGTTTACCGGGACGTCAATATCGCCTTGGCCAACGAGATGGCCAAGCTCTGCGAAAAGATTGGCGTTGATTTCTGGGAGGCCAGAGAAGCTGCAAACTCGCAGCCCTTCTGCCATATACACAGAAGCGGCGCCGGTGTGGGCGGCGCCTGCATCCCGGTTTACCCGCGCTTTATCATACAGTCTGCAGAGCTGGCAAAGGCGGACTGTAACATCACCCGGCTTGGAAGGAACATCAATGATTCGATGCCCGCCTATTGCGTGGAGCAGGCGATAAAGCTTGTAGACGGAATCGAGCCTTCCCAGCTCGTGGTGGCGCTGCTT
The DNA here is from genome assembly GCA_029263715.1 of Nitrososphaera sp. Lineage (GTDB taxonomy): Archaea > Thermoproteota > Nitrososphaeria > Nitrososphaerales > Nitrososphaeraceae > Nitrososphaera. The sequence goes on along the minus strand of JAJUFP010000012.1, from coordinate 39,484 downwards.
GGACTGGCCTTCAGAGGCGGTGTTTCTGATACACGTTTCTCGCCCACGTACAAAGTCATCGAAGAGCTGAAAAAAATCAGGGTAAAAGAGATCCGGATCCACGATCCTCTAGTACTAGATGATCCTGCACTGCCGCCGGACATCAAATTAACATCCGACCTTGGCGAAGCGGTCAAGTCTGCAGACCTGGTCATGCTGATAACCGATCACCAGCAGTACGGCAAACTCTCAAACAAAGAGCTTGGAGACGTACCCGTTTACGATGGGCGCGGCATTCTGGACAGCTCGAAATTCGCCAGGTTTGCAGGCATTGGGCGTCAGATATAGATTTAATATGGCCTGAAAGCCGATTTTTTCCTGCTTGGCCAAAGAAAAGAGCCTCGATCTCTTGCTGACGGTGGAATGGAAGGACGATGCCGTCGTTCTCATTGATCAGACAAAGCTTCCAAATAAAATGGTATACGTCAAGTGCACGGACTACCGGCAGGTCGCTGATGCTATAAAGAGCATGGTTGTGAGGGGCGCGCCGGCAATAGGCGTGACCGCTGCACTGGGCCTTGCCCTTGCCGCCAAGCAAAGCAAGGCAAAATCAATGCAGGAGCTGATGACGGATCTGGACACCGCCTTCAAGGTTCTTCGGGCAACACGTCCCACTGCCGTCAACCTGTTCTGGGCACTTGAAAGGGTGATGGACAAAGTCAAGGGCGTCAAGACCGTTGAGGATGCCAAAAAAGCAGTGCTGGACGAGGCCATCAGGATGGCCCAAGAAGACATACAGGCCAACAGGGAGATGGGGGCCAACGGCGCCAAGCTGTTCAAGGACGGGGATGTCGTTCTCACTCACTGCAACGCCGGTTCACTGGCCACGGTGGCGTACGGCACTGCCCTGGGGGTGATACGGGCAACAAGGGAGGCAGGCAAACGCGTGAGCGTTATAGCCACCGAAACAAGGCCGGTGATGCAGGGCGCAAGACTGACCGCGTTTGAACTGCAGCATGACGGCGTGGATGTAAGCCTGATACCGGACACTGCAGTAGGCCACATGATGGCCAGAGGCGTGATAAAACGCGTCATCGTCGGTGCAGACAGGGTCCTCCGCACGGGCCATGTCTTTAACAAGATCGGAACCTACCAGGTCGCGATTCTGGCCAACAAGCACAAAGTGCCCTTCTACGTGGCTGCACCGCTGTCTACGTTTGATTTTGAGAGCAACCCGGAGGACGTGGTAATCGAAGAACGGTCTATAGATGAAGTCGTCAAGGTTGGAAGAAAAAGGGTTGCCCCAAAGGGTGTCAGAATCTTTAATCCTGCGTTTGACATGACTCCGCCGGAGCTCATTACCGGCATAATCACCGAAAAAGGTGTGTTAAAGCCGCCCTTTGAAAAGAACCTGAAGGCTCTGCTGGGGTAAAGATCAGCGGCGATAAAGTATTTATCGTCTTTTACGTACCTTATCCACGGAAACCAATGACAGCCGGTCAGCAGAGCATCACTGAGGAGCAGGTTTATGCTGCATTGAAAAAATGCATGGATCCAGAAATTCCGGTAAACGTAGTCGACTTGGGCTTGATCTACGGCGTTAACATTGCTGACGGCAAGAATGTTGACATCAAGATGACCATGACCACCAGAGGCTGCCCACTTCATGATACTCTGGTCAGCGACGTAAAGAGGTACGTGGGAAAAATCTCCGGCGTTGGCGATATCAACGTCGAGATCGTCTGGGACCCGCCATGGAGCTTGGAAAAGATGAATCCGGCAGTTCGCGAACAGCTTGGATTTGGAAAGCCCAAGCTTCGCTTCCAGATAGACTATGAAAAGTCAAAGCCCCTGAAAGTGGGGCGGTCCACAACCCATGAGGATGGATCGCTGATACTTGCAAATGACAAGGACCAGGGATTCATGGTCAATGAAGCTATAATTGAATTCTGGAAAAGCTGCGACGGGACCAAGACCATCACCCAGCTGACGGACCAGTTCTCTGCCAAACTGGGTCTGCCGCGCCAGCAGGTTGAGCAGGAAGTCGTCCAGCTGGTGCAGCAGCTGCTTGAGGCAGAACTGCTGAAGGCCTGATGTCCGATCTTATTGTTCCTCCACACACAAGGACGATAGTGGAACTTGGGATGGGCAACGGCACGGTGCTTGAAGCCCTTGCCGCAAAGGACCCCGAGACCGTCTACATCGGAATAGAACTAGACAACGATCAGTACCAGCAGGCAAGGTCCCGCATAAAGCTGCAGAACACATTTGTGATCAAGGGGTCGTTTGAAGAGATCGTGCCGAAATTCCCAGACAGCTCCATCGACGGCTTTATTGCCGTGCTTCCAGACCCGTCGTACATCGATGAGAAAAAGGAACCGTCATGGGCGCCCTTTTACAGGACCGTCTATGCAAAACTGAAAAGACCCGGCGCGTTCAGGCTGGTGACAGAAATTACTGATGAACTTTTGCAGCCGGTGGGCAATGACGCGTTTGACCGCTGGTCGATATGGCTTGCATCCGCCTTTCGTTCCATCGGTTTCATAGTGGCAGGCATGAAGGAAGGCTCGCCGGAAGAGTATTCGTCGCGTTGCCTAGACCAGTTCAGGGGCGATCCTGAAAGGATACGCCTGATAACGCTGGATCTTGCAAAGGCCTGACTAGTGCCTGTGCGATGAATGCTCCTTCATACATTCTCTGGAGCAGAACTCCGATTCGCAATCGTCCTGCCCGCAGGGTATCGGTTCCGTGTCAAACTTTCTGTTGCACCACGTGCACCGGCCGCCAAGGCCGGGGAAGTCGCGGTTCATGTACTGGCCGCACCGGCGCTTTTCGCGGAACCAAAGAACTTCGAGGTTCATCTTTTCGGCATACGATAGAACAGTGTCGTACGCCTCGTAGTAGCCGGGGGCAAAGAATTGCCTGACAAACACGGACCCTTCAGGCCCCTTTTTTGAAGAGCTTTTCCGGTAGGCGACAAGCCACTTTTCCTGCGGCAGGTCGCCGTCGCCTGCAATCTTGTTCTTCATCCTAGATGCGCAGCGCGTTGTTCAGGAACCGCCGCAGATCGGTAACCTTGAGCCTGTCCTGTTGCATGGTGTCGCGGTACCGTACCGTCACAGTGTCGTCCTGCATGGTTGTCTGGTCTACGGTGACTGCAAAGGGCACGCCGACTTCTTCAAGTCGTCTGTACCTGCGACCAATGGAGCCGGACTCGTCGTAGAAGGTGTCAAAGTCAAGCTTCAGCTCCGAGTGTATCTTGCGGGCCTTCTCGCCAAGGCCGTCCTTGGTCATGAGCGGCAGTATGCCTACCAGCACCGGTGCGAGGTACGGCTTTAACCTCAAAACCGCCCTGGTTTCCTCCTTTACCTTCTCTTCGTAGTACGAGTGTTCAAGGATTGTGTAGATGCTCCTGTCTATGCCCATGGACAGCTCAAAGATGTGTGGGAGCACCTTGCTCTGGTCTGCCGGGTCCACAACCTCCAGATTCTGCTTGCTTGTTGTGGCATGCCCCTTAAGATCGTAGTCAGATCTGTAGTTGCAGGCCACAAGTTCAAGCCAGCCGATACTGGTCTCTACCTCAAAGTCAAACGCCACGGAGGCGTAGAACGCCTTTTCCTCGTCGGAAAGCTTTCTGAACCGACTGCGTTTGATGTCGATGCCGGTTTTCTCGTAAAATTCTGTCAGCAGTGCAAGATAGTACGCTACAAGCTTGTTTGGAACGAGACCTTTGCTTATGGCGTCCTGTGCCGTCACTTCTGTGATTCCCGAGTCTCCGTCGCGGTAAAGCCGGAGAATTGTGGACTTGACTTCATCAAACTTGGGCACTTCATCCAGGCGATTGGGGTTGCAAAATACCTCGATTTCAGCCTGGTAAAACTCCCTCAGTCTGAGTAGGCTTTGCCGTGGCGCAATCTCGTTTCTAAAGCTCTTCCCTACTTGTGCTATGCCAAGGGGGAGCCTGCCGCGCATGGTCTTGAAAACACGGCTAAAGTCGACAAATATTGTCTGGCATGTTTCGGGCCGCAGGTACGCCTCCTCAGCGGCAGGCCCGATGCCGACTCCAAACATCATGTTGAACCGGCCAACCTTTCCAAAATCTCCTTTGCAGTTTGGACACTTTAGGTTGTGCTTCTGGATCAATGCGTCGATATCAGAATCGGCCATCCTTTCCGGCACGCGCTGGCCTGTTTTTTCTTCTATGTATCTGTCGATCCTGAAGGTGGATCCGCATTTCGTGCACTTGACTACCGGGTCAGTAAAATTGCTGATGTGGCCGGAGGCAACAAATACGCTCTTGCTCATTATCTGGCAGCCATCAATCTCCATCATGCCATCGCGTCTTACAAGCTCGCGCCGCCAGAGCTCGATGAACTTGTTCTTCATGTTTGTACCCGTCGGGCCGTACTCCCAAAAGCCTGCGGGCGCATCTGGGTAAATTTCGCAACTTGGAAAGTAGAATCCCCTTTCAAGGGCCAGCTTCATCACTTTGTCGTAATTCGACATTCAACAAGCAGACGGACCAGACAGGCAATAAATTTATTCCCTGAATCATGGGCTGGATGTTCTGGCTCAGTCAAGAAGAGCCATAACAATTTATCTCTGTCATATAGTTTGCAATATGCTAATTGAAAGTCTCTGACAGAACACGTGGCGTAGAGTATGCAATACGCGATATTACCGCGTATGCAAACAAGTACAAGGCTGCCGGCAGAGAAATAATCTACCTTAACATTGGTGATCCTGTCAAGTTCGACTTCAAGACGCCTGACCACATAAAACAGGCGCTTGTAAACGCGGTGCTTGGAGACGAAAACTATTACGCCGATTCTGAAGGCCTGCCGGAGCTGCGCCGCGCAATAGTGGAAAAAGAGTCAGAAAAGGGCCTGGATGTAACCGAGGACGATGTCCTGGTCACCAACGGCGTTTCTGAAGGGCTTGACATGACCATGGCATCGATAGTGGACCCAAACAGCGAGGTTCTGATGCCCGGCCCTTACTACCCGCCTTACTCTTCCTACGTCAAGTTCTACGGCGGCAAGCCGGTGGAATTCCGCCTCCATGAAGACGGAAGACCGGATCTTGAAGATCTGCGCAAAAAAATAACCACGCGTTCTCGGGCATTGTGCATCATAAGCCCAAACAATCCCACCGGCGAAGTGTTTGACCGCAAAAGCCTGCAGCAGCTGGTGGATATCGCCACGGAGCATGACCTTTACATTATTTGTGACGAGATATACGACAAGATCGTCTTTGACTCGCAGTTTACAGGCATCGGCAAGGTGGCCAAAGACGCCCCTGTGGTCCTGCTAAACGGCTTTTCAAAAGGCTATCTTATGACCGGCTGGCGGTGCGGCTACATTTGCATGAACAGCAAGTCAAGAAAACTGGACGAATTTCGGCGGGATGTGCCAAAGCTGGCAAGGGTGAGGATAGCAACCAACCTTCCAGTCCAGATAGCAGCAGTTCAGGCGCTGCGAGGCCCGCAGGATCATATTCCACAGATGGTGGAGAAATTGCGCAGACGGCGAGATTACGTTGTCAAACGTCTCAACGCGATGGGCTTCCAGTGCAGGGTTCCGCGCGGCGCATTCTATGTTTTCCCCAAGATTAACTTGGGTACAAGATGGAAGGACGACCAGCATTTCGTCATCGACCTGCTGAACAAGACCGGGGTACTCACCGTCCATGGTTCCGGCTTTGGCTCAACATACGGTTCTGGATACTTTAGAATAGTCTATCTGCCGCCAGAAGACGTGCTGGAAAAAGCGATGGACAAGCTGGAAAAATTCGTTCAATCTGCACCAAGCTGAGGCCAGAAAAGCATCTACATTTCGGGGATTACGCCGTCCCTAAAGAGCCTCTTTGCCTCGTCTATGGACAGGTCTGCGCTAGGCAAAATGATGTCCGTTTTGATCATTTCTTTGGAGTCGATGGGTTTTCCCTCCTTCATCACCAGCTCATTGAGCTCTGTTAGCCTCTTTTTGAACTCTGAATCATCGAATTTCTCCATCCTGACCATAGCTACCAGAGAATCGTCTATCTTGTCAAGACGTTTCAGAGTTCTGGCACCGACGTCGAACTGGCCATGGCCCATGATTCTTACGATCTTTCTGGTAACTACGCGCTTTTCTTTCACGGATTTTTTTGGTCTTGAGACTCTCTTTTTCAGAGCAGACTTACGATAATCCGCCCTTTTACGCAATTTTCTTGGCAGGCGTGACTTTGTTTTCGACCCGAGTCGGGGACTCTTTTTGGTCTTGCTGGTTTTGCTCTTCATCACGACACTTGCTATAGTCTTCACCCTCGCTTTGTCTTTAACTTTGCTAATTCCTTGATAGACAGGCCCAGTTTTATAATAATTCTAATCAAAACATGTTTTCATTAATATTCTTGAAAGCATCGGTTATTTTTACTGGAATATCGTAAATTCGCCAGCAATCAAACCGGATGCATTATCTGTTGAACCTGCGCCATTCATGCTCGTCAGGTGGTCCGTAATCCTCCTTCTTTTTGTAGTAGCCCCAGTAAAGCAGAAGGACTCCTCCAATGACCATGCCTATGACAAATTTTTCATTGTTTATCTCTGCATTGACATAATTGTCAAGATAAAATCCGAATGATGACTGGGAAGTTATAAGGTAAAGGTTGCGCAGAGCAATGATTGCGGCGACAACTATGAACATGACGCCCATGGCAGACATCCAGTTTTTTCCGCGCTGCCCTTCTCGACCCTTCGAGCTCATCTTTACAAGGTATGTGGATGACTCTGCTGATAACGTTTGCGTTATGTAAGCTTGATGCCGGGGTGCTTCATCTTGTTCTGTTTTGCTGCGTTAAGGAGCATCGGTGTAAGTACTTCTGCCTGGTACGTCAGGGACAGCGGGCCAAGGTAAACTGGTCTTAGGCCGCTTATCTCAGATACAAGCTGGCTGAGCCTTGCGACAACGTTCTGGTCGTCGCAGCAGATGTATGTGTCGGCATCCAGGCTCATGCCCACCTTCTTCAGCTTTACTTCAGAAATGGTATGAAAGGCAGAGACCACCCTAGACCTGGGAGCCATGCGCTCGGCCACCATTTCTGCTGCTGGTTTCTTGCCCTGCTCAAGCGGGATGTAGATAAACCCCGTATCCGTTCTGGTCATGGGGACTATGGGGGAGACAACTATGCAGTCGCTTCTGACCTGACTGGCTAGCTTGCCGCACATATCGTCAATGAATTCGTACGGAATTGAGAGTATCAGCATGTCACAGTTCTTTGCCAGCGATATATTGTCATCGCCGGTTATGCTTCCTGCAATGGTTGTATCTAGGCCGTACGCCTGTTTTGCTGTATTAGTGTAATTCTCTGCAGCTTCTTTTGCCTTCTGGGCTTCCCTTGAACCAATTATGATGTCGTGCTTTAAGCACCATCTGAGGGCAAATCCCTCGCCCATGCCGCCGGTGCCGCCAACTATGCCTATCTTCATGGAGTCGTTCACATCGGCTGTGGATATTAACTTTACACATTCCGAAAAATTAAGTAACGGTGACTACCCTGTCTTCTCAGGTTGCCCCTAGTCGTCTTTATGCGCCACGGGCAGGCCGAAAACAACGTTAGCAGGGTGCTGGTCGGCCGCCATATAGAGGCCCATCTTACAGAGCAGGGCCGGCAGCAGGTGGCGGATACGGCAAAGCAGTTGAAGAGCATAAAGATAGACAAAGTCTACGCTTCGCCGGTTATAAGGGCCCGTGAAACGGCAGATATAGTCTGCAAGACAGTTGGAATCGACTACACTATCGATGAGCGGCTTTATGAAATAGAGCTGGGCAAGCTGGTGGGCATGAACTACGAGGAGGTCGTAACCCGATACGGCAACCTTTTCCTGAAGTTCTACGACGAGCATGACCCTGTCCTTGAAAGTTTTGGCGTCGAGTCTTTCACATCTGTTAAAAAGCGGGTCAAAAGCCTGCTAGATGAAGCTGCGGAAAAGCATCCAGACAGGAACATTTTGTGTGTCACCCACCTCGATCCCATAAAGGCGGCCATTGCCTCTCTGCTGGATCTAAAGCCTGAGGCATTGTACCGATGGCACATACGCAACGCATCTTTGACGATCCTAAAGCATGAAAGCAAATTCTACACACTGTCCGGCGTTAATGTGATGTCCATGCACCGCTATCCATTTGAATAATTCCAAAAACATTAAATAAGATATAAAGTCGTATACCGCCCAAATGGGTGTCCCACTAAGGCAGGTTTTGCTAGTGGCAATTCCTGTTGTCGTAGTATTTTCAATCCTCCAACCAGCTTTTTCGCAAGAAGATGAGCGGATCATCATCAACCGCGTCGAGGTATGGGGGCTCTTTTACAAAGGCATGGTCATAGCATTCACAATCGGTGCCATTCTGATGGGTGTCATTGCGTTTGTTGTATTCCGGTTTAGAGAATCGAACCCACGGAACGTCCAGCGTGGCTCAATGGAGGGACATCGCTAAATGGGGCATGCAACAATTGAATGGGTCTATGTGGGTGTAGTCATTGCGCTTTTGATATACCTCGGTGCTTCTGCCTGGGAGGTGGAGAGATTCCTGGACCATCCTCCAAAGGAAGCCAAAGTAGTCAAAGTTATTGGTCAGCAATGGTTCTGGACCTTTGAGCATGAGGATGGCAAGAAAGAACTTGGCGAGCTGCACCTGGTAAAGGGCGTTCCGTACGTGTTTGAGATTACCTCAAGAGATGTAAACCATTCATTTAACATTCCTGACCTGACTGTCCTGATGGACGCTGTTCCGGGCAGGATAAACCACATGTGGGTGATGCCTGATACGGCCGGCGAGTACCTTATCCAATGCAGGGAGTACTGTGGATTCAGCCACTATCAAATGCGGGCAAAACTGTTCGTAGAAGAATCAATACCAGTGAGCGGAGAAAACACCGCAGTTGATGTTCCAGTCAGTCTGCAAGAGGCGAAACCAGTAATTGCTAGCAACTGATAAACTTGCAAACAAAATACTTTTATTGCAAGCAAAATCCATGGGTGATAATCGGGAGGAGAATTGATTGGTTCTAGAAGTTAAGAAACCACGTCCGATGTGGGAGATACTCTTTTCAACCCACCACACCGATGTAGGGCTGCTTTATATTGTTCTCAGCCTCGTGGCGTTAATGATCGGTGGTGCTCTGGCAGTTGCCATCCGCACTGAGCTATTCTTGCCTGGAAGTCAGGGTATAATTCCTGATCCTAACACTTTCCACAGAATCATGACGACGCATGGTACCAACATGCTGTTCCTGTGGCTGCTTCCGTTCGCATCCGGTGTTGGTAACTACCTGATACCCATAATGATCAGGTACAAAGACATGGCATGGCCCAAACTGAACGCCGTGGCGTTCTGGATGACTCCGGTGGGCATGGCGCTGGTCTGGCTGGGTATGGCAGACTTTACCTGGTATGCCACTCCGCCGTATTCTATCCTTAGAGCTCCGGGTCCAGCAGCTGAAATGTGGATCTTTGGTATAAAGATCCTGGGCATTGGCTCGATTCTTGGTGCCATCAACTTCATAGTAACAATCCTCAAGATGAAGCATCCTGACCTGCCATTGATGAAGACCTCGCTCTTTGTCTGGGCAACCTTGGTGACTTCGATCATGATCCTTGTGGCAATCCCAACCTTTGCAGCTGCGCTTATCATGCTGTTTACAGACAGGCTTGGAGTTACAGGGTTCTTCAACCCCAGCATGGGAGGCGATCCAATTGCATACCAGCATCTGTTCTGGTTCACATTCCATCCCGAAGTATACATCTTTGCGATTCCTGCAATTGGAATGATGTACGAGCTGATACCCAAGTTCTCAAGAAAGCCGATCTTTAGCTATCAATCCGGTGTCACGGCGTTCGTGGTACTGGCCATTGTGGCCTTCTCTTCTTGGGCTCACCACATGTACGCGACAGGCATGAACTTTACTGAAAAGACTGTCTTCATGGTAGGAACTCTGGCAGCGGTGCCTGCATCAGCTATGCACGTGTTTAACTTCATAGCAACGATGTGGGGTGGCAGGATCAAGTTTGCAACACCCATGTCCTTTGTAGTTGGAGGCGTCGTGCTGTTCTTCTACGCAGGAGCCGGTGGTGTGGTCAACGCGCAGATGCCGCTTGACTTCCTGACCCACGACAGCTATTGGGTGGTAGGACACTTCCACCTGTTCGTCATGGGGCTGATATCCTTCGGATTCATCGGCATGCTACACTATCTGTTCCCGCTGATAACCGGCAGGATGTACAGCGAAAAGGCAGGCATGATCACCTTCTGGCTGCTGTTCGTTGGAGTATCGGTGATATTCCTGACACAGCACGTCCTGGGATTATACGGACAACCAAGAAGGGTCTTTGACTACATCCCGGTGCAGCCCTTGATAGTGATGAACCAGATATCTACCGTTGGAGCATGGATAGCTGCAGCAGGCGCAGCCTTGCTGATGGGCAACCTGATCTACAGTGCAGGACGCGGCAAGCCAGCAGACATGAACGATCCGTTCAAGATCGGAGAAGTGTACTACGACCATACGCGCAAGGAGCCGCATCACTAGGAGGAATTAGAGTTGACAGAGCATGATCATGAACACAAAGAACCGGTGTTAATGACAAGTTCCGGCAGAATGGCACGGGGCATCATCATAGTCGTTGTGACGTTGGCAATAGGAGCTGCATTCCTGATAACGAACTTTAATGCGCTCTTTGCAAATCCGCCACCTGTTGCAAGACTGCAGGTTACGCCGCCTCCACCACCGCCACCGGCGGCTGCAGGAGTCACCACAATAACCATACTCTCCGGCGCTGCTGTTCAAGGAAATCCTGATTACGACCCTGATGATGCAAAAGTACCCCTTGGCAACAAGGTGATGTGGAACAACGTTGATACTGCCCCTCATACTGCTACATCTGGCACAGGTCCTGAAGACCCCAATTCTGGAGCGGTGTTCGATACAAGCATAATCAACGGAGGAGAAAAATCAGCTGAATTGGAGCTCAAGGATGTCAAGGTTGGCGACGTAATCCCATACTACTGCCTAGTACACCCATACATGACGTCACAGATTACCATAGTTGAGGCTGAAGCAGGAGGCGCCACAAACCAAAGTCCAATAGAAGCTGCCATAACCATACCCAGCGGCGCATCAATACAGGGCAACCCATCATACGATCCGGCTGAGTTCAGCATCAAACAGGGTAACACATTTCTGGTCATAAACGCTGATAACGCGCCACACTCTGTCACATCAGGAACAGGCCCTGAAGACGCAAACTCTGGCACGGCTTTCGACTCTGGACTGCTCATGGAAGGAGACAGGATCGAAATATCTACATCCAACCTGAGTCCCGGCGACTACCCATACTACTGCATCGTCCACCCATACATGAAGGGCAAGCTCATCGTAACCGAATGATCCTCAAACCCCTCTCTTTTACGACGCTTGCCGTTCTCTTTTCTCTTATTTTCATAGGCGGATATGTTAATGCATCTGGCGTCGGTTTAACGTGCCCTGACTGGCCGCTCTGCCCCCAAGGGCTTGCTCCCGGTGCAGATTTTATCATTGAGTACATACATCGCTCCGTGGCTGCCACGACTGGCATGCTGGTGATAGCAACAACCGTCTTTGCAGTGAAATCAAAGGAGGGACCAACCGGAATGAAGATCACATCGCTTATCGCTGCAGGAGCCGTCATTGGCCAGATTGTCCTTGGTGCGATGGTGATATTTGAGCGTCTGCACGCTGTCCTTGTTACTGCGCATCTGGGCTTGGGACTGGTCCTGTTTTCGATGGTCCTTGTAACCTTCCTCTACGCATACAGGATACCTTCTAGGAAGGCAATCCGCGCCGTCCAAGATTAGGTTTATACTGCCAAACGCATACTATCAACACGTGGCTTCCGTCTGGCCTTACGCGTTGTCTCTTGCAGCTTTAATTTTATTTGCGGCGCCAGCAGCTTTTGCTCATCTAGAACATCTGCCGCATTATAACGGGAATGAAGGACATGTTGAAAAGTACTTCATCTATCAGGCGCTAGATCCGGAATATGCGGCGCCCGGCGAGCCAACCGCCATAACCTTCAGCATCCAAGATTTCGATGGTAAGGATGTGAAAGATGTAGAAACCATGGTAGAAATCTATACCAACGGTCAGCGACTGGCAGCTTTTCCCTGGACAAAGCAGGAAGTAGGTGATTTCAGTCTCTTTTACAACTTTCCAGATATCGGCATTTACCAAATCGTGCTAAGCGTTGCCAACGGGCCGGTTAACTCTAACACTGTGGACCCTCCAAGAAGCACGCTTGTAAGCTCTCTTGGATGCAACTGTGAGCGCGTGGTATTCAACGTCAACATTTCCAAGACGTTTGGTGCCGTCTTTACCACAACCATTCTTGGGGCGCTGACCCTGCCTCTGGCTGGCCTGGGGATTATCCTGTGGCTGAATTACCGAAAGAAAAGAGGCGCCGGCCAGCTGAGAACACCTGGCGAGATAGCCAAGTACGCCATCATGCTTGCCGCCATTGCCGGCGGCATGGTTCATTTTGCGGTGTACTCTGAGCACGGCTCGCTAAGACTAGAGTACCCGATATTCCTGATATCTGCCGGCGGCATGCAAGTTTCGTACGGCATGATGTACGTGCTGCTTACCCTGACATCGGAAGCCGGCAGCATCGGGCCTGCCCAGTACTACAGAAAGACGCTGATCCTGAACCTGTTTGGCCTGACTGGCACGTTTGTCCTCCTGGGGTTGTATGCGTATTCCACCATAATCGCACCGCCCCTTTCACCCACTAATGCGCCTGAATCTGTCTCCTTAGCCGGGGCCCTTGCCAAGTCGCTTGAAGCATTCCTGGTTGTGGGTATTCTGTACCTGATGCGGTTTGAAAAGAAAAAGCTGCAGGAACGGATATCTAGTAAAACATAAAACACCTGAAGAGAAACCCCTACGTCATGTGGAAAGTTCTAATGCCAAGGAAGATCGCCTTTGGCGAAAATGCCGCAAAGGAATTTCAGTACCCAAAGAACGCTCTCGTGATTACAACGACTACGCCGGACATTTACAATAAGTGGCTTGATTACATGGGGATCAAGAACTACGAGGTGTACGACAAGGTTACACCGGATCCAGCCATCGAGACTATAGAGGACATCCGCAAAAAGTATGAAGGAAAGGAAGTCTCGGCCTACATCGGCCTTGGCGGTGGAAGCTCGATGGACGTGTGCAAGTACCTTGGCAAGTTGACCGGCATACCAAAGATCCTTATCCCGACAACCTTTGGAACAGGGGCCGAGATGACAACCTATGCCGTTGTCAGCTTTGAGCACAAAAAGAAACTCTTGCAGGACGAGGCCTTTTTGGCCGATGCTGCCATCGTTGACCCATACTTTTTACCGGGAACGCCGTTTAACATAATGAGAAACTCGGCATGCGATGCAGCAGCCCAGGCATCTGAGGCTTACGACAGCAAGCTGGCAAACCCGTTCACCAAGTTCTTCTGCAAAGAGGCATTTGACATCCTTGAAGACGCTATAATGAATGACAAACCACATCTTCTGCCCTACGGCTCAATGCTGTCTGGCATCGGATTTGGAAACGCTTCCACCACACTTGGACATGCCCTTTCGTACGTCTTTTCAAATGAGGGTGTGCCGCACGGATACGCGCTGTCCTCTTGTACCACGGTGGCCCACAAGTTCAACAAGTCTGTCTACTACGAACGCTTCAAGAAAATATGCCAGAAACTGAAATTTGAGCCCATGAAGCTGAAGCAGCCGCTGGACCAGGCAGCAGATGTCATCATGCCTGACAGGGGCCATCTGGACAACAACCCGATCCCGGTCACTAAGGAAGACATCATCAAGTGTCTGGATGAAATAGTGAACTCCAACCCGCTGGCCTAGACGAGGCCGGCAGGCCAATATCATTTCAAAACCTTTAAATTCTGATTGCCGATTTTCCTGTAGCAATGACCGTTATCAAGAAGAGTGTAGAGATCAAGGTTCCTGTCAATGAAGCATTCACTTATTTTGCCAGACCGGAACACATGTCCGACCAGTTTCCGGAGAACATAGGACTCAATGTTGTACCGGTAGATGTCAAGGCCGGCATGGGCGTTGGTACTATCTTTAGGATAAGCGGAGATTTCGATGGTAAGAGGCTTGAATGGGATTGCGAAACCGTACAATACGACTATCTGCGCAGGATAGTGGCCAAGATGATTGAAGGCCCCTTCAAGAGATGGCAGATAACAGCAAACTTTGAAGAGCTTGAAGAAAAGAAGAGCAGGGTCACCCTTGAAGTCGACTATGACATGCCCATGGGGCCTCTAGGCAGCTTTATCGACAAGGTAAAGCTCAAGAACATTGCAGAGCGTGGAATGGAAAACGGGCTTCTCCGGGTCAAGGCACTCCTTGAAGGTACCGGCTCGATTCCTGTGTACATCACTCTGGACGCCTACCGACATATCCTCAAGGAAAAGGAAGAGATGGCATGCTCTGTCTCCGAGGCGATCATCAAGATCATCAAGGAAAGGCAGCAGGCACTGGCGAAAGCCAACTAAACTTTCTTTTAGTTTCATTTAAATATCTGATTTTCTTGCAAGTTGTTCTGCGGGTCCGTAGCTCAGCCAGGTAGAGCGTTTGGCTCTTAACCAATCAGTTAATCTGGGTTAAAATGTCGTGGGTCCGAATCCCACCGGACCCGCTTAAATTCTGGGTTCTGCATAAAGACTTGTGCTATTGTGTCAAGAGGGCTGGCATCTTTCGTGACCAGCATACAACCTGCCACAACAAAAGGGTCTTTATGCCTTTTATGCGCAGATAAGCTAGATTGTCACAGATAGACGATGACCGCTACAACAAGCTGGCCAGGGATATTGGCACCGACTTTAGCAGGCCGGAAAGAACCAACGAGCTTTATTCCTTTCACTGCGGCAATTGCGGTTATCAGAACATACACAATGTTAGGACGCTCGTATGCGGCTGCGGCAAAGAGATGCAAGGCGTTTTGGTATTCCGCAAGGTTGGTGACACGGTAATTTACGATTCCAGAGAAAAGAAGAACCGGCGGTAGTATGAAAATAGTCCTTTGGTGCAGCAAGTCGTGCCTTTGCACGTAAGGCGTAATTGATTACCTGCACCAATCAAGCAACGTCAACAATTTAAGCAAAAGTGTGGATCAGCTAGCCGGCGATGGCAGCAGATGATTTCTCGCATTTCGTCGATGCATGTGAGAGCGTGCGTTCCATCACTAGTAAAAATGCCAAGGTTGCCATCATCGCAGAATACCTGTCTAGCCTTGACGATGCCTCGCTGCAGATCGCCGTGTTGTTTTTGTCCGGCAACGTGTTTCCAAGGGGCTCAAGTCTTGTTCTGAATGTGGGCTTTAGTGCAATAATGCGCTCCCTTTCAGAGATCGCCAGGCTGGAGCCGGAGGAGATACAGCAGATATACCTGAAGCATGGCGACATGGGCGCGCTGGCACAGCATACAGTATCAAAAAAGGAAGTCTCGCCTCTTGTGGAACAAAAGCTGACGCTTGCCGGACTCTACGAGCAGCTGAAAAAGATTGCAGGCGCATCGGGTTCCGGAGCAGGCGAGACCAAAAAGAAGATCCTGACAGGCCTGCTCCTCAGCTGCTCACCCCTTGAGGCAAAGTACCTTGTCAAGATCGCTGAAGGTGAAATGAGGACAGGCGCTGTGGAAGGCCTAGTCGAGCTTGCCATATCAAAGGCTTTTGGCAGGGACCCAGAGCAGGTCCGGCAGGCCGTGCTTGTCTCCGGCGACATCGCGCGCGTGGCCCTTCTTGCCAAGCGCGATGCGCTGTCTGAAGCCAAAATGCAGCCGCTCACGCCCTTGAGCTTCATGTTGGCTGACGTGATGTTCAGCCCAGAAGAAATTGCAGAATACTACCAAAAGCCCCTTGTCTGCGAATACAAGTACGACGGCATACGCGCGCAGATGCACAAGCTTGGAGCCGCCGCCAGGATCTTTTCAAGGAAGCTTGAGGACATTTCTGAGTCATTCCCCGAGCTGGTCGACGCGGCGTCCCGCATCCCTGATGATTTCGTTTTGGACGGCGAAATCCTTGCATTCAAGGACGGCATGCCGCTTCCTTTCCAGGAGCTGCAAAAGAGGCTCAGAAGAAAGGCAGTCACGGAGCAGATGATAAGCGAGATCCCAGTCATCTATGTGCCGTACGACATACTGTACATCGCCGGCCGGCAGGTTATCGACCTTCCTCTGGGGGAAAGGAAAAAGATCCTGTCGGGCATCAATTTTCAAAAGCCGATAACGGACCTTGGATACAGGATGGTATCCTCTGCACAGGAGATAGCTGCGGCGTTTGCCCAGAGCAGGGAGATCGGCCACGAGGGTCTGGTGGTAAAAGAACCCGAGTCTCAGTACCATCCCGGCAAGCGTGGAAGGCACTGGGCAAAGCTGAAAAGGGAGCTTGACACCATCGATGCAGTCATCGTGGCTGCGGAATACGGCCATGGAAAAAGGGCAGGCCTCTTGTCAGACTATACCTTTGCGGTAAAAGACGGAGACGATCTGAAGGTGATCGGCAAGGCGTACTCTGGCCTGACCGATGATGAAATTGACGAAATGACTGAAAAGCTGCGGTCAATTGCCATCAAGGACGAAGGCTACAGGCTGCTGGTCAAACCGGAGATAGTACTTGAGGTAGCATTTGATAGCATACAGAAAAGTGAGCGGCACGACAGCGGTTATGCACTGCGTTTCCCGAGGATAAAGCGCATTCGCACCGACAAGCCGGCCGATGACATCGACACTTTGGAAAAAGTTGAGACGATCTACAAAAGGCAGATTCTGTTGAGATAAATGTACATAGAATATCAGTTAAACGAAAATAGTCAGCTTTTGTATGTCGCTATAGTGCTTGTGTGCTGCTCAACCTAACCTGCCCACGTTAAATTCCGCGGTGGAGCGTCTATTTCTCTATACAGTTTTAACTCAGAAAGAATTTGTGGACACTTTCCCTGGTCATATGCAACTTGTACACATCAGAATCCCGTATAATAAACACCTGGTCATGGTGCTCAAACAGGTCGATGATGCTGCTCATATCTGCACCAAGCAAAGTCTCTGTCTTGTATGTGCAGAACATGTAGCCTGAAATTCTATTTTCGTCATAAGCGTGCTCTATGTGGATGGCCTGCTTCAAGGAGGATTTGGCCACATCGTTGATAAGGAAATCCATACAGCATACCTGTTTGTTGTTGGCGCCCTTTGCTATCTTTTCCATTGTTGCGCCGCAGTATTTCAAGATATTTTGCTGGTCCGGGTTATACGGCAGGATGGTGCCTTCAAACCATCCCAGATTATTGAGATACTGTAAAGAGCGCGAAGAAGGGGGTCCTGCGTATGAGCGAAACCACCCGCTATCTTTTGCAAGCCCATCCATTGATTTTAGGAGTGCAATCATCGAGTCATCGTTATCATACAGGATAAGATGATGCTTCTTTGGTACAGCTGTTTGCTGTTGCTGCAGCCACCCGTCAACCGCGTCTTTGACGATGGAGTTTATCGATACACCCTTTCGCCGGGCCAGCTCACCAAGTTCAGCATGCACCTTGTCGTCAAAGCCCCTCACTATGAGGTTTTTTGTCATGTGAATGCTATCGGTCCGGGCCATATAAATGTGATATCATGCTATCGCTATGTTAATATATGATATCATGATAGCATGCAATATGAATCAGATAAATCAAACGGTCCTCAAGACCGAAAAACAAGACGAACTGATTGCAACAACACTGCAGCAGAACAACTACGAAAAGGTGTCCGAAGGAAGAGACTGCATAGTACAGTACGTG
The DNA here is from genome assembly GCA_029263715.1 of Nitrososphaera sp. Lineage (GTDB taxonomy): Archaea > Thermoproteota > Nitrososphaeria > Nitrososphaerales > Nitrososphaeraceae > Nitrososphaera. The sequence goes on along the minus strand of JAJUFP010000012.1, from coordinate 21,654 downwards.
AGGAAGTTGAAGGGAAGCGAGCACATCCTGTTCCTTTGGGAGAAAGAAGAGAACAGGAACATGATAGTGCAAGAGCTATTCAGCGCAGAACACAGGGGAGAGTCAAATGCCCTGTTCTCCGTGGTTCCCAGGGACATGCCCATGGTAAAGAACGTGACATACCCGGATTTCTACAACACCCACAAGGCAGAATTCCTTGAAAAAGCGGTTGACAAGGTTTCAAGAGCCGTGTCCATGAACATGAGCAAGAAGAGCACAAGGGCTGCCTTTGAAGATGATACATGGCTAATGGCAAGGGGATTGGAAGGCAAAGTGCTGAGCACAGAGGAGCTGCTGGGAAGGCAGGTAGACCAGAAGCTGTCTTTGTTTTGCATGGACCAGAGAAAGAACCTCAGCGATGCAACATTGGTGAAGCTGATAACAACCCACGGATACGTTCTTCTCGACGCGCCTGGCTTTGAGCTATACAAGTGGGGAGGGATTCAGGAATAATGGCCAAGGCAGCAAGTGTTGAGAAAATTGTAAACGGGGTAAACGTCGACAAGCTGACCCAGACCATGGAGGCCATCCGGCATAACCCAGAGATATCAAAGTTCAACTTCAGGATCGACAATTACTGGATAAACGGCGCACACAACCGGGCAATCGTAAGTGACTTTTATGGGGCGACCCAGAGGCACCGGCGGGACAGGACCTTCTTTGTCTATGACAAGGATGAACACCCAGTCCTTCTTGGTGATGATCGTGGGGCAAACCCGGTAGAATACCTGCTCGTGGGCCTGGCAGGCTGCATAACTACGACCCTGGTCTATCATGCGGCAGCAAGGGGGATCAGCATAACGCAGGTAGATGCCAAGCTGGACGGAGACCTCGACATACAGGGCCTTCTGGGAATGTCAGACGAAGTACGACCAGGGTACAAAAGCATCCAAATAAAGCTAAAAGTCAAAGGCGATGCGCCAAAGGAAAAGTTGGCCGAGCTGGTGCAGATAGCAGAGCGCCGATCCCCAGTAGCAGATGTTGTTTCACATGGGACGCCGGTTAAGATCCGTCTGGAAGAAGACTGAATACTGACAGGGAGTCTAGCCGATCAGCTAGACTCCATTTTTTTTAATCCTTTACAGAGGTTGCATCTGCGCTAACAGCGATCTTGCAATCTGTGGGTTCAGCTCCAAGCCTTTCAGTTATTAAAAAAGTCCTCATCAATTTGAACAAAGCCACCAGCAATTTTAGCGAAAACACAAGGAGGATGACGAGGCCGTACCTGAGCATTAGCTTCAGTGGCTTGTATCTTTTCATAGAGTATGCCACGGCTGGGCTATACCTGTAATATGCGGAGAGCAGTCTTTCAAACGCATCCTTGTACTCTGATTGCAATATCACAGAATCCCTATAATCTCGAAGGAATTGTAAGTGTCTAATGACCCTCCCTTGGGGGAGGAGGCGGTGGGGGTGGTGTTGGCGCTCCCAATATCGGGCGTTTTTCATCGGCAAAGTTCTGCAGGCTCTGCAGCATGCCACTCCAGTTGTTGTAGTCCTTGGACATCCATACAAGACATCCAGCGTAGCCGGCCTTCTGGGCATTTACCATAAAGTTCTGTACGGCTGAGACCTCCTTTCCTTGCTCATATCTTTCATGACCTTTGATGTAAGGCCCGAATTCACCTATTATGCACGGCTTGTTGCCAAAGTCCGATGGCTTGTACGGCTCAAGCCTCCCTTCATTGTTATATTCATGATAATCAAAGAAATCCAGGTACTGGGCCAGCTCGGCTGAGTAAGCTTTGGCTGTTGCATACCTGACGAATCCGCAGGAGACCTTTATGGAACTGTCAAACCCGTGGATGGCGGTGCTGCAGGACTTGATGTACCTTTTGACGTCGTTCTCGGTAACCTTTTCAGCTCCTGTCACAGAAGTGTCGTCACGTTCATTGTCAAGTATGTTGTCCGGCTCGTTCATCACGTCTATGGCAAACAGCGCGGGATGCCTGCCCACCCTGTCAAGAAGTGGCATGACGGCGTTGGTTATGAACCTGTCAAGCGCGGAAGGGTCTTTCAGGAGCAACCGCATGTTGCGCTTCCAAGTTCTCTGTAATGCAAGGTAGTGGGGCTTCCTGACCGAGTCCAGGCCAAGCTTCTCAGGACTGTCGTGAATAGACCAAGAGTTAAGGCAAAGATACACACGCATCCCGTGGTTGTTTGCGACTTCAAACAACCTTTCAAGATTGGGAAAGAAATGTTCCTCGTCTATGCCGGTGACAAACCCGTCCTGGTCAAATTTCAGCGCCTCAAACCTTTCAAACGCCCACACCCTTACCACTGCAATGTTTCCCTGCGGGGTCTGACTGCCCTGAAAAAAGCTGTCCAAGGCATTACTGTTGGATGAAATGTATGGATCATCGGGCTGCGGGTCCGGAAGGAGAGGATCGGGGACTGTGGAACGGAAGATCCTGAGCATAGAGAACTGGTTGCGGCCAAAATCATGATCGTATTCCTCATGAAACATTGCCTCGTTTAGTCCTACTACGAATCTATTGCCCGGAGTCAGTGGGAGCGACATCAATAAGTCCTTGCAGGTTTTGCATAACGCCTTTGCAATAAAGTTTTACCAATGCTTTTGTCTGTAGATGACTGCTGTTTTGTCTTTGCAACCGTCACCGGGATCATTAGCCGATTGCAAAGCCCATCAGCAAAAAGGTGCGGGGGGTGGGATTTGAACCCACGAATCCCTAAGGAACAGGGTTGTAGGAGCCAGCTTGTCTGCCTGACCCGTTCTAAGCTTCGCACTCGTAAAAGAGACCTGCGCCGTTGGCCAGGCTTGGCAACCCCCGCCCAGCACAGCAGCGCTTTGCAGCCAAATTTATCTATTGTTGTACCCAAGATATCGGAAATGCAAACAGATAGCCGACCGCGCCTGTTTGGAACCAACGGGGTCCGCGGCATTTATGGTAAACAGCTGACGGCTGAACTTGCTATCGACCTCACATACGCACTGGCCACCTACTACGGCCAGGGGCCCATCGTCGTTGGCAACGACGCCCGAAAATCCAGTGATGCTCTGTCTAAGATCGTCAGGGCCACGCTTAACTCGGCAGGGCTGGACGTTGGAAACGCCGGCCTTCTGCCAACGCCCTGCCTGCAGTACGCGGCCAAGCGATTGGGGTACAAAGGCGGCATCATGATCACTGCATCCCACAATCCGCCGGAATACAACGGCATCAAGCCTGCCGCAGGAGACGGCGTCGAGATTTCAAGAGAAGACGAAATACAGGTAGAGGAGATTTACTATTCCAAAAAATTTGCCAGTACAGATGGCACGGGCCGCGATTATCTGGATCAGAACGTTGTCAGCTCGTACCTGAAAGCCGTGCTCTCGCTTGTAGACGCTGACAGGATCCGCTCCCGACGCTTTACCGTGGCGATGGACACGGGAAACGGCGCGCAGGCTGCGGTTGCTCCATTGCTTGCCCGGCAGCTTGGGTGCAAGGTCATCGTCATCAACGGCCAGCTGGACGGCGACTTTCCAGGCCGCGGCTCAGAGCCTACGCCGGACAACCTGTCGGTGCTTACACAAACAGTTCGAAACGGGAGGGCTGACTTTGGCGTAGCATTTGATGGCGACGGCGACAGGAGCCTTTTCTGCGACAACAACGGCGTGGTGTACTGGGGTGACAAGACTGGTGCGCTGATAGCCCGGCATATAATGGAAAAGCATCCCGGCGCAGAGGTGGTCTGCCCGATAAACTCGTCGATGGTTCTGGACATGGCCGTCAGCAAGGCAGGAGGAAGGGTCTTTCATACAAAAGTGGGAAGCGTCGAGGTCTCAAGGACCATGGTCCAGCGCTCAAGCCTTCTTGGGCTTGAAGAGAACGGCGGCTTTATGTACGGCAGACTTAACCAGGTGCGAGACGGCGCCATGACCACCGCGCTGGTCCTTGACATGCTGGCTGCAGCATCCGAATCGTTCTCGCAGCTTGCATCCGGCCTTCCAAGGACGTACCAGTTCAAGTCCAAGTTTGAATGCAGCTCCCGGCAAGCCGTGGAAAAGGCCATCAGGGCTTGCGCCGAGCATGGAAGCCCAAAACGGATAGAGGACTTGGACGGCGCCAAGATCTGGATCGATGAGGAGACCTGGCTGATGGTCCGGCCCAGCGGCACGGAGCCCCTGATAAGGATGTACGCCGAGTCCACGGACAAGAGCCTGCTTGATTCCAAGGTCGACGAGTACAGCCGCATCGTCAGGTCCAGGATAGGTGCATGACTTGGACAACGTTTTTAATACGCTTTCTAATCAGTAACAGAGCAATCGGATGATCCCATAGGGTGATATGAAATGAGCAAACCATATTATGTAAAATTTGAAGCTTCTAAGGATCTCGTAAACGCTGTTTACGAAGCAGTACGCGTGGCAAAGCAGAGCGGCAAGGTACGCAAGGGTACCAACGAAACCACCAAAGCCATCGAGCGTGGCATCTCAAAGTTGGTGGTAATCGCCGAGGATGTGGAGCCGCCAGAAGTAGTGGCACATCTTCCCATACTCTGCGAGGAACGGAATTCGCCGTACATCTTTGTTCCAAGCAAGCAGCAGCTTGGCGTGTCCCTTGGAATAGACGTTGGCTCTGCGGCTGCAACCATCGTGGATGCTGGAGAAGCCCAGCATATAGTTGAACAGGTAGTCAACTCTATTGCAAGCCTGAAAGCCAAGAAGGAGTAAAACCGGGGCTGAGGCCAGATGAGCAGCAAGGCAGTTGAAGAGAAGGTTACCCCCGCCGAGGTCATCCAGATCGTTGGAAGGACCGGAATCGCCGGCGAGGTTATCCAGGTCAGGGTCAAGGTCCTAGAAGGAAAGGACAAGGGCCGTATACTCACCAGAAACGTCAAGGGTGCAGTAAGGATGAAAGACGTGCTTATGCTTAGAGAGACCGAGCGCGAGGCTCGCAAGATAAGGTGATCTAGATGAGCAGAGCAGCATCTTCGCTTCGTGTATGCAATTTCTGCGGCACCCAGATATCCATTGGCCACGGCATTATGCTCGTGAAAAACGACGGCCAGATTGAATGGACCTGCAGCAGCAAATGCAAAAAGAACCTCCGAACGCTCAAGCGCGACCCAAGGAAGCTTAAATGGACCAAAAAGTACGCCAAGGGCGGCCTGCGCAAGAAGGGTGCGTAAACGGTGGCAGTAGAAAATACACTGATAGTAATCAAGCCAGACGGCTTTCGGCGCGGCCTTACCGGCAAGGTGCTGGCCCGCTTTGAAGAGAAGGGCTTTGTCATAAAGAACCTGACGTACTACAACTTTACCAAGGCCAAGGCCGAGGAGTTTTACTCAGTCCACAGTGAAAAGCCGTTCTTTGGCGAGCTGGTTTCCTTCATAACCTCCGGCCCGGTGGTGGCCTGCATCCTTGAGGGGAACAACGCCGTCAACACCGTCAGGATAATGATCGGCGCAACCAAATCCTTTGAAGCAGCACCAGGAACAATAAGGGGCGACTTTGGTCTGGGCTTTACCGACAACATCATACACGCCTCTGACTCGCCTGAAAGCTTCATAAAAGAGTCGAAGGTCATCTTCGCCTAGCTGGACTTTGGAGCTCAGGCAGCCCGTAGTAGTAGTTCTCGGTCACGTAGACTCTGGCAAGACGTCTCTGCTGGACAAGATCCGGGGGACTGCAGTGCAGGCCAGAGAGGTCGGCGGCATTACTCAGCACATCGGGGCCAGCTTTTTCCCCATTGAGACTATAAAGGAGGTCACCGGCGCCCTCTATTCCAGCCTGGCAAAGGCGGAGACCTCGATACCGGGCCTTCTTGTAATTGACACGCCGGGCCACGAAGTATTTGCCAATCTGAGGGCCCGTGGAGGCTCTGCAGCGGATATCGCCATCGTGGTGGCAGACGTCAACAAGGGCTTTGAAGCCCAGACTGTGGAGAGCATCGAGATCCTGAAAAAAAGAAAGGTTCCGTTCGTCATTGCGCTAAATAAAGTGGACATGATTACCGGCTGGCGGCCCTATTCACGGTTTATCTCAGAAGAGGTGAAAAAGCAAGAGGCCCACATACAGACGATGCTTGATGAAAAAATCTACTCAGTGTTGGGATCCCTTTCCCGGCTGGGTTTTTCGTCAGAAGCCTTCTGGCGGGTCCGGGACTTCACCAAGGAGGTTGCCATCGTCCCGGTAAGCGCAAGGACTGGAGTTGGAATTCCAGAGCTCCTGGCAGTGCTTGTCGGCCTGACCCAGCAGTACATGGCCAGGCGGCTTGAACGGCATGCCGGCGCTGCAAGGGGCATAGTGCTTGAAGTAAACGAGGAGCCCGGCCTTGGCCCGTCGGCCAACGTTATCCTGCTAGACGGCATACTCCGGCAGGGCGACAGCGTTGTCATGGCAAAAAGGGACGGCGCGATAGCCACCCGGGTCAAGGCAATTCTGCTACCAAAGCCGTTGGATGAAATGCGCGACCCCCGTGACAAATTCAAGCCTGTAACCGAGGTTATCGCCGCAGCCGGCTTAAAGATAACCTCGCCGGACCTTGATGGCGTGCTGGCGGGAAGCCCGCTTTACGTCTATGAAAAGGAAAAGGGCGAAACCGAACTGGGAAGGCTCACGTCGCTTGTAGAAGGCGAAGTCAAGAACGCCATCGTCAGCAATACCAACACGACCGGTGTCATACTGAAATGCGATACCATCGGCTCACTTGAAGCCATCATCGATCTTTTGAAAAAGGATAACGTTCCCATACGGACGGCCGATATTGGCAACATCACGAGAAGGGACATAATCGAGGCCGCTGCGGTAAGGGAAAGCGACAGGTACAGCGGTGTCGTGCTGGGATTCAACGTCAAGGTGCTGGATGACGCGGAGAAGGAATCCATAGACCGAAGCGTCAAGATCTTTAACGAGCGGATAATCTACAATCTGGTTAGAAGCTACACCGACTGGGTTACCTACCAGAAGGAACACGAAGAATCCATCCTCTTTAATGAACTGCCGCCGGTGTGCCAGTTCCAGTTCATGAAGGGCTTTGTATTCCGGCGAAACGACCCTGCCGTGTTTGGAGCAGAGATCCAAGTGGGCAAACTCCGGCAGAAGGTTCAGGTAATAAACGAATCCGGCAAAAAAGTAGGGACCGTGCACCAGATTCAGGAGAGCGGCAAATCCATGGAAGAGGCTACTGCTGGCATGCAGGTGGCAGTATCGCTAAAAGAGCCCACCATAGGCCGGCAGATCAACGAAGGAGAAGTTTTCTACACGGACCTTAACAGCCGGCAGGCCAAACAGATATCGGAAAGATTCCTCCACCGGCTAAACGAAAAGGAAAAAGAGATCTTTAACAGGATTCTGGCTCTAAAAAGGGCTGAGGATCCCGCGTTCGGGTACCTCTAGTTACTGGTATTTTTGCAGCAGGCCTTCAAGACCCTTTTCTCCGACGGCGCCTATGGCCCTGTCGACCGCCTTGCCGTTCATGAACATTATGAAGGTGGGTATTGCGTAAACATCATACCTCATGGCTACTCCCTGATTGTCGTCCACGTTGACCCTGCCAAAGGTCACCTTGTCACCGTACTTTTTGGCCATCTTGTCGAATATGGGCAGCATGAACTGACAGGGGCCGCACCATGTGGCCCAAAAGTCCACTAGGACTGGCTTGGTACCGTTTATGATGTTGTCAAAGTTCTTTTCTGCCAGCTCTATGAGGTTCGGGTTTGCTGCGTGGGGTGATTTCTTTTCCTCGCTCATGTGTGGTAAAAATGATCTACTCGCTATTTAAAATTTCCAGCTACTTTCTGCGCCGCCGTGAAGCAATAAACCATGCTACTGCAGCTCCAATGGCCAGACCACCAAGCACTCCCAACATGGCTGCAGACTCTATCTGGGGCCTGACGTTGGCTACCGCGATGGTGGTTGCGGCGCTGCTGCTGTTACCGGCGGCATCTACCGCAGTAAGCTTTAGCTCGTACTTGCCGTCCTGAAGGTCGGCAGTGTCAAGCTCGTACTTCTCTAGGCCAGTCACGTCGATGGACTTTTTGTCCCCCACTGTCAGCGTAACAAGCCGGAGGTTGGGGTCTTCTGCCTTTACTCCTATCTGGATCTTGCCCTTCAGTTCCGAGCCGTCTGGCGCGTCTATCGAAGTCGTTGGAGCGGTGTTGTCAACCAGCAACTGCAGGCTCTTTGTCATGCTGTTGCCAGGAATGTCTGTCGATGTTATGGATACCTGGTGCTGCCCATCGGCAAGCAGCGTTGAATCTATGGCCAGAGACGATGCTTCGGTTGATTCAACAGGCAAAGCGGCATTGGGGAGAGACACCTTTACCGGCTCTGCCACCCCGTTTCTGTCAGTCAAGTTCCAGATCAGCGTCACGTTGCCGGAAACGATGGTGTTGTCCGCAGGAATGATCTCGGTTCCGTTTTCATAGCGCAACAAGATTTCAGCAGCCGGTGGCGTTCTGTCAACATCAAACTCTGATACCACGGTTGATGAATGCCCCACAGTGTCCGTCGTCTCAACATACAGGCGGTGCGGCCCCTCAGCTAGGCTCTCGCCGTCCAGAACTATGTCAAACTTTTGGGTTGGATCGGAGGCTGCAGGTTGGCGGGTAAAGACGTTTCCGTCTATGGAATAGCTTAGGCCTGCCGGGTTATCATCGTCAACAGTGACTGGCACTGTATGTCTTCCGATAATGTACCTAGGAACATCGGCCGCAATCCTGGGTGGTGTTGTGTCCGGCAGCAGCGTTGAGAACTTGGCCTCTACCGTTACAGGTTCGTTGAGGTTCTGGCCATGGAAAAGTGTGTTGTGCAGCAATACAGAATAAGTTCCAGTCTGGTTCACCGGCACATGAAGCACCGTCGAGTTGCCGCCGTTGTTCTGGCTGAAAAAGAATGCTCCACCCTCGCTGAAGCTGGAAGTTCCAAGCCAATCGTTGCTGGGCCAGCCGGCAAATTCCTCGAATACTCCAGACGGAACAGTTGTTGCGACTAGACGGCCGTCCGGGCCAAACGCCATTACGCTTATGCTTGTCGAGTTGTGCGGCCAGAATATCTCTAGACTCATCGTCGTGATGCTTTTGTCCTGTATGCTAAAGTAGTACGACCGCCAGTCGCCGGTGGTGTACCTTGATGTCATGTCTGAAAGTCCGCCGACATAGCCGTTTGGCCTCAGGCTGTCAGCGCTCTCTGCGGATGGAGAGATCACTAGCGGAACTTGCTTTGAGTATTGGCTGGCAGCAACCACGTAGCTTACCGGCATGACGACCTTGTGGCCTGATTTGCCGCTGGCTATTATCTCACCATAGTGTATGCCGGGAACGGTGTCCTCCTTAGTTACAACGGATGCGCCCACGCTTGCTTTGCTGTGCGGCTCGACGGTCAGAAAGGCCTTGTCCTTCACAATGTTCTGGTCAAACTGTACGTCGGGGTTGGGCATGCGTTTGTAGAATTCGACAGTCAGCGTGTAATCCATCGCAGTAGCGTTGATCTCCCTGTCGCCGCGCCAGAACGAGAATATGGACGGTACCGGGTACACACCGATAACCGGGGTTCCGGCGAACTTGCTGGCCGGATCCGATACTCTCAGTTCCTGGATTGTCCCCCATGAGCCGCCGCGGTTGACCATGGTGATCTCTTTGAATGCAACGTCATCGTTCTGGTCGCTGTCATGCCAGTCGTAGCTGTACACGGACGCGATTCTCATATAGTCTGCAAAAAGTTCCGTTGAGTTCAAAAAGCTGGAGAAGGGGAAGTTTACCCTGGCCACCATCAGGTCAGCGTCTTCCGGAATGGGACCGCCGATTATCTCTGTCAGGTTGTAGTAGTTGGGCGTGTATCCGAACTCCTCGTCGCTGTGGGTCGGATCTCTTTCAAACAGCCGGGTGGTGCTGTTCATCTCGTGTCTGTCCAAAAGCTTTTCAACAGTGCTGGATAGCTCGACTTTGATCCTCTCCGAAGACGGGTTTTCCACCACTATCTCTGTTATTGCAGAGTTGCCCTGCTCTATCTGGCCGGCAAACCAGCGGGACTCTTGGAGACCGGCAGCAGCTTCAACAAGATTGCTGCCGGATAAAGATTCATCGCCGATAATTCCCGTGAAATCATACCTTGAGATGGCCGGCGAAATGGTCGTCAGGATGTTTCTTACCGTGTCTTCAGTGTAAACAGAGAACATGCCCTCCGTACCTCTTGACAGTTCGATGGCCGACATTGCGTCAACCCTGCCGGCTCCTTGGACGAAGGGATCGTTTTTGAGGTCTTTGGCCGAGGACATCAGTATGCTTTTGACCTTTAGCGGGTTGATAGGCTCGCCGCGGTCCTTCATATCTTGTATGACCAGAGCGGCGGTCCCGGCAACCATTGGCGCGGCCATACTTGTGCCCCCAAACAACGTGAACGCGGCATCATTTCTGGGGTTGTCTAGCCTCGACTCGGGGTTCTTGACCACCACCGAGGCAGGAGTAAACCCGTACGATCCGATAGCCATAAGCTCCGGTTTTGGATCCCCTAGCAGGCTTGGGCCCCTGCTGGAAAAGTCAGCAACTTCGTCGTAGGCGGCTGCAGAAGAGCCAAACCTGGTGATGTTGGCAAATCCGTCGTACCCCACATGAACATTGTTGGTGGTTGCCCCCACGGAAATTGTCAGCGGGGAGGCGTTGGGGGAGCCGACAGATCCGTATCCAAGACCGCTGTTGCCGACACTGTCTACCATCAGTGTCCCTTCGTACTGATCGTCCAGCACCTTGGGCAGCACCAGAAGGGATGACATGACACTGAGCAAGTCGTAACCCGGTCCGGCCTTGAGGAGTGGGAAGTTGGATATGCCCCAGCTGTTGCTGATGATGTCGGCCTTGTGATCGCCGGTGTACTGCCACCTTTCATCCTGCAGGTCGAACCCTGCCGCATAAAGCCAGCCGTAAATGGTGTCTCCTAGCCAAAGCGCCTTGACCGGGATTATCTTTGCATCCGGCGCCATCCCTGCAAGGTGGTATTCGGTTTCATTGTTGTACAGGGAGTACTGGCCGATGCCCTTGGATGCCACGGTTGCTGCCGTGCTCGTACCGTGACCCTGAAAATCGAACATCAGGCCAAAGTAATCGCCGCCGGGGTCTATTGGCTCAAGCAGCTTGGCCTCGACGGTGCTACCGTATGCAGTGTCTATATCCAGACTGGTCTTGTTTTCTACAACGCGCCATACGTCCAGCACCCTCGCTCCTGCTGTGCCTATGCTGTAGTCAGGAAAACCATCCTTGTCATGGTCGTATATCATGAATTCGCTGCCTTCTCCAATCCTGATCGGCCTTTCATCAGTAAAGTCGTACGTTGGCTCTGTTAAAAGATGCCCTGCCTGCGGGTGTGTTCTGGAAATGGTCTGGCTAAACAGGGACCATCCAAATGACATGTCCGGTATTATCGTATCGTACACGCCGGCTTCCTCGCTATCGACTACGAGCACGGGGACTATCTCTATGACAAGGTAGCCAAGCTGCATGTGCAGCTGGTAAATAACGCCGAACCTGTAGATGCCGCTCTTCGACTTTATGTAGTCTTGGCTGTTGTTGCCTATCTTCCAGTCTATGCTGGCAGTGGCCTCAAGAGTGGGAGTCGCAAAGTACGGGTAGATCGAGTTGTAGACCGGTATCACGCCCTCCGACGTTCTGAGGAAAACGCCGGTCCCGTTGACATAGGCATATGAAGTGATGCCCTCCGGCAGGGTTGCATTGACGGACGGAGAAGTGTAATTCATTATCCGGCCGGATTGCTCGTCGATCTTGGCTATGTACTTGGCCTGCGTAAGCACGATTCCCTGGCCGTCGGCGTCCAGCATGATGGGGATGTTGTTATCGTCCCTTGCCACTGCGTGCTGCATATCCGGGTTTGAAAAGTCAGTGCCGGTGTCCACTATGGCCACCGTCGTCCCGTCTCCTGTGATGTTGTACTTTTGAGCCACGGCATCGGATCCGATTATTGACGAACCGGAATACCTGCCGGCGTCTATAGGCGCGGAATAGTTGGACGGAACGTTGTATGAAATGGAATCAAACTGTAGCGGCGCGTCTGGAGAATACATAAACCCGGTGCCAGCAGGAAGCGGCGCCTGGGACATGGCGACGCCCATAAACGGCATGCCCTTTTCCATGCCGCCGCCAAGACCAACGACATGCGCGTTTCCGGCAAGAAGGCTTGCGTCGCCTTTGCCAAAGACCAGAGTCCTCCCAGGGTTGCCGTTATATTCCAAATCGCCAAGATGGATGGCGCCAAAATCCGACCTTATCGCGCTTTTAGGGACAGTAAAGCCGTAAATATTTACAGCATCAAGAGAGGGAAGCTGTTCAAACTGATACACCTGCGGACCAGATTCGACAGAAGCAGAATCTGTTGCTGGTAGGGAATAAGCTGGCGCGATAAATACAGACATAGCCAGAATGACAGCCACTACAACAGCGGTTTTGATCAAAGATCAAGATAGGGATAGTACGTCTGGGTTATTACGATTTCGTCGGACCAAAAAAGAGTGTTAAAAAATTACTTGAACAGATCGTCGTACTTGCCACCGTTGACGTCCGGATAGACTTCCTTGGCCGGCTTGCCTTCCACCTTGACGCCCATGCTGACACAGGAGCCAATGACTTCTTTTGTTGCGCCCTTGACATCCTTGGCGTACGAGCCGTCGATCTTCATCTTGGCTATCTTGACTGCACTGGCCATGGACAGGTCGCCAGCATAATCCTTGCCTGCGGTGCCGGATCCCTTTGGAATGCCGGATTCCTTTGCCACCAGTGCTGCGGTTGGCGGGATACCTACTTCGACAGTGAACTTCTTTGTCTCGCTATCGACCTCTACCTTGACTGGGACCTTCATCCCTGGAAAATCCTTGGTCTTCTCGTTAATGGTATTGACTACCTGCAGGACGTTGACACCCATTGGGCCCAAGGCTGGACCAAGAGGCGGGCCTGCATTAGCCTCTCCGCCGCTTACAAGCGCAGAAACAGACTTTTTGTCTCCCATAGTGATGCCTACAATGCCAGGTTATCCAAATTATAATCGTTCCTGTTGACAGATTTTTAAACATGTGTATTGTAGACTTGGTGGTATTATGTCAGAAGAACCAAACGAAGGCGTCGGCACGCTGTTTTTCGAGCTGGCAGGAGATCTGCGCCTTTCGATGCTGGCAAGGCTGAATCAAAAGGATTACAGGCTATCGCAGCTGGCATCAGAACTGGACGCGACCATGCAGGAAGCTCACAGAAACATGACCCGGCTGATAGAATCCGGCCTCGTATCCAAGGGCAAGGAAGGCGAACTTGTACTTACTTCATACGGCAAGACCGTGGTTTCTCTTATCCCAAGTTACGACTTTCTGTACAAAAACCGGGAATTCCTCCTAGACCACAGCTTAGGCGACCTTCCTCTCAAGTTTGTGCAGCGGCTGGGCGCGTTTAGAAATTGCGAAATTGTCCACGGCGTGATGGCCATTTTGCAGCGCTGGAAGGAGCTCTACAGCAGTTCTGACAAGCACATCAAGGAGATCATGGCCCAGGTTCCCTTGGATCTCATTGAAACGGTCAGCAACAAGGTGCAGCAGGGAGTCAAGTTTTCCTACATATTTTCCAGTAACGCCGTCGTCCCAAAGGGGAGGACGCAGCTTCTCCAGAAGGTGGGCTGGCGGAACTTTATCACGAAGGGTTTTGTGGAAAGGCGGATGCTTCCAGACGTCAGCGTGATGGTCATCTTTAACGAGAAGCAGGGATGCGTTTTGTTCCCAAACCAGAAGGGCGAGCCTGACCTGAACGTGATGTTTTACGGCGAGGATCCGCAGTTTCTGGAATGGTGTTCGGACTTTTTTGCATACCAGTGGGAGATGGCAGGCCCCTTCGATGAAAACAAGCTGAAGCATGAGGTCTGAACATTCAAGTTTTTATACGCCGCAAGCAATTAGATCGTATGCCAAAAGCCTTTGTTTTAATGAACGCCGAACTGGGGTCTGAAGACTCCCTTGTTAACGAGTTGAAAAAAATAGACGGCGTTAAAGAAGTGTACCAGGTGTACGGAGTCTACGATATCGTGGCGCAGGTTGAATCTGACACGATGGAGAAGACCAAGGAGATAATCACGTGGAAGCTTCGAAAGCTTAATGGCGTCAAGTCCACCCTGACCATGATTGTCATGGAATAAATCCGCAACTTTAATCAGGCAGTATCTAGTCAATAGATCCGTTGGGCCTATTTAAAAAGAAAGAAGAGGGCAAAGGATCATTCAAGTGTCAGTATTGCAACATGACTTTTGACGAAAAAGAGCGTATGCAGCGGCATATGAGGAAGGCACACAGCGAAAGGGGCGGCGACATGCCTAACACGAATCCATTTGGATTTAGCTAAAGACTTATTTCTGATAGGTTTGTTCTAGAGGTAGAAAGCCGGCGGCATGTTCCCAATTCATGATGATACAGAGCGGATTCACGGCAGGCCGTACCTGAACTATGCACTGATTGCCATCAACGCCATTGTCTTTCTCTGGGAGGCCGCATCAACAAGCTTCTTTACCGATGAGCAGGCTGTAAGAGACCTTTTCCTGACTTACGGGACTGTCCCTGACCTGCTTTTCTCCAACTTTCCTGCTGGTGCGCTGAGCATGGTTACTTCGATGTTCATGCACGGCGGCATTGCCCACATCATAGGCAACATGGTATTCCTCTTCGTATTTGGCGACAACATCGAGGACAAGTTTGGACGCGTAAAATACATACTGATTTACCTGGCATGGGGAGCTGCGGCAGCGCTGATACACAGCGTGTACGCCGTGTCCACCGGCGATGGGATGGTGCCTGCAGTGGGCGCGTCCGGGGCCATATCCGGCATACTTGGAGCGTACCTGGTCATGTTCCCCCGGGCCAAGATCTTTACGATAATCATGGCTTTCTTTATCACCACGGTACGCATTCCTGCCATTGCCTACATACCCTTCTGGTTCGTTCTGCAGGTCATATTCGTGCTGATCGGTGATACCAGCGGCGTCGCGTACCTTGCCCACATTGGCGGCTTTGTTGCTGGCGTTGCAGCAGGTTTTGTGGGCCGGGGCATGATCCTTCCAAAGCTGCAGGTCCCTGGTGGTAAGGGCCCGGTTCTCAGAAAGCCGCCGGTCAAGAAAGTGCGGCCCAAGCTAGAAGACGTGGTGTCCGAGTCTGCACCAGAGGTCATCGAGGGTTCAAACTACTACGAGATTATTGCCGAGATAAGGGGCGTTACCGACGCATCAGAGATAGAGGCCAGATACGATCCGGATACCCGGCTGGTAAGAATCACCGCCCGCGGCCAGCGAAAATACGAGACTACGGCAAAGCTACCGGACTCTGCGGCAAATCCCGTGGTGGAGTACATACACTACCTTAACGGAATAGCAAGGATCCGACTCACCAAATGAAGCGGCGCCAAGTACAGCAAGTTTAAAATATCCCGCGACTTTGAAATTATTGTACAATTTTAGGAGGAATGTGAAAAATGTCAATACAGCAAGCATCAGCTGGCGGAGTTCCCGTTTTGATACTGAAGGAAGGAGCATCGCAGACAAAGGGTCGAGATGCCCAGAAGAATAACATAACTGCGGCCAAACTTATCGCAGAGATCGTACGGACTTCTCTTGGACCACGTGGCATGGACAAGATGCTGGTAGACTCGCTTGGCGATGTCACCATCACCAACGATGGTGCCACCATTCTCAAGGAGATTGACGTGCAGCACCCGGCGGCCAAGATGATGGTGGAGATAAGCAAGGCCACCGACAACGAGGTCGGAGACGGTACCACATCCGTGGTGGTGCTTGCCGGTGCCCTGCTGGAAAAGGCCGAGGAGCTTATCAGCAAAGACGTGCATCCTACCATAATTGTTGACGGTTATAGAAAAAGCGCCGCTAAAGCCATCGAAGTTTTGAACGACATCGCCCAGAAGGTTTCCGGCAATGAAAAAGACCAACTGACAAGGATAGCCAGAACCTCGATGCAGACCAAGCTGGTCTCAAAAGAGGCAGACGACCTTGCCGCAATCGTGGTCAACGCCGCACTGGCAGTATCCGAGAAGGCAGACAACGCAGGCAAGATGGATGTCGACGACATCAAGGTGGAAAAGAAGGCCGGCGGCTCCATCCGAGATACAAAGCTCATCAAGGGAATCGTTCTTGACAAGGAAGTAGTTCACGGCGGCATGCCAAAGCGCGTGGAAAAGGCCAAGATTGCGCTCATCAACTCTGCCCTTGAGATCGAGAAGACAGAATTCGATGCCAAGATCAACATCAGCTCTCCAGAACAGATGAAGATGTTCCTGGAAGAAGAGAACAAGATACTCAAGAGCATGGTCGACAAGATCGTCTCTGCAGGTGCCAACGTCGTCGTCTGCCAGAAGGGAATCGATGACATTGCGCAGCACTACCTGGCCAAGGCCGGCATCCTTGCCGTCAGAAGAGTCAAGGAAAGCGACATGACCAAGATGTCCCGCGCCACCGGTGCAAGGATAGTCAACAATCTTGATGACCTGACATCCAAGGACCTTGGTTCTGCAGATCTGGTCGAGGAGCGCAAGGTAGAGACAGACAAGTGGGTCTTTATCGAGGGCTGCAAGCACCCCAAGTCCGTTACAATACTGATTCGCGGCGGCTCACAGCGCGTTGTTGATGAGGCCGACAGGTCCGTCCACGATGCACTGATGGTGGCCAAAGACGTCATCGAAAAGCCGGCCATCGTTGCAGGCGGCGGAGCTCCAGAAGCCTACGCAGCCTCAAAGCTGCGGGAGTGGGCAAGCACCCTTTCCGGAAGGGAGCAGCTGGCCGCAGAAAAATTCGCCGAGGCCCTTGAAGTCATCCCGCTGGCACTGGCAGAGAATGCCGGCATGGATCCCATTGACACGCTGACAGAGCTTCGCGCAAAGCAGAGCAAGGGCGCCAAATGGACCGGGGTAGACGCAAGAAACAACAAGGTATCTGACATGTCCAAGCTTGATGTCGTAGAGCCGCTGGCAGTAAAGGAGCAGATAATCAAGTCTGCCACCGAGGCTGCATCGATGATCCTCAGGATCGACGATGTGATTGCTTCAACCAAGTCCGGCGGACCACCCGCACCACCCGGCGGTATGGGCGGCATGGGTGGAATGGGCGGCATGGAAATGTAAGGGGTCCATGGCCCAAATTCCTTACTTTTTCAATTCTGCAGATATCACTTCTTTTGCCCACGTTCCTGTTTCTTTCATCTCCAGCAGCCTTGCCAAGAAATCTAGCCAGGAGATCTGACCGTACGCCTTTTCCCATACCTTGTAATGTTCCTGCAGGCCTTGCAGCGCGCGGCCGTGGTACTTGCAGTACTTGTCCTGGGCCTCCCTGCTGCAGGCCTGGCACTTCATGAAAGAATTTATTTATCAAGCAGATTTTAAGGCTTGTAGCCGCAACCATGCTTGCCGGTGTCCCAAAGCCAGTAATCGTAGTGGCCGGAGCCTACCTTATTGCTTTCTTTGCTCTGGCTTCAGGCTTGGTCAACGCCGCAACAGAGGGGTCTGGCATTGGAGCCTTCCTTCTCCCAACAAGAGGCGTCCAAACCATGGGCGAGACTGCTGCCATCACCATGATCCTTTTCATCGGCATGGCAGGGGTCTTTTTGCTTTACCGGTCAGGCCAGTCCCCGGTGCCAAAAACCCAGACAACTTTTCTTGCTGCTGGCTTTGGCACGCTTGGAATTGCTACCTTTATTGGCTACCTGCTTGTAAACGTGAAATTGTAGGCCGGCAAGAAAAGATGGTCCCTGCCGGTATGGTCTCGTGCTGGATAATCTCCACCAGTATGCTGTCCTCTGATTGCCTGGCGTTCATCCTTGTTGCGCTTTTTTGCTGCAGCAGCCTCCTGCTTGCCGGCGACTGCTTCCACCCACCGACCTTTCTGTACCTGAGCATGCTTGTAACCAGGACGGGCACGCCATACGAAATTCCCTGTCTTAAAAGCAGCATCAAAAAAACCGACAGCAGGTGGTTCAGGTCTCCAATGGCCCTTTGCTCCTGCCTGCTGAAGTAGTCGTAATAAACGCTGTAAAAGCTGTTGACAGAATCAAATACCACCAGCGAGCTTGCCTGCACGGCTGCCAGCACATCTTTGAGTATCGGGGCAAACCTGCCTTCGGAGGGAAGATAAAGATCCATCCTGTTGCACTTGACAAGACCGGCGCGCAGGTACGCGGTTAATGCCGTATCAAGGTCTATGTACACCACCTTGTCAAAGGACTGTATCAGGCTGGATATGTATCCAAGCTTGGAGTAGGGGTCGTCAAACATCAAGGTGTTAAGGCCCTTTCTGCTCAGGATACGATCATGGTTATAGGAGTCCACCATCCATTGTTGTAGGAGGTCTGATATAACAATATGACAGACGAAAACAGCGAACAGATCCGCCTTGATTTTCCAGTAACGAAAAAGATTGTCTACATGAACAACGGTGCGATAGCTCCCACGCCGCTGGTAACCATCAAGACCATGACCGATTTCATGCTCAAGTGCGCGGAGGAAGGCCCTGATTCGTCAAGCACTGCCGAGTATATCACCTCGCTTCTTGGCGAGCTTAAACTGAGGGTTTCGCATCTAATAGGCTGCGAGCCGGAAGAAGTGGTCCTTGTGCAGAGCACCACCGACGGCATAAACCTGGTGGCCAACGGCATTGAATGGAAGAAGGGCGATTCCATCGTCGTCAGGGGAGGCCGGCACGAGCATTACGCCAACTACCTGCCCTGGCTGCGCCTGTCGCAGACAAGGGGCGTGGCCCTCAAGGAGCTGGACATAGACGGAAACGGCATGTTTGATATGGGGCAGCTTGAAAAGATGACCAAGGGAAGCCGGCTTGTTGCCATGAGCCATGCCCTGTACAACACCGGCGCCATAATGCCGGTAGAACAGGTGGGCAGGATTGCAAGAGAAAACAACCTGCTCTTCTTTGTGGATGCGGCGCAGACTGCCGGCACCATCAAAATAGACGTCAAGAAAATTGGCTGCCACTTTATGGCCTTTCCCGGATTCAAATGGCTTTGCGGGCCTACCGGCATTGGAATATTTTACTGCAGCAAGGAAGCGTCGGAACTGCTTACCCCACCATCGATAGGAGGAGAATCCGCAACACTGTCGAGCACCGGCATCTTGGCGTACATGGACATGCCGGCGCGCCTTCAGACAGGCTTTCGCAACTACCCCGGAGCTGCTGGGCTTGAAGCATCCATCCGATACGTTCTCCGGCTAGGATTGGATAACATCCGGAGCAGAAACATGAAGGTGGCCAACACACTTCATGATGAACTTGCCAAGATCCCTGGAATCACGATGCACGGCCCAGACGACCCTGACCAAAGAACATCCATAGTCACCTTTACTTCATCTGCAGATTCTTCATCGATGGTCAAGAAGCTGGAAAGCAACAACATCGTGCTTGCTGAACGCGATATAGGAAAAGGAAAGAAGGGGGTTAGAGCCGCGCCGCACTTTTTCAACAGCCAGCAGGAAGCCTTGCAGGTGGCAAGCCAGGTAAAGAGCCTGATATGATTACTTTTTCTTCTCTCCCTGACCTTCTATAACTATCATGGTCAGAGTCGACCTGACCTTGTCTATCTTTCTTACATGCCAGGTTATGGTTTCCCGAAGCTTGTCCATGGTGTCTGCCCTGATCTTGGCGATGATGTCGTACACGCCGTACACACCGCTTACCTCGACGGCCTCTGGCAGCTTCTTCAAATCACGGATAATGTCTTCCTCAGATCCGAGATCGCAGTTGATAAGGACATAAGCTGTTGGCATACGCTATTATCAAAACCTTGGTTATTAAACAAATCGCATTTAAAATTCGTCATCTGTACTGCATCTGCTTATTAGGAACTTTTCTGGATCCAAAAGCATGCGGATTATAGACCTGACGATGAGCGTCTCTCCAGATATCAAGGTCTTTCCCGGCTCGCCGCAGCCGACGTTTATTGCCTGGTCAAGGTTTGATGTCCACAAGTACGACTCGGAGGTGGTGCACATGAGCACCCATACCGGAACGCACATGGATGCGCCGTCGCATTTTAGCCCTGGAAGCAAGTCCATCGACATGATCTCTGCCGACAGATTTCTGGGAAGCGCCCTGCTGCTAAGAGTGCCTCTGAAGGCCAACGAGACAGTCCAAGTCTCCGATATCAAGGGCAAGATACGGAAAAACGATACTGTGGTGCTTGCCACCGGCTGGGAGCACAGCTACGAAAAAGACAGCTACATGAAAGAAAACCCGGGGCTCTCGGGGGAGGCCGCCAAGTACCTGGTGGAAAGGAAGGTCAATGCCGTGGCAATAGACGGGCCCAGCATCGACCCTGCATACGATCCTGATTTCACAGCACACAACATACTGCTTCCTGCCGGGGTGCTGGTTGTTGAAAACCTCTGCAACTTGGACAAAATAACGAAAAGCCGGTTTACCCTTGTCGTGACACCGCTAAAGCTGGCCGGAGCCAGCGGCTCGCCGGTACGCGCGCTGGCCGTCCTCTAGTTGCCTACTATTCCCTGCGCCACAAGTATCGAGTAGCAGCCAAGGCCGCACTCCTCGCATATGGGCTTCATGGCCTTGCTGTCTGCGCTTCCTATGCAGCATGGCTGCTTTACGCGCCCCATGTGGTCAAGCGAAAGTATGGCCCACGATGGGCAGTCCACCGGGGTGGTCCCGATTCCGCCCCAGTTGCCCTTCATCAGGGAAATCTGCCTGATGTCGTTTATTACAAAGTCTGGATACTTTTTCTTCAGCGCTATTATGCCGTCCACCACTTCGTTGCGCTTCTCCCCAAAGGGCATGAAAAGCGGGTCTCCTTTCATGAAGGGGGTGTGGAACTGAAAGCCGATCTTGTTTACCTTGCCCCGCCATTCCTCGACAAGATCCTGAACCGTGGCATAGTTCTGGGAGTTTATGGTCATGGTTATCCAGATGTCCTTCCATGCTGGCTTGCCATGCCGGTCGGGGCCTGCTATGTAATCAAGTATGTTCTTCTTGGTCTTTGCGTAGGATCCCTTGCCCCTTATCTTGTCGTGGGTTTCCTCGGTTCCGTCCATCGAGACCCAGTAAAAGTACAGGTCGTCAAACCTTTTTAGCGGGAACGTGGCATTGGTGACCACACAGACCCGCTTGGGCATCTCCTTGCAGAACATCTCTATTACGTCCGGCCGGAGGGTTGGCTCACCTCCCACCAAGGTGACGACGAATATGTGGTTCTTGTTTATCTTTTCGCGGATTATCTTGCGCCAGTCCTCGGCAGAAAGATCCTGCTCTTCCTTTCTGTTAAGCCACCAGTAGCAGTGGGTGCAGTGCAGATTGCAAACGTTGTTTACGTCAACAGAGCCATACATCGGCGCCTTGATCTTGAACATCCTGTAAGCGGCGATCTTTTTGAAAATGCTGATGTAAAACGGCATCTCACGGATAAGGTCAGTTATCCCGCGGCCATAAACCAGGTCAGCCATTATGATAATGATGCGTGCTGGCTAATTAAGTGTAGAGGTTGAAATACCATTAAATTATGCTGCATACGAGCGTAAAACTGCTTGGGCCCGTAGCTCAGCCAGGTAGAGTACCGGACTTTTAACTTCTCTAAAGAAAGAGATCCGGCTGTCTCGGGTTCGAATCCCGACGGGCCCGCT
>JAJUFP010000014.1 GCA_029263715.1 Nitrososphaera sp. | reverse complement strand
TCTGGAAGGTACGCCAGTGGACAGAAACGCTGCCAGATATGTGAGATCTTTATCAAGTGGGATGGTCTGTGGTGCCCATGCTGCGGCTATCGTCTTCGGACCAAGCCAAGGAACCTGAAGTACAAGGCAAAGCTTCGGGCCCGCACAAAGAAGCAGATCGTCACCAATCCGATATCTGTTCGCTCAAGGTAAAAGACTTTCAGATGCCAAATCTGACTGGTGATGCGGAGAGCAGGAGCATCAGCTCCGATAGTGGAAGAAATTTCCTGCTCGAGACTCTTTTTTACAATAACGGTTGTTTCATTTCTATCTCAGAAAATGATCGCAGGATAGGGGCGATTTCTGTCTCCATCGGCTCTGCAAACATGGCCAACGTTGCAAGGGTCATACCAAGCAAAACAGACCAGATATTTCTGAACACCATCGCAGAAAAGATATCTTTGCTGATAAACGGAATATGCATCGTCTCCCTTCACTCCAAGAACCAGATGAACCTGCAGGATATGAAAGCAATTATGGGGGAGATTATGAATATCGTAGAATCAAGGAAGAACAAAAATGACAAAGGAAACTAGTCTGGGCCTCCGCAGCTTTTTGTCGTCTCTTCAGGATGATGGCGAACTGGTGACCGTAAAAAAGGAAGTCAATCCAGAGTTTGAATTGGCCGCCGTTGTCTCCAAGCTGGATGGAAAGGAGGCCATTGTCTTTGAAAGAGTGAAGGGCAGCAGGATATCTGTCGCAAGCAACGTTTGCGGAACGCCAAGACGGTTTTACCGGGCCATCGCTTCCAACTCGGTTCCTGCACAGGGTATCAAGGCTGCAATACACAGCCGCGTCGGTGACGCGCTTGCAAATCTGTCTGAGCCAGAAAAAAGAACAGACCAAGCCCCTTTTTATCAGAACTCGTCGACAAATCTTAAAGATCTGCCCATCGTTACTCATTTTGAGAAGGATGCCGGCCCGTTTATCACGGCATCCATAGTTTTTGCAAAGGATCAGGAAAGAGGCAACCAGAACTCATCAACCCACCGCCTCCTGCGGCTTGACGAAAAGAACATGGCCATACGCATGGTGGAAGGAAGGCATCTTCACAAATGCTACACCTATGCCAAGGACCATGGCGAGGACCTAAAAGTTGCCATTGCCATAGGAGTGCACCCGGCCGTCAGCATTGCCGCTGCGTACCAGGCTGCCTACGGCGTCGACGAGATGCTAATCGCCAATTCATTTCTTGGAGGAAGACTCGCCCTTACCAAGACAGGATACTCGCAGCTGTATGTGCCAAGCCATGCAGAGATCATTTTGGAGGGCAGGATCCTCAAGGACAGAACGCATGAAGAATGGATGGTAGAAATGCTGCGTACATACGATCACAAGCGCAAGCAACCGGTTTTCGAGCTTGACAAGATCCATTTCAGAGACGGCGCAATCTACCATGACATACTGCCCGGCTATGCGGAGCACAGGCTGCTGATGGGCCTTCCTGTTGAGGCAAAGATGTACGACCAGATAAAAAGTGTCGTTGCCTCCACGCAGGCGGTGCACCTGACCGACGGCGGAAGCAACTGGCTGGCCGCAGTCATTCAGATAAAAAAACGTCTTGAAGGTGAGCCCAAGAACGCGCTTTTGGCCGCCTTTGCAGCGCATCCGTCTCTCAAGATGGCCACCGTTGTGGACGACGATATCGATCCGACAGACCCGGTGGCAGTAGAGTACGCCGTCACCACAAGATGTCAGGCCGACAGAGACTTTATCATAATACCCAACGCCAAGGGCTCAAGCCTTGACCCGTCAAGCGACCAGACAAACCTTCTGACCACAAAGGTTGGCATCGATGCCACGGCGACGCTGCTAAAATCAAAGGAAAGATTCGAGATTGCCAGGATTCCCGGCGAGGACAAGACCCGGCTGGACAATTACCTCTGATGTTTTGCACAATGAATTAAATATCCTTGTCTGGTAAGGTGTGTGAGTAATGAAGGCCAACAATTATGCCCTGAAGGATTGGCACCTTGAACATGTCGAAAAAGTCATCATTCGTTATATCAAGGGGGTCTCGCCGGATGCCTCTTCATTTGAGAAACGCAATTACAAAAAGTACAGCACCGTGGCCAGCTGCGCCAAGCAGATAGAGTACGACATCAAGCACGGTGTCACCCATGGCGAGGTTGCTGCGGTAGTCAGAAAAGTGAGGCATGACAAGCAATACAGGGAACTGCAAAAGAACGCGGAAGCTATCCAGCGCCTTGACGAGCTTGAAAGACAGCTGGCGGCTCCAAGAAAGGTAGTCGCCTCCTTCTTTTAGTAGAAAAGTTATATTTGGAAACAACAGGCGGACATTTGCCGGATGTCAGAGTATCGTTTCACTGATGGCAACCTTCTGGTCCTTTATGCCGTTCACAAGGCATCTAGTGGGGACGACCTTCCAGAGTACATCAAAGAACGCGTCAGGCTGGGCCTTGAAACATACAACATGATCATGAAGTCCAAAGCAGACAAGCACAAGACCATGGTCATGATTATCGGCAGGCAGGGCCCGGCAGAACAGGTAAAAAAGATGCTGACAGAAGGCGGCGTAAAGCAGGACATCATTGCCATTGATTCTGACTCGCAGAACATGGGTCAAACAATTGACAGGATTTATGACAGCCTCAAGAGCAAGCCCAACCCGCCATTCATCTACTTTATCGGTTCTGTGTGGCTGCACGACATATTCAACGCGACCGTTGTATCCAAGATAAAGAATTGGCGCGTCCAGTTTTACGGAGCTTTGGATCACAGACCCGTTGCCGAGGTGGACGCCGAGAGGGCCCTTGACGCCCCCAAGAAAGGCTCGGAATACTACAAGCAGAAGATAAAGAACAAGGCAGTCGACACGCTTTTGAACATAATTTTCCCCGACTGATAAGATTTA
>JAJUFP010000010.1 GCA_029263715.1 Nitrososphaera sp. | reverse complement strand
TGGCACCACCGGGGAGAACGGCGATGGCGTTGATGGCAATTTTGGCAAGCTCACCGGCGAGGCCGTCGTGGCATTTCAAAAGGAGCACAAGGACTGGGAAGGAAATGCCCTGGCCGTGGACAAGCTGGTGGGCCCGGAGACTTCTGATGCCCTGAACCGGGAGATGGTGGGACGGTGGTACGACCTTTACCAGACGCCTCCTGAGCTTACTGGCGGCAAACCCATATTCACCGTGACAACGGAGCGCATGGCAGACCCGGGCCTTGAGATTGAAAATAGCCAGGAAAACGAGCCCAAGATCCTTCTGGTGGGACAGATTCCAATAGCCTCCGAGCTGTTTGTGCTCTTTCCATCTCTTGGGATACCTGCCATAGCTAATGATGGCAAGATAGATGTTGTCGTCTTGATAAAAAAGGACTCGAAACTTTCTGAATTAATCTCCAATGCTTCAGATAATCCGGAAAGCCTGGACAAAGCAAAGGAGGCTGTATCCAATGGACTGCGGGTCCTCAAATGGTCTGACAAGGATTCAAGTTTTGACCAGGCACAGAAGATAAAACCGGATGCGGTTGAAACAATAAGGCTGGTGCAACCTGCCAGCAGCGGCAACACACGCCTCATCAAGATCGATGACAGTTCGGCCGGGCTCTCACTGGTAACAACAGAAAAAGTGATCTCAAAATACGCCGGCCAGTTTAACACACAGGATCTCCTCTACCTGCGCCTGTCGCTTGCAGAGCTGGGAGACGGGATGTTTACCCTTGTAAGCAAGTTCGACGAATCCCGGTTTATTCTTGATATTGTTACCAACCTTACATCGCCGGGAGGAAGCTCCCACGAGGTAGACAGGTCCCAAAAGACCCTCAAGTCGGATAAGGACATCAAGGTTTACCATCCGTTTCTTGTGACGAGCAAGGACTTTCTTGGCATAGCCCATGTCACTGACATTCACACCTCCACCCGCTGGGAACTGTACAAGCGCGTGGCCAAAAAGCCCGGCCTCAACATACCACCGGGTGCGTACAACGACTACAATGAGCGATTTGAAGAGATCATGAAAGACATCGCCAGCGGAAGCAACAGCAGCAAAGTCGATATTGCCATAATAACCGGCGACCTGATCGATTACAACCGGGGCCACAGGGTCAACTTTCGCAACAACGATACCCACGACAACAACCGCGACCTGCTTCGGGACTACATCTTTAATCGGAACTGGGTCCTGTTCTACGAACTGCTGCTGAACAACTACCAAAAACCCGCCTTCACGTTGCTTGGTAACCACGACTACTTTCTTAATCCCTATCCCACGACAATCGAGGCTCACATCATTCTGCCTATACCGTTGCTTGGCCTGCCACTGAGCGCGATACTCAGCAAGAGGGAATCGCCGTTTGCGTCGGATATGAACCTCACCGTCGAGGAGACCCGTTCAATTGACAACATCGAGCATTTTTCAATAGATGCATTGAAGGCCAAAGAGCTGCTGGACGCAAGGGCAGAAAAAGACGAGGGAAAGATAGGCGGTATCATCGATTCCATTCCCAGATTCAAGTCGCAGGTAGACGATCCAGTCAGTGGGATATGGTTCACTACAGAAGACGCGGCCCTCTGGTACTTTCTTGTAATAAACCCGTTCAAGGATTATGCCTTCTCCTACAAGGAAACATCTTTTTTGATGGTTGACTGGAACGTCACACAGGAGAAGGGCACTTTGATCACGCTGCCCCGTCCTACAGACTGCCTTTCAAGCAAGCAGATGGAAATGCTCGATGTTCTTGGAGGGAGGTCTGCCAAGTTCCGGGTCTTTTGCTCCCACGCGCCGATCTTGGACCCCTGGCCTGAGCTTGGGAACTTTTACCTGGGCAAGTCCAGAATAAAGACGAACCAGGATGAAATCGACGAGTACCCGTTATCGACGCCAGAGTCCCTGCAACTTAGATGGGGGGCTCTATCGGAAAGGACACGGCTTGATGCTGCAAAAAAGATCATGTCGTTTCCAATACACCTTTGCTTGAGTGGCCATAGCCACACCAACAGGCTCTTTCAGATAGAGCGCAAGAACATAAAGAAAAGAAGCGGGAACAGCTTTCAAAGCGAGCAACGAGACTTGGTCTTCCTGAAAGATGTGGGCGCCGGCGCCATCAATAACGCCCTTCCGATAATTCTTGTCACCACGTCTGGAGGTCCAATAGGATATACAAATGAAGCATCGGAATGGATCTCGCTTCTTTCTCCCGGCTACAGGATAATCAAGTTTGATCCTGCTGGAACCATTCTGCCTTCTGAAACCGTGGACACGCCTCTAAGCATCAGACCGGAAGTCCAGTCCTCGATTCTAAACGATCCTGAATCGTTCTTTTTGCGGAGCCACGAGATAAAAAGAATACCGGTGTTTAATTCCTCCATGACGCTGCAATCCGATCTCAGCGCCGTAATTGGAACTGTCTCGGGGACTGCAAAGATAAAGGAGCTGGACGACGGCCGGGCAATAGTTGTCAAGCTGATACCTGCCGGCGCCACACTTGAGATCGAGGACAACGATGGGACAATTTCTGTATTGAGAAATGAAGGCACTCTGGTCGTAAAGGATAACGACGACGTTGTAAACGTGGACGAGAATCTGGGAAGCGTCGTTGTAAACCAGAATGATGACACCATAGTGATTCACGAGAACCTGCGGCGGGATGGCAAGGTTGGTGCGATACAGATCAACTCCAACGGCACAGGGTCTCCTGGAGAGGATCTGATAAGGGTTTATGATAATTTCGGAGATCTTGTCATAAACAAGAATCCTGACGGCAACGACGACCTGGTGGCATTGAGGAGAAACAGGAGCGGGGGCAACTTTCTTGTTGGTTTCAACAACGACACCGTAAAAATCGGCCTGAATGAAGGAAACATCAACATAAGGGAGAATACCAACGGCGTTTTCAATGATTCAGACATTTTCATTTTTAGAAACGAAGGCTCTGTCACTATCAACGGCAACGAAGGCAACATTCTGATTTTTGACAACGGTTCTGGAAACATGAACATTGCCGCAAACTCGGATACAGTAAAGATAAACAGTTCCAAAAAAGGCAGCATCACTGGCGCAAGATCCGGCAGCGCCAAGTTTGTTCCAGAGTCGGACCTTCAAGGCGACTTTGCAGGAAAAGATTTTGGGGACGGGAACCGGCCATTTGTTACCTGATCTTTGCTTCCAAAACCACGCTGCAGTTCATTTCTGGATGATGAGCCCGCATATGCCATCTAGTATGGAGCTACCTGAATTTGCGAGACAGAAACGAGCTTGAAGGGTCGACAAACCGCCACTTCTTGTCCACCGCACGGGTTATGCCTATTCTCTGCGTGGCAATGGCCTGTCTTTTGACCCCCGGTTCTATGCAAAGTTCGGACGCAGGATCAGTCATGTCCACGCCGTTCTGCCCAAGATCGATTTCAAGTGCCTGGGTAAGCTTGCCTGGTCCTGATGTAAGGGAATGAACATCCTCCGCATGCCGGTGCTTTTTCATGATGTCGATCCCCTCCACCGGCTCGATGCTGCGGATAAGGACCGCGCCAGCCACATCGCTTGTGGACCTTGCAGAAACGTTTAAGCAAAAATGGTTGCCGTATGTGAAATAAACATAGGCCATGCCCACCTGGCCAAACATCACTGAATTTCTTTTTGTCTGGCCGCGGTGCGCATGGCTTGCGGCGTCATCTGCATGTCCGTAAGCTTCTGCCTCTACGATGATGCCGCTTAATCGTCTTGTATGGCCGTTTTCCTTGATTCTCCGCACAAGCAGCTTGCCTATCAGGTCCTCTGCCACCTGGTCCGTTGGCCTTTGATAAAACGTGGGGTAAATGCAGTCCATGTCACATGTAATCCTCAAGAGAAGAGTCCTGGCCTTCCTTCACCTTCTGGACTTCTCTGGCCAGCAGCTTGATATCGGCTTCCAGTATGGCAAGCATGTTTCTGTTGTATATGGCTGCCGCCGGATGTATCGTAAGAAAATACTTTTGGCCGCCCCTTTCAATTACCTTGCCGCGGTTTGCGGTGATGGATCCGCCACCAAGAATGGATGAATAGGCCGTCCTCCCAAGTATGCAGATGATCCTGGGTCGTATCAGCGCTATCTGCCTGTTTAAATAGGGCATGCATGCTGCCACCTCGTCAGACTCTGGCACCCTGTTGTTTGGGGGCCTGCACTTGACCACGTTGGTTATGAAGACCTGGGATCTAGGGATTCCTGCCTTTGCAAGCATCTCATCAAGTATCCTGCCGGCTGCCCCCACAAACGGCCTGCCCTTCTCATCCTCGCATTTGCCGGGAGCTTCGCCAACAAACATGATCTTGGCGGACAGCTGCCCTTCGCCGGGAACCGCGTTCTTTCTGGTGCGTACAAGTTTGCACAGCGGACAGCCGGTGACCTCCGCAGAGATCTTTTCCAGGGAATCTTCAACAGGCTTGGCAGCTGGCATACATATCACAGATCTTGGGTGTTATTTTTGATTTTTCTTGTACCAGTATGCAAGCATTATGGCACCGGCCACAACTCCAAAAAGCGAATAAACGTACGAGTTTGTTATTATAAAGCAGTTTCTTTCAAGCTCCTCGACACTTTCCGTTGTTAGAGAGCGGTCAATCCTTGCCAGCTGGGTAAGGCAGGAAGCTCCAAGCATGTTGAGAAATATGGCGGCGGATCCACTTGCCGCCATCATGACAATTCCGGCCACAAAATACTTGTTCAAGGCTGGTCCTGTCTGTATGCGCCGGACCTGATCTGCTTTATGATATCCAGCACGTCGTCTGCATCAGCGGCTTCCGGATCTATCTCAAGGTAGGCGTTCAGGAATTTCAGGGATCCTTCAAAATCGCCCTTCTTTAGGCACACTACGCCCTTGTCGCGTATGGCGTCCGGGTTGTACTGGTCTATAGCAAGGATCATCTCGTTGGCCACCTCGTACCGGTCCATGTCCTGGGACTCGTAGTAACTGCCCTTGAGGTTGTTGAGCATGCGTATCATCACCTCCGATGTTGTGGCTTTCTCCAAGAAGGCATGGGTGACAGGAATGTTCTGCTGCGGATACGACCTGTCAAGGAGGGCCTTTAGCGAGTAGTCATCCATTATGCGGCCGCGGTTGAACGGATCAATGATTATCTCGCCGTTGTCATCTTCCATGACGTGCTTGATAAGAAAGTGCGCCGGAAAGTTCACCGGCTGCAACTTGAAGTTGATGGACTGCGCAAGGCGCATGTACAGGATTGACAGGGTTATAGGTATGCCTGTCTTTCTCTCCAGAACGATGTTGAGGTAGCTGTTCAGGGGATTGTAGTAATCATCTGCATTGGGCTTGAACTTTAGATCGTTGAAAAGGTAGTTGTTGATGTTTTCAATTATCTGCGTGGGCCGCAGCGGCGTGTTTACCTTCTTTTTGATCATCTGGGCAACCTGCTTTCCCATGTCATCTATCTCATTCAGCACGCCCTTGACGTCCAGATCGGGGTAGGCAAGTATCCTTGCCATGTGCAGGGCATATTCGGCGATCTTGTCGCTGTTGTCTGATGCGACAATCTCCTTTACCACGGCATTCTTCCAGTCCTCTATGAGTTGTTCTATCTTCGGTACGGCCACTTGGCAGCAAATAGCTTGATGCGC
The DNA here is from genome assembly GCA_029263715.1 of Nitrososphaera sp. Classification (GTDB taxonomy): domain Archaea; phylum Thermoproteota; class Nitrososphaeria; order Nitrososphaerales; family Nitrososphaeraceae; genus Nitrososphaera. The sequence continues at coordinate 63,883 of JAJUFP010000010.1, read as the reverse complement.
ATATTTATGTCAATCATGTTCTCTGAAGATGAGTATGCAAATCATCAAGTGTATCATAAAACGTGAATTTTACGCTAGTTGCAGAATTTAAGATAGTTCTGATATTATTTCTTGCCTGACTTAACTTAAAAATAAAAGTAGATAAAGAAAATTTTAACTAAATGCTTTTATGCAAACCTCTCTGCCTTGACTTCCATGAATGCAGAGGGCAAACTAAAGACTTGGCCAAATTCCAGGATTGGTTTGGCGGGTCTGGCTGCATTGCTTGTTGCGCTGATTACCGTTGGTTTATCAAACAGCGCCCTTGCCTATGCTCCAGACGACCCCGCAGTCGTATACCATCTTTGGGAAACAAATGAGGACGGTAGTTTAGTAGTAGAAACAGACGAAGAGGGGAATGAAAATCTGGTACCGGCTGCAATAGATACTGGTGACCATGCATGGATGCTGACATCGTCGGCCTTGGTGCTCATGATGACTCCAGCAGGTCTTGCAATCTTTTACGGAGGTCTGGCAAGACAGAAGAATGCTGTCAATACACTACACATGGTCTTCGTTACAACCGGTGTGATTGCTGTACAATGGGCGCTTTGGGGTTACAGTCTAGCATTCGGCCCAGATGCAACCGGACATGGGTTCATTGGTGATCTTAGCTGGGCAGGCTTGAACAACGTACTGCATGATGCGCCGTCAAGCCAGTATGCAGTAACAATTCCTCACACAACATTCATGGTATTCCAGATGATGTTCGCCATCATCACGCCGGCACTGATTGTTGCATCGGTCGCGGAGAGGATGAAGTATAGTGCGTTCATAATATTCATAGTCATCTGGGCAACATTCGTCTATGACTTTGCAGCACACTGGACATGGCAGATCGCATTACCCGACAACTATGGAAGGAACCCCGATTACTGCGGATTTGGCTGGACTGGTTGTGTAGGATCGCTTGACTTTGCAGGAGGAACAGTTATCCACATTACCTCTGGTTGGTCTGGACTTGTCATTGCACTTATGCTTGGCCGCAGACTCGGCTATGGCAAGGTGCCAATGGAGCCGCACAACATTTCCCTGGTGGTGCTTGGTGCAGCCTTGCTGTGGGTCGGTTGGTTCGGATTCAACGCAGGTTCCGCCGGTGCAGCAGCAACCAACGCTGGCAGCGCATTCGTAGCAACCCAGATTGCGACAGGCATGGCAGCAGTTACTTGGGCCCTGATATCCTGGGGTCACACAGGAAGGCCATCGACAATCGGCGCAGCTTCTGGCGCGGTAGCTGGACTTGTAGCTATCACTCCAGCATCAGGATTCGTTTCGCCAATGTCTGCAATTGTGATAGGCATCATTGCATCCATTGTCTGCTACGCAGCAGTTGCGTTTAAGAACAAGCGCAAGTGGGACGATGCACTTGACACATGGGGAGTACACGGAGTCGGAGGTCTTGCAGGCGCATTACTCACAGGCATATTTGCAGAAAAGAGATTCACATCCTGGGGCGACGATGGTCTTGCATTTGGCAACCCTGCCCAGCTGTATGAAAACGCGGTGGGCGCATTCGGTGCTCTGGCATGGGCAATGGGTATCACGGCTGCCATAATCAAGATCATGGATGTCGTCTGGCCTGGAGGAATACGCGTGACTCCAAAGGAAGAAGAGATCGGTCTGGACCTGGCACAGCACGGAGAAAGGGCGTACGTTACAGAGTAGGACCGACCTCTCCTTTTTCTTTTTTTCGCAACTATTGCAATATCATAAGTTTGCCAGAGGCATGATTGCTGGATAAATCTTATATCTTTGATAAAGTACTGCATTTGAAATGAGTTCTCGTGGGAATTTTACAAAGGGGCAGACCTGGGGAGCTTTAAGAAAGTCGTGGAAGGGCTACAAGATAGCCAAGGCTCAAAACGACAGGCCAAAGATGGAAGAGTACGCCAAAAAGATCAGAACCCTTCAGGGAGAACTTGGCGTAAAACAATCGGCTTTCCCAGAACTTGGGGTTTGATCATTCATAGACGGATACTATCCTTGCTCCGAACTTGACCAGCATTGGGCCAATAAAGGTCGTCAAGGCCACCACCATGCCGACTATGGGGAACAAAAAGTCGCTTACAACACCAAGGTCCTGGCCGGTCTTCAATACAATGAATGAAAACTCGCCCAGCTGCGCCATGCTCAGCCCAATTCCGATGGCAAAGGTCTTCTCAAACCCAAACAGTCTGACTCCGGCGTAGACTGCGCCCAGCTTGCCAAAGACAGTTGCAAGGGTAATCACGGCAACCGGTATCCAGTATGCAGAGATAGATGACAGGTCCATCAAAGCTCCTATGGTGACAAAGAATATCGCGGTAAAGATCTCCCTCGTGGGTGTGATGAGGTTTGAGACCTGTTCTGAGAACTTGGTGCCCGCTATGATGACGCCTGCCAGAAAAGCGCCGGTGGCCGCCGAAAAACCAAGGTAATATGAAAGAAATGCAAGGCCAAAGGCCAGGCCAAGGGCAAACATGATGGTTATCTCGTAACGCCCAAGCCTCGATATCAAAGAGAACAGCTTGGGCATGACCAGCACTCCGGCGCCTATGATGCCTCCGATAAAGAGGCCTATCTTTCCTATCGTCAGCAGTATCTGGTCGATCTCAAAGGATCCGCTGACCACGCCTGAGTGCATCGCGCTTATTATCACGATGGCAACCAGATCCTCGATAACGAGCACTCCTATCATCAGGATGGACGACGTGGCCTCCATCTTGCCCATGTCCTCAAGGACCTTGACTATTATGGCTGTGGAGCTGATGGAAAGGGCTGCGGCAAGGAACATGGCGTCGTAGAAGGGCCAGCCAAATGCCGCGCCAACTGCAAAACCTATCCCCAGCATCAGGAGCACTTCAATCAAGGCGATGCCTGTCCCTATCTTGCCGATGGCGCGCAGCTGGGTGAGCGGGAAGGAGAGGCCCACTCCGAACAACAGCAGGACGATGGCGATGTCTGAAAAATTGTTCAGCATTTCTGTGTTTTTGATCAGGCTAAACGGTCCAAAGGGGCCGATCAGGATCCCCGCAATCAGAAATCCCAGGATCATTGGCTGCTTGAGTATGTAGGCCAGCGCGCCGATGCCGGAGCAGATAAGAAGGAGGTAACCAAGGTCTCCTACCAGCTCTATACCTGCTGTCAATTTTTTCCGACAAAAGAAAACCTTTGATTATTTTATGGCCGCAAGTCAACAATACTTATCTATCCACAATCATTTTCTTGGCCACCCGGGATTGGTGATATATACAAATTATGCACTAAAGTTAAATAACCGCATTCCAATTTCGGTTTTACTTGGAGCCGCATGAGAGGGACGCCGAGATCATAAGCGAGATCCTGCTCAGAGCAGCCAGCGAACCGGAATTCCGCAACAGCCTGATCCGGGACCCTTCTGTCATCCTGGAGAAGTACGACGTTTCGCCAGAGGCAAAGCTCATCATACGACGGAGCATAATAGACCTGACGCAGTAGACTACCACTTTTTTCCTGCCTGCTGGCGCATGTGGTAGTAGATATACTGCTGCGCGTAGCCTGAATACTTGCCAAAGTATCCTCTGAGCCTCTCAGACAGAACATCGTACTGGTGCGCGGTTATCTTGTCCGAAACGGGCAGATTGTGCAGCCACCTGTATTGTCCAGCTAGGGCACGGGCAATCCATACGTCGATGGGAAAGGCCTCCGTCTTTTCAAGGGAGAACAAGAGCACGCAGTCTGCTATCTTGTTTCCAATGCCGTACACTTTTAGCAATTCTTTTTTTGCATCATGGTAGTTGGACCTGACAAGAAAGCCTAGATCGAGATCGCCTGTAATGCTTTCTGCAACTGCCTTGACGGCCTTTGCCCTGTAACCTAGGCCGCATGCTCGCAAATCGTTGACCGTTGCCTTGTTTATCTGCGCGGCGGTGGGAAACGTGAAGAACTCGCGACCGTCGAATTGGAGTTTTTGTCCAAATTTCCTTGTCAGCGAGTAAAGCATCCTGCGTATCATCGGTATGTTGGTGTTGCTTGCGCAGACAAAGGAGAACATGCATTGTTCCGGGTCCTGTCTCATCAACCGGAGCCCAGGGTATGCCTTCAAAAGCCCTGCTACGAAAGGATCCCGGGATATCTCTGAAAAAATTGCTTCTACATCGTCGTCAAACCTAAAGATCTTCTTTTCAATGTCGGAGCCTTCAGGAAAAGACTGGAATTCAAAAGATCCGTCTGGTTTTCTGGCAAACTTGACGACCTGCGATCCGTGTATTCCGTACCAGCAATCGCCGTGCTTTTCCCAGAGAAAAACCTGTCCGCTGTTTATGCTTATCTCTGGATTGAAATTCTGCAGCAGCGATGAACGCAACGATCTGCTATCCGGACCTGAACCCTATTGAACTTTGTCATGTTTAGTACAATTTCGTGTTTTGTGACCATTTTTGCAGGCCTGAACCACTTTTCTGCTTTTCACTGGTTTCATTACAATAAAGCAATGGTCAAGTTGCAGAATCTCCATGTCAAACATTAAATAAATGACACGCCTTGCTTCACTTGATGAGCTCTAGCGATAACCAGAACGATCCAGCTGAGGCTTTCAGGAAAGCCCTTGAGCGAGGAAGCGAGGCACAGAAGGACTTTGCAAAGCAGTTCTCTTCAATGCAGACGGATCTCATGCAGAATTACTTTGCCCTGCTGAGGGGGTTGAGCTTTTACAATGCGATGTTCAAAACCACCGTACAGAGCGGTGGCAGGATCTCTATCCCCGAAGCTGAAAGACAGGCCCTTGATATAGAGGACGGAGACTTGGTACAGGTAATAGTCATCCCGATAGAAAGGCGGCGCAAGACTGCAGAACAAAAGTAAACTACAGGTCTTTGTCGTCAAGGAATCTCAGCACTATCTCGCTGAACCTTTCTGGCCTTTCAACAAAGGGCGTGTGCCCACAATCCTCCATGACAACGAGCCTGCTTTTTGGAATTTCTGTAAATTCGTTGGCATAATCAAGTGGTATCATTTTGTCGTTATTGCCCCAGATGATCAAAGTCTCCGGTGTCACGTTGGCAAGCCTGCCACTTAACGGTGGGGCGTACCTGATTCCAAGAAGGGTTGACATGAACGCGTATTTTGCATTTGGAAGCCGCATTCTGTTGACAAAATCCAGCACGATTTCTTCGGTAACGGACCGGGGATCGTACGCCATCTGCCTAAATGCTTTCATTGCGTTTTCATAAGTTGGATAAAGAGCGGCCATGATGTACAGGTCCAGCACTGGAGTTGAAGTCTTCATCATACCGGCCGGCGCGGCCAGAACCAGCCTGTCAAGGTTGTTGCCTGCTCTTATGGCGTATTCGGCGGCCACGTGGCCGCCAAAAGAAGAGCCTATGATGCTGGGCTTGCGGATCTTGAGATCATCAAGAAAACTCTGCAGGAAATCAAAGAAAAAGTCCATGGTGTATTCGACGGTTGGTTTATCGCTGTACCCAAAACCCACGATGTCTGGCACAACAACACGATATCGCTTTGACAAAATCGGGGCCACCCTGCGCCAGCGCTCAGCAGAAGCGCCGATCCCGTGCAAGAGAACCAGATCCTTGGCGCCATTGTGGGGGAGACCGTAATCGAAGTACCTAACAGAATATCCATTCACAATGGTTGTCTTCTGCGGCGTGGATTGTTCCGTCAACAGGCTGTGTCGTAACCTAAGTAGCACAGAATTGACCTAGATATATAGGTCTTATTCTGCGCACCTGAACGGAAGAATGTTGAATTTAGGTTCTTTTCCAAATCTAGCACAGAATTGGCCTGCAACGTCATGATATGGTCACTTTTGGGTCATCTAAAAGGTCGATGCGTACAAGATCTGCGAATCGGAAATCATTCTGGAAAAACTACGAGCCGTTCTTCCAAGTCCATTTTGACAGAAGCCTGTCTGGATTTAGGAAAGATGGATCTTACTGTACCGTCTTATCCTGATTTAGCGGGCTTGCTCACGTACGATTGGGCTCTATGACCGATATTGTTCGCGCTGAGTGCATCAAACTTGCTTTGAAACGATCCAGAATGTCAGAAACAGATATGTTTTTAACCTACAAGAATTTAGCCGATGTCGACAGATCGAAGGTTTACACGTTGTTTTGGTACAATTGACCGACTCAGAGTGCTGCTTTCTCTCCAGATTGTTTTGTTCCTATATCATAAGCTCCAGAAATATCCTTTACGAAAATCTTTCCATCCCCTGCCGAACCTGTACTGATGGCACGGATAATGTCGTCAGTGAGTTGTTTTTCCATAGAATCCGGTATAATCACAGTTACCTTGGTCCTGCTGCCGAACTCTGGAACATATCTCTTGCCTGTTTTATATCGATCAGGACCTACTAGATGCTCCACCTCTTCTCTCTTTGCGCTACCCCGCCCTGTGATCTCGCTAAAATACATGCCTCCAACCTTGTGTTTATGAAGGATTTCATTTACCTCACTCAGACGCTCATGAGGCATAATGATGTCTATCTCTTTCATGGAGTTAGCAGGCTGTTATTTAATAGATAAAGTTTTGAGATTTAGTAGAGTATTTAAAGCCGCCGTGTGCATCGACAGCAACTTGTTGCTTATTTGCCGAAATTTTGCAAGAATTCTATTGTGGAAGTTGTCTTGCATTTAGAGACTGAAACGATACTTCATAAAGGTTATTTCTGCTGTCTGCTGGAAATAGGTCCGTAAACAATAGGACCGCCGTGTTTCCTTTGGTTCCAAGGTATGGATGCATGGTGAAGTGGGGCTGTCTGACAGTTTCCCTGCCTCAAAGAGCCGATATTTAGCACTGGTCTTTCCAGGTATTAAGCACGCTTACCACCTGCGTTCCTGCAACTCCGCCTATGGTCTTGATCCTGCTGGCCACAGCATCTGCCAAGTCGCTGGAGTTCTTTACACGCAACTTTAAGAGCAGGTCGGCATAGGTGTGAGTTTCGTAAACGCCGGAAACGATGTCAAGTGAGGCCAGCCTTTTTGCCACCTCTGATAGCCGGCCCGGCGCGGCGTTGACAAGCACGAATGCAACCATGTTCTGGCCCAGAGCCGTCGGATCAACTACCACGGTGAACTTTCTTATCACGCCAAGGCGGCGCAGCCGGTGTATTCTGTTTCTGACGGTGCCTTCGCTTATCTGCAGGGCCTTGGCAATCTGGACTGAGGGCACAGAGCTGTCGTTTTGCAGCATCTCGACAAGTCGCAGGTCCAGTTCGTCCAGCCGGGTTTCCAACGCTAGAGTCTTGCTGCCTTTGCGTCTTATAGTTTGTTGTAAACATATTAACCCCGCATCTTTAAGCAAAGAGCGGAAATTGCGTGTTGTACTAGTGGGCTTCGGTGTCGTCGGCCAGAGCTTTGCAAGGATTCTCCTGTCCCGCGCAGCCGATCTTTACACCCAGCACGGCATCAAGCCGCGTATAGTTGCATGCGTGGACCAGGGCGGGTCTGCCATCTCGCCGGCCGGCCTTGACCTTCAGCGGCTGCTGAAAGCCAAGAAAAAGGGTTCGGTTGGGTTTTACGAATCCGACGCAAGGCAGGATCCTCTGCAGGTCATAGAAAACGTCGATGCAGAGGTGGTCATTGAATGCACGCCGACCAACCTTACCACCGGCGAGCCGGGCACATCGCACATAATAGCGGCCATGAGAAAGGGCCGACACGTCATCACGGTAAACAAGGGGCCGCTGGCACTGTCCTTTCCTTCTTTGATAGAGCTGGCCAACTACAATGGCGTGATGTTTCGGTTCAGCGGCACGGTGGGCGGAGGCACCCCGATACTGGAGTTTGCCAAGCGCTGCCTGAAGGGCGACAGCATAATATCTTTTCAGGGGATACTCAACGGCACGACCAACTACATACTGAGCAAGATGGAAGAGGGCCTGAGCTATGAAAGCGCCCTGCAGGACGCCAAGGAAAAGGGCTACGCCGAGGCCAACCCTGCACTGGACATCGACGGCTACGACGCCGCTGCCAAGCTGGTCATCATGGCCAATTGGATAATGGGGATGAAGGTAACCATGAAAAACGTGGACAGGACCGGAATATCTGCCGTCAAGGCCTCGGACGTAAAGAAGGCGCTGCAGCGCGGAAATGCCATCAAGCTGATAGCCAGCTGCGACAGCAAGCACCTCCAGGTCCGGCCCACCGAGGTGTCCAAGAAGGACCCAATCTGCGTCAACGGGACGCTCAACGCCGTCACGTTTTCGTCAGAGCATTCCGGACACCAGACCATCATAGGCCGCGGCGCCGGCGGCATCGAGACGGCCAGTGCTGTGCTGCGTGACCTGATAGAGATCCGAGACACCGTCTTTGAGCGCTAAATGGCCGTTACTTGCTGGTAACAAACCTGTGACAAATTACATATAAATATCAGCGAAGCGATAAAAATTCTGTAAACTAATGGTACAGATTTTAGAAGCAGAAATCAAAAAATCTGAGGAAATTGGAGCACAAGATATAATGTGTACACACTGCTCCAAGAGGCCTGCAGAGATATTTCAGGTTACCGGTGATTTCTGCTTAGAATGCTGGCAGGCTGTTACCCACACCAACATCTAGCCGATCCTAAAGCCGCCAAACGAAACTCCAGAACTGGAGGTGGTTTCTGACCTCTGGCTTATGCCCAAAAGATCGATGAATTCACGCAGATTCTTTGTCTGAAAGTAAACAGAACCGGGGCCAGTGATCTCGGTGGCAAGACCTTCTCCTCCTAGGATGGTTGTCTTTAGCCCGCCCACCTTTATGACGTTGTACGATGACTGCTCGCTGAGCGCTACCAAGTGGTAGTTGTCTATGGTCATCTTTTCTCCGGGCATCAGGTCCTTGCCTACTATGCCGCCGTACGCGTTGACAAACAGGTCGCCCTGACCGGTGGCCTTGAGCATAAAGAACTCCGATCCAAAAAGCCCTTTCGTAAAGCCCTGCCACTGGGTGTCCAGCAGGACTCCCTGTGTAGAGGCCACGTACGAGCCGGACTGCACTATGTAGCCGCTGCCCGGCTTTACGTCAATCCTAACAATGTCCCCGATCGGCGGGCCGGTGAGGCCTATGGAGCACTCGCCGTGGGCGATAAAGTCGTTGACAAAGAACGATTCGCCTCCAAGCGCGGTCACCTTGATCTTTTTGAAAAACCCGCCTTCCCGGGTGCGGGTCTTGATCTCAAGATTGCCCTTCATGTAAACCATCGCGCCGGATTCCGCGGTCAATCTCTCGCCGTCTGACATCTGGACCTCAAGCATCGCCATGGGCTCTTTTAGTATCCTGTAGTGCATCGGTAATGTAGCGTGTGCTTGCGGTATAAAGTTTGTCGATGTGTAAACAATAATAACGCAGGAAGATAAATGAAGACCGAACAGATCTGAAGGTATCCACGCTTTCAAACAAAGAGACCGCAGAATTGCTTGAAAAGATACGGGGCCTCTGGCCGGATGGCACGGTGCCCAAAGTCAAGAGCTTCAAGATGTACGAGGTAGACGAGACTCTGCGTCTGTTCGTCTCAGACGAGATCTCTGCTGTTCAGGTAAACGAAGGCATAGTGCCTTTTCTGGGCCGGCCAGAACTGGTGCAGAAATTTCCGTCCGTTACCGTGGACATGGGCGCAGTGCGGTTCGTGTGCAACGGCGCAAAGGTGCTGAGGCCGGGCATCACCGCCTTTGACTCGTTCAAGAAGGGCGATATTGTTGCCGTAAAAGACCAGACCCACGGTAAGATGCTTGCCGTAGGCCTGGCGCTAGAAGACAGCGAAGCTGCCAAGTCCATGGCCAAGGGTTACGTGATCGATAACCTGCACTACATCGGCGACAAAGTGTGGGAAGCGTACAAGGAGATCTAGTTTCTAAAGGATATTGTCTCTTCCTTTGTGCCTTCCTTTGTAACGAACAGCAGGTCTATGCCGTCGCCAGAAGCCGCGTCACGCTGAATCGCTGACCGGATTGCCCTAATCGCCAGCTCTCTGGCCTTTTCCTCAGCCATTTCTGCATTGTATTCTGCATCCATGATACCAAGGGCCAACTCTGCGCCGGTTCCAACGGCGGCATAATCGTCTGGAAGGACCGACCCAAGCGGGTCCAAGGTGTAGATCTGCGGCTTGTCGTCGATGCCACCGACGATAACCTGGGTCAGCAGTGGAAAGTACCGCCTTTCAAACATGATGACGGACATCAGCTTTGCTATTGAATTTGGAGGGACCTCGCGCCTTGTTTCAAGTTTGCGGATCTTGGCCAGGGCCTCGACCTGCCGGACAAGGACCTGCATGTCTGCCACCATGCCTGCGCAGGCGGCACCCACACGCGCTGTAACTGGAAAAGTCTTTTTGGTATTCTTGTTCACAACAAAATGACCAAACGAAACCCGTTTTTCTGCTGCCAGAACAACTCCACCGTTGTACGAGATTCCGACTACAGTAGCACCGGGCATGAATTCAAAAGCCATATCTGTTTATTTCCCGCCGGCAGTCAGATTTAGTCGTTTCTGTCTAGGCCTGCTTCATCACGGTGTAGTCGTGGATCCTGATGGCCTCAGAGACCAGTCTGTTCTGCAGTTCCAGGGCTTCCTTGCCTTCCGGATGCTTTGTGCTGGCAATCGCCTCGGCCACAAGGCCGATGATGTGCCGCAGGAGGAACTCGTCGCCCCTTGACGACTCTGCCTTGTACGTAGAGTTGGCCTTGTTTACAAACACCACGTTTTCGTTGGTAAAGCTGTACCTAGAGTCGGACTCGTCTTCGTAGGGTATTACCTTAAAGCCGATCCTCTTGAGGGCAAAGGTCTTCTTCACTATTGGTTTTCTTATCTTCTTTGTCCGGATGATTGTGCCGTCTGCCTGCTTTTCATCTACCAGAGAAACAACCTCGCCGGTCTGCACTACTGCTTCTTCCACCGGCACGGACCTGTACGATTGCGGCTCGGCAACCGCGGTTTCCCTTGGAGCGTATTCTGTCCTTGTCATGCCGCTACTCTCCGGTGCTATCGGTTTGATTTCCTCAAACTCTTGCACCTGTGCAGCATGTTCTTTGGCCTTGGGCTGCAAGTCTGACTCTGTCGTCCTGACGACTTCCTTGACATCAACCATCTCATAGCCCTGGACCTCTTCCTGGGTTTCCAGGGTCTCCACCATTGCCTGGCCGAGGACCTTGTCTATCTCGCGGTAGATCTTGGATTCCTCCCGTGTGATCAGGACATCTTCATACTCTGTAAGACTTGGAAGCACGGTGTCGATTACAAAAGTCTTCATGGCCTGGTTGAACTTGAAATACTCTTCGTCCTCGATCAGGGCGGATTTGTCTGCAAACCTGGATGTAAGCGAATCGCACCGGACATACCCTGTAACGCGGCCAAGCTTTGTGTCAAAGCCAAAGCTGCTCCTTGTCACGATGTGGTTGCCCACCATGACTGCGATGCCGCGCTCTTCATCTGAAAGCGGCCTTCTGGCAATCACTATCTCGCCGGTTATCCTGCCTCCTTCCAGGTTGACTGGGATCCTGTGGCCCTGTATGTCTGGCGCGGTTATTCTCTGGGAGCCGGCAAAGTCCCACTCGCTAAAGTTCTCGGCAGTCTTGATGTAGACTTCAAACATGGGCTGCCGCAACACTGCAAGTTTGCGGATCTCCTTTCCAAGTTTGAACATGTCAGCCTCAACCTTGGAGCCGGACATGACCAGCTCGGTGCCGTCACGCTTTAGGGCCGGCTCGTTTATGTCCTGCAGAGCCGCATTGCCGGTGAAAAGGTTGTCCAGCACGTTGCCGTCGATCATGAAGGACTTGGTAAAGCCTCCGCGCCTTGTCTTCACTTTCATGCTCTCAAAAGACGTGAGAAATGATAGCCTGCCGGTCCCGTACCGGCCGGTCCTTATCCTCTTGAGTTTTGGAGAAATGGATTCGACTCTCTTGTGCGGTGAACCCAAAAGCAGGAATTTTTCAAGACCGCTCTGATCCATTCCGGCGTCATCTTCAATGGCAATGACGCCCCCGTTCAGAACGGTGATGAGAACCTTGGTAGCGTCCTCGTCAAAGGCGTTTTCCACAAGCTCCTTGACGATTTCCGTGGGGGAAACCCAGGTTTTAGTAGCGAATTCCTTGAAAAACGACGGATGAACCTTTAGCTGAGTAGCCATCTGCGTGAGGTGTAGCTGTCTACCTTTATTTATTACTTGTCAAGCTTTTTTTGACTAAATTGACTAATCTGTTGATTGTTTACTTTTTGTTTGTCACCGATTGCAGCATCTGGAACAGAGGTTTCATGTGAGCAATGGATCCGCGGATCTCCATTTTTGAATCGCTCCAGATGGAGACCGCTGCCTGCCTGAACGGAAAGCCGCCTTCACGGTACTTGACATCGTTGATGCTGTCCAGCCTCTTGCTGACAATGTCATCGGACTTGAACAGCAACCCCCTTCTTGAGTAGAGTATAAGCCGCCGGTCTGTGATGATGATCTTGTATTTTCTTTCGGTAAACTCAATATCTTCTGCGCTGCTGAAGACTATATTCTCCGATGGCAGAAGGAAATCTTCAAGTGTCATGCCTGCAAAACACACAGATCGCCTTTATTGTAACAGGTCATGGCAGTTTGTCTAGTTGAAGAATAATTGTTTGGCCGCAAGACAGATATTGTTTTTCAAAATAGCAACAATGAATGCAAAAATGCGTCTGCGGCAGGGACATCAAGACTTTTGAAGCCTGCAGCCCCATGGGATGCACCACGTTTGCCGTGTGCTCCGGCTGCTACAAGGAGATAAGCGCCTGCACGTGCGAGTCTACATCGGCCTGAAGCGCAGGATGCCCCCTATCCTTCCAAGCGAGGCAAGCTGCGCACCTTCTTCCGTCTGGCCGGAGATCACCTCAAGCCTGCTCCCAGTCATTGTGGCCAGCTCCTGCAGATAGTCGACGATGTCCTTTTCAACAACGTCAAAGTCCAGCACTCCGCATGAGGGGCAGGGCTTTGAGGTCACTTCCTGCCTTGTGGCAATCAGGGCAGACCTGTCTACGATCCTTTCCTGAACGTTTTTGCATACCTTGCACTTGAAGTCCAGTTTAACGTACGAAATGTCGTTGGTTACTATCACCATATCCGCAATGCCGCTTTGCAGGGCCTTTATCACATCAAAGATTCCGTATATGCCAAGACCCCTGTTTGAATGGACCTCGCTCATGAACTTTTTGACCATCTGTTTTTCTTCCATGACGCGAAACTCTGCCAGAATGCCGTCCTTCTGGGCCTTGTCTATTATTTCCCGAACTCCCTCATCGCCAGAGTACGATGTATCCAGCGTGACAAGGACGTTGTTCTGCAGCCTGTAATCCAGGTATTCCTCTTTCAGGAAATTTTCCTTAGTGGGTCCTGGCCCGCCGACTATGATGCCCTTGACGTTGTACTGGTCTATAAAGACCTGCTTTGCGTGGTCGGCAACCCTGTGGTAGTACTCGTTTAGCTCGTTTTCCCTGAGGCGCTCAAACCTTCTTGCAGACTGTCCACCCTGCCGGTGCTTTCCGGCCACACCTGACGACAGCGTGTCTATGGTCTCCCACCGATCGCCGGTCAGGATCCCGATACCTGCTTCTGTGGTGTCTATGGCAAGGACGCCAATGACCTTCTCGTCTTTGAGCATCTCTTTTAGGTGATCCGTCCAAAAGTGGTCGTCGCACCTGTACAGGCTGATCTGGACTGGCTTTGGCGGTATAACCGACGTCAGCTCGATCTTTTCCGTGCCAAAGCCCTTGCCGGTGGGGATGGCGCCGCAGAATACCACAAGCCCTGTCTCGGGGGTTTCCTTGAACAGCTTCAGGTGCTCAATGGTCCTGCTCAGCGCGTCCTGGACATGGTTTCTGGTCAGGTCCGACTTGATGTTTGAGGCAGTGCCGGCCTCGTTTCGCAGCTGCGCAATGACGTCAAATATGGGGCGCCGCGGCGGGATGTAAACGGTTACAAGCTCAGTTCCGTGACCGGCAATACTTGACAGTTCGTTTATCATCTTGGTGAGCTTGTATCGCTTGACTGAATCCCACTTGCTGTTACCGTTACTCATTACCTGTTATAACGATCGCAAATTTCGTTCGAAGATAATATAAGGCTATCAAAAATATTGTAATTTTCCAAGCCTATATAAATTCACAGATCCAATGAGAATTGATGCTGCCACGGTTAGAGTACATAAAGCAGGCCAGGATGCGGCTTGGCATCACCCAGAGGAAGCTGGCCACCTTGACTGGAATCAGCACCTCGATGATAAACCAGATAGAATCGGGACGCTGCAAGCCCAGCTACGACACAGCACGGAAGATCTTTGAGGTCTTGGGCAGCCTTGAGGGCAAGAATTCCATGAAGGCCAGTGATATCTGCAGCCGACGACTGATCTCTGCTCTAAAAGACGAGCAGCTTCACACGGTGATAGAGAAGATGCGCAAGAACTCCATCAGCCAGATACCTGTCTTTGATTCTTCAAAGGTTGTTGGCATCCTTACCGAGGACGGCGTTGCCAAGATAATGATGGAAAAAGACGAGGTGGAGCTCAAAAACATGCGTGTAGAGCAGGCGATGGAATCGCCGCCCCCCATAGTCGATGTTTCAACCCCTGCTAGGGCGTTGATACCCCTTGTAAGGTTCTCAAAGTGCATCCTGGTAAGCGAGAAGGGCAACGTTATTGGAATAGTCACGATAACCGATACGCTGAAAATGGTAGAATAGCCTAGTCTCGGAGTTTCTCCAGCCCGACACAGCAGTCAGCACACTTTATGCATTCACTGCATATGCTTACCTGGCTTCCTGGCGGGAGCGTTGTTCCGCACAGTGCGCATTCTTTCTTTGCTGCCTTCAACTGCTGAAAATACAAGAGTTCGCTATTTGAATTATTCCCCGTTTATCGACGCTTTAATGGTTAAAATCCTGTTTTGAAGCCTCGGCAAGAAATATTAGGTGCACGGCATAATTTCACGCTAGCTCGGTTAGAGATGGATAGCCAACTTAAAAACCGCCCATTTTCAATGGTGTTTTCTAGCCGTGCGTACGTCACCATGGCTGTTGCTGTTGCGGCCGGTTTCTGGGTTCTATTCAACCAACTGGATGGTCTGCTGTTTTTCTCGCCGGTACTGGCCTTTTACATTCCATCTGACGCCGTATCCAACTTTGTACTATCAAACATCACTTCCGGGCTGCTTGGCATGGTTGTTGCAATGAACGTGTACGTCTTTAGGAATTCCGCGGTCAGGTTTCACGGATCCTTCCTTTCAGGCTCTACCATGAGCGTAATATCCAGCGCATGCGTGGGCTGCTCTTCCTCAGGCTTTTTCCTTGTGTCTGTATTTGGCGGGCTGGGTGTGGCCACATCCAACATCATGTCGCAGTACCAGCTGCCGCTGCGCCTTGTTTCAGTAGCGCTGCTGTTGTGGGCGCTGTATTCAGTAAACAAGAGGCTCGACCAGAGCTGCTCTATAAGGCCGGCCTAGACAAGTTCTTTTATACTAACTTCACCGAGGGTACATGGGGTTGTGCGCGATGGGAATGACCTTGAAGCCATTCACCAGGGGATTTGAAGACCGAAGCGACGAGGGCGGCTACCGGTTCGTGTTCAAGTGTGATATTTGCAATGCTGAATACATCTCTAGGTACATCGAGGCAAGCTCAAACAAGAAACGTGACTTTATCGGAATCTCCTCAAGGGCGTTTTCTTTGGGTTCGTCTATTCTGGACCGGGTAAGCGGATCAGGTCTTAAGGACACTGATGAAAAACAAAGGGAGTTTACCGACAAGCTGGCCGACAGGTTCAAGTCGTATGCACCTGAATGGCACAGGGGCCATGACGACGCCTTCTTTCGATCGCAGGAAGAGGCCAAGAAAAATTTCCACTACTGCCCGCTTTGCAAGAGGTGGGTCTGCGAGCCGGACTGGGATGAAGAAAAATCCATCTGCAAGGAGGATTCGAAACTGGAAGTCTGCCCCAATTGCCGTAAGCCCACCGGAGGCAAGAAATTCTGCATCAACTGCGGCCTTCGTCTTGAGCAGAACTGCAAAAAATGCGGGGCGGCCCTTGCTCATGGCCAAAAGTTCTGCGGCGAATGCGGAGCGAAATTAGAGTCTGCCTAGCCTGCCAGCGTCTTGCCACGAGGAAAGATCTCGCGCTTTAACAGGTCGCGCTCTACGGAAATCCTTCCTGGTCCACCTATCAGCAGGGCAATGCAAACGGACATCAAGAGCAGCTCTAGCTCGTAGCCACCCACAAAGCCTCTGGACAGTTTTGCCAAAACAGTTGCGCCGATCATATCGACAGCAAGCAGAATTGCAGAAATCCTGGTCATAAATCCCGTCCGATAAAGATGCCGCCTATAACTTCCAGCAGGCCTATTGGAATGACGAGTTCTGCTGGAAGCCCGATATTGCCGAAAAATCCTGCAGTCTGGGCAGCGTTTGTGAACTTGGGAAGGCCGTGCGCAATGAACGCTAATCCAGCAAGAATCCTTATTGGAAGCGGAGCAAACTGTAACAGTCTCTGCGATAACGAATACTGCAATTCTTTTGCGCTTGTCATTTTCTATAAATATCGACTTTCAAACTAATAAGCAGTCTGTAAATCATCTACTGTCCTGAATAAAGAAGCATTTGTTCTATGTTTGAGAATGTTTAATACTTTGATCACAAGGTTCACAATTATGACTCGCTTGATGGTTACCGCATTGTCAGAGGATGCGCTGGCAGCGCCAAAGAACAGCAAGCCCAACTACGTCATAGTTTCTGTCACCGACGCTGACGGCGCACCGGTTTCAGGATTGACTGCCTCGGATTTTACAGTAAAAACGGTGGTGGCTCCCGGCGGCGGGATAGTAACGAATCTTATTGCAGCAGCCGAAACGGATTTTCCCGGCGTCTACCTTATCGAGATAGTTCCAGACAAGAAAAAAACATGGAAGAAAGGCGTCTACATCTTTGCCGTCGGAGTGCACCACGAATTTTCAAGGGGCCAGACGATAGTAAGCGTAGACATGGACTGACGCTTTAGAGCTGGCTTATGGCCCTGGAATGCTTGTGGGTATGCGGCCTCTCGCCGGAATACTTTCTCCTCATGTGACCTGAGGGGCGACTGTACAGCAGTTCCATAAACCAGGACTCGTGCTCTATTTCCTCCTTCAGTATGTCCTTGGCGATGTCGTAGGTGGCAGGATCCTTTCCAAGTGTCAGGTTACACATCTTGTTCCAGTTGACTATGGCGCCCTGTTCTGCCAGCAGGCACTTTTTCAGTATCTCTTTGAGGTTGGTTGGTGGCGTTGGCAGCTGCAAGAATTCGCATCCAGACATGCGGATAAACTCCATCGCGTCGTTTGGAAGGATGCCTCCAAGCTCGTATATCCTCTGGATGCAGGACTCAAAGTGGCTCAGATCTTCAAGCCGCGCGTCCTCAATCACGCCCTTTATGCCCTCACCTTCCAGCCCCGTGCAGTGCGCCCGCAGGTTGGTAAAGTAATAGTATGCCGCGAATTCCACCGAGGCGTTGTAGATAAGAAGTTTTAACACTTCGTCTACGTCCACGCCGTTCTGTCTTAGCACGTTTATTCCCACTACGTTGATTTTTTCTTCGCTCATCGAAGATTCAAAGAATGGGGAATAATCACATGGACTTTAAGATTTCTCTGTCCAGGAGGCTACTTTACCATCGTTATGATGGTATCCCAGTCGCTATATTCTGGTGGCCTGTCTCTGGGCCCATCAAACTTTTGTCCGGTTACCTTCAGCCCTGATATGTCGTCAAGGTTGATCCGCCTCCAATCTGGGATGCGGCCAGAAGAGGTGAGCCCACCAACCTGGTATACAAGGATCTGCCTTTTGCCTTTGTGTATGCCGTAAACATGCGGCTCTGCGATCCTTGCGTAGCCGTGGTAGGTAAACTCGATTATCTTTCTATCGGTTATCGCGCTTCTTATGGTACTTGTGTTCAAACTGCAGAGGATCGAAAGGACAAAGTCTGTTATAAATGAAATACGTGCTTTGAGGCCTGGCAGTTATTCCTGCAAACATTCACCATTCTAAGACTTTATTACAGAATGCAAGAAATATGGTACAGGGTTGCAGTCAATCCGTATAGGAACTTCCGGCTATTCGTATTTCTGGAATGAAGGCAAGCCCACCCCCTTCAAGTGGTATCTGGGCCAGGGCTTTAACTCTGTAGAGATAAACGCCAGCTTTTACCGCTTTCCGTACGAAAACTGGATAAAGGCCTGGCTGGTGGCACCTCCAGATTTCGGCTTCTCCATCAAGGTGCATCGCTGGGTAACGCACCAATCCAGACTGCGGGGCAAGGCCCTGGAAACTTGGAAACGCTTTAGAAAACTCTTTGAGCCCATGGAAGAGCGGATTGATTTCTGGCTGTTCCAGATGCCAGGAAGCTACAAGTACAGTCAGGAAAACATCGACGCCGTAAAGAACTTTTTCAAGGCAGCAGAGTTGGGAAACAAGGCAGTCATGGAATTCCGGGATCCTGGGTGGTGGAAGGCCATAAAAGAAGTCGAGGATGCTGGCGTGGCCTTTTGTTCTGTTGATGCACCCAAGCTTCCCCGCAAAGTTGTTGCCACCAACAATACTGTCTACCTGCGGCTCCATGGCTCCACTGAATGGTACAGCTACGTCTACTCGGAAAAAGAGCTTGACTTGATACTGTCAAAAGTCAAGAAGATAAAGGCCGACAGGAAGGCAATTTACCTCAACAACGACACGGGGATGCTTGCAAACGCGCTCTACCTGTTGGAGCATGCGTGACCTTGCCAAGAAAGCCAAAATAACATACGCCCTGCACATATGCATATGAGAGTCGGGATCTTTGTCAATCCAAAAAGGCCCAAGGTTTCGCAGGAAAAAATCGCGGCCCTTGTCCGGTCTGCCGGTTTGACCGTATCAAGAGATCCCGAGATTGCCATAGTGGTGGGAGGAGATGGGACCTTTGGCTACTATGGAAGAAAGTTGTCCATCCCAATGCTTTTTGTTGCTGTAGGCGAGCAGGAAATCCTTGGAAGCAAGGCACGGCTATCAGAAGTTACTTACGCCGAACTGGGTTCTGCATTGAAAAAGATTGCAAAAGGCGATTTTGCAGTTGAAGAAAGGAACATGCTCTGTGTGGAGCATGATGAAAAAACAACCGATGTGCTGACCGACGTTTACATGGAACGCAGCGTCTTTGCCGGCTGCATTAGGTATACCGTGTCTGTAGAAGGCCCAACCCGATTCACAGAGTACGCCATCGGAAACGGCGTGATTGTCTCCACGTCCTTTGGGTCTGGTGGGTATTACTCGTATCCTGAGAGGATAAGTCTGGGTGAATGGACCAAAAAGAATCCGTCTGGATTTGAGGATGACCGGATAGGGATCTGCCACATAATCCCGACGTACCTGTCAAGAAAACAAGACGGCCAGACAGTAGCCGGAGAGCTGAGATATACGGTTCCGTTCATTTCTAGGATTATGGTCTCTTTATCAAGGGAAGCAAATGGCAGGCTCTATGGAACAACGGCACATCACAGCGGAGTGAGAATCAAGCAAGATGGTATTGTTGTAAGGGGCTCGCACAAGAAGGCAAGGGTTATCAGAATTTTTCATGGTAAAGACTAGATTCTTGTCTGCAGAAAAAAATTAGATTGTGTCGTACGATTATTCGTAGACAGGTTTTCCCTCAGAAGTGTATCTTTTGATCTTTCTGCTCTGCTGGCCTGTTGACGAACCTTGTGTGCCAGAACCACCCGTATCGGCTCCCTCTTCTTTCTTGACTTCCTTCTTTCCCCTCAGTTTGTCTAATAAACCCATTAGAGGGGATACGCATTCATCGCTAATAAAGGAACGAAAATGTGGGATCTTTCCTACAAACCTTTTAGGCGTCGTATGACCAAAAGAAGAGCGCCGGGAGAGGGACTCGAACCCTCGAGTCCCGAAGGACATCAGCTGGCACGTCTTTTTGTTAGATCTCGAGGCTGACCCCTTTTAGGGTCTACCATGACTTACCTAGCTTGGGTACCCCGGCACGGTTTGGTGCTATAGCGTTGCAATTTAATCCTTAGCCGTGGCCAAAAATTATATAATCACCATTTCTAGATTAGTTTCGTGCTGGCTACATCCATCAGACCGCCCACCATCGATGAAGTGCGCAAGTTGACCGTATCGGACATTGCCATCGCAGCCGGTCTTGCAGACTCTCTCCGTGACAGACTCCGCGAGTATGTCAATATAGACGCATTTACTGTTACAGACCCCTTTGGGGAAAAGGACGACTGCAACTATTCGGTGGTTATGGACCGGGAGAACCCAAACCGCATCGTGGCCATGATAGTCAACAAGAAGGATTCGCTTCCCCAGCTGCCATGGTCAGCAATCCTTGGCGAAAGGCTGACAAGGGTATCATTATCAAAGGAAGAGGCCAAGGCCCTCAAGCATGAATTGATGCCCAAGGCGACGGGCAACTTTTACCCCTACCGGCGCGCCGGCAGAATAGCTGGCTATCTCATGTTTGCATTTCAGATCTGCGGCCAACGCTGATCCTGTCTTCCTTTACTTCTACAACCGAGATCTTGTGGAACTGCCTTATCATCTGCTCAAGGGACTTGCGGACATCGTCCTCGTCGGCAGAAGAAATACGCAATACCTCGTGATACAGGTCGTCAAACGTGATTCCGTTGCACATGTTCCAAAGCGACACCGCGGTATCGTTGACGCGATAGGCCTCGCCTTTTGTGTTTATCAAAAGCGGAGTTCCGTCCTGGTCGTTTCCAACTTCACCTCTGCGGACTATGATTTTGTTGTCGCCGATTTCCCTTCTTAACAGCATGACGTCGTCATCGTTCAGCTCTTCCTTGGAAATTCAGGTTATTATTCATATCTGTCATCAGGAGGTCACCGCCATGGTCAATTACTGCATCATGACAGCCTGCTCTTCACAATGAAAGTTTGGGTTAAAGCCGAATCCCAACTCTGTAAATGATGACGATTATCCGGTAGAATCAGCTAGGGACAAGGGGTCAGATAACGCGGGATAGACTCTGTGGTTCAGAGATGACTACTGTTGGTGTGCGTTGACAAGCATTTGGCAGTAGTAGAATGGGCCTATCCCGCGTTACATAATTCGACAATTGAGGAATATTTGCGTTTGGAGCTGACCTTAAAAACCGTGCAGACAACACAGACATCAGACTAGAATCCATAGAGCAAAACAAGAAAATCAACCTGGTCAAACCTAGGTACAAATTCGCATCATATACAAAGGCGGAGAGGCAAAAGCGACTCATGCCAACTATGTCTTGAGAACGGGAGTTCCCATCGTGAAAATAGCCGAGTTAGGATTTTGAAGAAGTTAGGCAGTAAGTAATGTTCTAGTTTGACGTCTTGCAACTATTGTTGACGCATTTCCTTCGAACGTTATGGATGGTTTAACATGATGACAACGTTTATTGAGAAAAAGATCAGAGTATAAAAAACTCTATTGGAATAATCCCACTTAAAGACAAACCAGATTCAAAAGACCAGGCCGCGATACACGAAATATGGTAAAAGAAATAAACTTCATCCAACGTTTAAGGCGAATGTTTCCCTTTATGGGCGATTTCCAGATAGAATATTTCTGGTCTGCAGCATAGAGATGGCGAAAATAACACAACCGCCTTAGAGATGAATCCTTCCATGATACGGTTTTTTGCAGCACTATGGACTGGAGCACACTACCTACCAAACTGAGAAAAGAATTACACTAATCAATAATACCTACTTACCTACCAACTGACCTGTGTCAGGAATACGGCGTCTTAGCATACCATGCAGATCGTTTCTTTCAGAATTGCAATACAAAGGTAATTACTATAGCAATTCCTTTTATAGTGTGGGTCTTCATATATGATATGTCTAAAGCTTTCATTCTTTTGAATTGTGACCTTGGAACTGAGGATGAAACCATCAAGGAGCTTTTAACAATAGCGGGCATTTCTTTCGCGTATAAAACACACGGCGTGTATGATATAGTGGTCAAATTGAATTTGGGTTCGGAAGATGAGCTAAGAAGCATTGCTCAAAAGATTCGCAGAATTAATAACGTGCGTTCGAGTCTTACTATGCTCGTCGCGGAAGGCTGATCTTTTTAATCCAATCTTGTATAATTGTTCTTGGTTTTAGATGCATTTCCTGCGAATGCTAAACACTAGTTATCTAATGCTTGTTGAAATTAGTATCTACGGTTACGGAAAAAGCTAACATGCCCGATGCAAGGAAATGTGCGGGTTTGTCAGTCGTATCTTGTCTATTGGAGAAATAAAAATTACTGTACAAATACACACAGTATTACATTAGAATCGAGTCATGTTCAAGAAATACACTCTAGAGGCGCATAACTCAAATTTTGAGTTCACAATGTTAAAATCGCCATAACATAGCTGCTATCTTGCTATTTTTCCATATTTTCCAAAGAATAATGGAAACTTTATGCATGAGTAATTGGACAAGTCTTGCAATTAAACCTTTTGATGCGATGGAAAGTACACACATCAACTTTTTGGAAACATGGAAAAATGGTGGAAACTTTAGTTTCGCGTGGAAATTTGTGCGTAAAGTAATTAGAAATTTCATGGAACTTGTGCATAGAAAAAGAATGTCATTATGTAGAAATCTCCATCAACCGAGATTTGGAGATTCTCTGTACCTTCTCCATTCTATACATTATGGCAACACACTGACACTCAAGTGTGGATTGTTGTTGGAGAAAACTGTGTCAACTATGTCGATTCCATGTCTGGAAAGGGAATGCTCCTTCCCTACACACTTTTGTGCCACTTCCAAGTCTCCAGGCGAGCTCCGGGTGGCGAAAATTAGTAACCAATCATTTGGTGCTTATATGGGAATAGTACAAGTATCCTCTCAGATCTCGGCAAATATATTAAAAAGCAATACAGAATGAATATGGTTCCAAAAAAGGCGTGAGCGAAGTAGCTTCAAAGATTGCCATTCTAACAGCAATTTTGGCACTAGCAGGAACAGTTGTCACTGCCTTATTGGGAAGCACGATAATTACACGTTTCTATTATCCAGTTGTCGAGATCGTGAAGGAACCTGTCGCCACACTCGACGAACATAAACTGCGATTGACTGTCAGCAACTATGGTTCAGAACCGGCAACTAATATGACGCTTTTTATTAAATCACCATCAAGAATACATAATGTCTCAAATGTATTTAGTACATCCACAATAACACTTCCACAACTAAACAACACCTCGCTAATGATGAACAATTCTGTTGACCTTTCAGATAAGTTGGATACAAATTTCATTATCCTTAATACGCAGAAATTTACTCAAGGAACTGGTTCTAAACTCATCCTCGACATAACCAATGAGGAAGGTGCTTCGAATGACTATGTTATCACTGCAGTCTATGATCAAGGAAGTGTTACTGCAGTTGGCACTGGTGATTGGACATTCAAAAGCTTTATTGACTTGACGAGGAATCCGATATTTCTTGTGGCATTGATCACCGGCTCACTCGGGAGTGCCATTTTATTTACCCTTTTTCGCAATCGTCTTAAGAAGTCAATAGGGATACCTGCAAAAACCAAGACCACAGATAAAACAGATTCTGATAACCAAGGAAGTAGGCCGTAGCGCTGCAAAAGCTAAAGCTAACCTTGTCATTACCTTCGTTATGACGGTCACAGGTCGGAAGAATCACTATAATGTAAAGTTGCTAAAAGGCTACGGTGTTTCAATCAACCTTAGGGACAATCAAATATGCTTGAAAGGTGGCCGCAATTTCTTAACTAGTGAGCAGGATTCTGAAGAATGGTTTGTTGCTCAAATTACATACGAGAGGATCGTCATCTCTGGAAAGTCCTTGAGGCATTGAAAACCTCGAGACAAGTACGCTGTTGAATATTGACAGCATGAAGTAGAAACTGGCTGTCGACACTACTAATTGGAGACAGGTTAAACCCGCTACTCGCTTCCTAACTAACATGTAGAGATACAATGTCACAATGGTGTCCGGTGTTCACTCTTCTTTAGCCATATTCTGAAGTATGGTTATCCAGCTTGGCGAAAACAAGGAGGCAAAGATATGCTCGCAAAAGTCCTTCTTGCATGCAGAGCAGTAAAGATCACCGCTCT
The DNA here is from genome assembly GCA_029263715.1 of Nitrososphaera sp. GTDB lineage: Archaea > Thermoproteota > Nitrososphaeria > Nitrososphaerales > Nitrososphaeraceae > Nitrososphaera. The sequence continues at coordinate 39,761 of JAJUFP010000010.1, read as the reverse complement.
TTTGTATGGTAACAGAGGCAATGACGTTCTTACCCTTGTCCTGCATCAATACCGCGGTATCGGTTGCACCAACCTGCAGTATCTGCGAAAAGCGTTTCCTCATAAACTCGACAGAAATGACATGGCCTTCCAGGAACTTGTTGATGTATTCCTTAATGGTAATATTCTGTTCTTTGGCCAATCGGATGCAATTCTGCTTAAGTCTTGAATCATCTCTGCTAACTTTCCTCCATAAAGAACGCTAGGTTAGTGATAAACATTCCACAATTCTCACACTTGTATCGAATTTTATCCCAATCGCTGTACTCTGTTAGTTCACTTTGGCAGTCATGGCATTCTAGTAATAACTTGTCGCCTTCGTTAAATATAGAAATACCATCTTGAAATGTCTGTTCCGTCTCGGTGAGTAATGATTTATCATCAACTAGTGAACAGAGCATTTCTTGTGGAGGGATACGGCCTTTCACCTAGTTCGCCTCGGCAGCTACGAATATCCTAACTGGAAGATAATCAGGACATTCACAAAGGTTACATCGCATTTCTGATACTTTACCGTCTGAAGTTACAATTGGAATTTCGTGGCGCGATTCTGTATGACCGCATTTGCAAATGATTATGGTATTGATTGTTTGATTCATACTCCACAAACTGCGAGCAAAAAGGATTTAAGCAATCGTATATTACTAATATTATTCATTTAACTATGCTTACTATTGAGAGCGCCATTACAACGAAAACCCCTGTTTTAAGAGTACATATAGCAGCTATTGGTTTTGAGGTTGACAGGATAGTCAAACCCGCAATTGATTGGAAAGCTGACCGGGTATGGCTTTTGGTTCACAGTCGGCCAGGAGAGGACGAAGGCATTCCATTCAGAGAAAAAATTGAAACTGCTTTAAAGAATGCAAGGATAGAATACAAGCATATAGATGCTGACAGAACAGACCTATTCGACACATTAAGAGCTCTAAGCTCCATAATTATGCTGGAAAAAAATAATCTTATTTACGTCAACGTGTCTGTTGGAAGCAAGATTCAGGCAATAGCTTCCATGATGGCCTGTATGATGTTCAAAGATAGCGTTGCCATGATAAAGCCATATTACGTGGTACCAGAGAAATATTCGACACCGCCAAAGGAACAAGAAACCCAGGGTGTCAAAAAGATAATTGATTTACCAGAGTATAAGATCGAAACTCCGGCTGATAACCTAATTAGATGTATGGAAACAATAGATGAGTATGATGGCAAGATCACTAAAAAGGAATTAAAAGACCGCGCATTGAAAGATGGTTTGATCCACCTAGTAAAGAAAAGTGGAGGAAAAGAACCATCGGCGCAAGCACCGTTTATGTCTTTGAACAAGAACTTCATAGAACCTCTTCTAAAATGGAAATTCATTCAGGTGAAAAAAGATGGCTCCCGGCACCTTGTTTATCTTACCAAAGAGGGCAGTGATGCATTAAAGTTTCTTAGAGTTAGAATAGTTTCTTATCAAGTGACAGAAAATGCTACCAAGCCTTCCGCAAAGCAATTAATCTACAAGACAGGTAAGGATTTGAATACGCAATGACATCCAAAAACCTTGAGGATATAAGCAAGGAGATTCTCAATTACGCAAAGAATCAAGGTTTTAACATTTTTTACAGCAAGGAGCTATCTACAGAGTATGACCTCGCAGAAGCTATTTGGGATCAGGGGAGTGAATGGAAAGAGTTTTTCAATATCGCCAAAGATGAAGATATAAAGACGATCATAGCTAATATCCAAGTTTTCAGGAAAGACGATGCCTTCAAAATCGATGATGAAAATAATCCTTTGCTAGACCAAGCATTAACTCAATCGAAGATACTAGACCTTGAAGAATTGTCAAAACTTGATGGAAAGGTAGGCTCGTATACATTCTCCTGGATAAAAAATGGGGTAAGATATTCCCTTTCAGAAATTACGGAGTGGTATAAGGACTACAAATCTGTCATGTCCAGTATAGAATCAGAGATTACGAGACAGCAACCTATGGGTATACTTGCAGACTATTATGGTGGCAAAGAAAGTCAAACACAAGAAATCCCTGAAGTACTGAAGAAGAAATCAGAAGAAGAGCTCGCCAATGAAATGGCCGAGTTCATGAGAAAAGAATCACCAACTCCCGACACACGAGATTTTTACGTGCTAAGGCGTATGTTTTGGGCTGAAAAAGGAATAGAGCGTTTTAGCCTTAACCCAAAAGTAGAACTCATCAGAGACAGAATAGACATGAAGGCTCAGAAAATATTAGAAGAGGAACAAACCAAAGAAGAAAAAGAAAAGATTCCAAAGCTCTTAGAACAATGTATTCAATGGTGCAATAAGAACAATATAAAAAAAGCAACACAGGGTGACATTGGAGCTTTTCTTGTAGACAATGAAACTTCATTGTCACGGGATGGTCAAAGAAAGTTATGGCAAAAAGTAAATGTTATGCTCAAGTCCAAGTAGAATTGTTGCATATAATATCATCGCGGGTTTGACTGCTTCTTGTTATGCAACAAAGTAACAGTCTAATTCCATTTTCATTATTCTTGTTGACAAACTTTGTGCCTGAAAAGATCTTCATGCCAAATATTTGTCAGTTTCTTAACATAAGCAAATCCATGTTGAATTCGTAATGTTATGATTCGTATTCATCTAGAAAATTTGACGCGTTTGGCGATTATCTAAAAAAGATAGTTAGTGGCTATGTCCACATCCGCAGCCGCCCATGTCGCCATGCGAGTGACTTTCAGAACATGCTGGACATTTGCTGACATTAGTTTCTGACATGAACATTACGCCACACGAAGTGCATTTTATCTTTTGAACGCCTTGCACAGATATCTTGTTACATTAACGGTATTAAAACCAGCTGGACAACTGCATGAGTACCTGCTATGGATGATGTGCTTTGCTTGTCCAAAAGGATTTTGATATGATCTCGGACAGCATGAAAGAAGGTTAATTCAGAAAGTTAAGACAGATGGGGTACTGAGGGGGAGAGCGCAGATAATCTTTTAATCTACCCTGTATAATTATTCTTGAATTTTAGAGATATTTCCTGTGGGTGTTGTTGATAGTTTAACCTAATGACAACGCTAATTAGTAAAAAGAAGCAAGGATCAACCGTTGTTTGGCAAGTCTGTAAAGAGCGTTCAAAGGCGGGTGCTGCTAAAGCGCCAGGCTGCAGACGGGATAATCACCTTTGCCAAGACCTGGCATCCAAACGAGGCTATCCTCATCCTGCAGGGAAAAAGCGACAGAAAGAATCGCCAGATAATCGTTGACAGTCTTGTGGTGCCGCCCTTCACTTCCAACGGCCCGTTTTTCTCCGGCTTTTCAATGTACGACCTGCCCTTTGACAGCTCGTACATAGGCACTGCGCACTCGCATCCAGGGCCATCCAACCGGCCGTCGCTGGAAGACCTGAACCACTTCTTTGGGCTGGTTTCCGTGATAATCCACCACCCGTACGAATACGAGACCATCGGCGCGTTTGACAGGAACGGCAACAGCATGGAGATAGAGCTATTCGACTAACCGGTTTTTGGAAAACAACCCTTTCCTGCAAGCGATAGTTAGGAAAACTTAATAAAAGAATCAATCCAATTAAACATGATCTATTTGAACTGGATGACCCAGCAGCTGGCCTGGATCGGCATATCTCTTGCTATAAGCTTGACGTTGACATTCTTCCTGGGCTGGTGGGGAATCATTCCATCCATCGCAATATTCATCGCCATCTCTTTCTACCTGCGCAAGCGCGCCATGGCCAGGATGGGCATGGGCGGAAGTGGAGGCGGGTTTGGAGGCATGCTTGGCGGTGGAGGCGGAGGAATAAGTTACGTGTGCATCTCGTGCGGCCACAAGTTCAAGGGCGGCGCCTGCCCAAGGTGCGGCTCCAAGATGCGCCGAGCAGATTTCTAAATCGAAATGACGCTTGAAGAACTGCGGTCAAAGGCGTTTTTCCAAAACACCGTAGACGTCTGGATAATGTACTGCGACGAGCGGAAATGGGACTGGTACAACATCGATGCGTACCGGCAGTTCATCCGGCACCTTACATCAAAGGGCATCCGGATGCAGAAATTCCCGCTCTGCATTAAAGAGTCCGGTGGGATGTACGAGCGCGGAAAGGACAAGGCGCAGTTTTTAGACGAGCTGTCCAAGTTTTCCTCCGACGACGCGGCTGCGTACACTATCAAGCTCAGCGGCGATGTTCTTGCGGCTATCCGGTCCTTTTCAGCCAGCTGAAATCAACCCGGGTCTACTAAATTAGAGTACGGTGACATCATTATTTAGCAAGAACATCTAAAATCCAAAGCCGCCATCACGGCTTGGTGTCTTCTGAAGACCTGCCGGTGGGGGTAATAGAGGAGCCTGCCGGAGAGCCAACCTCTGAAAAGATAGCAAACAAGCAAGAGGCAATGTTTGACAGCATCGTCGGCTACGATGACGTCAAGCGCCTCTTTGGGATGTCGCTTTCATCTGAAATGCCGGTGCACATCCTGCTGGTGGGCCCGCCGGCCTCGGCAAAGACGCTTTTCATGCTTGAATGCATCAAGCTGGAGCGCTCATTTTTCACGCTTGGAAGCCACAGCACCAAGTCTGGCATGATAGATTACTTGTTTGAAAAACGCCCCCGGTACCTGATTGTAGACGAGATAGAGCACATGCCCATGAAGGACCAGACGGCGCTTTTGAGCCTCATGGAAACAGGAATAGTGGCTGAGACAAAATACCAGAGGACCAGAAACACGCAGCTCAAGACCTGGGTTTTTGCCACCAGCAACGGCACCGAGAGAATGCTCACGCCATTGCTCTCCCGGTTCGTGGTGCTGCACTTCAAGCCCTACTCCTTTGGTAGCTTTCAAGAGGTATGTAAGCACATCCTTGGGCGGGAAGGCATCCCTGCAGATATTGCAAGCGCCATCGCCGATGCTGTCTGGACCAAGCTGAAATCAAAGGACATCCGAGACTGCGTCAAGATGGGCCGGCTTGCCAAGACGGTGCAGGATGTCGAGTGGATAGCCCAGACCCTGAAGAACTACCGGCTATAGCTTTGTATAATCGAAGCAACAATTGGCCTTAGTCATGGTCGAACTCGGCAAGAGCAAGATGGCGATAATCTTTGTCGGCATTGGGGTCGCGGCAGGACTTGGAATAGCTCTGGCGGTAATGTCCCAGATGCCCGGACAGGGGGTGTTCCAGCGAATAGCCGAAAACGATGACATTTACGGTGGCGACATATCTCTTGAAGAGCGCGTCAGGATGCTGGGCTACCTGAGCGTTAGCACGCATTACAAGAGCCAAGCAGAGGTGGGCGAGGATACAACCTTTGTCTCGGCGGCAAGGGGCGGCACGCCTCCGTACCAGACCGAATGGAAGTTCAGCGACGGCTTTACTGCCAACACGCAGAACGTTACACGCAGCTTTTCGGCGCCCGGCCAGTACGACGGCCAGCTTATAGTGAAGGATTCTGCAGGAAATACACAGGATGCGTCAATTACCATCAGAATCGTGCCCTCGCAGTAGGTGCATCTTTATTAGTTTTGATTCCCACGATCACTAGCAAATGGGTCTAGATCTCAAGCCCCTTGTCACGGCTGCACCCCTCAAGCTGGCAGAGCTTTCAAACAAGGTGGTGGCCATCGACGCGTTCAACACCATTTACCAGTTTCTTGCCACCATCCGCGGGCCCACCGGCGAGCCCCTGATGAACAGCCGCGGCGAGATAACCAGCCACCTGAGCGGGCTTTTTTACCGAAACGTAAACCTGCTGATGGAAGGCATCAAGCCAGTCTACGTCTTTGACGGCAAGATGCACGCCCTCAAGACCGTCGAAGTTGGGCGCCGGCAGGAGGTCAAAGAGCAGGCTATGGAGATGTACGAAAACGCTGTGCAGGAAGGCAGGATGGAAGACGCCCTCAAGTACAGCAAGCGGACATCGGTCCTCACCGACAGCATGGTGCAGGAATCAAAGACCATGCTCTCGATTCTGGGTATACCGCATATTCAGGCGCCATCCGATGGAGAGGCTGCAGCAGCCTACCTGACAAAGACCGGCGCGGCCTACGCTGCTGCCAGCCAAGATTATGACTCCATACTGTTTGGAGCAAGGCGGCTTGTCCGCAACCTGGCCATAAGCGGCAAGCGCAAAGTGCCAAACCGCAACGCGTACATCGATGTCGAGCCGGAGATAATCGAGTACGAAAAAGTGTTAACGGAGACAGGTCTGACCCATGAGCAAATAGTTGACGTGGGCATATTGATTGGAACAGACTTTAACCCCGACGGATTTCCGGGCATCGGGCCCAAGACTGCCTTAAAACTTGTCAAGGAAAACGGCCGGCTGGAAAACATCGCCAGGATAAAGGACATGCTTTCGCAGGTGCCCTACCAGGAGATAAGGGAGATCTTCCTCAACCCGGAAAAGCCCGAGGTTGGTGAGCTCCAGTTTGGAGATGTCAACCGGGAAAAGGTCCTGGATTTCCTCTGCGTGCAAAAGAACTTTTCAGCAGACAGGGTGTCCGCAGCCTTGGACCGGCTGGAAAAGGCCATGGCCAGCAAGAGCCAGTCTCTTGAAAAATGGTTTGGATAGCTACCAGTACGCGCTCTCGCTTTCCGCGTCAGGCTTGCGCTCCAGGGAAAGGTAGTCCCTTACCCCGTCCAGGCCCTTGAACACGCCCTCCGGTGCAAAGATGGACGGCGCCCTTGTGGTTGGGAGCTCCCCGCAGCAACTCTCCTCGAATTTGGAGATGTGGTATGGAACAAACTCTACTTTCTTTTCTGCGAAAAGCTGGATGGCTACTTTAGAGTCGTTGTTATCGTCTATGAGGAGCACCGGCTTTCTACTGCGCATGACGCTATTTTTGCAAGAAATGTGATAAATAGATTATCCGTCCGGCAACTCGACGTAGATCTCGCCGTCTTTTTCGTACACCGGGTACAGGGTCAGGTCGTCTGACTTTCTCCATTCGGCGTCCTGCTCCACCCACGTGTCTTCTTTCTTCCACGATTTCATGTGCACCAGCTTGCCTGAAAAGGCGTCGTACTCGTAGCCGTGCATGTAACAGTAAATGTTGTTTCCCTTGAGCTCTCCAAAGGCAAGGGAAGCCCCGCGGTGGGGGCAGGAATTGTTGCATGCAAACAGCCTGCCGGTTATCCTGCCGACCAGAACGTCTGTTTTGTTTACCTTGAAAAGTTTCATGGAATTGTCCTTTATTTCCTGATTATTACACACCAGAAATCTCATAATGAAAAAAAGAAAAAGAAAAACCTCTATAAATTTTTAGAGGTGTATGAGGCTTCCTTGAGCTCCGACATGCGGCGACTGTCCGGCAAACTTTCTTCTAAAGTGGCCCGACGGCCTCTTTGACATGAGCTCGATGAACCATGCCTCGTGCTCAACTTCTTCCTGCATAATTCTCTGCGCGATATCATACGTGCGGGGGTCCTTTCCGTTGGCAGTCATGTCGCAGACTTCTGACCACGACCTGATGGCGCATTGTTCTGCTTCAAGCAGGACCTTCAGTATGGAGCTGAGATCTTGCCAGTTGTCTGGAAGGTACGCGTCTGGGCATCCGGCCTGATCGGCAAACTTTCTGATGTCACGGGGCAGGCTTCCACCCAGCTCGTAGAGCCTTGGCACCATGGCCTCAAAGTGGTTCCTGTCCTCGATCCTGGCATCCTCCACTATCTCCTTGATTCCCTCTCCGTCCAACCCTGTGCAGTGCATTCTAAGGATTGTGTAGTAATAGTATGTGGTGAACTCGGCACCGACACCCGCCGTTATCAACTTGATCAGTTTTTGGACGTCTACTCCTCTTTTCTCCAAAGCCTCGATGGCCACTACTTTTATTGGTTCTTGACTCATGACTGACATCTTTTGCTGAAAGTATAAAAGGTTTCTCTGAACGATCTCCCGTGAAATGGTTGTTTTTCAGAACTTAGAGGTCCAGGAGGAACTTGACGGTAAAACCGTCCTTGTCCTGCCTTACCTCCATCTCGTGGTATGTGACTGCCTTTATCTCCACCTTGTAGGCGTGCTTGTTCAGGTCGAGTTTCTCTCCGTATGCGATCCCTTCAAGGGTGTAGCCTTCCGGCTTTTTGCTTATCTTGACAGAAAAATCAGACATGACAATTCCGTCTGAAACCAGCAAGAGCATAACCTTGTCCAGCCAGTCAAACAGCAGGCTTTCCAGGTCGTGGCCCTCTGCAGCGATCCTGATCTCCCTGTCTGGCTTGACGTCTTTGAGGTCGATCATGGTATCGTTCAGGCCTCGGGCGGCATTTTCAAAGGCTTCTTCAAGACTCTCGCCGTACGCCTCTATGACAGCGTCGGTCATGTGGTCCAAAAACCGGTAGCCATTCTTCACTGGGCTGTAGTTTGGGGATTTGCTATAATAAGATTCAGCAATTTTTTCACATAGAATGGATTCCCGTCTTGCAATCTCTGCTAGATTAGAACTTGGCACATGTGGCAGCCCCCGTATTGAGATTGGTTTGGAACCAAAGATATCAACTACATCATATGATGTTAACATGAAAGACCATTGCGTTAACGAAACCGGATTTAACAAAGGATAACTTTATCTTCGACAATTGCATAATATTTTTATGGCTGATTCGGTTGCCAGCTACGCCATAGCCGTAGGAGTCTTTGCGTTTCTTGCAGCTGTGCTGTTCAGCGCAAGGGCAAAAAGGTACTCAACCGGCTATAGTAGGGTGGAAGGCAGCGGAGCCACAGGACACTCTGAAGCTGCCTAGCCCGGTAGCCTGTTTACATGGGCTGTACAAGCCCGTTCAAAGTATGCAAGCTGTACTGTATCTTTGCCAGTTCAACTTTTTAGAGCCATCCAGAACTGAAGCCCCGGCGTTAGCTGATGATTATTTTCCGCTTGCTGCCAAAATCATTTCAAAAAATTATGGGGGCAGATCGGCCAGCCTAGTTGATGCCAGCATACCTTCGTTTTGTCTAGGTGTTGGAGTACCTTCCTTTCGCTTGATGGCTCTTATCGCTTCGATGCAGGACGCCTTAATTTCATCATAAGTAGTAATGTTCAAGATTTCGTTCAGGTATGGAAGGGCTTCCTTGCCATGAAATGACAACTCCATGATTGCGGCTTTCCTTTCTCTCATGTTGTGCGACCATTTCGCCTTTTGCTTTAGTTTCCACAGCTCCTTTCTTTCGGACAAGGCGATCGACCTAAATAATATGGCACGATCTTGTATTTATTGACGCCGCGGACAGGCTTTTCCAACTTTAACGCAATGGGTGGCTGATGCCCTCCTATTGATAACATAGGTGGCTTGAACCTGTAGTGTTATAATTCGTGTTTGAAGTATATTTGAGAGCTATTATTGTCCCCATATGCGCTTTACTCTTTTTATAAGAAAAGTTCCATATTTGTATAGATATCTTGATCTTCTGTCTATTACAACATTTGAGTATGCAATCGTTCCCGTGTATTAGGACTTTTCAAGCAATGACATACGTTGCCTCCGTCTATTTTCAAACATCGTCTTTTCATCATGCTTATCGAGTAACTTATCAATTCCAAACAAGATCAGCGGTACGCTAAGCTCGGTGAGTGCGCTTGACAGATCCGTCGGCACATGATGTAAAAACAGTGCAATGTGACTAGAACCCTCTGTGGCGACCTTCAACATACGTAATTTTGCTCGCTTAGCCTTGATCCCTGTAACCTGCTCGAAAATCACTTGTTTACACGTGTCAATGTATGCCTGCAATACAGCTTGAAACTCTCTTATGTCTAGACCTTCTTCCCAACCCTTCCAGAGGCTTTTGGCAGCATACGACTTTCGTATCTCTGCTATGGTAGAATAATCCAGTCTCGCCAAGGTTTCCACATCGAACGGATTCGGACTAACTTCTTGTTCAAAGATTATGGATTTCTCTTGCAACAACTGTTCGATATGGACTTTAGAATCTTGTGGTAACTTCCATCTAAGAATTATCTCCCTAATTTTTGGAGGGTATTGATATCCTATTTCTAAGTAATTGGCCATATTTTCAGCATAGGCATAATCGGCTATTAGCTTCAGCTTCTGCTGATATTCTGAGAATTCCTCTGAGGCAGCACGATAGAGTTTGAGGCGATCTATCACCTCATATATGTCACTTCGCCAAGGTGCCGTCCTTTCTAGTTCCATTACTCTCTTCATGAACGGATCGATTATGGCCGAGAGTCCCATAGCATTAGTCAGTTTTTCAAACTGTAAGCCCTTTTTTAGCACATCAAAATACTGTCTGGATATGCTATCGCTTCTAAGCGCCACATTGGTAACTCTATCCAAAAACTGAGGATAAGCGTCATCATGAATAACTCCTTGTGGAGGATAATTTTTCCATTGGTGATAAAGATCTTCAAAACTCTTAACCTTTTCGCCCAAGACTTCTTTTCGTAATACTGGAAGCAAGATTTCTTCTTTCAGGAACCTTGGCTCCTGATACAAGATGTCCTTTAGATTCTTGTTAGTCAGTATGTGTGAGTCATATAATACTTGGCGTTTGAAAAAGATAGAACCAAAATTAAGCAAAGATTTGATCCGGTCTATGCCATAGTCCAGCTGACTGTCATATTCTGCTATGTACCAATCAGATGATCCAAGCTCATTTTTGATGACCTCCTTCAAGAGTGGACCGTTGAAACTTACACGGACGTATGTTTCAGATAAAGATTTATCGCGGAATGGACATGCTATGTAGGACCGAATATTTTCCGGGTGCGTATCCCTTGTGCCCAACGTGATACTCTATTCGTGTCTCTCTAGCGCCATGGGATCAACCAAATATGAACCGCGTCTCAACATGGAAAATGATCTTCATTTCTTTGGTGGCTTGTTTTCTTAACATAAGCAATTCAATCTTGAATCTGTAATGATATAATTCACATTTGCCAAGATTTGAGTGGCAAAGAATTACAGTGCAATCTGACTTTTTAATAACGTGCTCCAAGGCACGCAATGCCATGTCGTCTGAAATAGTTAAAGACTACGACGGAGTAGTGGCCTTGCTCAAGCAGAAGCACAGAAACGTTGATCCGTTTCTGATGTTAAAGTCGTCGATGCTCACCAGAAAGTATCCTGGGGAAGTCAAGCAAAGGTTCTGGCTGGACATGTACGTCAAACACGGCGCCAACGAGGAAAAGTTGTCACAGGAGATACAACACATGGTTGACAAGATACCTTCCAGCCACGGGCACGGACACTATGAAATAGTACTGCAGACGGACCTTGACACCGTGCTCACGTTAGCAAGGCATCCAGAAATCGAATGGGTTGGCGGAGAAGTCTATCCAAACGCGTAACTTAACATCCTGTAATTGCGAAATATTTGCTGGATTAGCGAAAAGCATCAACTCATCATGGGCGGGGCCGCTTTGAAGCAAGACAACGCAAAATCTAAATGCTATCGGCCTTCTGGCTACTGATGTGAAGCTAGAGCTGCCGCGGGGCATGCGGGATCTCGATGGCCAGGAACTTGCCGGCATCAACTATGTACGAGAGAGGTTCATCGAGACTGCAAGGCTCTTTAACTTCCAGGTGATGGAGCCTTCGCCGCTGGAAATGCTGGCAACGCTGGAGGCAAAAAGCGGGAGCGGCATAGCCAACGAGATTTACTCTTTTACCGACAAGGGCCAGAGAAACGTTGCCCTGCGTTTTGACCTGACCATTGGTTTGACCCGTTACGTTGTTGCAAGGCGCGACTTAAAGATGCCAGTCAAGCTGGCGGCCTTTGCCGGCGTCTGGCGATACGACGAGCCGCAGGCCGGCAGGTATCGATATTTCCATCAATGGGATGTCGAAGTCTATGGTCCGTTCTCGCAGGAGTCCGACGCCGAGGTTATAGAGTTCGTGCACTCTTTCTTCAAAAGGCTTGGACTGCCAGTCTCCATCGAGGTAAACAACCGGCAGCTGGTCGAGCAGTTCATCCGGTCCAAGCTCGGCATCTCTGACGAAGGAAAGGTGCTAGAGATGTTCCGCGCCGTCGACAAGGTCCCAAAGAAGGGGCCGCAGGCAGTGCTCCAAGAATACAAAGACATCGTAGAGCCAGCCAAGCTGCAGGCATTGATAGACCTGTCCAAGGTCAAGGGCTCCGTTGACGACGTGAAAAGCAGGGCAGACCTAGGGGACCTTGAAGGCTGGAAGGCCATTGTAAGCCTCATGGACTCGCTGAAAGCCAGGCAAGTCGACAACGTTACGCTAAACCTTGGCATAGTCCGCGGCCTGGACTACTACTCCGGCATGGTCTTTGAGGTCTTTGACCCTTCGTCTGAAGGTGGCGCCCTTGTGGGAGGCGGCCGGTACGACTCACTTACAAACGCCTTTGGCCGCAAGGAGATCGGCGCCACGGGAGCCGCCGGCGGCATTGAAAGGATTGTTATTGCACTCCAAAAACACGGCATACTAAAGACCGCCCAAAAGCCCATGGTGTACGTTGCGTCTGCCACGGACGACACCAGAAGCAAGGCCTTTGAAATCGTCTCCGTGCTTAGAAGCAGCGGAATTGCCAGCGACTACGACATCCTTGGCCGGGCCCTGCGAAAGCAGCTGGACGACGCATCTGCCAAGGGCGTGGCCGTCACAGTCATAGTGGCTGCAGCCGAGATCGCTGAAGGCCAGGTCATACTAAGGTCTATGAAGGATGGCTCTGAAGCCAAGCATCCAGTTGGCAGCCTTGTGCAGGCACTGCAGGAAATGCTTAAAGCCTGATCATGGCGGCGCTTTTCATCTTTACCATCCCGCTTGGCTTTTTGTCGTAGACAACGCGCACCACCAGGTCAGGCGGATCGTAACTGATGTACAGGTCTCCTGTATCCAGCTGCTGCATGTCATAGTTTATCTGGATCTGGTCTTCTTTTAGGCCGTTTTCAATGAGCCTGTTTTTTGCCCTCTGGACCAGTTCCTGGTCTGACGTGTTTGGGGCAAGGAACACCTTGGGGTTTGAAGTGTTTGTCAAGTATTGAGACAGGTCCACCATCTGTGAATGACGACAAAGGTATAGACTATTAACCTTTCCAGCTTACAGAAAACTGAAGATTCTTTTTCTGATTCCTGAATCGTCGCTGTTGACTGCCATTTACATGGTGGCTTCATTGTGGGAATCTGATCCTTTTCTAACAAGGTCTTGTTTCTACAACCATTGATTCTTGAATAATGTATCCAGGTACTAGATACATTATTGCGATGTATCAGAAATCTTGTTCTAACAAAATGTATCGACTGGGCAATGATTGATGGCTGATTTCCAACGAGCTTGTTATATGCTGCAACAGGTCAACCATGCTCAGAACGAGAATAAGGGTGGCCATCTTTACGAAGCCACATGAAGTTATTGAAGCGCCTGATTCACATGTTCCAAATCGTTGGGCATCACCTTTATCTATCAGATTGTTATGGTAGGCATGACATGTCTGACCATCAATACTGTCCAAACTGCGGGACCAAGTTAGACATCGGCGTAAAATATTGTTCTGAATGTGGTAGTTCTGTTAGCCCGGTTAGTAGGGTGATTGATGATGACACAGGCTTCAAAAAGCTGTCAGACATGGTGGGCTCTGCGATAGAGCTAGGTGGAGCCGCGGTGGCCCTGAAATATGTGCCTGAAGAACGGCGCAAGCACTATCGAGAAGTGATTGAAGAAACCTTCTCCTTGCTTGATTCTGCGCTGATGCTCATTGTCAGAAGGCTAAAAGATATCTTGTTAATTGCAGAGAGTGATAAAGCAAGATTTGCCGATGAGTTGAAGAAGCTCGATAATGTCGAGGAATGGGAACAATTGGAAAGAGATGTGCGCCTTTGTCGCTCTCTACGAATAGCATCCAGGGAGATGGACTCGTTACAAGCAGAGCTCAAAGACAGGATCTCTATAAAGGATAGGGAAACGCTGCGTTACCTCATTCAAATTGTACTCCGTGAAGGAGAAGGCTCTTTGGCCCAGTTTATCTCCAGCTCGCTTTACAGTTTGTCTAACAAGTTGAATGCAGCCGGCGAGCCGTCAGAGGTGTACGCTCGAGCAGTTGAAGCCATGAGAAAGACCAAAGATAGCCTGCTGGAAGAACGCAACAAACTCGTTCAGGCACAGATGCGTTTTTTCGAGATCATCTAGTGCCAGCATTGTCCAAAGCTGTGTATCTTTGTACCATTGATCTGCTGGGGGATAACCAGACACTTTTCACAAGGTGGTTGAACATATCTTATAAGCAAGTATCAATCATACATACCGGATGACCTGACCGGTGATGTTTGGCCAAAACAAGCTAACCCGGGTTCTCTTTGCACTCATCACAGTAAGCATACTTGTCTATCTGTCATTTATTGCTGCAAGTGCCCAAAGCCCCAACATAACCGGCTGGCTTCAGATAAATTCAGGAGACCCGTTTACCACTTACTACAAGGTCACCGTTTCAGTCTCTTGTTCTGGCACCCCGGATTATTACTGCGCCTCGATCCTGATTTCCTTTCCAAATGAGGATGCCAATTTGGATCCAAACGAGATTGACATAATACAAGACATCGATGTCCAAGTTACATCCAGCTCTGGTAGCGACTTTCTGACCGTCTTGGCTGAAGAAACATCACCGGAAACCGGGGTGTTTGCTTTTGAGCTTGTGAAATCTGTAGGCGAGGATTTTTCGCTTGCACCAACATATGGCACCGGAAACATTTTACCAAGTCCAGTTGCTGACTCTTCCTACCCTTTAAGGTTTGAGAATGGCGATGTAATTACCATAACCAAACTTCCGCTATCCAAGCAGGACGGCGAAAAATATGTCGAGGCATATCTCCAAAACAACGTTGAAGAGTCAACGCTGGTGCAAGACACGATAATCCTGGACACCCTGCCTCCTCCGCCGGTAAGCCTCATCAGCCCGTCAGACAACGGGTTCTTTCGCGACACCACACCGTCCTTTGATTGGAGCGACGTCTCTGATGCTAACGGGATAGGCTCGTACACCATAGAGATCGACGACGACCTGGACTTTTCCTCCACCATCGAATACCGCGTCGAGACATCCAGTTTCAGTCTGCCGGTTCAGCTTGGAGACGGCCAATACTTTTGGAGGGTTTGGGCCGTGGATTCTGCTGGCAACATCGGGCAGACCAGCATGCCATTTTCCTTCAACATTGACACGGTGGCACCGGTCGCGCCAATAATAATCAGCCCGCTATCTGGAGCGCAGATAAACGATCCTTCGCCTCTGGTAGTGGGGCGGGCAGAACCAGACAGTTTTCTACACATATTCGTCGATGGCTTTCAAACCACGATAATTGTCCCCGGCGACGGGGCTTGGGAGTTTACTCCAGACCTGCTGGATAGTGGCCTTCATACCATCTATGCCGTGGCTGCAGACCTGGCAGGAAACATCTCTCTTCAGTCTGAGAGAGTGTCGTTTACTGTCATCACTTTAAAGCCTGCTGGATCCGTAGTCGTCAATTCTGGAGAACAGTACACCAATTCACGGGATGTTGTCCTGGACATCAGCTGCAGACCTGCCGCTGGCGCAACATGCATAGAAATGCGAATCTCGACAGACGGCATTTTTGATGCTGAAGAATTCGAAGGCTTCTCCGCGGCAAGGCAGATAACCCTGCCTCCCGGTGACGGCGCGAAGCAGGTCTATCTCCAGGTTCGGGATTCAGCTGGCAACCTCTCAGACCTATTAGCCGACGAGATCATCCTTGATACAAGACCGCCCGCCTCTCCAATCATCACGTCACCTGCAGCAAACTCGGAATTTTCCGACCCTGCTATTGAAGTCCGTGGAACTGCCGAGCCCGGATCCAGTGTACAGGTCTCTGTTGATACAAGACCATTGGCAGAGTCCACAGCCGATGACACTGGAAGCTGGGCCGCCCAACTTGATGGCCTGGACCTTGGCCAGCACAGCATCGTGGCTTCCGCGACGGATCTGGCCGGCAACACATCTTTCCCATCCGATGCCGTGACTGTGAGGATCCGGCTGCCACCGGAGAGCCTTGAAATAACGATCGACTCGGTAAGCAATCCCCAGCCACGGGTGGAGCTGGACTCTGTTACCGTGTCTGGCAGGGCTTCAACCATCCCTGACTCTGGAATTGTTGTGGACTGGGGCGACGGCAGCACCCCGACTGAAGCTGAGGTCACTGGCGATACCTGGACTGCAAGCCACATCTACGGAGCCGACCAGCAAGGCAGCAAGAATATCGTCGCCAGGCTGATCGTCAGCGGAAGGGAAGAAGCAGCAAGCACTCCATATGCCATCAGTCTGGAAAGACCCATGGACTTGACAGGACCCATTGTGGCGTCAGCGGTGGCCGTTGCCGGCGGTCTTGGCGGGCTAAAACTGTACCAGAACAGCCGCGCAAACAAATCATTGCGAAGCCGCAAGCCTCCTACATCTGTTCAGGTTGTGTTCAATTACGGGATCGAAAGCAACAACGTCGAATTAAAGCCAGATGAATTCAAGAAAAATGAATCGGCTTCCGATGCAGATCTCAAAAAGATCCAGGATGGTTTTCAGACGACTCTTGGAAATTCCATAAGCCAAGTCAGAGACGCGCTCAACTACGCCAAGCAGACCATAGACATTGTCAATTTCTGCAGGGAGGCAAAGGAAGAGCCGGATAACTTTCTTTCCAGAATATCTGACACCGCCTTTGCCGAGATGCTCAAGGCCGTGGGGCCGTTTCTTGGCAATTTCTTTATCGAGGAGATAAGCGTCGGGACCGAGCTTCGTATCATAGAGCAGGCTTCAAACAAGCAGGCCTTGTTCGATGTAGACATCCAGATGAAACCAATAAGGCCGTTTATTGAGGCCGCGCTATTGATAAACGGCGTAAAAACCGAGGCCGCAAAGTTCGTGTTTGAAATCAACTCTCTGGTCCAGATAAAAAAACTGCAGCTGACTGCCACCGGCGACGGCCTCAAAAGGGACCTTGAGGACATTAACGTAAAGCTGGAAGTATTGTTTTCAAGCGTTTCAGTCCTCCATGCTGGAAGGCCCGTCTCGCTGACCGGCGGAAAGCACCTGCTGAACAAGCCGATACAACTGACGAAAAGAGAGTTTAAGTTAAGCAGCCTTTCGCTTAAGGCGGCTGACACTTTGACGCATTCAGTCCAGCCAGTGCCGGAAGAAACCATCAGCGACATAGTGGAAAAAGTCTGCCCCTCTTGCAAGATGACGGTGATGACAAACCGGTTCTGTCCGGAATGCGGCTACAAGATCATTGAATGAAAACTGGCACCAAAAATTTTGTTCCTTCAGAAAAGGCCCGCATAAATGTTTCAATGGTTAAAAGATCGAAAAAACATTGACTCTGCAGGCGACATGTTTGTTAAAGAGGTTGAGAAAAGTCACAATGCACTATTGGTGTTAATAGAAGTATGCTAATCCAGTAAACATCATGGGAAGGTAGATGTCCCGGTAGGAGAGGAACTAAGGCTATAAACAGCACACCATCTAATATTGTGTAAACATGAACCCGACGTCTTTGGGTCCTTGCTGACAAGTATGTGTTGTAATATTTGTCTATAGTTTTGCAGTGGATTACAACGACAGATTTGTTGGATTATATTCCATTTACATTTCGAACCTTGTTTATTGCAATTTTCTTATAAATCAAAGTGCACATATATAGGATCTTGATAAAAAATATGTTAAATTACAATTTAATCTAAACTTAAATAATTTCCAACATAGTCTGATTTGTGCCAATCCGTGCCAACAAACAGGTTGTATTGACAGGGGCAGTGGCATCGGTAGCTGCATTACTGATTTTTAGTTTCGCAGCCGGTGTTTCATTGACACCTGTGTCATCAGAACTGCAACAGATAAGAATCGTCGAAAGAGGCTCATCATTGGGCGGTCCAGATTCATTTATCCGAGATGGTGGCAAGTCTGCCATACTGGTGAAGACCAATCCGGAAACCATCAAACTGACTAGAGGTGAAAGCACTACCGTGATGCTTAATATTTCACATGTAGGAGGAACAGAAGCGCTCAACGAAGTTAATTTGACTCCTACCGTCTTTCAAGGCGCGGTCTTGCTTCCATCCGCAGTAGACAAGACTACAGTAGAGGAGAGAGCAGAATTGCTAAGTCAAGGAAAGCCAATTCCCGGATCAATCGAGTTATCTAGTCTAGTAAACTTTTCTGAGGCCCGCATCAAAGTTCTGGCAGGTGAAACAAAGACGATGCAAATGACTATTAGCCTTCCAAAAGACTTGCCCGATGAAATTATTGGAAAGTCTATCCACTTCTCTCCAAGTCTAGAAATTGAAGAGATGAAGAATGCCACACCAGAAAATGCGAATGACGCCGTCGTGTTCTCTGATATGGTCACAGTAGTGGTGGTTGCATAGAAATGAAGAATCCCAAGGTCAATATGACGCCTGTAGTTGCAACCTCCGTTATTGCACTATTGCTAGTCTCCACCCTCGTGGCTGGACAGCAAGCATTCGCTGCCAATCCTTACATAGGCGGATACAGAGATTCATCGACTGTAAAACAATTTCAACAATTCACAGGGAAGATGAACTTCTCAGGTACAACTTCTGTTTCTCAACCAACGGGAACCGTGGTATCCACAACAGGCTGGGGAAGTACAGATCCGACTAATGTATTCTATCAGGCGCCTGTCGCCATATCTACGACTGGAAATATCACGGGAGAACCCCAAATCTGGAATCCAACGGGTAAATTGTGGAGTCAAAGCATTGCGTTAGGTATGCACGGATCTGATCCGGAGGACGTGTCTTGGGTATACTATACGTTTTATTGGAATTCTTTAAGAACCACAGTATCATTCTATTACGAAGCCCATTATAACGACGGAACTGTCTCCCTGATTAGTCCGAAAGTATACACCAAAGGTTCTGCCGATACCAGCACAAATTTCGCAAGTGGCTATAAGAACCAGACAATAGGTGGCAGTACATACAAGTTCAAATTTCTCCAATTCGGAGCTGAAAGCGACGGCGGATCAACCACTGGTTGGCAGATGAAGATGTATGATATGATCTATTACTATAGTGGAGGAAGCACAAATCTTTCAAGCGTAGTCGCACGTTCGATGGAGTACAGTAGTACCGACCTAACACATGGAACTTGGATCAACTGGGATTCCTCTTATATTCAAGCCATCGGAGATTCTAAATATACCGCAAATGCTGACTATGACTTAAAATCAGGCTCAAGTTTGCCGCCTGGAGAAGTGGTCTGGTACAAAGATTCAACATCTCTTCCAAAGGGAACAAGGCTTTGGTAAAGATTTACTCTTTACCATTTTTAGTTTTTTAAAGATTTTTTCTGTCTTTGTTTGAACCTAGAAATTATCCAAGCAGTTGTGCCACCTATTGAAAGAGCAATTATTAAGTCAATATTTGATATCAGAATCATTAATGGATCGTTGTTTATTGGCATTACTGTTCTTCCAAAATCTACTCCTGGCAAGAAATCCAATTTTGTTATACTGTAAACCAATAATGAAGAGATAACAAAGCTTACCGGAAGCAACAATTTCCTGCTAATAATGCCCAAAATACTGTAAAGTGTGTGACGAACGTTGACGGATGAGGGAATAAGAACAATAGCCAGTTTCCGTGGAACGTAATGGTTCATTTCTTTATTCTTTTCGCTTTTTCCTATGTGGCTAATTTTTACAAGTTCACATCTTTCAAGCTTCTTGAGATGATAAACAGTTAATGGCAGAGAAATTTCAAGTGCTCTTGATATCTCGCTCGCTGTTTTCTTACCTTCATATATTTTCATCAGAACCTTTCTACTAACATCATTTGCAAGTATCTCTCCAATTTCTTTTATTTTACTATCTTCATTTGTGAGGATTTCAATGGATTTGTCGTTAATGTATGCCAAGTCTTCTTTTGAAATCTCATCCATGGAATCTATTACTTGTATGGGATACGACCCTTTCTATAAAAAAGCTATGGACAAAAATGGCTTTGTTGAAATTGCCTGGCATGATAAAAGATATCTAATACAATCATGTCGAATACCGAGCGAAAGAATCACGATATATCCGGGTGGCCAGAACAATACCACAAACTCAAGACATCCATGGATGTTATTTGGTATACATAGAAGTGGGAACTGATAAAAAATCGTTATCACCGATCGATCTTTCCATATCATAAGCAGATCTGCCTGAAATTCATATTCATATCTTGAATCTATTTAGAAAAAGACGGGGATCCTGCAAGCATTAAGCTTTGCTTGTCAGGTCTTTTTCCCGGCCGACAACTCTGAACTTGTACTGCTGCTTGAACTGATCGCGGTACATCCTGGCATAGCTTTCTGCGGCGTCGTACGTCTTGAAGACCTGCCGCACGCCGTCGATGGACACCTTGTTTCCATACACGTCGATGATCTCAACCACGTAGGACTTGGGCAGCTTTTTTGCCCGATGCAGCATCATCAGGGCGCTTATTATGATGAACAGCACCGTGATGGTGCAGATGGCTGCAAACTCGAAATCCTTGGCAAAGGACAGGAACGGGCCTACCAAGTACTGGTAAATCCATGAATAAACCAAGCTAAAGGCACCGACGGCAGGCTCCAGCATTGAGTATGAACAGAACTGGCTTTTAGATAATAAGCGTTATGGTGGATTTGTCCAGGGAGCTGCGCGTCCACAGACTTGGCTGCAAGCAGATACGTGGCTCTTTTGTTAACAATTACCTGCTCTTTAGGTGCTCCGTGATGGCGTTCTTCAGGGTCTGCGTCACTACCGGCAAGATCCTTGGATCGTTTACCTTTGGAATTATAAAGTTCTCGTTTAGATGGTTGCTATCAACGATGCTTGCAATGGCATAGGCCACGGCTACCAACATGTCTTCATCTATATATCTGGCTCGCAGATCCAGCAGGACTCGCAGTACGGAGGGAAACACCACTGCGTTGTTGACCTGGTTGGCAAAGTCCGACCTGCCGGTGGCAACTATTCTGGCCCCACCCAGCAAGGCTTCAGAAGGCAGTATCTCTGGATCAGGGTTGCTTAGGGCAAATACGATGGCATCATGATTCATGGTCTTCACCATTTCCTTGCTTACGATGCCTCCTCTGCCGGATACCCCGATGAACAAATCGGCTCCCCGGACGATATCGCCGATGCCTCCGCTGACTTTGCCGGGGTTGGACTTTTCTGCTATCTCTTGTCGGTACTTGTTGCTGCTGACGTCGCTTCTTCCAAGGTATATGGCTCCCTTGCTGTCTGATACGATGATGTTTCTGCAGCCGGCCTGATGAAGAATCTTGAATATCCCGTATCCGGCAGAGCCGGCTCCTGCAATGACTACCTTTATTGCATCTAGGCTTTTGCCCACCAGCCTTAGCGCATTAACCACAGCAGCAAGGGTAATTACTGCAGTCCCGTGCTGGTCGTCATGAAACACCGGGATGTCCAGCTCGTCTTTCAGCCGCTCGACAATTTCCAGCACCTTGGGCGATTCAATGTCCTCTATGTTTACCGCTCCAAACCCCGGCTGGATTGCTTTTACGAACCGGATTATCTCTTCTTTATCGCGGGCCGCTATGCAAAGGGGTATGGCATTGATGCCGCCCAGGGTCTTGAACAGGACAGACTTGCCCTCCATGACTGGAATCGCTGCTTCGGGGCCAACGTTGCCAAGACCCAGAACCCTTGTGCCGTCACAGACAATGGCCACGTTATTCCATTTGGAGGTGTATTCGTAGGCCAGCTCTTTGTTCTTGCCTATCTCGCTGGCCACGTAGGCAACGCCGGGAGTGTAAATTAGGCCCAGTGTGCCCTTGCCGTCTTCAAATACGTTGTCCAGAGACACCCTGTTTTGTATCTCTATCTTTCCCTTCAGCATCCGGTGAAGGTTGATGGCGTCTTCTTTCAAAGTCAAGTAGCATATAGTGCGCTTTTCTGGTTCTTATGTATTAGATCGTTTTCTGTCGAAGTTCGGTGTTGGAATTTCTGCAACCTGAAAACTCTTGCATCTTTGGCAGTTTGGTTTTTGTTCAACATTCGATTTGTGCGTAATTTTGTACCCATCCGTTGTCGAATAACGATACAGTTACAAAGCTTATATATACAGACAATATACAGATAAACAGGGCATGGTCAAGACTCTGATGATCTCCGATGAAGCATACAACGCACTGAAAGCCTCCAAGAAGGCCGGCGAATCCTTCTCTGACGTGATACTGCGCAAGTTTTCCAAAGGCGATCCTGCCAGAATTCTTGCGGCCGCCAGGGAACTAAAACCCAACCCGGAGCTGTCTGAAAGCATAAGGCAGGCCAGCCAAGAGATGCGCAAGAACTTTAGAATGAGGAAGTTGCAATGACATATTGCGCTGACACCGACTTTTTAATCGACCTCAAGGACCAGGACGACAAGGCAATGGCAAAGGTTGAGGAGCTGGAATCAAAGGGGGAGACCCTGTCAACTACGGCCATCAATGTCGCCGAGTTTTATTTCGGAGTCTACAGATCAAACGATAAAGAAAGGGCCTTGATTGAAGCAAACGCACTGCTTGAACCCTTTGCCATTCTTGACCTTGATTTCGAGTCTGCAAGACTGTACGGGGAACTGGCAGGGAACCTGAAGTCAAACATGGTGGCCCCGCTGGATCTTTTGATAGCCAGCATTGTTCTTTCCAACAAGCAGCGATTGCTGACAAGGAACAAGAAGCACTTTACACGTATACCGGGATTGAATGTTGAAGGCTGGTAGATACTTGAATATCAATACAAATACTCCGGTTGTACTCTTGGTGTCCGCAGCTGTGCCAAAGCGAACCTGACATGTACGCATTTCCTGCGATTGTCCGCCTCACGGATCAGCACTCCTTTTGTGATATGGGCGGCCTTGCTTAAAATCTCTTCAACTGCTGTTACAGAAAGTATTGTTAAACTCGTATTTCCTGCAACTGTCTCAAGACAGTTGAGATACTTAAGTCGGTGTCGCCCACATAGTCGTTGTTCTTCCTGTATGTCTTGGCGACGATATGTCAATAAATCAAATCTTTAACCGGCTCGCACGCTTTTTGTGTAATTGTATACACCGGTCGCTACAAAGATATTTAAGACAAACAAATGTCCAGCTTGAAAGGAAACAAATAGCTCAGGATGACATTGGATGGTTGACACTATCTCCCATGACGTGCTGATAATAGGTTCTGGCCTTGCAGGCCTGCGGGCTGCCATCTCGGCTGCCGCAACTGACCGGAACATCAGCATAGCCGTCATTTCAAAGGTGCAGGTGATGCGCTCGCACTCTGTCTCTGCAGAGGGTGGCACGGCCGCCGTCCTGTACGAGGAAGAAGGCGACAACCAGGAATCACACATCTACGACACCATAAAGGGAAGCGACTTTCTGGCAGACCAGGATGTAGCCGAGCGCCTTGTGAAAAGCATGCCGTACGAGATATACCAGCTGGACCACTGGGGGATGCCTTGGTCAAGAAGAAAGGACGGCAGGATTGCGCAGCGCAAGTTCGGTGGATACTCTTTTCCACGGGCGACGTTTGCGCAGGACAAGGTTGGCTTTTATGAAATGCAGACGCTTTACGATACCTGCCTAAAGTACGACAACATCCACTTTTACAACGAGTGGTTCTGCACTTCCATTCTGCGGGATTCCAGCTTCCAGGGAGTTACTGCCATCGAGATAAAGAGCGGCGACTTTATGGCTTTCAAGGCGCCGGCCGGCATAATATGCACCGGCGGAGCTGGCAGGATTTACAGCTTTTCGACGTACGCGTTTTCATCCACTCCAGACGGCCTTGACATGGCCTTTCGGGCCGGCCTGGCAATGAAGGACATGGAGTTTGTCCAGTTCCATCCAACGGGGATCATGCCGTCTGGGATCCTCATCACCGAGGGTGCAAGGGGTGAAGGCGGATACCTGATAAACAACAAGGGCGAGCGCTTTATGCAAAAGTATGCCCCCGGCAAGATGGAGCTGGCCCCACGTGACGTTGTTTCAAGGTCCATGATAAAGGAAATCAACGAGGGGAGGGGCTTCAAGCATGAAACCGGCTTTGACTGCCTCAAGCTCGATCTCACGCACCTTGGAGCTGAGCGCATAAAGGAGGTGCTGGCCGGTATCCGGGAGATCGGCATCAAGTTTTCCGGCATCGACATTATCGACGAACCCATTGAGGTCAGACCTGTCTGCCATTACATGATGGGTGGCATTCATACCAACGTTGACGGTGCGACAGAGCTTCCCGGCCTCTGGGCCGCCGGCGAGGCTGCCTGCAACAGCACCCATGGCGCCAACCGGCTTGGTGCAAACTCTACCTCAGAATGCATAGTCTGGGGGAGGATCACCGGCGAGCTGGCCGCCAAGCACGCGGCTTCCCATAAATCCCGGGCAGTCAGTCTGCCGGAGCAGCAGATAGCCGAGGAAGAGAAGCGTATCTACGACGGCATATTCCGAGGCGCCGGCGACGTCAACCCGTACGAAATACGCAAGGCGATGACCGATACCATGGACGAAAGGGCCTACGTCTTTAGAAACGAGGAGAACCTGGCAGCCGCGCTTAAAAAGGTTCGAGAACTAAAGGGCACGATGTGGAAGCACGTCGAAGACAAGGCCAAGGAATACAATACCAACTTTATCAACGTGATGGAGATAGACTCCATGCTTCGCACTGCGGAGGTTGTTCTTGTGGGCGCGCTCAATAGGCGCGAGTCCCGTGGAGCCCACGCAAGGACGGACTATCCAGTTCGCGATGACGTCAACTTCTTAAGGCACACGCTGGCTTACCATACTCCGGATGGTCCCAAGTTGGCTTGGCACCCAGTTACATTTACAAGGTATGCACCGGTGGAGAGGAAGTACTGATGGAGGCAATCGACCGAAACAACCGTGAAGGGATCAAGGGATGGCTCAACCCATCTAGGTATGGAGCCGAGCGGATCTCGTACTGGCTTCAGAGGCTTACCGGCGTCGGCCTGCTGGGGTACTTTATCGGCCATGTGTACGAGACAAGCTCCCTAACCAACGGTCCGGATGCATGGGCAGCGATGCTGGAGCTGACCCAGACGCCCATGGGCCACATGATACTTTTGCTGGTTATAGGCATGAGCACGTTTCATTCTGCCAACGGCATACGCCTGATCTTTACCCAAGGCGGCAAGGGTCTTGGCAAGCCAGGCAGGCCGGACTACCCCTACGATGCGGTGTCGCTGAACTACCGGCAGAAATCCGGGATCTGGATCGCGCTGATACTTGCGGCCGCAGCCATGATGTACGGTGCATCGGTGCTGTTTGGAGGCGAATAAGGTGCGGGAAAGCCAGATAATGAAGATCCACTACCTCACCGGCATCGCAGCCCTTGTCGTAGTTGCGGTTCACATCATGATGCGTCTTATCATGCCTTACAATCTTAGCCTTGAATACGAAAACGTGATAGCAAACTACCACAACATGCCGTATGCATTCTTGCTAGAGTCTATGCTGGTCCTGATAGCCATTCACGGCTTCAACGGCCTTCGCATAATCCTCCTTGAGATGCGGCAAAGCAAAGCCTGGGAAAGCGGCGTGACCATCCTCACCATAGCGGCCATGATAGCCATCATCGGGTACGGAACTCGAACCATAATCGTAGCCAACGGGCTGGAGATGGGCTGATTACAATGACCGATACTATTGAAAAGTTAGAACGTCTTGACAAAAAGAGGTCCAAGGAGCACAAGGAAAAAGAGATCCTCCGCTCATCTATTACACTGAAAATACTGCGGGCCAACAGGGCCGCAAACGAGCCAGCGCATTACGATACCATCGAAGTCCCGGTGCAGCGCTCAACTACGGTGCTTGACGCCCTGCTCTGGGCCAAGGGCTACAAAGATCACAGCATCGGGATACGCTACTCCTGCAGGATGGCGTCCTGCGGATCCTGCGGCATGAAGATAAACGGCATACCAAGGCTTGCCTGCTACACCAAGGTCTCGGAGCTGTCCGGCGATACCATAACCTGTGAGCCGCTATCCAACTTTCCGCACATCAGGGATCTGGTCACCGACTTTTCACAGTTCTTTGAACACCACAAGAACATGCAGCCGTACATCCAAAATGAAAACGCGGACATCAAGGATCCAGCCAAGCTCTCAGAGTTCATGCAGAGCCCGGAGGACGTGGACAAGTTCCTGCAGTTCTCATACTGCATCAAGTGCGGCTGCTGCTACGCGGCCTGCCCCACCGTGGCCATGGACACCAAGTTCCCCGGCCCGCAGGCTCTGGCACAGATGTACCGGTACTTTGCAGATACCAGGGACACTGCTGTTGAAAAGAGGATGGAAATCGTCGACGACCGGCACGGCTTGTTCCGGTGCCACTTTGCTGGCTCTTGCAGCAGCGTCTGTCCAAAAGGTGTTGACCCTGCCCTTGGCATCCAGCTGCTAAGGGGGCACATGCTTGGATATTCCAGCAATGAAAAGAAAATAGCAGAGCTTAAGGAAAGGCTGAAAAAGTAGTCAGGCCGGCTTGGGCGGGTACTTGCTCTCGTTTACCTGCTTGTTTATGGCGTCGGCCATGAAGTGATTGCTGACGTTTACCTTCACGTCGCTGATGCCCTTCAGCTTGTACAGGTTGTCCCGGATGTCCTGGGCAATCTTGAATCCAAATACCGCCGGGCAGAAGGGGCTTGTCAGGTGCAGGTCAACTTGAACCTTGTCAGAGTTGATATCAACCTTGTCAATCAACTCAAGCTCCATTATCGAAACGCCGATCTCCGGATCAACTATCTTGGTAAGCTCGTCAAAGATCTTCCTTTTAGTCTGCTGAAGGTCATCAGTAGCAGTGCTCATACTTTGATTAAAAGGTACAAGACCGTATTTAATCATTCATACGGATCCAGTCTGCAGCAATGATAACGTTGATGGGACAAAGCGCGACTGAAAAACTCTTTAAAATCGTGTTTGTAGTATTACCATGAACCTGTTGGCAGCAGATGGACAGCTACAGCTGCGGTAATTACATGGTGCATGACAAATGGTAGGAACCCTTGATAACACTCACACGCTGCTATCTTACATAAGGGGCAGCCTCAAAAATGTAATAGTAACACGCAACACAAAAAAACAACACGGCTTTATCTTTTCGCTGCTAAATCCCCCCGTTCCCCTTGGAGGCAACATAGTATCGCTTGATGTCTATGTTGACGAGCTGCCAGTCCAGAAAAGGTCGATTTTCATAGCAACATCGGAGGATGCTGTCAACGCGGCCACCCTGTCGGACAGAAGACCGCTGCCTTTCAAGCCCTTCCAGGGAGCCCGGTTTTTGGTGGCAGACGGCAAGGGGCTGGAAAGCGGGAAAAAACACAAGATAGTTATCTTGAGCCGGCTTGAAGGGTTTGAAGACATCACTGTCCCATTCACATTCAGCGATTATGTTTCAGACCACAAGGAAAACATCCGCATCCCGCGTTTTGACGACTTGACCTTTGACCTGGCATACGACGCGGAGTTTAGGAATTTTGCAACGCCGCTGGTGCTATCGGGAAAAAAGGCCTACGTCGTGTGCTCGTCAAACGGAGCCCTCTCTGCCGACTGGACCTGGATGGGGGTGACGTACGACAACGGCGGGCTGTACGTCCCGCCTGCAAGGGCCTTTGGAAGAATAGTTGTGGAGATGTCTGCAGACGAAGGCGTCAGAAAGCGGCTTCCAAATTTCGTCGTTTCATCAAGGCACGAGCAGGGTGTTCTTTCTACACGCCACGACCTAGCCGGCCTGCAGGTGCGGCGAAAGCTGGTCGTGCCTTTCAAAAACAGGGGCTTTATTATGGAAATCGAGCTGAACCTGCAAAGCCCGCCGGGCAGCAGTCTGGGAATGCGCTTGCCACCCGGCAAGCCCCAGAAAAAAAACGTGCGGCTGCATTTCATGATCAACGGAAACATCACAAGCTATGGCCTTGCCGCCATCTCCCAGAGCAACACCTCGCAGTTCAATGCAGGGGAAAACTGTCTGCAAATCAGCTCGGCTGGTGGCACCAGACGCGAAAGGGTACAGTACTTTGGGACCATTGGTGTCGCGCCAGCAAGCCTGGTTCCAAGAAAGGTCCTGACAGACGCTTTTGATAACGACATCGATATGTCTTACGACCTTGAGATCGAGGCTGGCAAGACTGTTAATATTGCACTTATCGGCGCCGGCAGTTTCTCCAGCGCCAGCAATTGCCTAAAGGAGTTCGTGTACATGAGGGACAACCATGAACGGCTGGTATCGGAAACCGAAGACATCTTCAAAAAATATTCCACATCAACCCTTGCAGTGTCGTCAGAAAAGCCCAGCAGCGCATTTTCAAAAATGATGATAGCATACGAAAAGGCCAAAACAAGCCTGCAGTACCTAAAGACGGAGTACGACCGGCTTGGAGAGGGGATATGCGCAGGCTTGCCGCGTTTTCCAAATTACTGGGCCAGGGACACCGGCTGGTCACTGAGGGGGTACCTCTCCATCGGAGATTACCGGTTTGCCCGCTCTGTCATCGACAACTTTCTCAGGCACCAGGCCAAAAAAACCTCCAACGGCGCGGTTGCCGGCGAGCTTCCCATGATAATCAGCGGCAAGGCTTTTTTGCACGGCACCACCTTTGGATCTGCTGATTCAACCTTTCTTTTCCCCTGGGCAATAAGAGAGTACGTGCTGGCCACCGGGGATTTGCAGTACCTGCAGAAAAGATGGGATTCGATAGTATCCCTTGTCGATTGTGGGCTTTACAAGGACATCGACGGCGACGGCCTAGTTGACCACGGGTTTACCGGCACGGCCGAGAAATTTCCCATCAGGGATTCCACGTGGATGGACCACATTGACAGGAGGAAAAGCGCAAACGATGTCCAGGCCCTGTTTTACGAGAGCCTAACAATAGGAAGCGAGCTGGCAGGCCTGGTCGGTGACACGTACAACAAAAGGAGGTGGGCCAAGAAGGCCCAACAACTGAAAGTTGAGATAAACCGGCAGTACTGGAATAAAGACGCAGGATTCTGCTATGACACGATACGCCGGGACGGTTCAAAGGACTCAAGCATAAGGCCCAACGCCCTAGTGCTTTTGTTTACCGGCGCCATGGATGACTCAAGAAAAGCCAAATCCATACTTGACAGGATTGAAAGAGACGACATGACAACCACTTGGGGGGTTAGGACGCTTTGCAGCGACGATCCAAAGTACCATCCTTCCCTGTACCATGACGGGGCCGTCTGGCCGCTGGTGACCGGTTGGGCTGCAGTAAGCGAGATGAGCTTTGGACGAAACAAGCAGGCTTTCAATTACATAAATTCCATGGCAGAAAGGATAATCGCAGAGAACGGCATGTTTGCAGAAACCTACCGCGGTGACAGGCCGGAGCCCTTCAATTCCTGCATCCTGCAGGCATGGTCGGTTGGGATGTATGCTTATGCCGTCAAAGAAATGGTTACCGGCATGAAGTTAAACATGCTTGAAAACAAAATCCATTTCAGTCCCAATCTGCCAGAATCCTTCGTCAAAGCCCCGCTCCTCTTTGAGCATGGCATGGACAGTAGGAGGCGATTCAAAGTCGCACTTGATCCGTACAAAAGGAAAATTTCTGTTTCCCTAAAAGACTGGCAGTTGGCACGGCCGGAATTTACCGCCGATGAACAGTATGCGATTGAAGTCATGCCAGACTAATCAACAAAGTGCTTATTGCCTAGCAGTTGACAGTATAATCCTTGTCGATAGCAGGCAAAACATTCTGGGTGCTAGGCGACATCTATACCATCAAGATAACCGGCAAAGAAACACAGGGCAAATATGCTGTTGTAGAGATAGAGGTGGCGCCGCAGAACGGTCCGCCGCTGCACAAACATTCCCTGGAAGATGAGGGGTTTTACGTTCTTGAAGGGCAGTTCTCCTTCCCCTACGCGCAGTCGGAGACCAAGGCAAGTGCAGGAACCTATGCCTATGCTCCAAGGGGGCAGTTCCATACTTACAGGAATGCTGGCAGCACAAAGGGACGGTTGCTACTCGTAATCACGCCGGCCGGCTTTGAGAATTTCTTTGAAGAGATCGGGGTCGAGATAACAGACAGAGAATCCTTCAAGCCGCCCACCAGTCCACCAGATTTAAACAAAATACTAGAAGCCTCCAAAAGGTACGGGCTGGAAATCAAGGCATAATTTTCTGGCTACCGTACAAAAATATTGAAAGACAGCTATGGCGCCACTGCTTCCATCTTTTTCAAGATGGCGGTTTTCCATGCTGCTTCCAACGCAACGTACGTCGGCACAAAGCCAAGCGCTGCCCAGATGATTGAATCCCAGATGTTCATGATGTAATAATTGCATATTACAATCATAAACGATGCTAGCAATGGCGTATCATCGTTCAATTAAAGAATGAAAGTTGCTGGATGCTTTGCAACCAATCAGCAGCGGTTTTGCAGAATCATGCTTTTCGCTAATTTCTGTAGAAAGAAATTACTTGCCGCATGCATGGCCACCACAGACCGGGCTTAAACCGACTCGTGGTCTATTTCTGAATACCTCAGATCGTTTTCCCTCAGCCATTGGCTGAATCTGTTGTTGAGGAATTTGTGAAACCTCCAGAATCTGCCGTCGCGGATATTCAGCCGCGGGTTTTCAAAATCCGCCCATCCTGATTCTGCCGCGCTGTTGTGAAAAACGTTGTGCCACCTTTCCACTGCCCTGGAAAACCCCCTTGCGCTGCTTGCATTTAGGATGGACGAATCCCATGGCATGATCTCTGCAATCTCTGAAAAGTTGAATGCCACGCGCATCGGTCGAAGGTTGTTGTTGGCCAGATTCCATCTGTTGTACCTTATCATCTCCCTGTGAAAGGACAGAAATCCAATCGGTGAGCCGTCTATTGCGTTGGACATGTGCCATTCAATGTGTATGTCTGCTAACCGGTTGAGGAAAGCACCTCTAGAGAAATTGACGATAGAACCGAATCTGTCCCTCGTAATTTCTAGGGTCATTGGATATTATAGCCGTAATAACAATAAAAGATATCTGCTTACGGCGATTTCATAAATTACAACAGCATGTTATGTCTGATTCTTAGGATCGGATATCCTGCTTCCAAGCCTATCTCCAACTTTAGATCCGGGTACCGATAAAGGCCGTACTTGGATCTTGGCTCAAGCATCAAGACCAGGACGCTGCCGCCCTTTTGGCCCACGGGGAATATCGCATAATCCTTTAACGATCTCTCTCCGGTTCTGATCTTTGGCTTTTTCAGCATACGGGGCACATAGTATTCTACAGGCTCCACCGCATCAGACCGCGTAAATGAAAAGCCATGTCTGCTGAGGATCTCTATGGTCCTGGTCTTGGAAAAGGGTACTGCATAGGCCTTTGGAAGGTCTACGTACTTTGTGACCAAAAGATCCGGGGTATATTCTGCAAGTATCACCGAATCCAGATCATTGGTTTTTGGATTTCTAAAAATCATCTCTAGTGGATGGCCGGAAAGCACATACTTGGATCTTATCGGAATTCTTGCAGCTGGTCTGTCCGACTTGACCAGTTGTTTTCGGTACGACTGAACCTGCCTCAGAACAGAAAGAACAGCGCGATACTGCGCCTTGACTATGTGCTTTCTTCCGCCGCTTCCATCTTCGCGGGTTGGGCTCCGCCCTTCCAGCAATATAGCAAGTGCGCTGTACCTCAGGGCCAGGAAATTCCTGGCATCAACAATGTCTGGAGTGCTGTGCCGGGCCTTTCCTGACGTCTGGACGATGGTGTACCGTTCGCAACTGAATCCGTGTTTTGATAACTCGGACTTGACCTGCTGGACGATGTCTGAAATTTGATCCTTGATTATCGAGAGCTGGACTGCCGGGTTCGTCGGTACGTCTACAAAAACATCGTAATAGATTACGCGGTCCTTTTGAAGCAGGTGTTTTCTCCTTGATGGGAAATTGTGGACGTCAACGATCACATGTGGCTTCCAGGAGCCAACAAACCCGTGGATGGCCCTGTTCTCCTTGCTGTCCAAAAGCAAATGATCCCGGTTCAAGTCGATGTCAATGGCGTTATTCCTGGTTCTTTTGGCCGCTCCATCTGGATTAGCATTTTCCAGAACAGCAAGCTGGATATGCGGGAATCTGGATTCGAATTTGCCTGGCTGCGAGAAGACCTTTACAAGCCTGTTGACGGCCTTGCGCCCGTACCGCTCGTCTCCATGCTGGCCGGCCATGATAAACACGCGTAGTGGCGAGTCTGTTCGCCCAAGGAATCTGACAGTCAGCGGCCGCTGCTGCTCTGAAAGACCGATTATCTCTTCTGAAGCAGAATGTTCGCCGGAGGTATCCACCAGGTTGTACGACATTAGACAGATTCTCCAAAATATAAAGTGCTGTACACTCCAGACTCGGCTACAAGTTCGCGATGAGTGCCATCCTGCACTATCTTGCCATCATCCAGAACAATTATCCTGTCGGCAACCTCGCTTATTGCCCTGATATTGTGGCCAACAAGTACAATTGTCATCTGCTTCTTCAAACTCTCCAAGGCAGATATTATGGCCGCCTCAGACCTTGAATCCAAAGAAGAGCTGGGCTCGTCTAAAAGCAGCACCTTCGGCCCCCGGACCAGCGCCCGGGCGATGGCGATTCTCTGTGCCTGACCTCCAGACAGGGTTGTGCCGCGCTGTCCAAGCTTTGTGTCAAGACCCTTCTTTAATCCGCCAATGAACTCCATGGCGTTAGCCAGGCGGCAGGCTTCCCGCACCGCATCTTCGGTGGCATTTTCCGCGCCAAGGGCGATGTTTTCAAAGACCGTCCCGCTGAATATGACTGGAGATTGCGGCACGGTGGCTATCTGACTTCGAAGGGAATCAAGCTTGATCTCTCGGACGTCCCTGCCATTTATCAGCACCTGCCCCTGGGCTGGGTCAAACAGCCTGGCTATTAATTTTAGAATGGTGCTTTTTCCAGAGCCGTTTCGTCCGACGATGACGGTCAGGCTGTTTGGCTGTATGCGCATGCTGATGCCTTTTAGGGTCTCTTGCTTTGTGGCAGCCTTTCTCGGATAAGCAAACCGGACGCCTTTGAATTCTATCTCTGCATTGTTCACGTCCACTTTAACAGCGTTTTGAGCATCCTGTATTGATGAGGGTTTGTCCAGAATCTCTTGGATCCGTTCGGCTGCAGCAACGCCTTTATGGTAAACATTCAGGGATTTGGTAAAGTTCCGTGACGGCTGGTAAACGAACAGGGCAAAGCCGGTAAAGGCCACCAGGTTGCCTATGCTCATCTCGCCGGCCAGAACCTTCGTGCCACCTTGCCACCAGATCAGGGTCAGGCCAACGGTGGTCAGGGTCCAAACAACGCCCATGGTGATCCCAACAAATTTCTGCGTTCGGATCTGGTTCTCCTCGACGCGGTCGGCCAGATCAAAAATCTTTTTGGTCGAATATTCTTCGGCCCTAGCCGTCTGTATGGACTCGATGCCGTCAAACCCTTCTTTTATAGCCGATGTCATCTTGGATCGCACCCTTCTGCCCTTCCTGGAGCTGTTGTACAGCTTTTTCTGCAGTCTTTTGGTTATTACCAATTGCACTGGGAGCACGGAAGCTGCCAGGGCCGCAAGGAAGGGATCAATCACAAACAGCATAGCAAGCGGAAAGGCCATCTGGGTTACCTTGACCACTGTCTTGACGACGCTGTTTTCAATGAACGTTCTAAGCGACTGGGTGTCAAGTATCGCGCGGTTCAAAAGATCTGCTGAACCGTACTTGGAATGCACATCTAAAGATAGGAACTCGACCTTCTTTACCAGAGATTTCTGCAATTCAACCACAAAATGCCGGCTGACCTTGGCCAGAGTCAGGGTGCGGAAATACGCCGAGATCCCATACAATACAGCAACGATGGCCAGGCCGATGACCGTGAAATTGATGACATCTTCCGGTCCCGCCGGGTTGATTACGCCAAATATGTTCAGCCTGCCGTTAGGGCTGGCATGACCTCCGATCTCGTCTATCAAGGCGCCGGTCAGTATGGGTATCTGCATCGGAACTATTACGAAAAGTATGGACCAGAAAATAGCCGCTGCTAGCTTCAGTCTGTCTTTTTTCAGCCGTTTTAGAACATACTTGATAGGCGAGATGGTTTCCGGGCTATCTTTCATCTGGAGTATTCAACCGTTTATGAACCGAATGACCGCATCGGCCAGTTTGTCGCCGGATTTGAAGGACGGCAGCACCGGGATGTCGCTGGACTGCTTAAACTCCTTTACGAACAGCGGCGCCGATGTAATGCTTCCAGTCACGGCAACAATGCTGTGGCCTGCCTTCTTCAAGACTTCAGTGGCATACAACGCCGACGTGCTGCTGTCTGCCGATAGAATGATGCCTCTTGTTACGTCCTTGATGGATGGGTCTTCTATCAGCATGGCTGTCTCGCGTTGAAGTACGCCGTCGGCTATTTCCATAACGATGATGTCCGGATCTGCCTTTAGCAAATCCGATATCATGGTGTTGAACAGGTCCAGCAATTCCTGCCTTGGGCACAGATACGTGGACGGAAATCCGTAATCGCTAAAGTCTATGGTAATCGCCGCAGCGGCAGACCGCATTTCATCCTGGTCGCGGTTAGATACGCTTCCAGTCAGCTTGCATGCTGCCACCCGCAGTTTTCTATCAGATAGGGACTTTATCAAAAGCCTGGCGGAGGTCGTCTTGCCGGAATTCATCCCGGTCCCGACCACGATCACCAGGTTCTTTGGCTTGGCTACTGCGTCTGTCTTTTGGAATTTCAATTCCTTTAGATTTACGCGTCTTCCATCATCGTCGGACAGATACCCCACAAATTCAACGTCGGTGGTCTTGCCAAACCCCCGGTGCTTGGATTTTACAGTACCCGCCATCCCGGCCGCAGTAAGCAAACTCAGGTTTTCAAGGCTGATGACCTCGCCTTCTAACGCGTCCGTGGCGTAACGGTTCCCAAAAACCCCCACAAACTGATCACCATCGTAGATTCGAAGTTTCTTGTTATTGGTGCATACTATGGTGCTGTGATATCCTATATTCTTGACCCGAAAGAGGCCTAGATCCCCTGCTCTAGGGGCATCAGTTGACATGTCTAAATTGTAATTGAACCGGCCAAGTATTCTGCAGGCCCAAGACCACTTGAACGTCTCGTCGTCAATTCCAAGCTGGAGTCTTGTTTCACTGCTTTGCAATCCTTGCATTGCTGTAGTCTTGAATCCTTGTGATATAATCAAAGTACACGAATTCCAACCATGGAATTCAGCACTGGAATTCAGGATTAACGGAGAGGCCCTGCACAATGATGACAGGCGCGTCATAAATAATGTGAGATTTCACCGAAATCCTTTTGCTATTTTCAAAGAATTGCGTAGAAGACATAATATACTTTGTTGACAGGATCACTACCGAAGAACAAAATCCAAGGATGATAATCAAGGACGACGCTTTCAAAAGGGCTATTCTCTCTGCCTTAGCAGACAAAGAGGTAATGGCTATACTGGAATCTGCAATGCTTCACGCAAAGTCGGCCAA
Source organism: Nitrososphaera sp. (assembly GCA_029263715.1). Taxonomy (GTDB): domain Archaea; phylum Thermoproteota; class Nitrososphaeria; order Nitrososphaerales; family Nitrososphaeraceae; genus Nitrososphaera. The sequence goes on along the minus strand of JAJUFP010000010.1, from coordinate 4,237 downwards.
CGACATCATAAAAGAGACAGGAATCCCGTATACCACGACATACCGCAAGATCAGGTGGATGCTAGATGGCGGCTTGTTGATAGTTGAACGAATCCAGCTTACCGAAGACGGCAAGAAATCTAGCCTGTTTAGAAGCACACTCAGATCAATGGCTGTAAAATACGAGTATGGAAATACCTTCGTAGAGGCCGAGCAGAACGTTGATACGATGGCCAAGACGGCCGAGCGTTTCTTTTCCCTTGACTTTTCTGAAGAAAAATGAATCCTGTCATGACGCAGCGTCCTTCTCGCTGCCCAGCATCTCTCTCAAACTGGTCCTTGAATGCTGGAATCGAACCCACAACATCACGGCAATAAAGACCATCGATCCTATGTGGATAAAGTAGCCATAATCTTCAATCCAGCCTAACTGAAGTAAGAACAGCTCGTGTAAGGTTTCCACCAGCTCGCTGGCAATCCAGATCAGAATAAATACAGAAAGCTGGAACTGGAAGCTCCTGATATTTTTGGACCTGGCGGCAAGAACCGCAAAGATCGAGACGGCCACCAACAACAGGACCAACGTTACGATCGTCATGATGTAGTCAAGCTGCATTTGCCGCCTGCCTCCTACTGATTTTCAGGAAAAACAATCCAAACAGGACCAGTGCAACAACCGACGCAGGCTCAAACACATTTTCGCCCAACGACACATAGCCGGTGGTTCCAAGTATGTGGTATCCGCTATGCATCACCATAAAGACGGAGAACATTGCAGCCAGGATCCGAAGCTTTCCCTTCAGCCTGAAGGTTAAGTAGACCGGTATAGCCGCAGCTGCAAGGATCAGAACCATGCTTGTTGCATGGAACCATGCTTCGGACACTTGTTTCCCTTGGCCTATGGTTGCAGGGATAAAGATTATAATTTATCGGATATTTTGTGTGAGGTTAACCGAACATCAGGCCGATCTCAAGAAAATTTGACGACTACGATGCCTCAAGTTTGGATGGCTCAGAAAAATTAAAGGAAGAAGACGTGTGCGTCAGAGTATTCCGGCGTCAGGGACCTTGACAGCACTTCTATTACAGAATGCCTGCTTGCTTCCTCCACAGGCTCAATAAGGTCCTTGACTACGATGTCTTCTTTCTGTCCGCAGTAGAACCCCAGCACCACTATAAACGCCCTTCCGCCATCGCTGTGCGAGCACAGGTACAGCAGGTGCTTGCCTCCAATATCCACAAAGTCGCATCCTGACAGGTCGTTTGGGTATTCTATCAGACGGGGTTGCGGTACCACCAGCGCGGATTCCATGCAAAGCTCATTAGCAAAAAGTATAACAAAATCCTAGCTTACGCTTGTTTACAAAATGATCGACCGACGTTAGCTAATGGTGGATCTGAAACTCCGGTATTAGAACTGAATTCAGTGATGCATATGAGTTCTAAGTGAGGTGATGTGCTGGTAGATTACATCTCTTTCTTCCGCCAGTTCTGTTAGTGCAATCCATACAGATAGGCATGTCCTTACTATTCATTGCTCACGCATGATTTGCATTAGGGCAGACCCAGCTATAATCAGATACAGGTTGTATCTATATTATAGTTCCAGATAGATGGTTATGACTATTGGCTATGGATAACCTATTAGCCTACCTAGATTCATGTCTCTGATGATACATTTATCCAAAGAAAGATGCTTCTTGTTCCTATTTCTTCAAACAGATTCGAAATAGGATGGTAGGAAGGCGATATTCACCGAAGGTTTTAGATAGTACAATGACATCTGCCGATAGCTCCAATTACAACATTGGGTGTATGGTACTGAACTCGACTCTGATAGAGGTTCATATAGCACATAAAATATGGGACGGAATGTGTCGATGATCATTTACCACATCGTAGACAGAATTGTGACAGGCAGCACATATGGAACTGGCTAAAATTATTCTTGTTGTACATCAATGGAGGCAGACAGGAAGTGGTTTATCGCATACCTAATAATGATTGTGGTTAAGAGCCGCAAACTAAGCCAGAATGGTTAAATAAATCATCGTATTCTGACCCCCTAAATGCCAATCAAAGGATTTGCCGACATTCATAATCACCAGTTTGCCCATCTCGGCTTTGGGGGTGGCGGGGCATTATTTGGTGCGTGCTATGGTGATATTTCTCAAGCGCTACCACATTGTATCTTTGCTCATGGGAATGGAGGTACGGGTGACACCATCGATAAAGTTATGTCCTCAGTGTACGGGCATTTTCGCCTCGGCCACAAGATAGGTGGTTACCCGGAATTCGATGGATGGCCGCGCTGGGATAGTTATACTCATCAGTCTGTGTATGAGGACTGGCTATATCGAGCCGTACAGGGCGGCCTCCGGCTAATGGTGATGCTGGCGGTCAACAACGAGTTCATGTGCAACATCGTCGATAAGGCTCCCGGCCGTACCTGCAGCGACATGGAGGCTGTCCGATACCAGATAGAAGGCGCCTATAAGATGCAGGAATACATTGATCAGAAGTATGGAGGACCTGGCAAGGGGTGGTATCGCATTGTCAAGACGCCAGCGGAAGCGCGAGCAGTGATGGCTGAGGGTAAGCTAGCGGTCGTTCTCGGCATCGAAGTAGATTACTTGTTCGGGAGCTACTTGACGAATAGATTGACCATCGATGATGTCCGCCGTGAACTAAATGTGTATTACAATCTTGGCGTGCGACACATATTCCCGATTCACTTCGCGGATAACGCATTTGGAGGAGCAGCGTATGACAAAGAATTGCAGTATGATCCAGACATAGGCGATCCCGATAACTATATCTTGGCAATTAAGAAGCCTTACAAAATGACTACTGAGGACGCTAGCGGTTCGCCCTTTTATTATGAGTATAGGGGAGGCCGGAAGAATGTGAAAGGACTGACAACACTTGGGAAATTCTTGATCACCGAAATGATGGCTCGCGGGATGATAATCGATGTTGACCACACATCCTTCAAGTCACGTTCAGACATACTCGATATTGCCGAAAAGAAAAACTACCCTGTAGTTTCAGGCCACACCGGCTTCAACGAGATTAACCACGGCGACAAGCGCCATGAAGGACAGCTTCTGCCATCAGAGATTGAGCGAATACGCGCACTTGGCGGCATGGTTGCAATCATCCCACACCAAGGCAAACTTGCTCAAGTCGATACTTTTGACAGTGGTGATGGAGGAACCGTTGTTACTCACGGCTGCGGCAATAGCTCCGAGACCGTTGTGCAGGCATATCTTTACGCGGTATCAAAAATGAAGGGCGGTCCAGTTGGCATCGGGACAGACTTCAACGGGTTTGCCGGGCTTCCAGGACCCAGATTCGGACCGGACGCTTGTCCTGGCGGTGGTAAGACATCACATATGAACAAAGTCGTCTATCCTTTTGTTGCGGATGCAAGTGGAGTTATGCTACTCCATAGCGTAGTTGGACAGAAGATCTTTGATATTAATGTCGATGGGCTTGCCCATGTTGGAATGCTCCCCGATCTGATCGCCGATTTCAGAGCCTTGGGCCTCACAGATGCTGAACTAGAACCACTTCTAAATTCAGCAGAAGGATATGTTCAGGTATGGGAAAAATGCACCAATCCACCACCTCGTCTTCCCGATATGGCATTCCTTGTGTGGAAAGGATCGGGCAACGATGAGACAATATGGTTTACCACGTACGATGGTAATAGATGGGCAGATCAGCAACAGATACCTAATGTATGGACAAGCCAAAGCCCTTCTATAGCCGTATACAACGACAAACTATTCATGGTGTGGAAAGGAATGGGCAACGATGAGACAATATGGTTTACCACGTACGATGGCAGCAACTGGGCTCCTCAGCAACAGATACCGGGAGTTGCGACCAGTACTGGGCCTTCTATGGCAGTATACGCTGGCATGCTCATCATGGTGTGGAAAGGAATGGGTAATGATGAAAGGATCTGGGTTACAGCATCGAGCGATGGCAATAGCTGGGGTGGTCAGGTACAGATACCTAATGTATGGACAAGCCAAAGCCCTTCTATAGCCGTATACAACGACAAACTATTCATGGTGTGGAAAGGATCGGGCAACGATGAAAGGATCTTTTTCTCTTCAATACATGGTTTCACTAGCTGGGCAGATCAGCAACAGATACCTAATGTATGGACAAGCCAAAGCCCTTCTATAGCCGTATACAACGACAAACTATTCATGGTGTGGAAAGGATCGGGCAACGATGAAAGGAT
>JAJUFP010000006.1 GCA_029263715.1 Nitrososphaera sp. | reverse complement strand
TGTCTTTGTAGGTATCACTGTATACCCATGGGCATACCCACTGCCAAGTGGCATGTACGCACTGTCTGTCCTGACCGTCATTGAGGCCCTTGGACTGTTCTGGATCCTAAAGATCGTAAACGAGAAACCGTACAGGGCGTAGTTCCCTTTTTTCTTATTTTCTTTCATTTCAACTTTTCAAAGCTTTGTTGCTCTAACTGATCCTGCATCTTTGAAAATCAGTGTGCCTCGGGTTTAAATGCCCCATCACATCGTTGCGACTTATGAAATAAAATTTTATATACAAGCATTATGTCTAGGTGTTTAATGGTCTGGCTTAGACGTACTACCCACTACTTATTCATAGTAGTGGTTGCTGTCAACAGCACGCTGCTAACCATCAACGCAGGAGACTACATATTCTACACAGACTGGATGTGGACCTCCTTCGTAGTATTCTCCATCTCGCAGTCAACAATGCTTGCGGTTGGAGCCATATACTACATGCTCTTCACAGGAGTTCCAGGAACAGCCACATACTACGCCACAATCATGACCATCTACACATGGGTTGCAAAGGGTGCATGGTTCGCACTAGGCTATCCGTACGACTTCATCGTTGTGCCAGTGTGGATCCCATCGGCAATGCTTATGGACCTAGCGTACTGGGCTACAAGACGCAACAAACACGCTGCCATACTCATAGGTGGTAGCTTGGTTGGCCTGTCACTACCGTTGTTCAACATGGTCAACTTGCTGCTTGTAAGAGACCCACTCGAAGTGGCCTTCAAGTATCCAAGACCGACATTGCCGGCGTACATGACACCAATAGAACCCCAGGTAGGTAAGTTCTACAACAGTCCTGTAGCTCTAGGGTCGGGTGCAGGAGCAGTGCTGACAGTACCCATAGCAGCGTTGGGAGCAAAACTCAACACGTGGACATACAGATGGATGGCCGCGTGGAGTAAGTGGGACTAAAACTCCCTTCTCTTTCTTTCTTTTAATTTTTCAATCCATACAGAGATAACCGGACTTCCGACAACTTTATCTTCGACATATGTCTAGCATACACATGGCCGATGCACCTGCCACCTATGCAGTAGCTATAGGCGTGTTCGTATTCCTCACGGCACTGCTCTTTGCGACAAGGGCCAGAAGACCCCACGGGTCAGAGACGTCAGCTACTCGTAGCGCAGTCCCAGAGTGACTCATCTGAAAAGTGGCGCCGTGACAGACCCTTAGCTTTGGCTGTCAAGCTTTACGGCTATCACGACAAGCTCGCCTTTTCCGGAAGAGAAGAAACCGGCAAGCTTGGCCTTCATGCCGTATTTCTTGTTTCTCAAGCTGATCGCATGTTCCGATTCCAGCGGATCTGCAAACTGGGCTTTTCCGTTGACCCATTCCCCCTTTGGCTCGCCCCTGAAACCACAGGGCATGACGCGGACATTTTGGTTGTTCCGGAGCCGTTTGACCTTTCCGGTGCCAGCCTTAGTCACTATGTAAATGCTGTCGTTATCGATTACAAACCATACCGGCGTGGCAACGGCCTGTCCACTCTTTTTGTAGGTTTCAAGATTAAGATACTGATGATCGACAAATTGGCTGATATCGGCTGCCATGTTTTAGCTGTAGCGGATCAGAGATATATCCTGTTGGTGCTTAAGATAATGGGGTCGGCCGGATTCGAACCAGCGACCTCCAGCGCCCAAGGCTGGCATCCTAACCAAGCTAGACAACGACCCCGAAAAGAAGCGCACGCGGAGTGCAATTTTAACCTAATGAAGTCAGCTTAGAAACTGGAACCGGCTCTTCTTCCGTGCATGAAGTTTGCCGGTTATAGGTATCTGGCAGCCACAGTTCTTGCAGCGGTTCTTGTCATCAAGGTTCCATTCATCAACATAAAAGCCGTAACGCCCCACCACAACCTTCTTGCATTCAGGACAGTAAGTATCTTCAAGGGGATGCCCCGGCACGTTTCCTATGTACGAGTATGTGAGCCCTTCCTGTTTTGCCACTTCGTAATGCTTTTCCAGGGTTGCAACCGGCGTTGATTCAAAGTCCAGCATCTTGTAGTCCGGATGGAACCGCAAAAAGTGGATCGGGGTGTCTGGCCCCAGCTCATCATGGACAAACCGGCACAGCTTTCTTGCAGCTTCAAGGTCGTCGCCTACCCTTGGCACTATGAGGTCTGTTATCTCTACATGGATCTTGGTCTTGCTCTTTATTTCCTGCAGCGTCTGGAATATGGGGTCAGCGCTTGGAATGCCTATGTAACGTCGGACAAACTCCTGCTTGCCGCTTCCCTTGAAATCCACGGTGATACAGTCCAGGAACTGGCCCATCATGGTGACAGAGTCCGGCGTATCGTAGCCGTTTGAAACAAAGATGTTGAATATTCCGCGCTTGTGGGCTTCCAGGCCGCAGTCCCTTGCAAACTCCATGAAGATGGAAGGCTCGTTGTAGGTGTAGGCGATGCCCTGAGAGCCATAGTATTCTGCGGTTTGCGCAACCTGGGTAGGGGTCATCTCCACGCCCTCTACCTTGCGCCGCTGCGAAATATCGTAATTCTGACAGTACTGGCACAGCCAATTGCAGCCGGTAGTGGATATGGAAAAGATCTCTGAGCCTGGATGGTAATGGGTTACAGGCTTTTTCTCGATCGGGTCCACATGCCCTGCAATTACTCTGCCGTAAACAAAAAGCCGTAGCTTGCCGCCTATCACTCCCCTTACGCCACATAGGCCAACCTTGCCTTCAGGTATCTCGCAATAACGGGCGCAGGCGGTGCACTTTATCCTTCCGTTGGGCAAGGCAACGCACAGCTCTGCCTCCTTGCCGGGTATCTCAGACTGCACTGTCTATTATTGACGCTTTAATCTTATAATTATTTAGAATCAGGCTACCGATTTCAGTTCTATCTCGTTGGACCTGCCGCCTATCTTGGTTGGCTCGGTATACTCGTGCTTGCCCCACGACACTTTGATGTCTGCAGAGATTTTGTGGGCCCCCGCCGGTATGTCGTTTCCGTTCAACTCGATGACCTTGTCAACATCAAACAAAAGAGACTGTGCTTCTTCCACGCTAAGCGGGTAGTACGGAGTGTCGTCTTTCACTATCGAGACCCAGACCCTGTAAGGTATCTTGGGGTTGCGCGTCCAGAACAATGCGGCCTTTCTAACGAATTTTAGGGGTTTTATCGTCTTTCTGCCGGATTTCAGGTCCACTTCAATTGTCATCCTAAAGCCGTTGTCGTGCTTGTTGTACGCCCTTTCCCAGTTGCTCTGGGAGAAGGCTTGTCTGATTGCCCCGTCTATCTTGAAGCTAAGGCTCAGCGTTAGCGGCTGTCCGGGCTTGACAGTATCCTGAGACTTTTCAAGTATCGCGCCGCTGATAAAGCTCTGATCACCAGACGACAATCCGTCATGGTATCGTTTATATCCTCAATAAGTAGTTGTCTGTATGCCGTCATGTATGCAGAGATAACCGATTTTAAGGATAACGAACTTGAGCTAAAGATACGCGACGAGGATATCTCTATTCTCTATATCATTCAACACGAGCTCCTCAAGGAAAAGAGCGTTGACTTTGCGGGAGTCATGCTCAAGCACCCGCTGACCAAGGATTACATCATGCGGGTTGTAACCAAGAGAAAAGATCCCGTTGAAGTGGTTCAGGAAGCCGCTGCCTCTGCTGCAGAATATTCAAAAGAATTTTCCAGCCTCGTCAAGTCTGAAATAACAGGTTAAGGAGTTTTCCAGTTTGCGATTCTGCCCTGCCTGTGAAACACGCCTGAGATCAAAACCGGGGGAGGACGTAGTCTGCCCCAAATGCGGCTCAAAGGTAAGAGGGTCCGGCAGTAGTGCGAAAAATGTTGCCAGCGATACTAGGAAGGCCAGCTCAAAGGATGTTTCGCTCAAGGTGATGGACGAAGAAAGCAGCATCGAGTCTCTTCCCACGACAAGCATCGACTGTCCGGAATGCAGCAACAAGACGGCTTACTGGTGGATGCTTCAGACCAGGTCGGCGGATGAGCCGACAACCCAGTTCTACAGGTGCACCAAGTGCAACCACACCTGGCGGAACTATGCTTAACAGTAATGATTAAAAGCAGATAGTCCTGACAGATTGTTAATTTGGTGTTTGTAGCCAAGACAAAGTCTCCGGAAGAATGGAAGGCCATAGCTTCGGCCATTTCTACTTTGGTTGACGAGGCCACATTTGAGGCCACTGCTGAGGGCATCTCTTTTCGCGGCATGGATCCTTCCCACGTTGCGCTTATCGATATCTACTGGCCTAACTTCGCGTTTGAAAAATACGAATGCGACAGTGCTGTCAAGTTTGGCATCAGGGTAGACGAGTTTTCCAAGGTTATCAAGAGGGCTGACAAGAAGGATGCCGTCGAGATCAATCTTGGAGACGACAGCATGCTTCACGTCAAGATGCAGAACGGCTACAAGCGCGAGTACAAGACCCGGCTCATTGAAAGCTCGGCAAGTTCAACGCCCTTGCCAAAGCTTAATTTCAATTCCAAGGCAGTCCTTACTGCAGCAGCGTTTGACAAGATCCTCTCAGACGTGCAGGTAGTCTCCGAGTACATTCTGATGGAATCAAAATCCGGCAAGATAAACTTCTCCGGCAGGGGCGACAGCGGAGAGGCCGAGATCAGCCTAGAAGCCGGCAACGAAGGCCTCGAGGACCTGGCTGTCAAGGAAGATAGCAAGGCCACATACAGCTTGGACTACCTTTCAAAGATAACCAAGGCTGTTGTCGCCATGGGCGGCTCGGTAGCTGCAGAATACTCTAGCAAGATGCCGCTGCGGCTAGAGTTCAAGATTGCCAATGTGGGCAGGATCCACTTTTACCTGGCACCGAGAGTGCAAGATTGACCTATGCGGCTGGTAATGAAGTTTGGCGGAACTGCGGTAGATTCCCCCGACAAGGTCAAACATGTCGCAAGGCTGATCAAGACCTACAAGAAGGACAACGAGATAGTCTGCATCATCTCTGCGGTCAGTGGAATGACTGACGGCCTGCTGGCCGTAGCCGATGGCGTCAGACGCGGCGACCGTTCATCCATAGAGGATTTCCTGAAAAAGACGTACAAAATCCATGCTGAAATTGCGCAGAATGCCATCTCTGACAATAGTCTGAGGGAAAAAGCGCTGTCAGAAGTAAAGAGGATCGTTGAGGAGCTCCACGACATCCTGGGTGGCATTGTGCTTCTGGGAGAGGTCACGGCAAAATCCTTGGACTACCTGATGTCCTTTGGAGAGCGGCTTTCTGCCCCCATCGTTTCGTATGCCTTGCAGGATGCTGGCTTGGATGCAGAACACATGACTGGCAAGGAGGCAGGCATACTTACCGATTCAAACTTTGGCGAGGCCCGGCCTCTCATGGACACCACAAAGCTGCGTGTGAACCATAAAATCGAGCCCTTGCTTCGGCGCGGAGCCATTCCAGTAATAACAGGATTTATCGGTGCTGATCAGCATGGCAACACGACAACCATTGGACGCGGAGGCTCAGATTACACCGCAACCATCGTGGCGGCCAGCATCGAGGCCGACGAGGTCTGGCTTTGGGGCGATGCCGACGGCCTGATAACTGCCGACCCCAAGATAGTCGAGAACGCCCGTGTGCTAAAGGAGGTGTCTTTTGCCGAGGCCATGGAGATGGCGCTTTTTGGCGCAAAATACATGCATCCAAGGGCCCTTGAGCCGGTGATGGACACCGGCATACCAGTCAGGATCCGCAACGCCTTTAACGTAAAGCACCCCGGCACGGTGGTCACGCAAAATCCAAGCAAAGACTCCCAAAAGATAGTCAAGTCCATCAACGCGATGCGCCATACCGCGCTCATTGACGTAAGTGGAGGCGGGATGGTCGGCATTCCTGGAACTGCCGCAAAGATCTTTGATACCCTTGCAAAAAACAAGGTGAACATCATGATGATCTCGCAGAGCCCGTCTGAATCAAGCATATCAATGGTCGTAAGGAAAAGCGACCTTGACAGGGCAACGACTACCCTGGAGCTAAACCTCCTGGGCAAGGTGATAAAGCAGGTCAACGTCAGCGATGACGTTGCAGTCATTGCAGTCGTAGGTTCAGGTATGCGTGGCATCAAAGGCGTGGCAGCCAAGGTTTTTGGGGCCGTCGCAAGATGCGGGATAAACGTGATAATGATAGCTCAGGGCTCATCGGAGCTTAACCTGGCCTTCGTCGTAAAGGACAGCGACTGCGAGCAGGCTGTCAGGGCCCTTCACGACGAGTTCGGGCTAGGCAGCAACGGCAGATAAGATTGTAGGAAGAGATAAATTTACTGCTGCCAGAAAATTTCTCCATGGCCGGCGATTCTGTGAAAAAAGGGAAATTGTATGTTGTGGGAGTTGGACCCGGTCACCATGATCACATGACGTACAGGGCCAAGCAGGTCATAGACGAAAGCCAGGTCATTGTAGGCTATGATACGTACGTCGGTCTGGTCGAGGATCTTATTCAAGGTAAAGAAGTCTACAGGTACGCCATGACGCAGGAGGTAGACAGGGCAAATCAGGCCATCGAGTTTGCAGAGAATGGCAAGGTAGTCTCGCTGGTCTCGTCCGGCGACCCCGGCATATACGGCATGATCGGCCTCATCTACGAGATACTGGCAGAGAAGGGCTGGAACCGCGAGACAGGCATCTACGTGGAATGCGTGCCAGGAGTTTCTTCCCTCAATTCCTGCGCTGCTCTGGTGGGCTCGCCGTTGATGACAGACTTTGCAGTCGTCAGCATGAGCGATCTTTTGGTCCCTTGGGACATGATAGTAAAAAGGGTCGAGGCAGCCGCCCTTGGCGACTATGTCACGGTAATTTACAACCCGGCAAGCAAGAAAAGGGTGCACCAGCTTCGCGATGCAAGGGATATTTTCTTAAAGTACAGAAAGCCAGACACGCCGGTGGCCATCATAAAAGGCGCGTACAGGGAAAGTCAGCAAGTGCAGATTACCACGCTTGAGAAGATGCTGGACTTCTCCGACATGCTTGGCATGATAACTACGGTCATTGTGGGCAATTCGTCGACCTTTAACTACAACGGCCTTATGATAAACCCGAGAGGGTACACCTCAAAGTACGAGCTGATCAAAGAAACGCAATAGCTTTACGTGAAGTTGTCATAAATCTATATTTTTGTGGTTGCTGACGAAAGAACGTTGGCGCTGCTCTTAGGCACCTGCGGATGGAGCTACCAAGAATGGGTAGGAATGTTCTACCCCAACAACAGGATAGCCAAACTTCCCTTTTACAACAGGGTTTTTGACACGGTCGAGGTAGACTCATCTTTTTACAGGCCACCTTCAAAGCAGATGGTCTCCGGCTGGGCCAAAGCCGTTGCGCCGTCGTTCAAGTTCTCGCTAAAAGTGCCAAAATTGATCACCCACGACAAGCGTCTCATGGAAATTGAGCAAGACTTTGTCTCCTTTCTTGGGGTGTTGGAACCGCTGGTAAAGACCGAAAAACTTGGCTGCCTGCTTGTGCAGCTGCCTCCAAATTTTGTCTTTGGGCAGAACGAAATGGAAAGACTGGAAGAGCTTTTCAAGCTGTTCCCCTCCACGATGCACTTTGCTGTAGAGTTCCGCCACGAATCATGGAACAGGGAGGAAACTTGGATGCTTTTGAAGAAATACAACGTGGCCAATACCATAACCGATTCGCCGCTGGAGTTTCTCTCCAAGCCCGTCGTCACGTCCAGCACCCATGCTTTCATCAGATGGCATGGCCGCGGCGAAAAGATCTGGTACGACTATAGATACTCTGAACAAGAGCTGCAGGAATGGGTAGAAAAGCTGCGGCTAATCGAAACAAAGGTTGGCGCCGTCTACGGTTACTTTAACAACCATTACAGGGCCGGCGCGCCGACCAACGCGCTGCAGTTTCTTGAAATTGCCGACAGGATAACAGAGCCCCAGAAAAAGGCCAAAGAAAGAATAGAGCGAAAGTTTCGGCCTGAAAAGCCCGTCAGGATCACGGATTTCATGAGTAGATTGTAAATCGGATTCTTCGCTGCAAAACAGCAATCTACATGGGATTCTGCTGATGTAACGTCCGATGCAAAGCCATGATGCCTAAGCAGACGAGCTATATTTTTAGAGTTAAATTTAATTTTCTTAAATAAACAGCTTTAACTCGTAGTATTTCATTCTTAAAAATTGTTTTTAATCTAATTATTATTGAGAACTGCAAAGATATGCTTAATTATTTGTGATTGGATAGGAATTGGCATGAGCCAAGCATTTGAAGACAGATCTCTAGGGTTAAAGTTAAAGGGGTACAGCATTGTCCCCAACGACGCGCTTGAGACCAAGATCGCTATCTATACGCCAGAGATAGTGCAGTCCATACTCTCAGAGCATCCGGAGATAGTGGACAACTGGCTTTTAAACATCCACGAAGAATACATTGCAAAGAAGAAATTATGTGAATTTGACAACGACCCTGTTGCATGCTTTAACCTCTCGCTCTACGAGGAGTTCGAGAAGCATCTGAAGAGCTGGAACGACGGCGGCATGATCGCTATCTCATTGCCCGGCGACAAGGCCATCAGGGTCAGCAAGAAGCCGTTGATATCCTTTGCCAGGTTATCAGCTGCAGAGATCTGCGATGTGTGCAAACTCAGCTTTGGCTCTGTCAAGGAGTTGGTAAGGCACTACAAAGAGGAACACCCCGTCATGGTTGAGAGGGTGATGATACCCATCTAAGCTTGGCAGTCATACCTTTCAACTCTACAAATTTTTGACCCAAAAGCCTACTTGACATCATACACCATGGTGCGGGACCAATTCTCTAGATATGGAGAAGAAACAAGATAAGTCACTCATATGACGAGATTCGTTTAAAATTTAAATATTGCACGGCTTAATTTAGGTGGTAGATGTCTGAACAAGCAACTTTAGAGCAGGTTTTCTCCATTCTTGCGGACAGGCATTCTGTAAATATTCTCAAAAACGCATATTCTGGTTTGAAGGCGTCTTCAACAAGTTACACCGGGAATTTGAGCAAGAAGCAGTTCTACGCAAGGCTAAAACGTCTAAAGGACCTTGGCTTCATTGACAAGCACGACGGTTTTTACAGGACCACCACGTTTGGTTCCCTTGTTTGTAACGGCTACGTCAGTACGATGGAGCAGGTCCTAAACAATTTCTGGAACCTTAAGGCTGTGGACATTCTTAAGGCAAGAAAGGATTTCCCGCTGCATCAAAAGGAATCGGTAATCAACGAAATCATCCAGAACTGCAATCTGAGGAACATAGTAAACGTCACCCATCTTTCTGGCTTTTCCATCATCAAGGATTACAACCAGCTCGTGATCGAAGTCATAAAACTCTTGGATAATGCCAAAAAGGAAGTGTACCTTGCCACAAGGTATCACGATCCCAATTTCTCTTCAAGGATGTTCAAAAGAGTTTACGAAGGGCTTACCATGCATTTGCTTGATGGCCTTCCGGAGCAGATTTCTGTTGAGAACAGGCTTAACGCGGTACTCAGGACCCCTCCAAACAAGGAGACCTTTGACATGGTAAACAGCATCATAAGATCTCAAAGATTTGATCTAAAGAAGGCTGTCGTACCATCCAGCTTTATGGTGGTTGACGGCACCACGGTGTGTTATGAAACCGTAGGCTATTCCAATCCAGAACAATTCACCGTTGCAATATCTCACTATGACGATCCGTACCTTGCACAGCGCTTCATTTCATACTACAAGACTCTGGCAAAGGATGCCACCGTGCCAAGACTGCTTGAAAGCGTTCGGGAAAGATAACCAGTTGCTTTAGCAAGCTCTCCACTTTTAAGCGGTGTAATCAGAGGCGGAATATTATCTAAAATTAGCCACTGAAGGCGATTTTTGGAAAAAAAGGGAAATAACCCCCTCTTGTGCGCTCTTTTCACATGGCTGCCATAGAATGGGCACACCGCAGGAACAGAATCGGCGGAGAAAGGGCAGAGGTTTCTTTTGTCCAATCTCAACTGGTTCTGTTCCGATCCCGGGTCAGGTGGGGAATACTTTACGCACTGGCAACAGTGGCAGGACTGTTCTGTGTACCTGGAATCAACGGATTCTTGGTAACAGACATAGTAGAAGGAATGAAGCAGAACTGGTTTTTGCCTTCCATTTCGCTTCTCATTGCAACAGGAATGTACATACTCAACGACCTTGTTGATTCTGACCTTGACAAGGCCAACGGCAAGAAAAGGCCGATACCTTCCGGTCGGGTTTCAAAGTCGCAGGCAGGGGTTTTCATCATATGGACCACTGCTCTGGCGGTCTTGCTGTCAATCCTCACGTTTAATGTCATTACGATGGTATTGGTAGTTCCGATGATAACGATAGGAATTCTATATTCAGCACCCAGAATTGCGCTGGCCAACAGGTTTGTGATAAAGACGCTATCTATTGCATTTTTTTACATGCTCTGTGCAACCATGGGAATTACGTCTAATTACGGACTTGACCTGATAGCCAACAACCCGATCGTACCTCTTCACGCAATCGCAATGTTTGGGACTATGATCTTTATCTCGTCGGTTTTCAATGATCTGGGCGACGTTGAGGGCGACAGGGCATCCGGAAGACGTACAATACCGATCGTGATAGGAAAAAGAAACACGGTAAAAATGTCGATGATCCTGATCGCAGGCATGTCTGTTGCGTCGTGGACCATGTATGCAGCCGGCGGCATCGGCCTGGTTACGACAATTCTGACCAGCATGTTCTCGGTACTGGCTGCGGCAAGAATGGTCAAGACGCTGAAAGGTCTTGATAACACCGAATTCATGAGAAAACAGCACAAAAAGATCTTCCCGCTCCACATGGTGCTGCAGTCAAACTTGGCCATCGGAACAATACTGCTGTAAAAAAGCCGCAAAAGGGCACATACACTGGATATTTCGCGTTAAAGGGATAGTCCGCAGTATAGGAAACTTTGGAAAAATTGCCTTATGAAGGGATAATTAAAATATAAGGTCACAATATTATGGAGTTAGAAGATGGCAAAATCCCAGACAGCCGCCTCCATCCTCAGGACCATCTCTGATGACAAATCGATGGAATTGTTCAGGACCATCGCTCAGGGTAGCATTGACAGCGAGAACTTGAAGAACAAGACCAAGCTTACCCGCAAGCAGTATTATTCTAGACTTTCTAGGATGACAAAGGTTGGTCTTGTAAGAAAGAAAAGTGGCAAATATACCCTCACCGCGTTTGGAAAGGTAGTCTACGACTCGCAGGTAACCGTCGAGAAGGCAATCAGCAACTTTTGGAAGCTCAAGGCCATTGATTCACTGGAGATGTCCAACGAACTCCCAAAGGAAGAGCAGAGGAAGCTTATGGACGCTCTGCTTGACAACCAAGAGCTAAAAGAGATCCTTGTAAAGGGATCTTAGACTACCTATTTTTCATTCCTTACTGCCTTTTTTGATATGATAAAATGTTTGTGGATAAGAGAGCCGTACTGCAATGCTTTTTTGGGCTTCATGGCTGACTCCTCTGGAATGCCTACCAGAAGGGCAGCCTGCCTCAGAATATGCTTTCGCATCATGTCGTCGGCTCCCCTGATCTTTTGATCCACAGGTATGGATTTGGCAAACTCGATGAATTTTGGAGACAGAAAAGGCTGCCTGACTGCCACTCCAAATTCGCTGGCAACGGCGGCTATTTCCTGTACCAGTGTTAATTCATTGGAGATTTTTTCGTCCATGAACTTCAATATAGCAGATTCTCCTTCATTGAAAACAGCGCGGTAGCCGTTGTAACCGCAGAACAGCTCGTCGCAGCCGTTGGCGCTTAGCACCACATCAACGTGATTTTCCCGCGCAGCCCTTGCTATGTAATGGTATGCTATGCAGTTTTCAATATGGGACGTGTTGTTGCAGCCTATCAGACGCTGTACGTGACGGAGGTCCTGCTGGAATTCATGGCTTTTCAATTCTGCAGTAAGCTGCTGCATTCCCATCTTGGCAGCAATCTTTTTTGAGAACTCGATGTCATTGGATCCTGGAAAGCCTACGGTTATCAGGATTGTTTGCTTGTCCAGATCCCGGCAGATCTTTGCCAGAAGGGAGCTGTCCACACCTCCAGAGAATGCAACGCCCACAGTACTCTCAGGCACGGTTTCTCTGACCGCTGAAAAAAGAGCATTTTTCAGGTCCAGTATGTAAGACACGGCCAGAAAGATGAGGGAGATCTCTGGCATAAATACCGAGAGCCGCGCAAAATACCATTTATATATATAGTAACAGTTGTAGTCAGCTGCTATATGGCCACTGAAAGGGTCGTGCTAAACAGCGACCTTCGATACCTAGACGACAGGGGAAACCTGCTCCGTAGCAGGGCCGAGCTATCGGTTGCCAAGATGCTGGCGTTTCTTGGTCATGATTACAGATACGATGCTGCTTTGAGCCTGCCCGATGGAACCAGTGCGCGAATTGATTTTGCAATCGGCGACAAATACATCGAGGTCATAGATTCTGAGGCCGACGTCTTCAAGTTCAAGAAGATAAAGGAAAAGATGCCGCATCTGAACATCGTGGCTGTCGGTCATTCCAAATTTGCAAGCAGGATCGGGGAGATGGATTCCATGTTCTTTTACAACGAGTCGGAACGCACCCAGACAGGCTCCATCTTTATCGAGGACCCTTCTCTTGCGTTTGATTATGCCCACATACTGCCACTGGTTGAAAAGTGCTCCGTTCTCCACGGCCACACCTCCACGGTGATGGTCGAGATAATTGGAAGCATGAAGAACAACATGGTCGTCGATTTCGGCGAGGCCAAACGGATAATCAAAGACACGCTAAACGCCATAGACCACAAGTTCTTCATCAACGCAAAATACCTGCAGAAGGAAGATGACACCCATTACCACGTTGCGTTTGAAGGCCCGAGGGGATACTTTAGCCTGCAGCTGCCAAAGATGACCACATACATGATGCCCGGCGAGGCCACCGTTGAGAACCTGTCCACAGAGATCATCAGGCTGCTGGCCCCAAGGATGCCGGCAAACGTCGAGGCACTGGGCGTGTACATTTATGAAGGTGTGAACAAGGGCGCGCACATCATAGCCGGAGTAAAGAAGGAAGAGAAAAAAGAATAGATGGACAAGGCCCTTGTCATGCTTTCCGGCGGGCTGGATTCTGCCACATGCCTTTACTGGGCAAAGCAAAGATTCGATGTTTCTGCCATTACCTTCAACTATTTTGGGCGGCTTGAAAATGAAAAGCTGGCAGCCGTCAGGCTTGCAGAAAGCGCCGGCGTCCCAGATATGATAACCGTCGACGTGCCCTTTGTGAAAGAGGCGGCCGACTTTTACAACGGCCGTTTCAAGAACCCCGATTCTGACATGCGGTGGGCCTCGTACGTGCCGGCAAGAAACATCATGTTTTACTCCATAGCGGCGCATTATGCAGAGTACCTAGGCGTTAGGTGGATAATTGGAGGGCACAACAGCCACGACGTTGATTTCTTTAAGGATGCATCAAAAAGCTACATCGAAAAGCTGAACTCGCTACTTAGAGAGGGCTGTCTTTTCTGCGACGGCCAGCCGTACCAGATACTTTTGCCGCTGGCAGACATGAACAGGGTGGCGGTGATCAATCTTGCCAGGCAGCTTAACGTGCCCATCGAGCTGACTTGGAGCTGCCACATGGATGGCAAGACGCATTGCGGGCAGTGCTACGCATGCAAGCAGAGACTGGAGGCGTTTGGCATGCTGGGCATCAAGGATCCTGTTTTTGCAGAAAGGTAGGCCCGGATCTGTCTGGGAATATGTTGCTCAAGTGGACCCTGTCGAAATTTCCAAGGCCAGTCTTGATGGTGATCTGGCCGTCCTCGATGCCTTGAATTATTCCAAAGCCGGCAATTCTGCCATCAAAGCCCAGGCCCACAAACATTCCTTTCATCTCAGTCTGATGGAGTCCGGTAGCAAACGTAACCTCATCCCAAGAATAATGCCTGTTTCTGTATACAAACCAGATATCCGCCAGCTCCTTGCTTGTAAGGCCGTCGCCGGTGTAACGCAGAAGCTGGGTAGCACGGCGGCCTAATCTGTCTGACCGGGTCTTGACTGCCTCTCTGCTGGACTTGACGCGGACTAGCATCCACGGTCCAGAACCAAACGCATTGCAGAATTCGCGGGGGCCGAGGCAGACTAGCACTGCTGGCCTGAGCACCCTGGCGATCATCAGCTTGTAGGGCAGGCCTCCGTTTTCTACGTAGCCGTCGGTGTTAATGATTTGCAGGTCAGCCATTCGCCTTGTTTTAAGCAGCAGGGATCTCAGCCTGCCGGCCACTATCCTTTCAAACCCTGCAGGAGTTAGGCTTCCAACGAATTCAAAGAAATCGGCGCGGGCATCGCGCAGGTCCGTCAGCTGCCTCCGGATTATTGCCGCCCCCACGGCTCCCGGCGGGGCCAGGTCCCCCTGCCCTATGTCGCCATCTATGATGCATGGCACAAGGCCTCTCTCAATCGCGACGTTTGCAAGGTAGGTAGAAAATGTCGACTTGCCGGTGTCTACCCGGCCTACAAGCATCACCACTCCTTGCTTGGCAGACAGAATCCTTTCCACGGCGGCTTGCCACATGGATGTGCCTGAAGTCAGGGGATCGGCAGTCCAGAAAATGCCGGCCCCCGGCTCGATGTAGGTTTTAGCCTCTATTTCAAAGGGCAGGACCTTTCCTGCCCGGACCGTCACCTGGCTGTTTGAGACATCCATCCCCAGTATTCGACAGGCGCCGTCAACCCGGACGGTGGCCGGACCGCGGACCATTACCACACTGCCGGTCGGCGCCATATTCTTACTTTCAACCAATTAATTGAAATAATTTTCCAGTTGTAAACATTTATTTCTCATCCAGCAACTACCGCGGATACGCTTGTCGGCCTCGGCTGACCGTGGGTCCCAGCGGCCACCCGTTGATTCCTACAGTCAAAACCAACTTGTGCGTACGCTCAGCCTCATGGACATAATAATGGTGGGCATTGCTGGCATGATAGGCGGGGCAATATTCGTCCTCACCGGACCGGCCATCGGTCTGGCTGGAAGCGGCGTTATTATCGCATTCGTACTAAACGGCATCATCACGCTTTTCACGGCCATGGTCTACGCTGAGCTGGGTTCTGCCATGCCGGAAGCCGGCGGCGGCTACCTGTGGATAAGGGAGGGCCTTCCAAGGCCAAACGCGTTTATCAGCGGCTGGATGGCGTGGTTTGCCCACATTGTGGCAGGCAGCCTCTACTCGGTAGGGTTTGGCGCCTTTGTCTTTATTCTGCTCAAAATGGCCGGCCTTCCAGACCAGCCGATCTTCGGTATGATACCCGTCGACAAGCTTATTGCAGTGGCATCCGTCGTGGCATTCACCTACATCAACATAAAGGGCACGTCTGAGACCGGCCGGACCGGCACGATAGTTACCCTTGTCCAGATCGCCACTATCGTGGTCATCATAGGCTTTGGATTCTGGGCACTTCAAGCAAAACCGGGGTGGGAATTTGAATTCACAGACCAGATGTTTCCGGCAGGTATAGGCGGCCTCGTTGCAGCCATGGGACTGACCTTCATCGCGTTTGAGGGGTACGAGATAATAGTGCAGACAGGAGAGGAGGCAAAGAACCCAAAACGCAACATCCCAAGGGCGATCTTCATTTCACTGGCCGTGGTGGTGACGCTATACTGTCTCATGGCCTTTGTGTCATTGGCCGCAACAAAGACGCCAACCGGCGAGCCGGTCTGGAAGTTCATTGGAGAATCTGGCGAGCTGGGCATAACCAAGGCGGTAGACCTGTTCATTCCGTACGGCGCGATCATTGTTCTGGCAGGAGGCATCGTCTCAACGCTGGCCGCGCTAAACGCCACCACGTTCTCGTCATCCCGTGTGGCTTTTGCCATGGGCCGGAACTACAACCTTCCCCATGCATTGAGCATCATACATCCCGTGAACAGAACTCCACACGTGGCTGCGGTAGTCTCCGGTGCAATCATGGCCGTAATGGCCTACGCACTACCGCTTACAGACATTGCTGTTGCGGCAGGTGTGATATTCCTGCTTCTCTTTGCGCAGGTCAACATTGCGGCCATCAACATCCGCAAGATCTACGGAGACAAGCTGAAGTATGGCTTTAAAATTCCGCTGTTTCCCGTGGTCCCAATTGCAGGAGTCTTCCTCAACATAGGACTGGCGCTGTACCTGCTGGTGACGCAACCTCTCAGCTGGGTCATAACCATTCTGTGGATCGTCGCAGGGTTCGTGCTTTACAGAAAATACACATTCAAAAAAGAGGTGGAGCATTATGCGCCCGTCGTGACCAGTGAAGGTGTGCAGGAGCGGCTGGGCTTCAGGATACTGATCCCCTACATGCCAGAGAACCCCGACAGGCTGATAAAATACGCGATAAGGGCGGCCAAGGAACGGTCCGGCGAGGTAAACGTTCTTCGTGTTATAACCGTCCCGCCCCAGACGCCACTGTCTGCCGGGGTGGCGTTTGCAGAAAGCGCAAGGAAATCATTTGTTCCGCTGGAAAAGATCTTCCAGAACAGCGGTGTTCTAAGCCACTACCTGGTGCGAATATCCCACGATCCAACCGAGGCGCTTCTGGCCACCATAGAGGAGCAAAAGATTAACCTGCTCATCACGGATTTTGAGACCACCAGAAGGAACAAGAAATTGCTTGCCCTTACAACCTGTGACCTTTTGGCCATAAGGGCAGAAGAGGACAGCCTTCAGCTGGAGCCGGAGCACCTCAGGGTAGAGGCAGACCTGGAAATGCATGCCGTGCCCGCAGAAGAAAAGAAGAACCTTGTGGCCGTTTATGACGGCGGAGCTCATTCCGGCATGGTTCTCAAGATCACAAGCTGGCTTGAGCACTCAGGAAGATTTAACATCAATATTGTATCGGTAAGCAAGAAGGAAAGTGACACGGACGGAAGCGTCCCGATGCATCCAGAGTACCTGACTCAGCTGGGGGTAGGCCTAAAAGAGATACACCTGTCTGATGACAGCTATGAGTTATCGCATTCCGTTCTTAACGCGGTCTCTTCCTTCCAGCCCGACCTCGTGGTTATGGGCGCAACGGTGGGCCAGTTCAGCGTGTTTCAAAGCCCGCCGCTCTTAAGCACCATAAGGCAGATCCCCTGCCCGGTTATAGTTACCAGGGAGTTTGGCATACCGGGAGTCCGTCGCGCCAAATCGCTTTTCATGAGGATCACCGGCCGGTGATCAAAATTGTTTTTATGCTCCATCACGTGCCATATTTAGAACCTTGCAAAAGCCCGTATTTATCAACATCAAATCCAAGATAATATTTGTTAGTCTGTTTTTGTCCATAACCACGTTGTTTGCCGTGTCGGTCCTAAGCTTTATTTCGGCAGACAACCTTTTGCGAGAAAGGGTCAGCGACCAGCTGCTAAGCGAGTCCTCTGGCAGAGGTGCCGCAATACGCTCCCTCATAGACAACAGGGTTCAGCAAATCCGCCTTCTTGCGGCAAATGAAGTGATCCAGAAGGGTATCCAGCAGTTCAACGAAAATGCAACTCTGGACAGCCAGCAGCTTGCCGATTATAGAAAAGAGTTTGAAATTGAAGTGGAATCGTTCCAGCGGGTGGCCGGCAACTCCGTGATTCTAGAGAACGTAAAGGTCATTGGAAAAAATGGTATAGTTTACCTGTCGTCGGATCCTTCTGAGGAAGGCAGCGACTACTCTGCCAATGAGACGTTCAAGAGAGGCACAACTGAGAGTTTCCTTGAATTTGCACCCGTCAATGACCAGAGGAAGGCCGTTGTAGCGGTTCCCATATTTGAGCATGGCAAGATAGAAACTACCGCACCGATAGGCGTTCTTGTCGCCACCACGGACACGGAGGCCTTTGACGAGATACTTCTCAACCGTAAGGGGCTTGGTGCCACCGGCGAGGTATACATCGTCAACGGCAACAGGATCATGATCTCAGAATCCCGGTTCATAGAAAACGCGGCGTTCAGACAGGTGGTAGACACGCTTCCGGTGCGTGAATGCTTCGATAATGGCGACGAAATAAACGCCATCTACCCCGATTACAGAAACATCCCCATAGTCGGGTTCTCGTACTGCGCAAGGGATCTCGGCTTTGTGCTTTTAGCGGAGATAGACGAGGCGGAGATCTTTAGCCCCATCACGCAGCTGAGAAACGCCATCATCGCGGCAGCAGTGGTGATAAGCGGCGTAGTCGTGGTCATCTCGCTGTATGTTTCTAGGACCATCACAAAGCCGATAACCCAGCTCATGGGAGCCGTGGACAAGATCTCCAAGGGCGATTATACTCATTCCGTCAAGATCCAGTCCGGCGACGAGATCGGACAGCTGGCCATGCAGTTTGACATGATGCGGAAAAGCGTCCTGGAAACCAACATGAACCTCAACCGCTTGGTCAGGGAGAGGACCAAGGACCTGACAGACATGACAAATGCGCTGGACGCGACGGCCATCGTCGCTGTCACGGACAAGGATGGCACCATAACCAAGGTCAACAACAAGTTTGTTGAAATATCCAAATATTCAGAAAAAGAGCTGGTAGGCCAGAACCACCGTATTTTAAAATCTGGTTACCATCCACCGGAATTCTTTGACGCCATGTGGAAGACCATTTCAAGTGGCAAGATATTCGAAGGTGAGATCAAAAACAAGGCAAAGGACGGCGCCCACTACTGGGTCAAGACAACCATCGTCCCTTTCTTGGACGAAAATGGCCAGCCAAAACAGTACATAGCCATTCATAACGACATCACAAACCTCAAGAATACGGAAGAGCAGTTGCAGGAGGCACTGGCGCGTGACAGGGCCAACGCCGAGATCATCAAGATGCAGGTAGAGGAGCTCAACAAGACCAACGAAGAACTCAGGCAGAAGGACAAGCTTAAAGACGAGTTTCTCAGCATGGCCTCGCACGAGCTCAAGACGCCCCTGACACCCATCATAGGCTGGTGCGGCGCGCTCAAGTCCAACACGATTCTTGGCGCCCTGACACCGGAGCAGCGTGCAGCTGTTGACACGATCGAAAAGAACGCCATCAAGCTTGAGAAGATGATAAGCGACATGCTGGACGCCCAGAAGCTGGAATTAAACGAGCTCAAGTTCAACATAGGCGAGGTGGACATAGACAAGATCGTCAGGAATGTGCAGCGGGATTTCGAGTTCATAATGAAGGAGAAGAACATAGAATTCACGATCAACGTCCAGCCTGGCCTCAAGCTCAGGTCCGACGAGGCAAGAATCATGCAGGTGTTAAACGCCCTGCTGTACAATTCCATCGATTTTGTGCCCAAGAACAACGGCAAGATCGAACTTGCAGCAAAGGTCGATGACGGAAAGATCGTTTTCGGCGTCAAGGATAACGGTCCGGGAATACCCAAGGACAAGCAGCAGTTCCTGTTCAAGAAATTCTACCAGGTGGATACATCCCTGAAAAGAAAGCACGGCGGCACCGGGCTTGGACTGGCCATAAGCAAGGGCATAGTCACAGGACTTGGCGGCACCATATGGGTCGATACGGAAGAGGGCAAGGGGTCTAGTTTTTATTTTAGTTTGCCCAGAGAATCCAGAAATGAGAATTCTCATAATCGATGACAGCGCGGACATCACCGACCTTTTGGTCAAGGTCCTGACAACTGTAGGACACGATGTCATGTCGTCGGACAGCGGAAAGGACGGACTTGAGATGATCCTGAAGGAAAAGTTTGATCTGATCTTTCTTGACATTGCAATGCCTGACTTTTCCGGGCTGGAAATAATAGACAGCCTTGTTCAGGCTGGCAGGATAAAAGACAGTCCCGTCGTGCTTTTCACGGCTTCTTCTATCACAGATTCCGAAGTAAACGAACTCATAAAAAAGGGCGTGCATTCGTGTCTTAGAAAACCAGTCAGGATTGAAACCCTCTTTGAGAAAGTACAGGAAATCAGTCAGCTGCCGGCTGCGAAAAGTTGAACAAAGTTGGGGCATGAGAGCTGGTGTGACTGTTGTCTGAAGATGTTTACAGGACGCACACCGGAGCCAATGCCGAGGAACACGATGCAAAGGAAAAGCAGCAGATAAAGTTACTTTTGCAGTTTTTCACTACCACAAAAAACTATTGCGTCGGCGTCGTCGACATGGTTGGCTCTACCAGCATAACGATGAAGATGCCCATGGAAAAAGTGAGCCTGTACTATAGCATATTCCTAAACGGGCTTGCTGAAACTATAGCCAGTTATGGCGCCACGGTGGTCAAAAACGTGGGCGACAGCCTGCTGTACTACTTCCCCAAAACAGAATCAGGAGAGCCGGAGTCGTTTAAGGAGGTATTGAAGTGCTGTGTGGCGATGATAGAAAAGGGTTCAAAGCTTAACGCCAAGCTGCAGCAATTGGGGCTTCCTGATGTAAAGTACAGGATCAGCTGCGACTACGGCGCGGTGATCGTTGCCAAGATGTCCACGTCATCGGTAAACGACATCTTTGGCAAGTCGGTCAACCTGTGCGCGAAGATGAATTCTCTGGCGCAGCCAGGCGGCATAGTCATCGGCGAGGGCCTCTATGAAAAAGTGAAATCCTTTGAAGAGTATGTTTTTTCCGAAATAAAGGACATGCCACTTTTTGCGGAAAACGGTTATCAGGTTTATTCTGTATCTGTAAAATAGTCACCGCTCTGCTGTCAGGATTTGCATGGCCGCGGATTGGTTTTTGGTTAGTCGCTTGCTATTATGATCCCGGTGCCGCAGTACGGGCATCTTGTCAGATCCGGGTCGACAAGCTCGCCTTTTTTGTTGTACAGCTCCACCGTGCCGTCCGGGGTAACCCTGACCAGGTTCTTCTCCTTGGACCAAGCCATCTTGTTGCAACACCATGTAAAGGTGTATCTAACTGATTCCGGCTTTTTGGTTATGGTCACATGCAAGGTAGATTCAAGCTCTGATCCATTGGTTATTATTTTTTACTAACCATCAATGTGATCCGAGGATAAAAATTAGCAATTCCTACAAAAAAAGCAAAGTAAGGTTAAAAAATTCAAGAAGGTTTTGGGCATCCTTCCATTGGCCAGATGAATACATCTTTGCCGGGGAGCTGCCAAAGCTCATTTGCATACAGGGATGTATCGTCTATGTGGCAGCGCTCGCACATGTTCACCATGATGTTGTCAGACGACTTGCCGATGAGCTTCAGGAATTCCTTTGCATACTCCACTGCCTGGGCGTCCATATCCTTGGATATCTGGCCAGCGCTTGACTTGTCTGTGGGAACAAAGACATCAAAGTGCAGCCTGCCCCTGTCCGCATACGTGTTGTAAACTATGACCTTTTTTCTTCCGCCGTGATACGGTTCGAGTTTGCCATCCATGGAACTTCTGTCTGCAAAAACAACTTTTATTTTTTTGGCTATTTCTACAGACGACTGTTGCAGGATTTTTATTTTAGAATTGCATATAGAATGTGAAAGCAATTATTGGAATGCGGTATTTGTGGCCATGAGGAAGACATCCCCTTCAAATGCAGTTACTGCAAGGGCATCTTTTGTTCTGCGCACCGACTCCCTCCAAACCACAACTGCGTCTTTCTAAGCAGGTTCATGAAAAAACCGGAAAGGGAAAGGGAGTTTCTGGATTACGTCAGCGGCAGGACTGGAAGCACGGGAGAACGTATAGTAAACGCGGTCAGAAATGCCACGGTCCTCAGGTTTTCAAAAACAGAGATACTGCATCTTGTAATCGGCACGGCTCTGGTTGTTGGCGTTGGAATGTCGCTGTTTGGCTTTAGGCTAAGACTGGATTACATCGTGATCTTTGTCAGTGCGTTCATCATTCACGAGCTGGCGCACAAATTCCTTGCCCAGTTCTATCGGGCATGGGCAGAATTCAGGGTACAGTTTTATGGTGCCGTTATTACCGCGATCTCTGCTCTTCCCTTCTTTCCGTTCAAATTCATTGCCCCGGGAGCAGTCTTTATAAGTGGACCCATCAGCGAGCAGAGGAGTGGCAAGATTTCACTGATTGGTCCGTTGACAAACATTGCCATGTCCCTTGGCTTCTTGTTTTCGTACTACCTTGCAAGCACCCTGTATGAAAGGGCCATCCAGATTCTGATTACCGGCGCCATATTCAACAGCTGGATTGCATTTTTCAACCTGATCCCGTTCATGGGACTTGACGGCTCAAAGATTTTCAGCTGGAACAAGTTGGTCTGGATACTAACCTTTGCCTTGGCCATTGCCCTGTACGTGGTCGCTGATATAGTTGGTGGAAGAGGCCTTTTCGGGCTTTTCAGATAATTCCAATTTATCAGACATTGGTGCTTGCAATGGAGCTGTTTACCACCAACAGTTTGCCCAGCGTTGACAGCTTGGCGGAGATCTTGCCCCTATCGCCTTTTTCTACCTCCAAAAGCCCCAGATCCACAAGACCCTTGGCTTCTTTTGAGCCCATGACATGGTAGCTGAGCAGAGGCTTTCCGTAGCCGGAGATCTGCTCCAGCTGCTCTAGGCTATCGATGGA
The DNA here is from genome assembly GCA_029263715.1 of Nitrososphaera sp. Taxonomy (GTDB): domain Archaea; phylum Thermoproteota; class Nitrososphaeria; order Nitrososphaerales; family Nitrososphaeraceae; genus Nitrososphaera. Next base: position 163,438 of record JAJUFP010000006.1, on the reverse strand, counting down.
GCCGCCATTATCGTTTATGGTCCTCAGAATCCGGAGTTTGGCTTCCGATATTATCTCGCTGTAGCTCAGTTTGAGGACCGGCAGGAGCATCGGCGTGCCAGTCTCGTCCATCCCGAAGGCCTTGATGCCGTTGACAAATGCTGCCGACAGTGCGGCGCAGCCCATCAGCTTGTCGCCGCAGCTGACATTCATGAGGATCTGATGGAACTCCTTGCCTTCCTGATTCAGTATTTCGGCTACCCTTTCCATGGCATCTCTGATCACGTTTTCCCTTGCAACGACGCTGACCGTGACGCGGATGCCAAGGACGCTGGCTATCCTTCTTGCAAATTCCTCGGCCTTTTGCTTGTCAGAGCTGTAGCAGATAAGCGCCAGCCTATGGACTGGGAAGTTCCTGATTCCAGAGGATATCCCTTCCTGACCTTCATCTCCAAAAGTCGCTATGTGGAGCGTTTTTGACTGCATCTCTGCAGAACAACACCTCCAAAAGTAATAAGAGTGATGTTTAACAGTTAAAGATTTGCTTGAACGCTCAAATCGGCCTACTGCAAAAGCTGGGTATTGACCAGGGTCAGCGGGGCGTTGCCGTCTGACAGCCGGCGGATGTTTGCAGCAATTATCCTTGCTGCTCCGTCAACCGATTCCTTGGTCCAGCCAGCTATATGCGGCGTAAGTACAAAGTTGCTCAGCTGCAGAAGCCGGTCTGCAGGATCCGCAGGCTCCTCCCAAAAAACATCAAAGGCCGCGCCGGCAATCCTGTGGTTATAAAGTGCATCAAACAGCGCGTCCCTGTCTACGACGGCTGCACGGGCAACATTTACAAGAAAAGCTGATTTTTTCATCATGCTCAGCTCTTTTGTTCCTATCATGCCGGTTGTCTCCTTGGTAAGGGGCACATGCAAAGAGACGAAATCCGCCCGAGAAACATTTTCCGACAGACTCTCCGGTCCGCAGATGTCATCTACGAAAAACGACTTTTCACGGCCCGGCTTGTAGCCGAGTTGCTCCTTGGTAACGGCTATGACATGCATGCCAAACGCCTTGGCTCGCTTTGCAACCTCCGTGCCGGTGGCGCCCAGCCCGACTACGAGAAGGGTCTTTCCATGCAACTCGATTCCCATCTCGCCGGGAAGCCTCCTTTTCATCAGGCTGTTGCTCGTGTTCTGAATGTTTTTTGCCAGATACATCATCAGAAACATCGTGTGCTCGGCTACTGAGACGGCGTTGGCAAGGGGAACGTTTGCAACAAAGATCGATTTTGACGTGCAGTAATCAACATCAACGTTATCGTAGCCTATCCCCGATACATGAATCAACTGCAGGTTTGGGCAGAGATCTATTACCGACTTGTCGATCTTGCCTGTGCCGCCGACAAGGACATCTGCATCGGCAAGCTGACCGGAGAGCGGCTGGTTTTGATCTACCAGTTCGGAGTTGAGCCCAAATTCCTTTAATCGGTCATCCAGAATTTCCTTAAATGAAGAGGAGCGGACCAAAAGTTTTATTTTCATCCTTCGAATCCTGAGGGAGTTTTTCCTTTTTAAGGGTTTAACTTGTGTCGTGCAATTTTCCATCGCTAATAACTAACTGGATTTCTATATCATCTGCAACGGTATCCGTGATGTTAGAAGTTTCTCCGGTTGTTCCAAAAGTCCGTTGCTTGGCCAAGGGCAGGAAAAAGCGGCTCATGTAACAAAGATGCAGTTTGACGATGAGAGCATAACATCAGAAATACCTGATGGAGGCTACGGCCCGATTTGAGATTGTCTGCAAGCCGGCCTAGCAAAAACCTTAAGGAAAAGCCATGTGGATAATCTCCGTCTATTGGGACATCCAAAAATAATTTGTATTGTACTTTTATTGTTCATCGTTGTATCGATACACAACGCCGCCAAGGCGTACGCCTCCAGCGAAACGCCTGGCAGCGTTGTTGCCCATCTTAACGCTTACAATGAAGTGTCACTTTACTGGGCTGCACCGTCTGTAGACAATATGCAGATAACTGACTATGAAATATGGTACAAGGCTGGTTCGGTAAACTATGTGTTTCTGGCAAACACAGGAAACCAGACCATATACAACCACAAAAACCTAGCATCTGAAAAAACATATTTTTACGAGGTGTACGCCATAACCAAGGAAAAGACGAAGACTCTTGTAGGCCAGACGTCCATAGCTACTGCAAGAACCAGCTGCACACCCGATGAGGGCTGGTGCTTCCGCCTTGTATCGGCAACTGTGTCAAAATCTGTTTCGTATGTTGGAGACGAACTGGCCATAAACGCGCAGATACTTCAGGGCGGTTCCAGCGAAGATGGCGCTGTCTTTGTCGTCTTTAACGCGACCGACCCTGACGGAAACCAGTCAATCTTGGATACGAAAAAGATCTATACCGCAAGAGGCGAGAACCAGGATGTTTCGTTCGTCTACATCCCGGAGAAAAACGGCAACTACCATGTGGATCTGGAGCTGATCTCTCCGACCGGTTACTCCTTTGACAAGCGCTCGGTAGACTTTCACATATCGGAAGACATAAGCTACTATCAGTCCGGCGGCTGGCGAGAACTGATGATCTATGCCATCTTTGCTGGTGTCGGCGTTGTAGTGTATATTGTAGCCATCAAAAGGTTCCGCAAAAGAACTGATGTGCAGTAGCCGGCTTCAAACATAACTTCTTTAAATCATAGTTTCAAAGTGAAAAACATATTGTTTGAACAACTGCTTCTGCAAGGGGCCACCGAAGTAGCAATAGTGGTGCTGGCCCTCATTGCAGCCTTGATAATACTCTGGGCAATCGTCTCTATCCCAGTCTGGCTGGCGGCCAAGATCATCACCCTGGGCAAGGCAAGGTTCACCCGAGCGATGCTGGTGACTGCCGTAGGTCCAGTGGTTTACGGCATCGTGTTTTTTATCTCCAACGCCGCGCTTACTGCAACCGTAGGTTTTGTCTTTGTGTCATTCATACTTGCTTTCATCGCCTGGATTGCAGTATTCAAGTACGGCTTTGACACGGGTTGGTTGCGGGCCCTTGGCATTGCTGTACTTGCCACAGTGGTATTCATCGTGATAGGCGCGATGATCACCGTAATCCTGCAGATGGCGATTCCTGACGCGCCGGCCATAACGCCGCTGCCGTCGTTCAACGTCTAGGCAACTGTTGCATACTGCCGCTCAGACCAGGCGATCAGGGATTGCAGGTCCTTGGCAAAAAAGTCTGCATGTTCTTCAGCAACGGTCTGGAGCTCTGCCGGCGCCATGACGGCAAGCCTAAGCTCGCCTTTGAGCCGGCCCTTCATAGACTTGGCCGTCGACGTAAGAAACCGCAGGGAGCTCTCGCTTGAAGAAAACACGCAGACAAGCATCATGCCGTGCTTGTTGCCCCATGTGCGCGAGATGTACCGCTGAAAGTCGATATCAAAGAACGGGTCGATGTCCTGCTCGACGTCGCCGATGTACCGGCAGTCCCACCCCAGGATCTGAAATGCCACGGCCGCGCTCTTGGCCTGCTGTACTCGGTTTGCAGAGCCTGCCACGCAGAGAACGTGGGCGTTCATCTTTGACTCTGCTGGACGCGCGTTGAACTTGACCAGATCGATGAATTCGCCTATCAAGGTCGAAAGGCGCGTACGGTCGGTCTTGCCAAGCCGGCCCCTTGAGTAAAGCTCCTCTACCGTGTTTGCCGCCGGCAGTATGACATCGGTAAGCATCCGGACCTGGTCGATGTCAAAATTGAGCACGCTGGTCAGCAGTCTGCGGGCCTGCTCCTCATCGCCGGCCAGGGCATTGTCGATCAGGCGCTGCTGCACCTGTGTGTAGTTGATGGGAAATTCAATGTCAGCAACGCCGGACTCTAAAAACCAGACGTTGACGGAGCCAACCTTCTTCTTTTTTATCAGGCCTAAGGAGTGCATGATGTCCAGGTACTTTGTTATCGTCATCCTGTTGATTCCAGTCCTGTCGGCCAGCTCTATTCCGGACAGGCCGGTTCCGGCGTTCTGCAAAACATCCACTATCTTGCGCCTGACCTCGTCAAGGGAATAACGCCGGTACATTGATTCAGCACACCTGCCGCATGATAAAACCCTTACCTGTGCTTCTTTTTGGGCATCTTCCTTGAATTGGATATCAGGTCGGTAAGCGCGTTGAAGGCCTTTCCCACCTGGTCCATCTTCACAAGCATGATGGTGTCGGTGTAGCAGCTGACCGTATCTTCAATGTTGATGTGCCTTCTGGCCAGCTGGTTGTAAAATGCGATGGCGCAGCCCGGCGTCTTGATGATCTCCTCAGGGCTGTGGACGATTATCGCGGCAAGATCGTCTTCCACCTCCAGTATGTCATCGTGGGCAAACATGGCCTTGACCTCGTCTAGGAGCACGTCATCAAAGACAAGGGTGATGGACATGATGCTTTCAGACACGCTGATGAACCTGTCAACGTTCTGGGTCAGGGCCTTTGCCACCTTGTCAACGGTCTTCTTGCTTTTCTCGGCAGAGACCTTGGCCACATCGGTCCTAACGCTCACGGTGCTTCCAGCCAGTATAGAAGCGATGGGCCGCTCAGGCACGTCGTAGTCCTGCCTTGACCGCTTGAGCGCGGTGATTATGCTTTCGATGCTGGTGCCCTTGCCCAGCATCTGGTCTATCTGCGGCTTGATTATCCTGGCAAGCGCGCTTATGTTGCAGTAATCGCGCTGCAGCGAATCCTGGAATGAAAGATCGTTGTTAACGACTTCTTTAACCGCGTCTGTTATGGATTTCTCGATGACCGACATTGGCCACTTTCACCTTGATTTAGGTCATATCTGACCAAAAAATATAAATGTAGTGCTTGAAACGCAACGCATGTTCATGGCAAACAACGGCAAGGTTGTGCTGGCGTACTCTGGCGGCCTTGACACTTCTGTCTGTATCAGGTACCTGCAGAAGCTGCACAAGATGGATGTCATCACCGTGACAGTGGACTGCGGCCAGGATGACGACTTTAAGGAGATTGAAAGGCGCGCCAAGTTGATAGGCGCTGTAAAGCACGTCTATGTAGATGCCAAAGAAGAGTTTGCCAGAGACTACGTTATCCCAAGCATCAAGGCCAACGGTCTTTATCAGGGCAAGTACCCGCTGGCAACGGCGCTGGCAAGGCCGCTTATCGCAGCAAAGACGGTACAGGTAGCCGACAAGGAGGGCGCGGCTGCCATAGCCCATGGCTGCACCGGCAAGGGCAACGACCAGATCAGGTTCGACGTTACCATGCGCGCGCTTAATCCAAACCTCAAGATAATTGCCCCCGTCCGGGACATGAACCTGACGCGGGATGTGGAGATCAAGTACGCCAAGGAGCAGGAGATCCCCATAAGCACGGAAGCCAAGAAGTACAGCATAGACATCAATCTGTGGGGCAGGGCAGTGGAAGGCGGCAACATCGAGGATGCGGATTTTGAGCCGCCGGAAGAGGCGTTCCAGTTCATCGATTTCAAGAACGACAAGGCCGGCTACCTTGAACTGGAATTTGACGAGGGAACCCCGGTGGCTGCAGATGGCAAGAACATGCAGATAACAGATCTTATCCAGTATGTCAACGACAAGGCCGGCTCCCACGGTGTGGGGATTGTAGACCACATAGAGGACAGGGTGGTGGGCATCAAGTCCCGCGAGGTGTACGAGGCGCCGGCTGCAGTCTCGATAATCGAGGCGCACAAAGACCTGGAAAAGATGGTGCTCACCAAACACGAGCTTGCCTTCAAGAGGATAGTCGACGAGCAGTGGAGCTGGCTTTGCTACGCTGGCCTGTGGCAGGATCCACTGCGTTCTGACTTGGATAGATTTATAGATGCGACGCAGACCCGCGTTAGCGGAAAAGTACGGCTAAAGATGCAGAGAGGTTCGCTGCGCGTGGTCGGAAGACAGTCGCGGTATTCTCTGTACAAAAACGATCTGGCGACGTATGCGGCCGGATCTACCTTTGACCAGAGTCTGGCAAAGGGCTTTGTTGAGCTGTGGGGTCTACAATCGATAATCGCAAACTCGGTGGTAGACGCAGCCAGCAAAAACAGCAGCAAAAAAAGGAGGTAAAAAAAATGAAAACAAAAGTAGAATGCCAAGAATGTGGAGCCGACATCAGTATACCGGAAGATGCAGTCGTTGGAGAGATAGTGACATGCCCAGACTGCGGTGGCGACTACGAGATCGCAACCAAGGCTAACGAGAAGGTGGAACTGAAGCCGGCAGAAACAGTAGGCGAAGACTGGGGACAATAATGGTCGAGATCTGCATAATCTACGACAAGGTGCGCTTTGAAGAAAAGGCGCTGTACGACAAGGCCCTGGAGAAGGGCCTGAAGGCGCAGATGGTGGACGCAAAGACCATCACCGTCAGCACTGACAGCAAGAAAAGCGACCTTGCGCTGGGCGATGTCATAATGCAGAGAAGCGTCAGCCATTACCGCGGCCTGTACCTGACTGCTTGCCTTGAATTTCTTGATTATCCGGTCATAAACAAGTTCAACGTGGCCGAGACCTGCGGCAACAAGCTGGTCACCTCGCTCGTGCTTGCAAAGAGCGGCATTCCGACGCCGCGGACGCAGTTTGCGTTCAGCGCCGACTCGGCAATGGACGTCATACTCAAGACGGGGCTGCCGCTTGTCTTGAAGCCCATCGTGGGTTCCTGGGGACGCGGCGTCTTCCCACTAAGGGACGAGGAAACGGCCAACATGATAGTGGAAATGCGTGAAGAAAACGACAGCCCGCTTGCACGCATTTACTACGTGCAGGAGATGATTGACCGCCCTCCACGGGATGTCCGCTGCATAGTGGTAGGCGACAGACTGGTCACGGCCATTTATCGCTACTCTGCAGAAAATGAATGGAGGACCAACGTCGCGCGTGGCGGAAAGGCAGAGCTGGCTCCGATAACCAAGGAGCTTGAAGATCTAGCCCTGCGCGCTGCCAAGGCTGTTGGCGGCGGCATCGTTGGTGTGGACCTTATGGAAGACAAGGCAAAGGGTCTTGTAGTCCACGAAGTCAACAACACCGTCGAGTTTAGGGGGGCAGCCAGCGTCTCGGTTGCAGACATACCCGGCGCCATGGTAGACTATGCAGTCAGCATCGCCAGAAAATAATGTCCTGCTGTTAACGCCTTATGCAGGTTTACATAGGCCTGTTCTGGCATCGTACTTTATCAGGCCGTCGCTTTCCATCTCATGAAGGCAATCCTTGAATTCCTTGTAGTGTTTTTCTTGGATATTCAGGTATTCTTTGATCTTTTCGACAGATATTCCATTTTCGTTGTTTGCAATGCACCGAAATATCAAGCCCTTCAGGTACTCGTGGATGTGCTGCTCCATGTATTTTTTGCCCACCGCGTTCAGCCCCTGACTAAGAGTAGGCAGAACATCTTCATAACCTTGCTGCACTGGCATGTGTGCTTATGAGACCGGCTCGTAAACCAGCCCCAGCTTTTCGGCGTATTCGTAGGCCTTCTCGACCTCTTTTGACGTCAGCCTGCGAGCTATGTCTGGGTATTTTTCCGGGTGCTGGATTACTTTGTAGTCCGGGTAGTATTGCTGCATCACGTTCACCAAAGCATGGGGGCAGTTCTGTGCTATCCACTCCAGCACAGGTTTGGTGCAACATTCAAAATGGTTGGGCAGCACCAGATGTCGAATTATCATATCCCCGTTTTCGCCGGCGATCTTGTGATTTCTTGCAACTACGGCAAAATAGTTAGGTACGTTGGATAACCTTCGTGCGCAATTGTCATTTCCGTACTTGAAATCTGGAAGCCATATGTCGATCACTTCCTTGAGCAGGTTCATCGCATCGACGCTGCCGTACATGTCACTGTTCCAAAGCATTGGAATGTTGACATCCAGACGCAGCATGCCCCCAATTATTGTGTGTATGTTGGGCGTGGGTTCTCCTCCGACGAAATTGATGTTGTGGGCACCCTGCCTCCGTAACGCCCTCATTATTTCGGCAAGCTTGTTTTCATCCACTTCCTCTCCTGCCAGCGGATACTGGGATATGCTCCAGTTTTGACAGAAGACACAGCGAAACATGCAGCCGGTAAAAAAGATCGTGCCCGAACCATGTGTATTTACCAGGGGAGGCTCCTCGCCAAAGTGCCTGAACCAGGATGCAACCCGTGTGACCTTGTCGAGCCGGCAGACACCGACTTTGCCTTGGTTTCTGTTAACACGGCAGTTCCATTCGCAATAATTGCAGCTGTCCAGCATCTTTTTGGCCAGCTCGAACTTTAGATCCAGAAAACTGTGCTCTTCGACGGCTAGGTCGACGGCGCCGGCTTTCACTTTTTCAAGCTTTCTTTTGAACAATTCTGCCAGCCTGCCATGTTCGGCCCAAAGATCAGCCAGGGAAGCACCTTCAAGCTTGTTGCAGGGTATGCTCTTGCAGATCAGGAATTTGGCTGGCTTGAGATCCCTCATGACATCATGGTACCAGCTCAGCCTGCTCCTGACTTCCTTGTTACCCCATACTGAAAGCGACTGAAATCTGAACGTGCTGTAAAGATAGCACAACTTGGTATTTAGCAGGATGTTTGCGTTGTCGTGCAGATGATTGCACGATGCGGCGTAGATTTAAGGCTGCTCCTGCAATCCGGTTATGTGTACGCTTACAACCTGCTCGTGTCTTACGGCTGGAGCAGATTTTATCTTGCCAGAGATGAGATAAGGAGGACACTGGCGGCTCTTGGAGACAAAAACCCGATGATTAGGAGAACCATCGCGCAGGGCGTGGCCGGCATCAGCTCTGTTCTTGATTCAAGGCATGTGGTAAAGGAATTGTACAAAATGTACAGCCATGATCCTTTTGCCTTTGCTCACACGTTAAAGTGGGCTCCAGTGGACTGCTGGGTCTCATCTGACATGGACTCGATGGCCGAGGGCCTGACAACCCTCAGAAACAAGATAGACAGGGGCGAGAAGTGGATGATGGTCATTGAAAAAAGGCGGTACACGCAATACCACAAGGCCGATATCATAAAGCACCTCGCAGGCTTGATAGACGAAAAGGTCGACCTTAGACAGCCAGATAAAATAGTACGGCTGGAGATAATTGGCCGCAACGCCGGAATTTCTGTAATCAGACCCGGCGAGATATTCTCCATTTCCATGGCTGCGCGTGGCCGGGAATTCATTCATTCCAGCAGGTCATAGCGGTTATTTTATGGGGCAGGCAAGTAATGCCGTCATGGAATCGTTGAAAAACAAAGTCGTGCTCATAACCGGCTCAAGCATAGGAATAGGGCGGGAAGATGCATTCAGATTTTCTCAGGCCGGTTGCAAGGTTGCAATAACCTACTACAAGGACAGGGAAGATGCGGAAAAGACGGCCAAAAAATGCACGGATTTAGGGGCGGCCGATGCATTTGTCTTTTACCTGAATGTTATGGATGACACAAGCATCAAAACCGCGGTAAGGCAGGTCGCCGATAGGTACGGCAAGATATCCATCCTTATCAACAATGCAGGCGTCATTGTTTGGCGGCGTCTTGAAGAGCAAGAATTCGATGATATAGCAAGTCAGATCCGAACCAATCTTGAAGGATTGATAAAAGTCACCAAAGAATGCCTGCCATTTGTACAGGATACCATAATCAACATGGCCAGCGGCGCCGGCCTTACCGGCTACGCAGACCTCACTGTTTACTGCGCGACAAAGTGGGGTGTTCGCGGATTTACAAAGTCCCTGGCAGAGGAGCTGCCAAAAATAAAGGTATACGCGGTGAACCCCGGAGCTATAGCCACAAGAATGACTGACTTTCGCGGTATGGCTCCCGAAAAAGTCGCGGAGGTTGTTTTCAACCTAGCAAGTGGCAAGTACAGGCTAAAGTCTGGCTCCGATGTTAACGTCTGGGATTATGTTAGATAATTATATGTTAAATCAGGTTTTTCATGTGTGCTATGCAACAAAAGTGTTGCGTAACTCGTTGCATAGGCACTGATCCATCAAAAAATCATTGTTACTAAACGTCTTGACTCACACAAATCAAGTGCTACTATAATATTCTCCGACTTATTTCCAGTCATAGTCCATATTGTCAAAGTACTGCCTGCTCGACCAGCTTGGTATAATTTACAGCAGGACGAAACTACTCCAAAGTCCTGTTCGTTTGAAAGCCGGATGGCAAAATCTTTCTTATGTGCATTAGATGTAGCCCGCGAGAGTTTGAACCGGAAAACAATGTTCCTACGCCATCGTATCAATTGACAGGGCGGTCACTCAGGCCATGATAGGCTTCCTGACGCTCTTTCAATAGAAAATTCAACAACGCTTGCCTTTCTCTTTCGTCTTTTGTGTTACATAGCTCGATTTCCTTCTGCAAAGCAGAACAGAGCCGACAAGGTTGCAAAGGCTGCCTCTAGTTTCTATCATTCATCGAACCACTCTTTTTGTCTTAGGTTTTCTGTGCAGCCTGCGATGTTCCTGGATGGTCAACCTCACCGCATGGCTCAACGGGGCAGCTTTGCCCACCTGCTGCTTCGCATTATCGAACTATTATTTGGACTCCGACAATCTTAAAAAGATCGAAGAAAGATTAGAGATGATGCCGAGAGTAGCTTTTGAACAAATACCACCACAAAACAAGCAGCCACAGTATGTAAAAGATAGCACATATGTCATGGTAATACTGAAGGAAATCTACATAGGCGACAATCATGAACCATGGATTAAGGGCCAAGCCGAAGTTGCAGTAACAATCCAGCTTAATACCGGCAGCGATGACGGCAGCGAAAAAACAACTAGTAAGATAATTGGCACATTTAGGGGGGTCAAAAAAGACTCCTACTTGCCTATACGCGATGTAGTACTCGTATCCAGGATGAAAGTGACTGATCACCTGACTATATCTGTTGATGCCATAGAGCTTGACAAAGCCGCATACACAAGAATATCATCAATTTTGCAGCTCGTTGGAGATGTATTCCAGAAATTGCCCTTTCCAGGTACTGATAAAATTAATTCTATCATCTCCGGCCTTGGCGGCTCCATCGTAAACCTCATTTCGGCCCTAGATGACGATGACGTTATCATGCGGGAAAGCTCAACTTACATAGCGGATCATCAAAAGTACGGAGATAATTTTGAGAAAAAGAAATACCTCCAAAGAGGTGTCATCGAATTTAAGGAAAAGCTGGATGAAGGGACAATGAAATCGTTAGCGGCTCTTTACGGCAAGGAGCTCAAAGAAATAGAACCTTCGAGAGTGGCTATTCAAATAGTACAGGATAAGAACCAGGCCAGCGGTCCTGTCCCAGAAACAGCCTCGTAGGACCACCCCCGTGGCTAATTTCCGGAGGCCGCTCCTTATCCGCTTCTGAAAGACATAGATGTCAAACTGGCCAAGACGATTGCCTGTCCTTGTGCAGGTGGCAGCATGTAGCTAGCACTACGTATCTATTGATGATGATTATGCGCTGAGCAGTCAATAAATAATTATTTTTCAGACAATCTTATGCTTAGAAACAGGCGCAAATCTATATCGCAAAGAAAAGCTAGATCATAGAAGATGGCTAATTTTGGCATCCTGATTCATAGTGGAGCAGGCTCGAAGATCAAGTCTTCTGTGCAGATATCAAAAGCCCTCAAGGACGCGTGTTCCCTTGGCTATGCCCTTCTTGAGGCAGGGCAAGACGCCGTCGATGCAGTCGAGTCGGCTGTGGCAAGCATGGAAGACAGTGGCCTTTTCAATGCTGGGGTGGGCTCCTGCCTTACGGTGGACAAAAGAATTGAGATGGATGCCTCCATAATGAATGGCAAGGACCTTTCCTGCGGATCGGTAGGTATGGTACAAAACATACGAAACCCTGTAAGGCTGGCCCGCCTCGTGATGGAAAAGACAGACCACGTATTTCTTGTCTCAGATGGCGCCATTGAGCTGGCAAAACGCTGCCACGTCGTGCCAGAACCGCTTGAGCCAGACCCTCAAAGGCTGAGAGCATTTGATAGACATTACCAGCAGATGGAGACAGAATTGAAAAGGAATTACAAACTATTTTCAAATAATTTCGGAACGGTTGGCGCGGTTGCCATCGACAGACACGGAAATGTTGCATCTTCCGTTTCCACTGGTGGCTTGTGGCTCAAGATGCCGGGCAGGATAGGTGATTCGGCAGTTGTTGGCGCCGGTCTGTACGCCGATAACCTGTCCGGCGCGGCCTGTGCCACGGGCCACGGTGAATACATGATAAGGTTATGCCTCTGCAAATCTGCTTGCGATTACATGAAAACCAACGATGCCATGCAGTCTGGCAGCATGGCAATAGAGGTTCTGACAGAGAGGTTCGGGCCAGATACCGGCGGGCTGATAACAGTTGATTCAAAGGGCCGCTTTGGTGCGTCAACCAACACCCGGTCCATGCCGATAGCTGTGCAGAGCAGTGTGTTTGAAAAGACCCGGGTTGCTTTTGACCCAAAGGAGTACAGAAAGCTGTTTGCTTGATTGATTGACCGGATATAATTTTTCAGCGTACAAGAATGTTGGTGACCATCGAATTACTGATGACGTCGAAATGCGCCCAATGGCAAGACTGGGAGAATCTCAACCAATCTTTGCAAGCAACTCCTAAATACGAAAGACCTCTCCAGAATACTGGTGAAATAATTTTCTACCAAATTCACCGAAGCTGGCTGTCATAGCTTTAGCCGTGGGAGTCACCCTTGTAGCAGCTCTTTTCCTGTCCGCAGTTGGAGCTGTAAATGTGCAGAATGCATTTAGTCAGAAAGCAGCATCGGCATCATCAGGAGCATCGATAAAGGTAACCGGTGAAGCATCCAAGATGCTGGACCCGGATCAGGCTACATTAATGCTGGCAATACAGAACCAAGCTATCGACATTTCAGAGATAGCAGACCTGCACACTCGACAAGCGAAAGTAATGGATGCCATAAAAGAGGCGGCTGGTGATAATACAACCATCAGCATCGGAAACTCGTACATTAACCAATACTATTCCGGACCGTCAATTCCATCTAACACGTTTACCGGGTATGCTTCAATAGCGATATCGTCAAGCATTGATCAGTTTACAGCAATATCTGAAGCATTGAGCAATGAGGGATTTGGATTGGAAAGCATTTCTGTTTCGCAGGTACCACAATACAGTGTAGCCGATGCCAGCGTGATAATTCCTTTTGGCGCGTCTGACCAAAACTCGCTTCCCTTTGAACCCAAAGATATTGTTGTGGCATCTGGAAGCACGGTAACTTGGACTAATCAGGACTCTGCGCTTCATACTGCTACCTCCGGGACCCCAAGTTCTAATGATGCTGGAAAGATATTTGATACTGGCTTATTAGGTCCCGGCGAGAGCGCAACTGTAAGAATCGAGGGTTTGCCAGGAACTATTCTGTATTACTGTGTTCTTCACCCCTTCATGACTGGTTCAATAACGATTTCAGATGAAGAACCGATATCAGAAGAACCAAATCATGAGACAAAGAAAATAGTTGTCACAGGATACGTCGTAATCAACACACAACCAGATACACTTGAAAACACAATCAAGACCACGTACGAAAAAATAGAAAAAGTAAAGGCAATACTAAAGGACGCAGGAATCGATTCAGAGAAGCTCGAGCCGGCAAATGTGAGTTTTAATCCAGCTTATTATGGTGGGCCGGGGCCTGGAACAACGTACTCTACGTACACACAATTCATCGTAAAGACAGACCTTTCAAACATCAACAAGATTGCAGAAGCTGCCAGGAATGAGGGCGCCTATCTTGAAAATGTGTTTCTGTCAATATCTGATGCTGCAATAGACAAGGCAAGAATTGAACTAAATCAACTGGCGTTTGCAAATGCGCAGGAAAGAGCTAACGAAATTGCACAACCGCTAGGGTTGAAGATAGGAAGCGTAAAGAGCATAGAAGTTAATGCCATTCCATTTGGTAATCCATATGGCGGCATTGTAACATACAGAGGAGTAAACATCATACCGCCATACTACATCTCCAGCATCCAAGGGCAGCAAGTTTCCGTCGCCATGACGGTGGAGTTCGAACTGCAATAGTTGAAACAAAACAACTATTTTTTATACAAATTATTAGATGCTCAGAAACATTAGCTGCTAACCTGCGGTCAGAGCCTATTGCCGAGGTTTTCAAAAACTGACATGACCGATTCTGGTCATAATTGACCTGCATCGGGTCATATCTGACCAAAAAATATAAATGAGGATTTTCAAGGCAAAATTTTCAAAGAAATGCATCTCAGAGCTATAAAAGTAGAGGAGGACGTGTCTTAAATGAAGATTGGAGTAGTCGGCGCTTCCGGTTACGTTGGAGGCGAGCTGCTCAGGTTGCTGGTCACCCACCCCAAGGTAGAGGTGAGCATGGTGACTTCAAGGCAAAAGGCAGGCGAGTATGTGCACAGGGTACATCCAAGTCTGAAGGGGTTCATCGATATTTCATTTTCACCGATGGATATGGAAAAACTGGCCAATTCCTGCGATCTGGTGTTCACGTCAGTTCCGCACGGCAAGGCCAACAAGATAGTCAAGGACCTTTACGACCGCGGAGTCAAGATAATCGATCTCTCCGCAGATTTTAGGTTAAAGAATCCAAAGGACTACATCAAATGGTACGGATGGGAGCATCCGTTCCCCGACATGCTGTCAAAGTCAGTATACGGCGTGCCGGAGCTTCACCGCGAAGAGATCAAGAAGGCGCAGCTGGTCTCCTGCCCTGGATGCATGGCAGTTACCTCGCTTCTTGCCCTCAAGCCGCTGATAGAGAACAACCTGATAGACACAGAGCATGTTGTGGTGGACAGCAAGATAGGATCCTCAGGCGCAGGCCAAAAGGCCAACGCCGGAACGCACCATGCCATGCGGTACGGTGTCATCCGGCCGTACAAGCCGGCAAAGCACCGGCACACCGGCGAGATCGAACAAGAGCTGTCCATGATCGCCAAAAAAGAGATCAAGGTGAGCATGAGCCCGCACGCTGTCAACATTGTGCGTGGCATACTTACAACAAACCACACGTTCCTCAAGCGCCAGGTCGAGGAGCTGGAGCTGTGGAAGATGTACCGCCAGTCGTACAAAGGCGAGCCGTTCGTGCGCCTTATCCGCGACAAGAAGGGCCTGTACAAGTTCCCAGATCCCAAGTTTGTGGTCGGCTCAAACTTTTGCGATGTCGGCTTTGACATCGACGAAGATAACCAGAGAATAGTAGCATTGTCTGCCTCTGACAACCTGATGAAGGGCGCGGCAGGCTCTGCCATACAGAACATGAACGTGATGTTTGGCTTTGACGAGACGGAAGGTCTCCGATACACCCCGCTGACACCGGTATGATAGTCATCAAGATAGGCGGAAGCGTCGTCGACGGCCTGCACCCGTCAACCCTTGCAGACATCAAAGCACTTTCTGAAAAAGAAAAACTGGTCTTTGTCCACGGCGGCGGAAAGGAAGTCACGGCCACCGCCACAAAGCTGGGCAAGGAACAGAAATTCATCGTCTCTCCAGGCGGGGTCAGAAGCAGGTATACCGACAAAGAGACTGCCGAGATCTACACCATGGTCATGTCCGGCAAGATAAACAAGGCCATAGTGGGGATGCTTTTGCGTCAGGGCATCAAGGCAGTCGGCGTCGCCGGAATTGACGGCGGTATCTTGAAGGCAGAACGTAAGAAAAAGCTTGTAGTCATCAACGAAAAGGGAAGAAAGATGGCCATTGATGGCGGATACACAGGCAAGATAAACGCGGTGGACCCAGCGCTGGTAAACAACCTTGTTAACAGCGGCTACACGCCGGTCATCTCCCCCATCGCGTTAAGCGAGGATTTTGATTTCCTCAACGTTGATGGCGACAGGGCCGCTGCATACGTGGCAGGCGGACTCAAGGCAGACAAGGTCATATTCATCACCAACGTCAACGGGCTCATGCTTAACGAAAAGCTGGTTACCAGCATGACACTTGAGCAGGCCAAGGCCACCCTGCCAAAGATCGGCTTTGGTATGGAAAAGAAGGTGCTTGCCTGCACCGAAGCCCTTGAAATGGGTGTCAAGGAAGCCATCATCGCCTCCGGACAGGTTGAGAACCCGATCTCCTCGGCGATTGCGCACAACAACTGCACGGTGATATCACCAAAATGAACGGCGAGGACAACTATCTAGCAAACCTGTACCAGAGGTTCCCGGTCAACGTGGCAAGGGGCAAGGGTGCAAAGGTTTGGGACACTGCAGGAAAGGAATACATTGACTGCATGGGCGGCTACGGTGTCGCGCTTGTAGGCCACTGCAACGACAGGGTTGTGGAGGCCATAAAGAAGCAGGCCGAGACCCTGATAACGGCGCACATGTCTGTCTACAACGACACGCGGCTTCAGTTCATGCAAAAGATGGCAGCCGTCGCCCCGCCGGGCCTAAGCAAGATGTTCTTTACCAACAGCGGTACCGAGTCTGTCGAGGCCGCCCTGAAATTTGCCCGGAAATACACCGGCAAGGCCGGCGTGATAGCAATGAACGGCGCCTACCACGGCAAGACCTTTGGCGCGCTTTCAGTCACGTACAACGAAAAGTACAGAAAATCGTTCATGCCGCTCTTGGAGGGAGTCAAGTTTGTCCCCTACAGCGAGCCAGAAAAACTAGAGGAGGCTATAGACGACAGCATTGGCGCCGTCATCCTAGAGCCCATACAGGGCGAAACAGGCATCATAGTCCCCCCAGACAACCTCATCCCAAAGATCCGGGAGATCTGCGACCGGCGCAAGCTGGTGCTCATCTTTGACGAGATCCAGGCAGGGCTTGGCAGGACCGGCAAGATGTGGGCCGGACAGAACTGGAACACCACGCCGGACATCATGTGCCTTGCCAAGGGAATTGCCGGCGGCGTTCCTATGGGCCTTGTCCTTTCCAGACAGGAGATAATGGATGCCATGAAGCTTGGGGAGCATTCGTCGACCTTTGGCGGAAGCCCGCTTGCATGCGCCGCAGCCAGTGCCACGATGGATGCCCTTACCCAGGATGGGCTGGTGGAAAATGCCGCCCGAGTCGGCAAGCACTTCAAGGAAAGCCTTCTGCGTCTTAAAGAAAAGCACAGGATAATCCGCGAGGTCAGGGGGCTTGGAATGATGCTTGGAGTGGAACTGCGCTTTGAGGTCAAGGATGTGCTTTTTGACGGAATCAGTCACGGACTGCTGACGCTGTACTCAGGAAGGAACATAATACGCCTGCTTCCGCCGCTTGTGATGGACGAAGCAACGGTTTCCCGCGCAGTTGAAATAATGGACTCAGTACTAACAAGGGAGGAGCAAAGGAGAAATGTCAGTTAACATTGATGAGACGGACGACAAGATAATCCACATACTTCAGACAGACTCTCGGAAAGCGTTTGTGGACATTGCCAACGAGATCGGCCTTTCTGAATCCGCGGTGAGAAGGCGCGTCAAGAACCTGGTGGACGGAGGCGTCATCAAGCGCTTTACCATCGAGCTGGGTGCCAGCGACAAGACCAGCGCCATTACGCTCATCTCGGTAAGCTCGACGGCTGACACCTCGGCCGTGTCGCAGAGGCTGATGAAGCTTGGCAGTGTGGAGGTGGTCTACGAGATCACCGGCCAGTACGACATTGCAGCCATCATAGCAGCGCCGGCCATCTCCGAGATAAACAAGTGCATAGACGATATTCGTAAGATAGAGGGTGTTTCTGACACCAACACCGTGATAATACTAAAGACCATCCGGTAAAGTATTTTTTATACACCGGCCAGAAACAGTACAGTCATGTCAAGCAGTCCCCAAAGCAATCAAGACGCTCAAAAGTACAAGGAAAAGTGCAACCAGATACTAGGCATATCGCCGCACATACGCTACGCTGGCCTCATGAACAAGTTTGGCCGCACAATGGCCGGCGGGCTAAGAAAAGGAGTTGTGCCGCTGCTAAGCCCGGAAGAAGCCAGAAACGAGTATTTCATCGAGGCAAGCCGCAGCAGGATGCGCAAGAGCTTTGAAAATTCGATTGGGAAAACAGAGTACACGTACACCGAAAATGAAAAGGTCAAGATACTGACGGTGCCTGCTGGCGACGATTTTTACTACATAACCATGGACAAGGACACGCCGGCGTCGGAAGTGACCAGGATAATCGAAGCTGCAAGAAAGATATAGTTACTTGGCAAAGGCCTTTAGCTTGCCGCGCATCTCTTTGTCTTTGGAGATGGCCGGGTGACTTGGGTCTGCCAGTATCACTTCAAACCAGTAGTACATTCCGTCCTTGTGCAGGTAGTAAGAACCTAGGACTTCCATGTTCGGGTACTTTTCGGAGACCCTTCTCTCGGCGACCTTGCGCATGCTGATGCCCTGCTTGATGCGGACAACACCGATGTGCTTGGGTCTTCTGCCTGCCACGGGCCTCTGTTTTCTCATGCCGCCCCTGCCGACTCGGATCCTGACTACTGTTATGCCCTGTTTGGCCTTGTAGCCCAGCTTTCTGGCCCGGTCAAGCCTGCTTGGCCTCTCTATCCTGTTGATGGTTGGCTCTGTCCTCCAGACAACGGCCTTGGATTTGAGCTCGTCAGAGTTGTTCTTCCACATCTTGAGCCATGTTTGAGCCATGTAGCTGTGCATTGTACCGATCTCCTGACTTTAACCCCTTTATATGCTATATTACACCGCGCAGGATCTGGATTATCTTCTCTGCAATAACCGAAGACGCCAGTTCCTGGCCTTCCTTTGTCTGTGCACCGATGTGCGGCGTGCACACCACGTTTGGAAGGTTTAGAAGCAGTTTGTTGGTGGGAGGCTCGACCTCAAAGACGTCCAGCGCGGCTCCAGCCAGCCGGTTGTTTTTGAGCGCCTCGTAAAGGGCGTTTTCGTCTATTATCTCGCCCCTTGAAGTGTTGATAAGATATGCTGTTGGCTTCATCTTGGCCAGGCTCTCTGCGTTGAACATATGCTTTGTCTCCGGCGTTGCCGGCACATGGCATGTGATGAAATCCGAGCTTTCAAGCAGTGTGTTAAGGTCGGTAACTATCATGCCGACTTCGCTGACAAAGTCGCGGTTTATCGGAAAGATATCGTACCCAATAAGGTTCATTCTAAGCGCCTTGGCCATCCTGCCGATGTTGCGGCCTATGTTGCCAACGCCGATTATGCCAAGGTACTTGCCCTTCAATTCAGTGCCAACAAGCTCTTTTTTGATCCAGTTGCCCTTCTTGGTCTCTGCATCGGCTCTGGGGATGCTGCGGGCAAGGGAGATCATCAGTCCGATGGCAAGCTCTGCAACTGCAGTCGATGCGGCTTCCGGCGCGTTTATCACCCTGATCTTTCTGGCCTCCGCAGCCTTGACGTCGACGTTGTCCAGGCCCACACCGACCCTGGCAATTATCTTGGCGTTTGATGCAGCATCAATGATTTCCTTGGTCACCTTGGTCCTGCTTCTGACAACAATTGCATCGTAATCCTTGACGACTGAAACCAGTTCATTTGCCTTTATTTCAGGCTTGTAGTCAACGTTCATACCGGCCCTTTTCAGGCTGTCAACGCCGACTTGGTCAATGGAATCGCAAACCAGCACCCTGCCGCTAACTTGCATGCGACTTGAAAAATTTTGGTGCTAATATATTGCATTCGACAGTAAATGGTTTAATATTTGCGCAGGCAGCAGGGCTTTGGCAGACTGTGCATTACATCCTGCGGATAAAGGACGAGTCGGAAAGACAGCTGTTTGTCAGGCGTACGCTGTACATAGGAATACGCAGGGACTGGGCCAGAAACTCAAAGATATTGTTTGTCAAAAGACTGCAGTCCGGTGATGCCTTCATCGGCTCAGGAACGCCGAAAGGAATTGTAGAGCTAGACGAGTTGGACAGGGATGAAAGGAGGCTTTGCATGGAGAACAACTGGTACGGCAAGATGGTGTTTGAAAAACTTGCCAAGTTCCAGCCGCCAGTAGACCTTCAGAACACCAGTCTGGCTGAAAAAATGCCGGCGCTCTTGCACGGCCTTGAAATCACGTATGATGAAATTTCCGCAATAGAAAAATTGGTCCGCATCAGGATAAACATCTAGCTTTAGATTAATTTATTACAGTCAGGTTAGCTGCGTATCCCCATGTCTTTTAGGATTGACAAAGATTCGCTTGGTGAAGTAAAGGTTCCATCAGACGCTTACTACGGCCCGTTTTCATCTCGTGCAAAGGATCAGTACAAGGTTACAGGCCAGAAGGCGCACGTCAACCTTGTCAGGGCGTACGTCATGATAAAACGCTCCGCCGCGCTGGCAAACAAGGAGCTGAAGGCTCTGGACGAGGAAAGGGCCGACGCCATAGTCAAGGCGTGCAACGAGATTCTGGCCGGCAAGCTTTTAGATCAGTTCATTGTCGAGGCGATCAATTCAGGCGCGGGAACCGCATTTAACATGAATAGCAACGAGGTGATTGCCAACAGGGCCCTTGAAATACTGGGCAAGCAGAAGGGGCAGTACGAATTCCTCAGCCCCAACGACCATGTAAACATGTCGCAGTCCAGCAACGACACTTTCCCAACTGCCATGCACGTTGCGATACTCTTGAACATGGAGGAGACCAACGCTTCTCTGACCGTGCTCATAGACTCGCTGCGAAGAAAAGCACAGGAATTCCAAAACGCGATAAAGATAGGCAGGACCCACCTGATGGACGCCATACCGGTGACGCTGGGCGCAGAGTTTGAGGAATACGTGTACTCCCTTGAACGCGCGCAGAAAAGGATGCTTGAAGCCATGGATGGTCTTTGCAGCGTAGGCCTTGGTGGCACAGCGGTGGGGACCGGCGCCAACACCCCCAAGGGCTACAGGGAGCTGGCAATAAAGCACTTATCAGAAATTTCAAAGCTAAAGCTGCGGCCGTCTGAGAACATGTTCTACTCTCTGCAGAGCAAGTTTGACGTGGCCAACTGCTCGTCGGCACTGCGCAACCTGGCAGTGGAGCTGACAAAGATGGCAAACGACCTGCGCCTGATGGCCTGCGGTCCGGTGGCCGGGTTTGCCGAGATACTCATTCCGGCAGTGCACGCTGGCTCGTCCATAATGCCAGGCAAGGTTAACCCATCGTTGGCCGAATGCCTCAACATGATCTGCTTCAACGTGATGGGAAACGATGTGGCTGTGGCCATGGCTGCGCAGGCCGGTCAGTTTGAGCTGAACGTGATGCTCCCAGGAATGCTAAAGTGCATGCTGGACTCTACCGACATGCTGAAGAACTTTCTGCCGGTGTTTGCGGCCAACATGATTGACGGGCTCAAGGCCAACAGAGAAAGGCTTGAATCGTACATAGAGAAAAGCCCGGTGCTGGTCACCTTGCTCAACCCCTATATTGGATACTTAAAGGCAGCCGAGATTTACAAGGAAGCCCTCAAGACGGACAAGACCATCAGGGAGCTGGTCCTAAGCAAGGGTTTGATGACCAAAGAGCAGCTGGACGCGGCATTATCCAAAGAAAACATCCTTGGAACCGGCTAGTCCTTTTTTATTTCCGGCCCTTCTGTTATTTTTCGGTCTTTCATTATCTCACGGACAGAAGTGATGATCAGCGCTATCTGAAGGACATATCCGCCGACGATAAGCACGGTAGCGTTGAAGGGCTTTGAAAACGTGGTCATCAGCTCCACGTGGGGTGGGGCCAGCGAGTTTCCCACCATGACGATGGCCGCCAGCGGGATGCAGGCGTACAGCGGCTTTTTCATGCCCAAGAAAACCAGCACAGTCAAAGTTATGAAAGACAGTTCTAGGATTATGGCCCTGTCAAGGAACATGGGGTTTCCAAACGGGATGGCTATTGCCCCGGCGACACTGATGGCCGCAAGAACGGCGGCAACGGCACTGAAACGTGCCTTCAATACAGGATGCTTGTCAGTGTAGCAATTAAAGCGTTATTCCTATCTGGGCAACCTTTTTTACGCACTTAATCTCTAGTCCCAACAGATAAATCATGAAGGCTGCACGCATTATCAAAACTAAAGAACCGTTAAAGATTGAGGAAGTTAACGTCCCAAAACCAAAGAACGATCAGGTTCTTGTTAGGGTTCAAAGTGCAGGTGTTTGTCACAGTGATCTGCACCTGTGGGAGGGCGGATACGCCGGCCCGCAGGGCGTGTTTATGAAGGTCGAGGACAGGGGAGTCAAGTTCCCGCTGACGCCCGGCCATGAGATCGCCGGAACCATAGAGGATATGGGCGAGAACGTGACGGGTTTTCAAACAGGCGACCGGGTTCTAGTCTACCCGTGGATAGGAGAGGGCACATGCCCCGCATGCAGGGTCGGAGAGGAGAACATCTGCGACGCACCAAGGTCCATAGGAGTGTACCAGGACGGCGGCTATTCCGAGCTTGTCCTCGTGCCAAGCCACAAGTACCTAGTCAAGCTTGGAGACTATGATCCAAACGCTGCCGCATCCCTTGCCTGCTCTGGACTCACGGCATACACCGCCGTCAAAAAGGCTTCATGCCTGCCAAGTGAGACCATGGTCATCGTAGGCGCTGGCGGCCTGGGTCTGATGGCAGTCCAGCTGGCCAAGGCGGTAACCAACGCCAGGATTGCGATAGTGGACATCGACGACAAAAAGCTGGCCGAGGCAAAGAGGCTTGGAGCCCATGAAACCATAAACTCCGGCACAACAGACCCGGTAAAAGGCATCAAGGACATAACAGGCGGCCTTGGAGCCGAGGCGGTAATCGACTTTGTCAACAACAGCAGGACCATCCCAAACTCGTTTAACATGCTTAGAAAGCGCGGCAAGCTTGTGATGGTGGGCCTCTTTGGCGGTTCGTACGAGCTTAACCTGCCGCTGGTGCCGCTGCGGGCGCTCACGCTCACCGGCGCTTACACCGGCAAGTTTGCCGACCTGGTAGAGCTGGTGGCCATCGCCAAGCAGGGCAAAGTGCAGTCCGTGGTGTCCCGCAAGTTCTCGCTGGACGAGGCAAACGGCGCGCTGGAAGAGCTAAAGACAGGCAAGATAATCGGCAGGGCTGTAATCAACCCTTAAGCCGATCCGCATTTTATTCTACCAGGAGCTTGCTTGTGACGTCCTTGACCACGATAGACTTGATGTTGACGAATTCCTTGATCCCGAATTCAGACAGCTCCCGACCGATGCCTGATTTTTTGATGCCGCCAAACGGGAGTCTTGGGTCGGACTTGACCATCTCGTTGACTGACACGATGCCGCTTTCTATCTGACGGGCAAGCCGGACTCCGCGCTCAAGGTTGCTGGTCCATATGCTGGCGCCAAGGCCGAATTCTGAATTGTTGGCCTCGGCTATGGCCTGGGCTTCATTTTCAACCACGATGATAGGCGCCGCGGGGCCAAATACCTCTTCTCTCAGCACGTCCATGTCATGCTTGACGTTTGAGATTATCGTCGGCTCGTAAAAGAAGCCGTCCCTTTGGATGGGTTTGCCGCCAACCAGCACATTTCCGCCTTTGGTTTTTGCGTCCTCGACCTGCTTTGCAAGCATCATCCTCTGGCTGTCACGGACCAGCGGCCCAACCGTTGTCTTTGGATCCATCGGGTCCCCCACAACTTCGTCCATGGTGTCTTCAGCAAAAAGTTTGGTGAATTTGTCTGCTACTTCCCTTACCACTATGAACCGTTTTGCCGCAATGCAGCTCTGGCCATTATTGAGCAGCCTCGATTGCGTGGCCATGACAGCAGCCTGGTTCAAGTCAGCGTCCTCAAGCACGACAAATGGATCGCTTCCTCCAAGCTCAAGGACGAATTTCTTCAAGTCTTTAGAGGCCAGCTCTGCAACGCGCTTGCCGGTGTTCAGGCTGCCGGTCACCGACACGGCATCGATGTTGGACTGTACAAGGGCTTCGCCAACGCGATAGTCCCCGATAACGGTCTGAAACACATCGTCCGGAAAGCCGGCGTCCATGAAGGCTTCTTCGAGCTTTAACGATGAACCAAGGCATATGCTGGAATGCTTGAGCACGCCCACGTTGCCAGCCGTCAGGGCAGGGACTGCAAACCGCATCACCTGCCAGAATGGAAAGTTCCAGGGCATGATGCAGGCAACCACTCCAAGAGGCTCAAAAGATACAAAGCTCTTGCGGAACTCTGTCGGGATTATCTGATCGCGTAAAAAGACCTCGGCATGCTCTGCATAATAGTCGCAAACCCAGGAGCATTTCTCAATCTCTGCCAGCGACTGTCGGAGTGGCTTGCCCATCTCCTCGGTGACGACCCTGGCATATTCCTCCCTGCGCTTTCTCATCACGCGCCCAAGCCGTCTCATGTAGTCTGTCCGCTCAGAGAGCTCCAGATTCCTCCATTTAGGAAGCGCTTCTCTGGCAGCCTTGACCTTTTGGCTCACCTGTTCAGGCGTTTCATTATCATAAGTAGCGATTACTTTTCCCGTAGCCGGATTGATAGTTTCTATCTGAGACATGCATCATACATTGATAACTGCACTAATAAGGGATTATCAAGATGGATAATGATTGTATCCCGCGGGCAGGATCTGCTCCAAAATGGCGGTTGCCAGTTTTGTTTGAGCCTGCGACTCTTCGGTTACTGTTTGTACGCCCGATAGGCTGTTGCACGGGGTCAGCTATTTAGCCGACATCTACAGCCGAAAGCTCTACCAGGCTGAGCTACCGCGGGACATTTCCGTTCATTGCAAGAATGCTATATAATCCTACTCGGGCAGCAAGTCTGCCAGTTCCAGCGCAAAATACGAGATTATCCTGTCGGCGCCGGCCCTCTTCATGGAAGCTATTGAAAGCGCTTTCCATTCGCCTTCGTCTATCCACCCGTGCTTGCCGGCAGCCTTGACCATGGCGTATTCGCCTGAGACGTTCTGCACGGCCACCGGCACGTCGAACCTGTCTTTTACTGCCCTGACCAGATCCAGGTATGCAAGGCCGGGCTTGATCATCACCATGTCAGCCCCTTCCTGGATATCGGTCTCGATCTCCCGCAGCGTCTGCTTTGGATTGGAAAATGAGACCTGGTACGAAGACTTGTCTATGATCCCCTTTTTTGCAAATGCTGCCGACCGGAACGGCGTGTAAAGCGATGAGAAGTGTTTGGCAGAATAGGAAAGTATCCTTGTGGAGAATCCCTGCCGGTCAAGGGCTGACCGGATGGATCTTACCTGACCGTCCATCATGGAAGACGGCGCCACGATGTCAGCGCCGGCCTGTGCATGGCTGACTGCAACCTCTGATAGGACCTTTAGTGTTGAGTCGTTGTGCACTTGGCCTTTGACAAGCAGGCCGCAGTGCCCCGTCAGGTTGTACTGGCAGACGCACACGTCGGTTATGATGCTTATCTGTCGGCCAAAGGCGGCCCGAATCTTGCGCACTGCTGTCTGCACGACGCCGTTTCTGTCGTAAGCTGCAGAGCCGTTTCTGTCCCGATCCTTTGGGATGCCAAATATGATGATCGACGAAATTCCCGTATCTGCTATTGATTGAACACGGCTGACTATTTGTGCGGCAGGCGTTACCGGCATTCCAGGCATCGACTCTGCCTCGTTTGCCGGTCTTTCAGACACGAACACTGGAGAGATCAGATGTTCCCTGCGCAGTCCAACGGTAGAAAGCATTTCCATGTAGCTGCCCTTCGCCGGGAACTGCTGCAATTCAGGTGTTGAATGAACAAATGACCTATGAATATGTATTGAACATAGATTGTGGTAGTACACCTTTTATGACAGGTATTATTGTAACAAGGCAACAGGTAGGTGTAAAGGGAGTAAGGGATTATTATGGAGGAGGCTCAGAAAAGACAGGAAACCATTTACAACAACGGCCTAGCATGGACGGACATACAAAAGCCCTCGTACTCCGATCTGGCCACCCTATCGGATCAGCATGCATCGTTTCACAAACTCAACTATGAAGACTGCCTCTCAAAGATCCAGATCCCCAAGATAGACCGCTATGAGGATCACACCTTTATCATTCTGCATTTCCCCACGCCGGACAAGGTACGGGGATTCGTGTTCAGCCAGCTCTCCATCTTCATCGGTAACGGCTACCTGATAACCATTCATCAGGGAGAGCTCAGGCCCCTGGACGAGCTTTTCAGCATGTGCAAGGTGGATGAAAGACACCGTCAGGTAACCATGGGCAAGTCCTCTGGCTTTTTGCTCCACAAGATCATTGACCTGCTTGTAGACGACCTGCTTCACCTCCTCATGAAGGTCGTGGGCAACATAGACGATGTCGAGGATCTGGTCTTCGATGAAAAGGTCTCAGTTTCACGGCAGGTTGCGCTCCTCAGAAGAGAGATAACCACACTTCGGCGCATAGTAGTGCACTTGCGGAGGATGGTGATCGAACTGACAAAGGACGTGCAACGGTTTTCAAAGGATGACCTCACACTTTACTTCAGGGACGTGCAAGACCACGTAGACAAGGTCTATGAAGCGCTGGAAGAGGCAAAAGAAACGGTCGAGATCTACAAGGACACCGACTTTGTGCTGAGCACCGAAAAGACCAACCAGATACTGGCGGCGCTGACAATAATATTCACGCTTTCTATTCCCGTGACAGTGATAGGCGCAATTTACGGCATGAACCTTAACCTTCCTGGTGGCGTTGAGACCGGCCCCTGGACGCAGTTTGGACCGTATACGACTTTGATATTCGTACTTGTCATATCTGCAGTGGCGGCCAGCGTAATGTTCCTGCACTTCCGCCGCATAGGTTGGCTGGAATTTGGTAGATAATTCTACTTTTTTATGAAAAAAATGGTGTTTTTTATAACACAATCCCGTTATTTGGAGAGAATTTTGCCATGTACCAAACACTATATATTCTAGTATGCCCCTCCACGATTAGGGATTGGCTGCAGAAGCAGAGATACGCGGCTACGTTTGTGCGCCGCATAGCAAACAATTGAATTCCATGGTTGAAGAATGGAAGAACAACACCAACATAGTTGACATTTACTTTGCTGCGGCAACCTTCTTTGAAGAAAGCACGCCGTACTTTCCCAACAGGGCCAACACCTACGTTCTGGCATCGTTCAAAGACATGAACGGAGTATTGAGCGATATCAAAAGTTTCAATCTGGACAGAATGGCATTTCTGTTCCTAAACAGTCCCCTTTTTGAGCGTGTGGGCGAGAGGCTCAACTACGTCTCGCTGTATTTCACAAAATACTCCAGCGGGGATCCGGCCATCGGCGATCTGGCAAACGTCATCGCGCGCCGCGACCGAGTGAGGAAGGCCAGCCTTGCAGAGATGCAGGTTCTGGCAACAGACAAGCCGAAATTCGTATTTCCATACTCCAAGAACCTGGTGATGCTGGAAGTGGAAGGGGAGGCAACCCACCAGACGGATCTAAAGTACTGCGAACGTACAAGACGCGACGTGGCAAGGAAGGGAATAATGCTCAACAACCTTGTCAGCTTCTCGATACTGGAAAAGCTCAAGTAATCAGAAACGTTAAATATACTGGTTTTTCTCTAGCCTTCTGATTATATTGAGCAAGCCGATGGATCTTGGCGCTCTCAAGATTGGATCGTACATCATCATAGACGGAGAGCCGTGCAGAATAGTCTCCTATGACCACAGCAAGCCAGGCAAGCACGGATCTGCCAAGGCAAGGATCACCGCGGTAGGGGTTTTCGACAACAGGCCGCATCCGTTCGTCGGTCCGGTATCAACCAAGGTAGATGTGCCGCTCATAGACAAGAGAAACGGCCAGATAATCTCAAAGTCTGGCGACACCCTGCAGATAATGGATCTTGAGACCTTTGAGGTATTTGAGACCTCGGCAGTGGAAGATGAGATAAGAGAAAAACTGCAGCAATCAGAGATCCAGGGCCGCGAAGTTGAATACTGGAAGGTCCTTGACAGGATCAAGATAGTAAGGGTCAAAGGATAATATCGCTAGGTTCATACGGCAGATATTTGGATTATTTTCGGATGCTGATGAGGTAAAGGAAGAGCCGTCTGATCATCTAGTGATGAGGATTATGAGTCCTGAGGCATCCGCTACTTAGACTCTTCTGGACCGGGGGTTCACAATGGCGTCCAGCGCGTTTCCAATGAGGGCAAACGCAAGCCCGGTGATGGCGATCATGAGGCCGGGAGGAACTATCCACCACCAGAGGCCCCGCGTGGTGGCTGAAGCCGAGTTAGCTTCATGAAGAATCTGGCCCCATGTAGGGATCGACGGATCTCCAAGTCCAAGGAAGCTGAGAGCCGCCTCACCCAGAATGGCGCTAGGCACCGAGATGGCGATGCTGGCAAAAGTCAGTGGCAAAAGCTGCGGTATGATGTGTTTGAATATTATGTTGATGTCTGACTGGCCCATCAGCTTTGCCGCCTCGACGTACTGCAGGTTCTTTATCTGAAGCGCAAGGCTTCTGCTTATCTTGGCCATGCCTACCCAGCCAAATATGACAAGAAAGCCGGTGATCAAAAAGATGCTGCGGCCGATCGTTACCGACAATATCACAAGGAGCGGCAGGGTCGGCAAGGAATAGAACACGTCGTTTATGCGCATCAAGCCCTCGTCGGTTCTGCGGCCTCTGTAGCCTGCCACCACGCCGTAAATAAGACCAATTAGCACCGAGGCTATGGAAACAGTTAGGCCGATGAAAAGTGCGACAGGGGCTGCCCAGAGTATTCCTATGGCCAGATCCCGGCGAAATTCGTCTGTTCCCATCAGGCCGTAAACCTTCCCGCCAAGGATCACGCCGGAATCGATGACAGAGTCCCCCGGATTGAACAGGAAGAACGTTTCACGAAAAGTGTACTTGCCTTTGAGCACCCCCGGTTCCTGGGTGTCAGAAAATACCATGACCTCCGGCTTTGCAGGGTCTTGTCTGTATTGAAATTCTCCCAGGTATCTTTTCAGGGATTCTGCTATCTGTTTGTCGGTAGAAAATACCCGTGATGAAAACTCGCCCTGGTCACTCCGGGAAACTGGAAGTGATGAGAAATAGATCTCAAACTCCTTTCCGTCTGGCCTGATGACAGATACGTCCAGAACCGGCTGCGTACTACCATATTTTGCAGAATACGGCAGCATAAAGTCGTCTGGATAATCATCGTAGTTAAAGTCAATGCTGTAAGAATGAACCAAAGTGCGGGTTCCATCCTGAATAGACTCAGAGATTTCCGCATCCCTGGAATCCATGATTTTGTGTTCTGGAACCTTGGAGCCAAGGTTGGTCCACGCCGGCGCGGCTGCTTTTGGATGGTCTATCCAGAAATTCGGGTTGTTCCACTGTCTGAAGGATTCAAGGGGGATCGCGACTGCCGAGTAAACGGTCATCAGTATCAATCCAAGCAGGATCGCCACGCCAGCAATACCGGATTTGGAGCGCTTAAATTCCCGGACTATTTCTGACCGCGAAAGCATCCTAGTGGTGCTCAAGCCACCTTCACCCGCGGATCAAAGTAGGCATAAACTATGTCGGTGACAAACACCGTGATGACAAAAATGACGGTAGAGATGTACGTCAGCCCAATTATCACTGGAATGTCAAGCACGCCTATCGCGTCGTAGTAGAGCTTGCCCATGCCGGGCCAGTCAAACACTGCTTCCACGGTTATGGCACCACCAAACGAGCCGGCCAGACTCAGGGCCACGACCGTTATGATGGGTGGTGCAGCGTTTTTTAGCGCATGTGAGTAAATGATCCTCTTCTCCGGTATTCCTGATGCCCTCTTGGCTGCGATATAATCTTCGCCAAGGATTCCAACCACGAAATATCTGACGATGTACGCCCAAGAACCAAACCCTACAAGAACTATGGTTATCAGCGGCAAAAGCATGTGGTATACCAAGTCAGCCGCGTACTGCGGATCGGAAGGCGGCGTAAGAGGTGTTGCACGTGCCGGGAAGATGTGGTACGTGAATGCAAATGCAAAGATCATCAGCATTGCTACCCACCAGGTAGGGAAGCTTCCGCTGAAAACCGCGAAAGCGGAATTGAATCGATCCCATATCGAGCCGGCCTTGCTGGCAACAAAGGAGCCAAGGTAAAGCCCGATTACCGTGATAACCAGCGTCGATGTGGTGAACAGCAGCACCGTCTTGGGCAATTTTTCAAGTATGATGTCCCGCACATTTGAGGAGCCGCTGTCGCTTGTCAGAAAGTTAGATTTTCCAAGGTCCAGCAGCATCACCTTTACTACGGTGTTAAAGAACCGCTTTGGCGAGTACCACGGCTCGTCAAGGCCAAGCGCCTTTGTCTGGAATTCGACGCGCTCATTGATGTATTTCTGTCGCTCCACCTCGTTTGGAAACTTTAGGTTCTTGGAGTTCACCTCCTCGATGATATAGTACTTGATGCTGTCCCTCAGGATCCTGTCCATGGTGGGGCCAAGGAGCGCGATGGTGAGGATCAGCGTGGCAAAAAGCACTATCACCATGTTTACCGAACGGCGTAGAAGGAAGCGGTAGAATCCCCCCAAGTTGTGTGCTCTGCCCTATTGAAGCGTTCTTTTTGCTTTCTATTAATGGTATCTGGATTTATGCCCTGTCCCTTACCAGCCTGCCAGATCTATTGTTCAATGGTCTACTAAAACAGAACCTAGAAAAAGTAGAAAGGGAAGGATTAGAACCTTCCAAAGCCCAGTGATGTGCCCTTGAACCTGGCAAAGCCGATTACAGCCACCAGCGAAGCTGCCAGTATGAGTGCTGCGATGACTCCGAATTCAGGCACCACCATAGCACCATAGATTTCTACTTCACTGACACCGGATGGTACTGTGAAGGTGATGGTAGTCGAGTCTGTAGACTCGATCTTTGTAAATTCAATTTGGTTGTCATTACCTTCTACAGATGAAATGCCGTCGATCATGTTCCTTGGCAGGGTCAATTGCACTTCGCCTTGGCCATCGAGTTCAAGCTTTACAGCAATGTTTGGTTCAATGGTAAGCGATGTTAACTTGACTGTTGCTGACTTGC
The DNA here is from genome assembly GCA_029263715.1 of Nitrososphaera sp. GTDB lineage: Archaea > Thermoproteota > Nitrososphaeria > Nitrososphaerales > Nitrososphaeraceae > Nitrososphaera. Next base: position 132,562 of record JAJUFP010000006.1, on the reverse strand, counting down.
CAGTAACTGTGTATTCCGTACCATCAAATGTTGTCTTGGCCATTGTATCCTGTAGTGCTGGTTCGCCAGTGACAAGGATAGTGCTTGTAGAGATATCCGGGCTGAAGGCAAACTTGCTGTTGGCAAATATCTTGAGCTGGTTGGGACCCGCCGACAGTTTGGAAGTCTCGGCAGACGGCAGGTCTATCACAAAGTTGCCAGTCTCGCCGGACGGCACGGCCTCTCCTTTGATCACAACTTTGTCCTTGCCTGAGATGAAATAATTGACTAGCGCGTCGTTGCTTGGCTGTCCGTCGACTTCCAATGAGATGTTGATGGTGGCCGGCTGTCCTGCGGCAAGCGTCCTTGGTGCAGTCAGCTGGGTTATTTTAGCCAGTTTTGGATGCTCATATTTGGACCAGTGCCCCACTTCAAACGGATAGGACTGGTCGCGGAACGCCTTCAATGTTATAGTCCTGCCGGCAATGTTGTAACTGTCAAAGTAGAACGGACCGTTGCCTACCACCGCATGGTTGTGTTCGTCGATCCACTTGATGCTGGCATCGTAGCGGTTGCTTGCTTCTTCGACGCGGACTATTCCCTGAAGAGGAGCCGGCACAAAGTTCTCATTCTTCATCCTTTGCAGCTCTTCTTTGACCATGTTTGCGTGTTCAGGAACCACCAGGTCCAGCCATCCAACATTGTTGACCGAGGCCTGGCTTCTAGAGTATGCGATTTTGCCAGAAGTTACGAGCCTTTCTGTTGCGGCCGTTATTTCCCACGGTTCGGTTGCCCACATGGAGCCAAAGTCAGCGATCTCTTTGTCGTCGTAATGCCAATAGTCTACATACGATTCCAGATTATCTTCATTTATTTTGAAGCCCTTCAGGCGTTCAAGGCCCGGCTCGACCTGCGGAGTGTACTCTGGATCTACTGTCAGATCGTTTTCGCCAAGGTCAGAGCCCCACTCGAATATAAAATACAGGTTGTAAAGCAGGTCCGATTCGTCCATCGGTATGCCGTTGTGCCAGTTAGAATAGAGTACCTTGTACGTAACCTTGCTCATCGACGTGCTTTCGGATCCAACCTGCTTCCATTGCTGAGATGTTGGATCCCAGACCTGCGCGTCGGGGCTCACCGGCAATTTGCCGGCAGGGCCCTGCGTCTCAATAGCCGTCCACTGGACGCGCAGCGGGATGATCTCCCCGGTATATGGATCTCTGAAGGTGCTGGTATCATCTACCAGGGAATTGATATAAGTGCTGTAGACATCTCGCAGACCGGCTACTTCGTTCCATGCCCCCTGATGAATCTGCTTGACGCCCACATCCAGCGAGTTGCCTTCTGCTGGCCTTGCGTTGATAAGCGAGTACTTGCTGGTTATTCCTGCGCCGAAATCGTTGACAAGACCTGTCAAGGTGGGCGATGCGGCATAAGGATCCGTGTTTTGTGAAACAAAGACCCTGATGGATTCCTGAATTCCCATCCTCGTAGCCAAGTTAAGCAGATCGGTTCTCTCGGCCTGTGATGTAAAATTGGCAAAGAATATCCGTTGAGTAACATCGTCCAGCGTTGCGTTCTGGTAATTCCAGTAGGCCTCATTCTGAAATCCAGGCATTCGTCCCAGCCACGGTGCGTACATCTGGGCAGGTATCACCGGATTTTCTTTTACAAACGCGCCTGTGCCTGCAAAACCCTCAGTGTAGATTTGCCACTGCAGTTCCTGCGGGTCAGAACCATAAACAACGATGTTAGCTTTGTTAAGGTCCCCGTAATCCTTCTGGACAGTAAAACCAAGGTCCTCTAGCTTGGAGGCGATATCCTCGCCTATCAGTCGGCGGGGTGTATCATCGCTCCTTATCATGATCTTGATCGTGATGGGGTTGCCCTTGTAGGTCCACTTGCCATTATCCTTGGCTGCCCCTGCGGCTGTGAGTTCTTCTGAGATAATGCTTTCTGCCAGCTGTGGGTTGTGACGGAATCCAAACGACTCAACAGTATCAATGATGTTAAGGTATTCAGGCGAGTAGATTCCGTACGGATCTGTAAGCGGGCTGCCAAATCCCTTTTGGAATTCATTGACCACAAGGTCGCGGTCCACCAGATAATTCATGGCAAACCTTACTTCACCAAACTGGAAGGGGTTTAGCACATTTTCGTCCTTGGAGGGAGCAGGATTTATGAAAAGCACGTTTGAGCCAGATCGTCTTTCGTATATCGCCACCTTCGGGTCGTTCTTTGCGTCTGACGCGACTTCAAGAGGAATCTTGAAGTAATATACGTCAAGCTGGCCGGCCTTTACCTGTTCAAGGGCTATATTTTCATCTTCGTAATGGATGAATCGGACTTGGTCGACGTACGGACCTTTGGCTGGCTGCGCGCTGGCAGTAACAAAACTGGAAAGAAGCATCGTGCCAACCAACAATGAAAGCAGGGTTGCCTTTTTCACTAACCATGAACCGGCTTCGTTCACTAATATATTTTTCAGACCCGGGCAGGGTCTGGTATAGCGTCTATCAGGGCGCGTGTGTATCCGTGAGATGGGTTTAGAAGAACCTGGTCTATCGGGCCAATCTCGACTATCTTGCCATCCTTCATCACTGCAAGGTCGTCGCCAACGTACCGTGCAGTCGAAAGATCATGGGTGATGTAGATGTATGAGATCCGGAACTTTTCTTTGAGGCTCTGCATCAGCTCCAGGATCTCGCCCCTTACCGAGACATCGAGCATGGATACTGGCTCGTCGGCAACTATCAGCGCAGGATGCAGGACGATGGCGCGAGCCAGGGCCGCCCGTTGCCTCTGGCCTCCTGAAAGCATGTGCGGAAGCTTCATGGCTATCTCAGAGACAGGCTCCAGCCGGACATCCTGAAGGGCCTTTAGCACCTTCTCCTCCTTTTGTTGCCTCGAACTTTGCCTGTCATGGATGTTCAATGGCTCCATGACCGTGTCCATTATCTTCATCCGGGGGTTGAGCGAGGCATACGGGTCCTGGTAGACTATGTGCACCTGAGTTCGGAAATGCTTTAGCTGGCTTCCTGTGTAATGTGTCACGTCTTTGCCGTCAAACACTATTGAGCCAGCATCAGGGTCAATAGCTCTCATCACAAGCCTTGCAACCGTGGTCTTGCCGGAACCTGACTGGCCGGCCAGCACGAGCACCTTGCCGCGTTCAAGGGTAAAGCTGACGCCGTCGACGGCCCGGACGTACTGCACCCCTTTTTGGAACATCTGCCGGAAGCTCTTCTTGACCGGGAAATACTTTTTGAGGTCTTGAACTTGTAGCAGTATGTCCAATGTGCAGCGTCCTGTTTTGAAAGTGAACGGTAGTTAATATTAAACGATGTTGCTATTAATTGCGTGAAGCTGGCAGCGCTTTTCTCTGGCGGAAAGGATAGCACGTTTTCCATACACCTTGCCAGAAGGATGGGGTATACTGTGGACTGCCTGATAACCATGCGCCCGGCAGCCGACGACAGCATGCTGTTCCATTACCCCAACAGCTGGGTCACAGAGCACCTTGCGGAGGCTATGCAGCTTCCAGTCCTGAGTTTTGAGGTAAAGGGCAAGAGCAAGGAAGACGAAATGAAGGCGCTGTCAGAGGCCATATCGCAGGCCAAGTCGCTTTACGGCATAGAAGGCGTGGTGTACGGCGGCATTTCAAGTGGGTTCCAGAAACAGGCGTTTGAACAGGTATGCAGGGCACATTCCCTTGAGCCAGTGTCGCCGCTGTGGGGCGTCGAGCCTGCAAAGTACATGAAAGAGCTTGTCGGCGCCGGCTTTCAGACCATGATCGTGGGGGTCTCAGCGATGGGACTTGGAAAGGAACTGCTGGGCAGGACCCTTGACAGCGACCTGATAGGCCGCCTCGAGCAGCTGAGCAAGAAGTACGGCTTTAACCTTACATTTGAGGGCGGCGAGGCAGAGACCCTGGTCACCGACTGCCCGATGTTTAGCAAGGCCCTTCAGGTCAAGAAGGCAGACACCCACTGGGACGGGCAGCGGGGAATATTTGAAATACAGGAAGTTGTCTTAGTAGACAAGTAACAATGTTTGATAACCTGCGGGACGGTCTTAGGAGCGCGCTGAAAAAGATTGTCGGCGCGTCGGACATCAACGAAGAGCTTATAGACTCGCTGTGCAAGGATGTCCAGCGGGCGCTTTTACAGTCAGACGTTAACGTCAGGCTGGTTCTGACCATCACCAAGAACCTCAAGGAGCGGGCCATGAAGGAGCAGCCTCCAAAGGGCCTGTCAAGGAAGGACCACATAGTCACCATACTTTACGGCGAGCTGGCAAAGATGCTGGGCTATTCCGGCGAGGTGATAACCACCATAGACAAGACACGTGAAGACGATACCGGCGCGACAGAGTTCTTCAAGCCCGGCAGGCAGAACGTGGTTTTGATGCTTGGAATTCAGGGTAGCGGCAAGACCACGGTCACCGCCAAGCTGGCAAGGTGGCTTACAAAACACGGCTACAGAACCGGCGTGGTAGGCGCAGACACCTGGCGTCCCGGCGCGCTGACCCAGCTGAAGATGAACTGCTCCAAGATAAACGTCGAGGTGTACGGCGAGGAAGACAGCAAGGACGCGGTGGGCATTGCAAAGCACGGCCTTGAGCATTTCAAGCCGCAGAACCTTGACGTTGTGATAATCGACACTGCTGGCCGGCACAAGGAGGAGGCAGGGCTTCTGCAGGAGATGAGCGAGATGTACAAGGCGGCCACGCCGGATCTTGTCTTGCTGGTGATAGATGGAACCATCGGCCAGCAAGCCTTCAGCCAGGCCCAAGCGTTCCACCAGGCTGCGCCGGTAGGCGGCATCATAATCACCAAGCTGGACGGCACGGCCAAGGGAGGAGGCGCGCTGGCGGCATCTGCGGCCACCGGCGCCAAGGTCATGTTTATAGGAACCGGCGAGCGCATCGACGACCTTGAGCAGTTCTCGCCGACCAGGTTCGTCGGTAGGCTTTTAGGCATGGGCGATATCAAGGCCCTCCTTGAAATGGCCCGTGGCCTTGAGGTTCAAGCCGATGAAAACCAGGCAAAGCGCCTGCTTTCAGGCAAGATGACCATCGAGGATTTCTACGCGCAGATGGAGCAGGTCAGCAAGCTTGGTTTTAGAAATGTCATTGATAACCTACCCGGACTTTCAGGCATGGTAAAAGAAGACCAGCTGGACGCCATGCAGGAACGCATGGAGAAATGGCGGTACATAATACAGTCCATGACCAACGAGGAAAAGAAGGATCCGGACGCCATCAACGAGTCTAGGCGCAAGAGAATAGCCCGCGGCTCGGGGATGCCGGAAGGCGAGATAAAACACATGATACAGCAGTACAACAACTCAAAGGCGATGATGAAGCAGTCCAAAGGGCGGCAGATGCAGGGGCTGTTGAGGAGGTTTGGCATTGGTTGATGATAGCCGCAGCGCCCTTGTCCAGCTAAAAGAGTACCAACTCTGCCACCGCTGCCTTGCAAGACAGACAGGCACCACTCTGGGCAGAAAAACGGTGCAAAAGTGCTTCATCTGCCGCGGTTTGATGGACGGTCTTGACAGCATGGTTGAAGAGGTGAGACAGGCGCTCAAGCCCTATGAATTTAGGACATTCCTTGTCGGTGCCACCCTTCCCACGCAAATCCATGACCGGGAGGACGCGCTGCGCGCCAGATTCAAGATCCGTGGCAGGGAAAGCGCCAAAAACCAGCTGACCAGGGAAATAGGCCAGCGCCTTGCCAGACGGCTGAAAAAGAAGACAGATTATCTCAAGCCAGACGTTCTTGTGAACCTGACAGTCGACAAGGACAATTGCATAACGACGACTGTAAAGGCCCGGCCCATTGCCTTTGAGGGCAGGTACGTCAAGAAGGTCAGGGGACTGCCGCAAAAGCAGGAAAGATGCGCCATGTGCTTGGGCAAAGGCTGCCCCCTCTGCGATTATTCCGGCCTTGCCGGCTACGACAGCGTGGAAGGGATAATAACACAGCACCTGATGGCTGCAACGGGAGGCCAGACGCCCAAGATTTCATGGATTGGAAGCGAGGATCAGAGCAGCCTCGTGCTTGGACGCGGAAGGCCCTTTTACGTCAGAATATCTGATCCCAAGTCAAGGCACATCAAAAAGATTTTCAGCAAAGATTGGGTGACAGTCAGGATAACCGGCGTTCTAGAAGACATTCCTGACACGCAGACCCGATTCTCGGTCAAGACAAAGATTGTGGCAAAATGCGACAGGACGCTGGCGGCATCAGACATGAGCAAACTGCGGCTGCTTGCCGGCAGGGAAGTAAAATTTGAAAACAAGTCGAAAGTGACAACGAAAAAGATCTACGCACTGCGGGCCAGCAAGACATCAGACAACGAGGCAAGCATCACGATAACCGCAGACGGCGGGCTTCCCATAAAGCAGTTCATCGGAGGCGAGGAGTACATGGACCCAAACATCTCACAATTGCTTGGGGCAAAATGCCAGTGCGTCACCTTTGACATTCTTGCGGTGGACATTCAGTAACGTTTTTGTCCGGCGACTCTGCTTGTAAAGCAAGCAGATGAGTTTTGACCCGCTTTACAAAGTCCATGACGCGGCCAGTGCGGGCAAGATACCAGACAAGATCTACAGAATGATAACGGAGAGGTTCCCGCTTGTCACCGAGGGCATAAGCAGGGTAGAAAAAGCGTCCGGTCTTAGCTACCCGTATTACTACGTTGAGCCAAGCATGGTGGTGTCAACCTCCGCGGTTGAGTTCACCCAGTTTGGCATATTTTTTGCACGGACCATCCCGGTGGTCCGAGATGACAACACGCTGCACGTCGTTGTGCAGATAACTGCTCCGCTTGTGGCCTTTGGGCTCAAGGGCACCATTCACGCCATACTGGCCCATGAATTCATGCACTATCTGGAACTTGTAGGCAGGATAGCAAAGATGAACGTGGTATCCGATGAACTGGCCGGCACGCTTTTTGAGGGAAGGTACGCAGACGGAGGAAGGTTGATGGAGGAGCGGGCGGTATTCAAATCCGACCAGACTCTGATAAGGCACATAACCACGCGTTTTCCAGAAGGATTCCGGGACCTGAAACTGGAAGACAAGTCCATCAAGCAGTGGATGGACAAGGGCCTCCCCATGGTACGTGTGCCAATAGACGCCAACGTTGTCAAGATTCCGGTCGATGCGATGGCGCGGCTTCAGGTGGACCAGGCAGTAAAGGACAGGATTGCAGAATTTGAAAGCATGAGGCTGCGCAAGAAAAAGAGCCAGCCCGGCTATGTTTAGCCTCTCGCCGGAAGAACTGCAGTCCCTGAAAAACGTGATGGAACGGATAGCCGGCCGCCGCAGAATAGTTGCCGCCTGCATCTACGGCTCAAGGGTGGCAGGCTACGCAAGGCCGGACAGCGACGTCGACGTCATGATAGTTCTTGCCAACTACCCGTATGCAGTCAAGTACGTTTACCAAAAGGATCAGGGCCTGCAGGTTTCTGCCCTGGTTGTCGACCAGGGTTCTCTGGAAAGCGATGCACGGCATGCGCATCTGGGCGAGTTTGTTGTCGGAAGGCTTTTGCATGTTTACGAGCCCGTGATCAACGCCGAGTTCTTTGAGCGCATGGAACGCCTTTACAAAAAACGGGTGATCCTTGAAGAGATGCAGAACCTGGTTGGCCAGACCAGCCTGCTTTGCACGGAAATTTCTTTTCCCTTGGAATACGTGCATTTTTCAAAGGTAAAGCGGAGGGCGTCATTGTACCCAAATGCTGCATACAGCTACTACAAGACTTACACTGCAAACGAACAGAACCTGAAATTTGCTCTGGACGGCTACAGGCGGGCGCTGGCAGAGATCATGGCCGAAGACAAGGAGCTCTTTGAACAGCAAGGAGATCTCTTGAGGATCTCTGAAAAGCGCGTGCAGGTGGAAAAAAACCGCGCCTCGCTTGAGCTGACCAAGAAGCTTCAGGAATTCAGCTCGTATTTCGTCCACACGTATGCGGGCAGAAAGACCCTGCATCTTGCAGTAAGGGAGGCTGAGTCCAAGATAAAAAGACAGGTAGCCCAGCGGGTAGAGTTTCCAGATTTCATGTCCTGCCCTGCCTGCGTTTATTGCAAGCTTCCAGAAGGTCTGCTGGTATCAGACAGCAGAAGGCAGTACTGGCTCGACCTGCTGGCCAGCCAGGCCGGGCTTGATAATTACTCGATAACCAAAAGGCGGCTTGGAAACCCAAACAGCAGGACCATGCTGTACGTGCTGCAGAACAAAAACAATGAGCGCAGGTACGCGGTCAAAAAACTGGCAAGGACGAAATCAGTGAAATGGGCAGCGCTAAGCATGTGGACTGCGCCGGTAAAAAAGTTCAAGATAGACCCGATGTACAGGCTGGGTTCGGCATACAAGGCTGCAAGGCAGATCCGCAGGCTGGGGCTTTTGACGCCATCAATAGAGGCCGTGGTTCTGGACAGAAGGCTTTTGGTAACGCAGTTCATAGAAGGAAGGACCCTTGCCGATGTTATCCGCGGCCTGCTTTTGGGCAGGGATGAGGAAACTGAATGGTTAAGGGTTGCAGGCCGGCAGATGGCCCAAGTCCATCAAACGGGGGCCAGCTTTGGCAACATAAAGCCAAAGAACGTCATAATTCATGACGGTTTGTATTTCACTGACCTGGAACAGTTTGTCTTTGATGCCGGCGACCCTGCATGGGATGTCGCGCAGTTTGTGTGCTGGGGCCTCAAGAACAGCAGAAATGCAGACATGGCCGCGGCAATAACAAAGGAGTTTCTGGAGGGCTACGCTGATACCAAATTAGCGGCCAAGATGGATTCAAAACAGTACATTGCAACATTCTATCCCGTGCTGACTCCGGCCGTGGCCCGGGCAATCAAAAATGAAATAAGGAATTTTGGCTGAGGGCTACTTTTTGCCTTTCTTGGCCTGTTCCTTGCGGGCAAACTCGGTGTAGCCGCACTTGCCGCAGGTGAACCTGTCCTTGTGCTCGGCCATAAAGACGCCCTTGCCGCATTTCAGGCATTCGCGCTTGAGCCGGGTAACCTTGCTTCCTTCTACCTTGTAGAACTTGTGGATTGCTACCTCGCCTTTTGCGGCGGCCTTTTTGTCAGCCATTACTTTTTGGCGCCTCCGCCCTTCTCGGCAGCCGCTGCCTGCTTGGCTTTAAGCTTGGCCGCCTTTTCCTCGTCTAAAAGCTTCTTTCTGTCTGCCTTGGGCATGGTCCTGAGTAGCCTGTACCTTGGCAGCTGCTTTTTGGCCTCTTCTTCGTTGTCATACACGTAGAATACTGCATGAACGTCGGTCATGCCGGTCTCGCAAACAAGGTTTATTGGAACAACGTTCTTTTTGTCAACGCTAAGCTGGCCGGCTATCTTTTCTGCTGCGTCTGTTTTTTTCAGCTGGCCGGCTGCGCCTTTGAACAGCGCCTTTACCTCGCGCCTGTTCAGCAACGAGTTTTTACGGTCTTCAAGCATCACTAGTTCTTGCGACAAACTGGCAAGTATCGACCTGTAAAACCCATATATGTATTTGCTTCAAAACACCAAACCAAATCCTTTGTGTGAAATGTTATCAGTCTTGGATTTGGACCCTATTGAGGTATCTTACCACTCAAATCTAAAGGACTGCCCTTTTCTGACGTTTTTCTTTGCCCATCTTACTGTCCGGCGGCCATTGGTTTCTTCTACTAACACCGGTTGGTTTTTGGTTTTAATTTTCTCATCATTCTCCAAATTTACTTCATAAACAACAGGATTGCGAATTCCAGCATTTACTGGGAAGTCAATGGTGGTGACAAACTTTTCACAATTGGTCAGGAAGATATTTTCAAAATATCTTTCCGGTTCTTCAATGTCATACTCAAGGAAATAGCGTAGCCCTTGTCCTTTTTCTAGCGGAGTGGAAAAGGATGTATCGAAATCCTTCTGTAAGGGCTTATCGACCTTAATGTTAGTTATTTTCATATCGTTGCCATCTTCATCATAGATCTTTAAGTTCAGTTCCTCGAAGGTTTTTTCTACGTCAGTAGCGATCTGGTGATTTACTTCGGATATAGGTTCATCCGAAAGGCTTTGAATCTCGTATAACCGTTTGTAGTGAACAAGCATTGTTTTGGGGTCTACTATAGAAAGATTAACGCCTATGTGGGGATACAAGTAATCATTAGGAGATTTCTTGATCTTCTCAGGAAGCTTAGAGTTTCCGAAGGTCTGCTTTCCTGATGTTGAATAAGCAGAGTATATTCTTATTTTTACATTATGCTTGAAGACATGCTCGCCTATAAAGAAAAGGCATTTTTTATAATAGTCAGAAATCTGCGAAAGGTCCTCTGCGACCCTGGAACTGAGTAGTATGTGGTCGTCATCACCCAAATCCATGATCCTCCGCGCGATTATTATCCCGGGGCCCCAGACGTTACGGTTGCCATTTACATCGTTTACCATGAATACAGGTCCGCTGTGTATGCCAATTCTAACGCCTATTGATTCTACAGGCACTTTTCCTTTATTGAAATGTTTTATTTTTTCGTGTAATTCGATTGCCAGTTGCAGGGGCAATTCCTCCGAACCTTGAATGAATCCGATAGCCATGCCGTCTCCTGTAGGCAGTATAATTTTGTGATTTTGTGGAGTGGATTTGAAGGCTATACAATCTGCTATGCTTTTGTTAAGGAAATCAATCTTTTTTATCTGTAATTTTGTTGATGCGGTTGGATCTGAAAGGCCGACGATATCGACAAAGAAAAAATGACAGTGAGCAAGACCGGAATCTTGGGAATAACTCATCCGATCGGTTATGTCGGTTGTCTGTTAATAAATTTGATGTTAATTTTTTACATCGCCGGGGCATTGAGATTTTCTGTTACAGCTTCGGCCAAAATCTGAGGCATGTCCAAGTTGTCAATAACGAATATCTTTATCTCGTGCGGTCCGTCTTTCATGGCAGACATTGAACTTGTCAGCTGAAGGCTTTCTGCTTCTGCAAGTGAGCCGTGGTAAATTTTCAGGTCTGCGGTAATTCCGTCTTGGTCCACTAGTTGTACTATGTAAGTATAGTCCTGGCTGATTCTTTGCTGGTTCTTTATGCTGCCAAACACCGTCACTGCATCCTCCCCCGAATCTTGTGAAATGCCCCATTCTACATGGACTATCTTGACCCTGCTGAGCGGATGTTCTTCAAAGTAGACCGGGCCATACGTACCGTCATCCACCATCCCGGCAACAACAGGTGAAAATGAAGGGATCCTACCAGTCACGACGTTCTTGTCAACATCGATTGATATGGTTGCATCTTCCCAGCCCGTTTCGGTATGATGCAGAAATCTAACGTCTGATTCAGACGAGTCTGTTGTCGCTTCATCGTATGGTATTGTTACAGTTACATCGCCTGTGAAATCAAGAGATGAAGAGGATTTTATCTCGTAGATTTTGCCTGTTGTAGTAAAACTTGAATTTTCTATGGTTAAAGTTCCCTGATTTGATTCAAATGAAGAGAACAGTTCGCTAGTCTCGTCTGAAGACGTTATATCAGACACAGTAATCTGTCCGGGGGAGACCACATTATCAAATTTCAGATCTATTTTTTGACCGTCGTCCAATTCGATGGTCTTTAGGAAATCCCTTGTACCTATACTGGTTGTAGTAGATCCGTCTGATACATCATCAGATGCGCGATTTGATCCTCCTGAACCTCCATGCCTTCTGTGGGGTTCATCCGTAACTACCTGGGTTCCTTTTACTCCTCCCACAGCAAACTTGGAAAAGTGATCCGGCTCTAGAGAGAATTCGCAATCTTCCGCTCCTTCTTGAGTGAGATCCAGCTTCTCGATTGGAACCCAGTTGCTGCCTTTCAGTAGAAATACCTTAAAGTCTGGACACCCATTTGGCAGTTGCGGAAAGTTTGGAAGCGATTTTTTTACAAGTATCTCTATTTTTGGTGAGGATTGGAACATGTTGGGATCTGAAAAGTCAACATCGTTGCCCCCGGTATCCTTTCCAACATGACCCACGTCCAAGAACAAGGCAGGTGCATTAAGTGGATGTGGCGGAGTCTCGGGCGGCGGGACATCCGAAATACCGAAGCTAAATCCAACATCGGTTGCTACAACGTTAAAGGTCATGGTAACACGCTTTACTTGGGCCGCCTGCGACTCTACGAACGATGCTTGATTTACAAAGAGCTGCAGACCAGGAAATACCCTATCTATTATTGGTGTTAGTACAAAATTATTCTTAGAACCCTCATACGGTATTACTGTCGCTGGCACGACGTATATGACCTGTTCTGCAACATCTTGTGCGGGAGCGGGATAGGTGGGAATATCAAATAAATCAATTATTTCTTCTCCCGATAGTTCGGGAGATGCTGTTATGTCAAAAACAACAGAACGTATCGGGGATGTTAATTGTTCAATTGTCGCAGGAGTTGCAATTCTAGCCTCTGGGAGCTGATCCGTGCCTACTGCAAATATCGGGCTAGGACTAGCCAACTCGCTACCTTGAATACCAGAAAATATGCCAGGAGTTGCATTGTCCTTGTACAACTCGAATTGCTCTGCGGTCAGATCAGGGGGCGGTGTAAATACAGGGAATACATCGTCAAGAGAAGTTGATGATAGAATGTTTTCAATTGGCCTAATTCCGGCACGATTCGTGTCGTGCACAGTAATTACGACATTGTCATATATTTTCCTGTACCCCTCAGGAACAGTGACTTCTGTAAGAGTATAAGTTGAAAATTCCATATTGAAGATAGTTATTGCACCGTCCAGATGTCCAGGTGAGTTAAAAAAAACCGTGTCTAGATCATTTTCATCATTATCTTCTATAAGCAAAGAACCTTTGAGATCGAACGGATCTGGAGTAACCCTGAATGCCGACGCCGACCCCTGTATCGCCTCTCCAGTTTCAACATCACCAATTATTATCGTATAAGCGCCTCCAGTCCGGAAAGAAAACGAAAAGTCTGCTCCCAAGGCATTTCCTGCGACGTCACGGATGTTCTCATCTAGGGTAGCTGTGTAATTCTTGCCAAGGTTCAGGCAGTCTGAACAATCTCTATCAAACTCAACAGGAGTGAACGATGCGGTATTTGTGTTCGCTTCATAAGTTACTGTGCCAGAAACCGGATTTCCAGAAGAGTCAGCTATTGTAAATGAATCACTATTTATTGTCGATTCGTCCATCGGCTCGCTAAATGTCACACTCACGATGGACCTTGGGTCAACCCTCGTTTCATCACTTGCCGGTTCTGTGCTCACAACAGTAGGCGGTGATTCATCAATGACGTAAGTCTCTGAGACTATTTCAGAACTATGGCTGTCGATAGGATCAATTGCCATGAATTTTAGAACAGTATCTTCACCGATCTCAATCGGTCCGGAAAACACCGAGCTTGATGTGGTTGGATCAGAACCATCTGTGGTGTAGTAAATTGTTGCATCGGTTGCTGATGATTCTAGTGTAACAAATTGAGATTCATTATAGGTGCCGCCCGCCGGTGATGCACTTACGGTGTGCGTTGCACCTGCATATTCAAGTATTAAATTTAGAATGAATAATGGAAATAGAATAACAAATAACACCAATAAGGGAACATACTTCACATAATCTTCTAATCTTCCTATCTATATAAGAAATCCTATTCGACGGTGATGACCTATTACAACGGGTAGTAAGATTGCATAATTGCCGCATGTACTTGGAAGCAAGCCAAAGGGCAAGTGACGGGAACAACCAGAGCGGTGCATTAGTACTGTTTCTCGATTAATTCTACAAACATTTCGATTAAAAATCCAGCAGGTATATGTTTCGGCTACAATCCCTTGTGAAAAGCTATGGAGTCGTCTGGAAAGCGTTTCTTAGGTTGTGACGACGATACGTTCCATTGATGAGATCGTAATTGTTGATTATTCTGCTTCTAACACCAGCCGGTGTAAGCCATGAATTACCGAGTTTTTTGTTGCGAGCCTGGATAAGTGCAGCAGCACCCGAGAGAAAAGCAGCGGAACAAGAGGTTCCATCCTTGTAACCCCATGTATCTGTTTGTATTGTAGACCGTATATTTACTCCTGGTGCAAATATGACCGGATGCCCGCTCTCCGTGTTGCCATAATTTGAATTAACCCACTTGGAATCAGTACTATCGGACGCACCTGCGGCAATGACGTTTGGGAATTTTGCCGGATATACAGGGGAGCTCGCACCGCTATTACCTGCAGCACAAACGACAACTATGTTATTGGATATAGCGTCACTTATCTTTGTCCGTAGCTGTGAATCATCGCTTAATTCCTGACCGATGCATATGACGTATCTCTTATTTGTCGCAGCTTGATCTATCACATATTGTATTGCGCTTACAAACTGATTTACGACAGCAGGATTAATGGATACCTTAAGCGGAAGGATCTTGCATCTGGGAGCCACACCGACGACTTTTTTATTCGAAGGAGGAACTGGTTGGTCGCATCTTCTTGCCCCAACAATGCCTGCCATGTGTGTTCCATGACTATTAGGATCTGCATCAGATATATCGGTTGGACCTCCAGAACCACTAAAATTCTGATTTTCTCCAGTTATGAAAGCATCCGTGTCGCCATTGGTAGAAATGAGGAAATCATTATGGTTAGTTTGTACACCAGAATCGATTATGGCTATTATCACGTTAGGTGTATTGGCAGGATTGGGATCGCCCAGGTTACCCCAATTCTCTGCATTCTCTTTTGAAATGCCGCCTGGTTGGTATTGCTTATTAATATCGACGTTCCAAGCTTCGTACACTCTCATACTGGGACCATCGCTTGCATTCCTTATGCCCCACTGGGACTTATCAGCATAATGCACGTCCGTCGGCTCATAAAGAGAAGTATCAAAGACAACCTCGTATGGTTCAGCAAATTCAACCTTGTCATTTTGGTTTAACTCATCTATAGTTGCAAAAAGGTCTTTTCCGGTTACAGATTTTAAGGCGGACATTTCGAATACAGATGTATTAACTTGAAGAGGTGGATCGTACAGTAAGTTTAAACCAAACTTATCTTTTGCATATCCGTGAAATTCTTCAGGCTCCTGATTGGTTTTTACTATAATGCGATCGGGTACAAAGTAGCGAATGGGTTCATTATCGCCCAGTGGCCTGTTGCAGCATCGACAAGGTGATCTATCAATCACTGCTGTCATATATCTGAAAGTTTCAGAGTTTTCCAATACTAGCGGTTTTTCAGTGACCGGTTTCACGCGTGCAAAACCCCATTTGCCATTGATGCCATCAACCTTCAATGGAACGCTTGATTGCTGGTTATTGTCGTCTTTCTTCCCTTCGGCTTCTATCGCCTTTTCCATCTCCTTTTCGTATTTTTTTATTCCTTCTGGATCGGTACCGGTGAACATTTTGAAAGACACTATTACTTCCTTAAATGTGGGATCGAAAATGAATTCTTTCTCGCCTAATTTGCTTCTGAAGATGATCTCGTCGCTTTCGCTTTGTTGAGATTGGTCTTCCATAACTTCCACACTGCTAACATTTATATAAGGCCTTTGAAGCTAGCGTTGAGATTTATATCAAAATTACATAAAAAGTGATGTTCAAGTTTTATTGAATGTTCATGCACTCTTATGAGACATTGAATCATCTGTGTGATCATGAGATGGGCTATATCTAGTAAAAGTCGAATTACATAGTTCTACCAATCCAACTAGGAAAATCAAATATACTTGCCAACATCTTGAGAATAGCAGTCTATGAAACCATTCTTTCAGGAAGTTTGCGACAAGGTAGTCTCCCTTGATCCGGCGATCCGGTTTGTGGGGATCGCAGACGGGGACGGCACGCTGGTGGCCACTGCCGAAAGGAAGGGCTTAAAGCCGCTGCTCAACCCGGAAGAGCGCGCACAGTACGCCATCACGGCAGCCACGCGGCAGTACACGCGCCTTAGATGGGAGTACCTGCTTGGCAAGGTGAACTACGCCTCATCCTACTATGCAAAACTTGTCCGGGCCACCATCCCCATAGCCGATGAAAACAGCCGGCTTTACTATGTCATGCTGTTATCATTTGATGTCGAGGCTGGAGATAAAGTCCACGGCATTATAATGGACAAGATAATACCCATCGTCCGCAAGAACACAAGCAAGTTCCTGAAGATCCGGCGGCCTTGACGCTGGCAACACTTATCTAACATATGCATGCTAGCTTGCGCCAAGATGCCATTCGAAAGCCTCGGCGAATACGTTGAAGCGCTGGAAAATGCCGGCCAGCTGAAAAGGATCCGAACACCGGTAAGCCCCGATCTGGAAGTGGCCGAGATAATGCGCCGGCTTATGTACTCCGGCGACCAGCCGGCAGTGTTGTTTGAGAACGTTGACGGCTCGCAGATGCAGGTTCTTGGAAACGCCTTTGGCACCATGAAGAGGCTGCAGGTTGCCCTAGAGTCTGAGGATTTTGTCGATATCGGCAGACGCATCGTTGACCTGACCCGGATGAAGATGCCGTCCGGGATGCTCAACAAGCTGAAGATGCTGCCAAAACTGTCTGAAATCGGCGAGTACGGCCCGAAATACGTTGATGGAGGCCCGGTAACCGAGGTGGTGGAAACCGACAGGGCGTCTTTTAACTCGATGCCGGTCCTCAAGTCCTTTGTCGGCGATGCCGGCAGGTTCATCACTTTTGGCTTTACCGTTACCAAGCACCCGGAGACAGAGATCCGCAACCTTGGCGTGTACAGAATTCAGATAATCGACGACAAGCATGCTATAATGCACTGGCAGGCCCACAAGCGCGGCGCGCAGCATTACCGGATGTTAAAGGAGCAGAACAAAAAGATCGAGGCTGCCATCGTGATAGGTGCAGACCCGGCCACCGTCTTTAGCGCCGTCGCGCCGGTCCCAGAAGGCATGGACAAGTACCTGTTTTCAGGCATCACAAGAAAGAAAGGAGTCAAGCTGGTCAAGTGCAGGACCGTGGACCTGGAAGTGCCGGCCAATGCCGAGATAGTGCTTGAAGGCTACGTGGACCCAAACGACATACGGATGGAGGGGCCCTTTGGCGATCATACTGGATATTACACCCCGCCGGAGCCGTTTCCCACGTTCACGCTGACAGGCATGATGAGGAGAAGCAAGCCCATCTACCTGACGACGGTGGTAGGCAAGCCGATTCTTGAAGACGCGTACATCGGCAAGGTGATCGAGCGCTCGTTTCTGCCGCTGATACAGATGTTCCACCCCGAGGTGGTGGATTTTGCCATGCCGGCGGCTGCCTGGTTCCAGGGGATGGCCATCATATCGATCAAAAAGCAGTACCCCGGCCAGGCCAAGAAGGTGATGATGGGCCTGTGGGGCATGGGGCAGCTGGCCCTGACCAAGATGTTTGTGGTGGTGGACAGCGACGTCAACGTCCACGACATGAACGACGTGATATGGGCCCTTACCACCAGGGCCGACGCGGCAAGGGACACGATGATAATCAACAACGCCCCCACCGACACGCTGGACCCGGCCTCGCCGCTTGTCAACCTGGGATCCAAGCTTGGCATCGACGCAACAACAAAGACGCGCGAGGAAGGCTACATGCGCGAGATCCAGCAGCTGGCAGTGGTGGACGACGAGACCAAGGCTCTGGTAGACAGGAAATGGTCCGAATATTTCAGTGGTACCTGATGATGTTGTAGGCGTTGTCCCGCTCTGCAACGCGAAAGCCTGCCTGCTTGACGGCAGCTATTATCCTGTCAGATGTCAGTTCGGTGGATCTTGCCCCGGTCGCGCTCACTACCTCTTCTCCAATCAGCGTGCCTCCAAAATCGTCCGCTCCGTAGCTTAGGGCCAGCTGCGCCATGCCAATGCCGTTGGTCAGCCACGATGACTGTAAATGATCGACAAGGCCGTCAAACATTATCCTAGAGATGGCAATCATCTTTAGCAGCTGCAGGCCGCCGGACGGGTACTTGACCAGGCCCTCCATCTGCATCTCGGTGTTGTTGGGCTCAAAGCTCCACGGGATAAACGCCATGAATCCGCCGGTCTTTTCCTGCAGGCGGGCTATCTTCATGATGTGCCTTGCCCGGTCCTCCTCGGTCTCCACCGTCCCGTACATCATCGTGGCCGAAGACCTGATCCCAAGTCCGTGGGCCTCCTCCATTATCCGCAGCCATTCGTGGCTCTTTATCTTAAGCGGGCTTATCTGCTCCTTGACGCTGTCCTCCAGGATCTCGGCGCCGGCCCCCGGAAGCGAATCCAGGCCGGCCTCTTTTAGCCGGGACAGTATTTCCTTGGTGCTGCTCCTCTCGACGCGGGCTATCATGTCCACCTCCGACGGCGAGAGGCCATGGATTCCCACCTCCGGGCATTTCTGCTTTATGGCCCTGAACGCATCCTCAAAATACTCTACCCGTAGGCTCGGGTTGTGGCCGCCCTGCATCAGGACCTGTGTGATCCCAAACATCTCCCGGGAGGTGGCGACCCTCTTTACAATGTCCTCCAGTGGAACGGTATACGATTCTTCATGGCCCGGCGGCCGGTAAAACGCGCAGAACTTGCAGTACGTGACGCAGACATTGGTGTAGTTTAGTATGATGTTGTTGACAAAGGTTATCGTATCTCCAAACTTTCGCTCCCGCAGGATGCTGGCAACAAGGCCCATGGAATACGCATCGTCGGACTTGACAAGCCGTATGCAGTCGTTCAGGTCCAGCCTTCTGCCGGCCAGCGCGCTGTCCAGAATGTCGCTGATATCGGACTTTTTAAGAAATTCCTGGACCAGTCTGCTTTGCAAATATTAACAGTATCCCGGTGCCTTTGATGATATTTATTCTATTTGGAGAGTCTAAATTTATAATGGCCTGCAGGCCTATTTTCAGGCGTTGCAGACAATAGACGCCGTCAGCAAGGTGGGCGGAACCGCTGCGCTGGAAAAGGCGCTTGCCGGCGAGGAGCTGTCCTACGACGACGGCGTGCAGCTGATGAAGGAGGAGAACCTTTTCCTTCTTGGAGCCGCTGCCGACAGGCTCCGGCGGGACCTGTGCGGAAATATTGTCACCTTTGTTGCATCATACTACCTGAATTATACCAATGTCTGCGCTGCCAGCTGCCCGCTGTGCGCGTTTTACCGAAAGGGCAACGAGGACGATGCCTATACATTGACTACGGATCAGATCGTGGCCCGGTCCAAGGCGGCCATCGAGATGGGGGCAACCGAGCTTCACATAGTCGGCGGCTTTCATCCCAAGCTGGGGCTTGACTACTATGAAAACATGATGCGGGCCATCAAGGCAGCCCACCCGCAAGTCAGGATAAAGGCGTTTACCCCCGCAGAGATCTTTTTCATAGCCCGGCTTACGCGCAACTCCGTCAGGGAGGTGCTTTCCAGGCTCAAGGCAGCCGGGCTTGACGCGCTGCCTGGCGGCGGGGCAGAGATATTCCATCCGGAGACAAGAAACAAGATAGTCATAGGCAAGTGCTCCGGCGAGGAATGGCTGGACACTGCAAGGCAGGCCCACGAGCTGGGGCTGAAAAGCAACTGCACCATGCTCTTTGGGCATGTGGAAAAGCCAGAGCACGTAGTTGATCACGTGCTCAAGATCCGCGAACTGCACAAAAAGACTGCAGGCTTTACCACCTTTATCCCCCTCAAGTTCAGCCTTGAAAACACAGAGCTTGAGCAGAAGGGGCTCATCAAGGCCGAAAGCCCGTCTACTTATGACCTCCGCGTCATTGCGGTGTCAAGGCTGCTCTTGGGAAGCGCGCTGAAAAACCTCTCAGTGTACTGGGTGGCCCTTGGCAAAAAGATAGCGCAGGTTGCCCTGTCGTACGGCGGAAACGACATGGTGGGGACTGCCTACTCGGAGGAGATTTTCAAGGCCGCCGGCAAGGCCAGCGGCACCTCCATCCAGGAGCTGGCAGGCATGGTCCGGGAGATAAAGCGCGAGCCGGCCCAGCGGGACACGTTCTTTAACATCATCAAAAGGTTCGACTAGACCACGTCGACTGCGACGGCAGAGTCTATCAGCCTGCTTTCTTTGGCCATCTCAAACAGCCTTTCTATGGCTCTTCTGCCGGGCTGACCCATGTCCTTTGTGTAGTCGTTTACGTACATCAGAACAAATTTCTTTATCGTGGCTTTTGGCTGGCCTCTTCCGTACTGCATGGCATAGTCCACGGCGGCATCGACGTTGTCAAGGCCGTACTGTATCGACTGCACAAAGAGGTCGCTAAACTCCTGGATCTGGCTCCGAGTCATGGTCAGGCTGCTGGCCACGTTGATTCCCAGCGGAACAGGGAGGTTGTTTGTCGCCAAGGACCACCAGCTTCCCAGGTCCAGGATGCCGGAAAACTTTGTCCTGTCGTACGTTATCTGGGCCTCGTGTATCACCAGGCCGGCGTCCACCCTGCCGTCCAGCACAGCCTGCGGTATGGCTTCAAAGGACAGCTCTTCTTCTTTGAATCTGCCCACGGCAAGCTTGAGCAGGAGGTTGGCAGAAGTCATCCTGCCAGGTATGGCGATGGTGGCGTTTTTCAGCTGGTCTGCCGTCAGGTTCTTGTCTTTTCTGGCGATAACCACCGGGCCGTACTTGATTCCAAAACTTCCGCCGCCCCGCAAGATGACATAGTCCTTCAGATAAGCGTAGGCATGGGCCGATACCGCGGTAACGTCCAGGTCGTGCCTTAGCGCCCGCCGGTTCAGGGTTTCAATGTCCTCGATTACATGCTTGACCGTAAAGCTGCTGGAGCGAACCTTCCCCGAGGCAATGCCGTAGAACATGAACGCGTCATCGGCATCCGGCGTATGGCCAAGGGTAATCTGCATCCAGCCCGTACGGCTGGCCCGGCCACTATTAAATCTAAAGACGTAGGCAACATTTATAGTCCTCGAACAAATTTTTTTTAAAACGAGTGTATGCCAAAGTTCAAGTCTACTCAGGAAATCCTGAGAATTATCGGTAACAAGGACCAGATCCGTAATTTCGGTGTAATAGCGCACGTTGACCATGGCAAGACCACCATGAGCGACAGCCTGCTTGCCGCATCAGGCATCATTGCCCCGTCGGTTGCCGGCCAGGCGCTGGCGCTGGACTCCATGAAGCTGGAGCAGAACAGGCAGATGACCATCAGGGGCGCCAACGTTACGCTGCTTTACGAAAACGAAGGCAAGGATTACGTCATCAACATGATTGACACGCCGGGCCACATCGACTTTACCGGCAGGGTCACCCGTGCTCTGCGCGCCATCGACGGCGTGGTAGTCGTCTCAGACTCTGTAGAGGGCATCATGACCCAGACAGAGACCGTGACAAGGCAGGCCCTCGAAGAGCGTGTCCGGCCAGTCCTTTACATCAACAAGATAGACCGCCTCGTCAAGGAGCTGCGGCTGGACGCGCCGGCCATGCAAAAGTGGCTGTCCAACATTATCGCCGATTTCAACAGGCTCGTCGACATCTATGCAGAGCCCGAATACAAGGAGAAGTGGAAGGTAAGCATCCAGGGCAACAGCGTGGCCTTTGGCTCTGCCAAGGACAGATGGGGCTTTAACTTCAAGATTGCGCAGAAGAAGGGCATCGGCTTTAAAGACGTGTACGAGGCGTACAGCTCCGGCGACGAGAGCAAGATAAAGGCGCTGGCAGAAAAAGCCCCGCTGCACGACGCCGTCCTAGGGATGGTAGTCGAGCACCACCCGCCGCCCCACGTTGCGCAGAAGTACCGTATCCCCAAGATCTGGCCGGGAGACCTCAACTCTGAGGTAGGCCAGGCGCTTTTGAACTGCGACGAGAAGGGGCCAGCCATGATGATGGTCACCACCATCAACGTCGACCCGCAGGCCGGCAGGGTTGCCACCGGCCGCCTGTACTCCGGCACGATAAAAGACGGTGACGAGGTTTACCTCATCGACGCCAAGAGGCCCGGCAAGGTTCAGTCAGTCAACATCTACATGGGCAACACAAGAGAAGTGGTAAGCGTGCTTCCGGCAGGCAACATCCCCGCGCTTCTCGGCCTTGAATACGCGGTGTCCGGCGAGAGCATTTCCACCATCAAGAACTCGACAGCATTTGAATCCATCAAGTATGTATCAGAACCGGTCGTTACGATTGCAGTAGAGCCAAAGCACCCCAAGGATCTTCCAAAACTTGTTGAAGGCCTCAGAAGGATCACGGTTGAGGACCCCAACCTGGTAGTCAAGATAAACGAGGAGACCGGCGAGACCCTGATGGCCGGCATGGGCGTTTTGCACCTTGAAATCGCAACATCGCTTCTGCAGGAAGCAGGCCTTGATATTGTAACTACTCAGCCTTTGATCAACTACCGCGAGACCATCCGCGCCAAGGCTGGCCCGATAATGAGCAAGTCGCCAAACAAGCACAACAAGATATTCATGCGCGTCGAGCCGCTGGCCGACGACATTGTGGACATGATAAGGACCGGCAAGCTCAAAGAAGACATGGACAAGAAGGAGATGGCCAAGCTGCTGAGGGAGAAGGGCTGGGGCACCGACGAGTCAAGGAGCGTGGCTGCCATCGATGCATCCGGCAACATGCTTGTCGACGAGACCAAGGGTGTCCAGTTCATCCAAGAGTCCATGGACTCTATCAGATCAGGCTTTGACGACGTGATACGCAACGGCCCCATAGCAAAGGAGCAGGTCAGGGGCATCAAGTTTGTCCTGCACCACTTTGTCCCCCACGAAGACCCGGCCCACAGAGGCCTTGCGCAGCTGATGCCGGCCACAAGAAGGGCGATGCTGGGCTCGATGCTGATTGCAGACCCAGTATTGCTTGAGCCAATCCTTGGCATCGAGATCAAGTGCCCGCAGGAGCAGATAGGAACGGTGGCTGGAATTCTGTCCGGCAAACGTGGGAAACTGCTGAACGTCGAGCAGAAGGGGATCATTGCCATCATTCAGGGAGAGGTTCCAGCGTCGGAGACCTTTGACCTGTCTGAAGTGATGAGGGGCGGCACCGCAGGAAAAGCGATGTGGACCACCTTCTTCAAGGCATGGCAGCCGGTTCCAAACTCGATATTCCGCACCCTGGTTGGAGACGTAAGGAAGAGGAAGGGCCTCAACCCCGAACCACCAAACCCGGACGAGTTCATAGACAAGGAGTAAAAAGAGAACGCCCCCCTCCCACGCTCATTTTTGTGCCGCTTGTTTAGGTAATAACACTCGTTAGTATTTTTGAGATTGCATGGTGCAGGAAAAACCCCTTTTATAGAACATTAAACTCTCTTTTCACATGAATCTGATCTCTTCTAAGTATGAAAAAGGAAAGATTATTTCGGCTTTAAAATTATTAGCAGATGAACCTGATTATGAATCAGATCTATTTGGATATAAGGTATATACTGAACAGCTTTACAACCTGATAAAATCCCTTCCAGATAAACCATTTTCGATCTGTCTTGTTGGAGAGTGGGGATCCGGAAAAACCAGTTTACTTAAGCGTGTTTATTATATGCTCGAAGAAGAAGAGAAATCTGAGAGTATCAAAGTAATTTGGTTTGATGCATGGCAGTATGAGAAACTGGATCCTGTAAAGGCACTAATTCAACACATTTTGCAAAAGTTTATTGGAAAACCATATGTTAAAAAACTCTCTGAGCTACTGAAAATGTTACTGATTACATCAGACGTTGCTACAAAAAAAATCCGATATAACAATGCTGGAGGGGTTTTGAAGTAATTCCGTGATACCATAGAGGGTTTTAGAGCCTTTTCAGAAACACTGGAGAAAGTAATTGGTAAAGGTCGGTTAGTAATATTTGTTGATGACTTGGACAGATGTAGCATTGATAACGTTATTGATATGCTAGAAGCCATAAAGTTACTTTTCAATACAAGAAAGACAACCTTCGTTGTTGGTGTAGATATCACTAAGTTAGAGAGAGCTTGGGTTCTAAAACATAAGGGTCAGTCAGAATCTGTTAATGAAGGAAAAGAACATCTTGACAAGATATTTCAGTTAAAGTTGGAACTGCCACCAAAGAACGATGCTATGATAATACAATACATCGAGACTATCACTCAAAATCTTCCTGATGAAATAAAGAGATTTCTGAGACGAGGAATTCCATACAATCCTAGAAAAATCAAGAGAGCATTGAATCTAGCGTATTTCATATCTAATAATATTGAAGAGAAGGAATTTCCAACTTTATTTCCATATGTTTTAATCTGGAGTATCTTAACAACTTCATTCCCTGAGATTTCGAGATTCGTTCGCGAAAGTCCAAAGATACTGATTCATCTCTGCTCCATCGTTGGGAGTACTGAAGATTTTCCTTCTTTTCAAAGAAAACTCGCAGAAATAAAAAATTCAGATTCCAGACAAGGTGCAAGATCGTTAAACATGTACGATTACATGAACATTTCACATGCATTCAATCCAGTAGCACAGGAGATATTATACAAGTATGTGAATGAGAACCATCAGCTATACAGATTCCTAAAAGAGGTCAAAGAAACGTTGGATATCGGGCCTGATCCTGAGAGAAATAACAACAACAAACTCGTAGAATTGGAGCGAACAATATGTGTTGTCGGCCTAATTTCATAATTGTCACTCAATCTATGTGATGTCCCTGCTTTTAATTTATTGTCAATAAAAAGAGAACCTGCTAATTTCCTCGTCGCTTTGTGCTGTATCAAAGTAGTGAGCAGTTAGGAAGTGATGTCAAGAAAGCAATTTATCTTACGTATCTTTCATTCAACTAATGAAAGATGAAGTAGTTGCGTTTCTTTTGGCCAATATTATATCTATCATCTTGAATGTAGTATCTGCAATAATAATAGCTATTGGGGGTATCCTTGCAACGTATGATCCCGATGCCTTTCAATTAATCTGGTATGGAGCGGGAGTTCTGATCGCAGCCCAAGTAGTTAGCATAATCATATCATATTCCGACAGCAAGAAGATAAAGGCACGTTTGGAAATGTTAGAGAACAGAGTGACCAATATAGAGAACGATTCTGTTAGAAGATAAAGCTAATGTTTGCACAGATTAGGGAATAGTAAATTGCACAGATTCACTTATTTCCTTCTGTCCATCACTTATTATGATAACAAAGGTGTATGTTTTTCCTTTCTCTAATTCTTTGATTTCAATTTGTTTAATTCCTTGTCCATCTATCTTTCCACTTTGGATTACATCATTGCTGCCTTGTAATCGCAGCTCCCATTTGGATTCAATAATTACTGCTGCGCTAGCGTAACCAGCCTTGATAATGCTAGTTGTACCTAAAACACTTTTTCCTAGGTAAAAAACAAATGCAGAATCTTCGTCCTTATGCGCTTTCAGAATTGATTGCATTTTCATTATTATGTAATAGGCTAGAGCTCGTGATTTTTCCGCTTTTTGGAGGTCTACGTGTTCATTGTCGGGTTCCATTTTATATTTGATTGTAAATCTGTGATCTCCGAGAAGCTGACTCAACTCATACTTGTATTCCAGTAATATGCCAGTATCGATTAACCACTCTACTCTTTCATCCATTTCAAGCATTACATCTTTAACTTCATTTAGAAAATTAGATATTGTACTGACATGTTCGTTAATATTATCTACTACCATTCTTACTTCCTGGTCTTTATAACTTCGCCGATGTCTTTTCGATATGGAAGACGTATGCAATGATCGAGCATTATGAGATTTATTCGGCAAATCAAGTTCTTTTCTAACTAGTGATATAAGATATGACACTGCCTTTCTAGCCAAGTAAACCGCGTCATCATAATTACCAGATGCAATAGCTTTCTCCATTTCATCAAGTATTACTTTTGCCACCTTGCTTTCTACAAAAGCAGAAAGAGATATCTCTTCAAATGTAATTACATTATTGTATATATTTTTCAGAATATCATCAAAGAAAATTCTTACATTCGATTCAAACCGCGTTATTGAGGTTTGTGAGGGAATCTGAG
Organism: Nitrososphaera sp.; assembly: GCA_029263715.1. Classification (GTDB taxonomy): domain Archaea; phylum Thermoproteota; class Nitrososphaeria; order Nitrososphaerales; family Nitrososphaeraceae; genus Nitrososphaera. The sequence continues at coordinate 106,681 of JAJUFP010000006.1, read as the reverse complement.
CATTATGCTGAACATCATTTCTAAGTTTATGTAAGGAGTCTATTGCATTCAGAATGACATTACTCAAAGACGGGTACTTAGTTTGTAAATCTTTGATAAGTGTTGGAAAATCTTTGAAAACAGAAGTGCCACTTTTGGTCGTTGTATTCAGGGATATTCCTGCATCAATTAATACTGCTTTGATGAGAGTTTCAGCAGCATAATCAAAATTTAGAATGGCGGATATCGCAGTCGTATGGGAATAATTGGAATTATCAGACACGCCTTGAAGATACATTCCTTTTGCAATTTCCATCCTTTGCAATGTTGAAGGATTCAAGGTAATGGCCATCAGTGACATTAGAAATAGAGTAGTGTAAAATAATTTTCGATATCAGAATTTATGTTTGATATACTTAGAGTCATATTCTTACTCTCTCTGTTAACATGTCCATTATGACGTTACAAAGGCAGAAAGAACACTATAACTTCTAATTGCAAAAGTCTTAGATGCACTAGTACAGATGAATGTTTTTAACATTGGCAGACCAATAAAACGCCCATGTTGAAACTTTTGAGCATGGGCCTTGCAGGAATTCTCTTGGCAAGTTCTTTAGCCGTAACATTGCAGAACGTCAATGCGGCAGGCCAGGGATTACTGCCGGACCTAAAGACAGCAGTTCCATCGCACTTGTCAATACAAAATGATCACCAGAAAGAATGGCTGCGATTCTCAAACGGTGTGGCCAACACGGGTCAAGGTCCGCTGCAGATAAGGGCAGTGATACCGGCAACCGACCCCACCCAGACGCAGGATGCAATACAGCAGATACTGGATTCAGACGGAAACGTCGTAGACGAGAAACTTGTCAGCCAGTTCACATTCCATGAGCAGCACAACCACTGGCACATCGCCGACGTTGCATTGTTTGAAGTCAGGGCCGGAAGCGTGGACGGTCCGCTGGTCAACCAGTCGGTCAAGATCACCTCCTGCCTCATTGACTGGTACAAGATAAACGACAACTCGCCTACCAAAGAAAGGGCATACTGGGAATGCAACGGCGACCTGCAGGGCATCAGCGTGGGCTGGGTAGACCAGTACCATCAGTCGCTTCCAGACATGGAAGTTGACATCACAGAAGCGCCGCCGGGTCTTTACTATCTGGTGAGCACTGCAAATCCGGACGAGACCTTCATAGAGACAGACACTTCAAACAACACTGCCTGGGTGTCCTTCCAGCTGAAAAGGGACAGCAACGGAAACGCCAAGATCGAAGTGGTAGGACATTCTGAATGCGAACCAGGATTGTGCGGCGAAAAGATACCAAACAGGTAGAGCAGGTGCTCTTCCTCCCCATTTTTAACTCAAATCGTCGGTTGCAAGAAAAGCCCGTGCAAGGTATTTATCGATAAAGAGCGCAGGATATTCAGTTGAAGCTGGCTGCCTTGCTACTAGCATCTTTGCTCGTAATGCTGATTATTGTTAGCAGGCCTGCCTTTTCAGAGGAACCAACCATCAGGACGTCTGTAGATAACTATCAGTCAAAATTCTTTGGAGAAGCCGCAGTCCAGATAGTCATAACGGACCCAGACGCGTCGGACAGTAGCGATGATTCTATAAACATCACAATCGAGGCTGACAGCCGCAACAACCAGAGCGTGTCGGATAGTTTTGAGATTCCCGATACCAGTCCGGGTTCGCAAAAATTCGAGTTCTTTTTGGTTCACGCGGCCTCGCAGTATGCCGATGGAATGGGAGAAAAGGCCCTGGATCCGCTCAATACCAGCGGCTTTGACGATCCGGCAGACGGATTTGACGGAGTACGCGCCCCCATCATAAGGTTTGGACAGGATGCCAACAATGGAAGCGAGCTTGATACAGGAGATTCCCTGTACGATGAAGTGACGTTCAGGATTGTCTTTGGTGATTCAGAGTTTTCCATAAGCTACGAGGAGACTTTGGGCAGCCTGAGCCTTGACAGGGACTCGTACGGCTCTGACAGTTTCGTATACATATCCGTGACGGACCAGGACGCCAATCTCAACCCGTTTGAGCGGGACCAGTTCACCTTCGATTCAGAATCGGATCCAAATGCAGACCTTTTCACGCTGGAGGGCGGAGACTTTGGCGCGGCGGCTGTCTTTGAGGAGACCGGCAGCAACACAGCAGTATTCGAGGCAAGGTACCAGCTTGGTTCGTCGATAGTGGCCACCAGCAAATCGCTATCCCTGACGCTTCATGAAAAAGCCAACTACAACCAGGGTCTGGATGCAGAAGAGAACAACTCCAATTCTACAGACGAAGTCAGTTTTACCGTTGGCAACGTTTCAGGAACCATGACGGTGATAGGCCAAGTTCGGACTTTTGACCCGGTATTTTCCGCAGACAAGGCTGTCTATGCCCGCGGCGATACCGCCGCTGTCACCATAACCGACCCGGACGCCAATGCAGATCCTGACAGGGTTGACTCCATAGCAGTTGATGTCATTTCAAGCATAGACAGAAAAACACTTGCAGTGCCTGAAAGTGCAGAGAATTCCGGAACATTTGAGTTTGGACTCGACCTGTCAGATTCCGGTCAGACCAGCTCGATTGATGTTTCTGATGATGATATTGTGCGTATTGAATACACAGATGCATACCCGGCTGACTATCTGGCCAGAAAAGAGCAGGGCCTTAACCCTGCAAAGAGCTTCGCCTTTGAGCTGAAGGTGACGACCCCAAGAAAAGGCATGGATACGGTTACCATCACGCCTTCCATTAGGGACGGAAACGGCATGGTCATTGAAGATTCGCATCCTCTTAATGGTCCGATCATGGTTTCCGTAACTCTTGCCAACAATAACGATTCTGCACAGCCTTATGTGGCAATAGTCGAGGTAAGGAATGCCCAAGACATCACGGTGTACCTGCAATACAGGACTGGCGCGCTTGGTCCAAAAGGCAGCGCAGATGTAGCATTTCCATGGGAACCTGGTGGACCGGGCAGTTACACGATAAGAACGCTGGCGATTTCAAGCCTCTCAGATGCAGAAATACTTTCGCCCATCAAAACTATGTCCCTGTTGGCAACATAAGTCTGCTTTGTGCGGCTGCCCATCAATAAATGGATAATATCTTTCGGTTTTGGTGCATAATACAAGTCATTCAAATCAGGAGTAATATTGTGTGCAACAAAAAGCACCGTGGTTCAAATTCTGCCGCACCCGTTGCTACGAGGGAATAGTAATTTGGCGTACCAAGACATATCCGATGTGGACCAGTTCTGTTGTCGATGATCCAGATATTTCACCACTCCTAGGTTTTTGGTTTTAAATAAATCTCAGCTATTCACTCGAACCCAAGAATGAACATGATCTGCTATTTACAAATAAATTCAAATGCACTGTGAATGACACTAGAGCCGACATGTCCCGAGACATCGCTGCAATTTCTATTCTTTCTTTGATAACGGGCGCTTTCGCTCTTTTGCTTGGTAGCTTCAGCTTGTTAGCATTACCACAATTCTTGATGGCGTCGCCTTTGCCTGAATCAGCTATCTTGATCCCGTTATTTCAGCTCGAGGGAGCCTCCTTGTTGGTTCTAGGGGCCGTCCTCATAGTCGCAGGAATGGGACTCAGGAAACTGAAAGTATGGGGGTGGTGGTTAGCCTTGATTGGTGGGGCAGTAAGTACCGGGTGGGCACTCTATGGTATCGCCTTTGAATCTTTGCTAAGGAACGGCTTGAGCAACACCAGCATCAACTGGGGAATCTGGTTCTTGATAGCTGCACCTCTGCCAATTGTAATCGACCTTTTGGCGAGGAGGAAGTTGTTTGGCAGCGTCTTAAGAATATCTAGACCCCACCTTGCTTTTCTTGCTGCATTTGCGGTAGCTCCCCTTGCAATCTTCCAAGTTGGCTACAGCGCATACGCTCCAATGCTTGAAGATTTCGCTCATGCTGTGGACAGAGTCAAGAATACAAGTCCAGAATTCTTTTCGCCTCAGGAAGGAAAGGTATATCCCCTTAGCTCAAAAGTGCAGCCTATCTTTAGCTGTTCAAACCCGCCTGCAAAAGAATACCTGGGAATAGAGCTAACATCGTGTGAATCAGCCGTGAGCCAATTGGATACAAGTTCAGCTGGCCAAGGATCATACAAGATTGTCGCAGTTGACAGTTTGGAAAACAAATTCGAGTACAGCGTGCATTACTCAATTTCGGATTCTTACAATGGCTACTTCGTCGGCCCCGTTGATTTCATGACAACTGATGTTACGAGACTTGTCGGTAGAGAAAACCCCGTGGCAGATGGATTGTTTGCAGTCCTAGGAGCAGATGAACAAGATGACATCCGATCTTCAGAAATGGTTTGGAGCCAAAACGGCGAGAGATTAATCTTGTTAACGGAATCTCCAGAGAATCCAAACCGGTCATCGATATGGATGGTCGATATTGACACCGGGGAAATTGAGGAGGTCAAGGTGCCCCTGACCATATCCCATCTTGTTCAACTTAGGCTTTCTCCAGATGACGAATACTTACTCGCTACAATTGGGGGTGAAGGCGGCGACACGCGATTGATCAAGATAGGCACTGCAGATGGAAAGTTGGAAAACATAGCGGACACAACTGAGTTCGGTGATTTCATGCCTGATGGTAGCATCGTATATGTCCAACAAACGGGGGAAGAAGGTGCGTTATGGCTTGTCGAGCCGTCAGATGAAGGAAAGGTCTTTGATGAAGAAAAGAGAGCGACTTTCTATGGTCGAAATGACACGCTATTGTACGAAGGAGCATTCCCTTCGCTTCTGACAAACGATTTCGTAAGTAATGATGGGAGCAAGATGGCTTTTGTTGGTGAAGACGAACACGGACAGAAGTTCTTGACGACCTTTGATACGAAAGACCGAATATTCAGCAGCATACCCATATCAATTGAGGAGCGAAGCGTATATCCTCTTAAAGACATGAGCAATCTGAATTACTTTGACTGGAATCCTAATGGCAACTATGTTATGGCCACAGTTCACATCAATGGTATCCCATGGGATCAGCTTGTGGTGGTATCCGCGGATGATAATGCTGACCTCGCGACGCTAGACACTGTATTGGAATCCTGGGATGGCAAATACACCGAGATACATTTGGCAGCCATAAGCCCTGATGGAAGGCTAATTGCGTTCGTTAGTTCCGGAAGCGCAGGAGATATGGGTATTTACATAGCGGAGTTAAACGAAAGTATTCTCTAGCAATTTTTCAATATGGGACGCTTAGATTAGTTATTATATCATTTGACCCTTGCTTTGCACGTGAAACCAATAGTACTAATTGCGGCCATTGCAGCGGCTGTTGCCATTGCCGGCGGCGTCATAGCCTACCAATTTTCGCAGCAGCCTCAAACTAGCAACCAACCAGCGCAAACCAACCAAGAATCCAGCAACCCGGTTACTGCAGACATGACTACAAGCAATGAGATAGCCGAGATCAAGACCGCCCAGGGAACTATCAAGGTAGAGTTCTTTCCAAATGCTGCACCAAAGCATGTGGAAAGTTTCCTGAATCTGTCAAAAGATGGCTTTTACGACGGCACGCTGTTTCACCGCATAGCTCCGGGATTTGTCATTCAGGGAGGCGATCCGCTCTCCAAGAGCCTTGCAGACAAGGACCTGTGGGGGACCGGCGGACCGGGATATTCGCTGCCGGCAGAATTCAACGACATACCTCACAACAGGGGCATCCTCTCCATGGCCAGGTCCAGCGATCCAAACAGCGCCGGCTCGCAGTTCTTTATCGTGCTGGAGGATAGCGATCTTATCAGGGCAAGCCTTGACGAGAAATACACCGTGTTTGGCAGGGTAATCGAGGGCATGGATGTCGTCGACAAGATTGCTTCTCTGCAGCGGGTGGGCGGCTCTGGATCTGATAGGGAACAACCAGCCAACCCCGATGATGCCAGGATAATCTCTATAGAAATACTGGAGAGATAAGCGAGTAAAATTTTCTCACATTTTTGTTTCAAACTCGTTGTCGACTCTAGCCACAACTCTTTTAGATTAAACCTGCCTTTCATCTTCCATGCTGAATCTGAAGGGGCACGAGGTCAATCCAGCCCTCATGGTCATAGACATGCAGAACGGCTTCATAAGCAAGGGCGGCTCATACGACCTCCTTGGCATGGATACTTCCCACTACCAGAGCGTGATACCAAGGGTTGCAAGGCTGATCGAACTTTGCAGGAAAATCGGCATGCCGGTGTTCTACACTCAGGCCGTCAGGGAAAAGTCTGGAATAGACCTTCTGACCAACTACCACAGGATCTTGCCCAAGGCCAGGGAGGAGAGGATACGCAAGAGACCCATCTGCATCAGAGGCACGTGGGATGCCGACATCGTCGATGATATCAAGCCGGGCCCCGACGACCACATAGTGGTCAAGAGGCGGGATTCGGCCTTTCACGACACCGAGATGGATGTATGGCTTGAGAGCCTGCACGTTGACACGCTCTTGTTCTGCGGCATAGACACCTCCATCTGCGTCGAGACTTCCCTGAGAGAGGCCTTTAACAACGGCTACGACGTGATATTGATTTCAGATGCCACCGCATCGGGAAACCGCAAGCACTTCGAATCTACGCTTGAAATAGTGAGGGACTATTACGGTCTGGTGATGAGCATAGACGAGTTCAGCCGCCACCTGCCGCAAAAGCCCCAGCAGCGCAGCAAATAATCAGACCGGTCTTTTTTCAAGGTATGGTACAGCAGCTCAAGACATGAAATGCCAGAAAAACCTACAGAGCGATTTATTATTTAGAATTGTGTAAAATAACCTATGGGCGAGAAGCTGCGCCAAGTAAGAGAAACGACTTCTGACGCAGTTCAAATTGTGAGCATGCTCTCCCGGCAGGACGTCAAGGATGCCCTTACAACCATCAAGGAAACGACAGATAATGCGCGGGCCATGATGGCGTACTTGAAAGACCCTGAATTACAGAAAAATATCCAGGAAATGAAAGCTGCGGCCGAAGCAGCTCAGGATGCTGCAACGAAGATGGCCGCAACCGTTTCCGAGTTGAAGGAATCAGGCGTTCTGCAGGAAATAGTGGACGCCACCAGGTCAACAAGAAGGTTTATTGAGATCACCGGCGAGGTTCAGAAAAACCAGGAACTCCTCTCGTCATTGAAGGAAACCTTTGACGCTGTCAGGGATTTAGCAGGTGAATTGAAACTGGCTGCGGCCAGCTCCAGGCGTTCAGGCGTAATAGCAGATCTACAGGATACGGCAGAAAACGTTTCTAAAACCTACAAGACGCTCCGAAAATAACCAAAACCCAATATTCTTTAATATTATTAATGAGAAACTGTTGCATGACACAAAAATCTGCATCTTCACGACATGAAATGACTCCTGAAGAAGTGGCTGAGACTGTGAGAAACATTTCAAAGAACATTGCAGAGTCCTCCATAAGGATACGCGAGATAGTCAAGGTAATACGCCAGACCGGAGCTATGGAACAGCTCACAGAGGCTTTTAAAGAGGCAGTAATAACTTCCCGCGATACAGCCAAGGCGATCAACGATACAGCTACGGAGCTGCAAAGACGCGGTGTAATTAAAGAGACTGCCAATGCTATAATGGAAACCGCAGAGTCCAGTCGCATGACTTATGAAACAGTGAAATCATCCGCTGCCGTTCCAGAATCGCAAAGAAAACCGTCGGAAATGGGAGTAACAGAGGGAATGGCGCAGTAAGGAAGCGCTTTTTCCTCTGATTTTTTGCAGTCTAGTGCAAATTACTTTTGATCGATGCTGCCAATTGCTTGGAGAATATAAAATCGTCGTTCTTTAGATGGTTCAGAAAGTCATAGAGCTGACTGTAATCAACCATGTATTTGCATCTCAGATCGGGGTTTAGCCTATAGTCCGAGAGCACACCCACAGAGATGTCGGCTTTTATGAATGCCGGATTATCATTTTCAGAATCGCCCAGGTACAGAATCTTTCCCATAGTCTTGTGGAACCCCAGTTCAACTGCGATGCAGTCCAGCCCCACTCCCTTGTTGCACTTGCTGGCATACACATCAACAAAAGGATGAGAAGAGTATTTCTTTAGAAAGAGGCGGGGTGAGAAGCAATATGGCTCTTTGGACAACATCTCTTTTACGTACTTCCCTACCGAACGGGAATGTTCTTTCCAGTCTCTTAGATGCCTCCAATCAAATGTAATGCCTCCCAGCAAGCCTTCAGACGTGAATTTTCGTTCTACTGCAACCTGTGGAAATCTTGCAGCCACGTCATCTGCCAGCTGATTTAAAGCGTTATCACCGATGCGCAACCGGTCTTCATCTAGCATCAGATGACGGTTTTTGATATCAACTACCCTTGAAGTTTTGTCCCTGTCGACGACTAGAGTCTCTAAGCCCATAATGCATGAGATGATATTTGAAAACGGGACCTTGTCGTGCAGAAATCCATAGTCCTTGCTTGACAATATGCAAACTGGTATGTGCTTAGATATTTCTGACAGCAAGCTCTCAAGTTCTTTTGGTATCCTGTTTCGGTTATTATCACGAATGTCTTTAGCAGGACATAACGTTCCATCGTAGTCCGAGATTATTGCAAACACCTTTTCTTGATTTCCCATGATTCATACACCCCGATCGTTACAAGACCATGATTGCAGACTTCGCCATGACTCAAGCATTTGGAATTTCATGCCCACCATCTAATTTTCACCCAATGGTAGGCATTATCAGCACCCCCAAGAGATGCGGTTTAGGCTCTTAGGCCAAGGCTAATGCCATAGCCCAGTCCTTTATTGTCCAGCAACCAGTTAAAGTTATTGGTAGCATTACAAGCTCCAACCTATGACCTCGTACACTAGCCAAGCGATTCTGCTTTGAATTAGGATGGTAAGCCTAATCTGCAAATGTTGAACTAGAACCAATGGCGATTCTTGGGCGCTCCTGCTACTGCAAAATAATTTAGCTTGTTGCTCAGCTTGCTGTCTCTTTTGCCGTTATTAGAATTGCAGCAGAAACTGCCTGAAAAAGGCCTTGGCGGTGGAATCCTACGAATGACGCTGAATTCGGAGACAGTAGAACAGGCAAGGTACGTGCAGAAGACAGTCTCAGGCAAGAGCGGCTTTTACGACAACCTGACAAAGCAGTTCATACCAGCCGAAGTGTTCGAGCTTGCAAAACAGCATTCCAGGGACGCCGGCAACCTTCTGGTTGAGCGGCAGTCAAGGGTCTTCAAATCTCTGCGCTACGGCATGATCTTTGAGGCTGCTACGCAGCCGGCTGATTCTTTTTTGAGGGCTCATGTCTACCACAAGGTGCCCATGGTCATGCTCTATGCAGACATAGTGGGCTCGACTAACATGAGCCTTACCATCCCGGTTGACACCCTGTCGACTATAATCCAGATATTCTTTCAAGAGACATCCATCACCATAACCGACCACGGCGGCTATGTGCTGAAATACGCCGGCGACTCGGTCCTGGCGTTCTTTCCGCTGATCGGCTCTGATTCCTCAAAGGCAGAAGACGTCTCTGTAATCCGCGACGCCGTGGCATGCGGCAAGGAAATAGTCACCGTCATCCAGCAGGTTATCAATCCAATTCTAAACGAGTACTACCATCCCGAGCTTGCAGTCCGGATAGGCATCGACGCCGGCCAGTGCGCCGTCGTACTCTACGGCAATGATGCAAGGAAATCCTATGTTGACATACTTGGCCCCTGCATCAGCCTGGCAGCAAAAATGAAGTCCCTGGCAAAACCTGACGGCGCGATAGTGGGCCAGTCCGTATACGATCAGCTGCCAGCTGAAGACAGAGCAGCCTTTTTGGCGCTAAAGACAGACATCGAGAGATGGAACTATATTGACGACTCCACCGGCGCCATATACCGGCTGTACCAGATCTAGACTTCAGGAAAACGCAGCCACAATAGTTAATACATACTTATATAATTAATATCCGGATTGGCAGCTTCCAAAAAGTTCTTTGTTAATCCGTCAAGGTACGACCCGTACAAGAATTTCAAGTTCAGGGTTGTGATCGATGGCAAGACCGTGGCAGGCATAACCAAGGTCTCCCCCCTCACACGGAGCACCGAGGTCATAGAATTCAGAGAAGGGGGCAACCCAAGCGTCGTGCACAAGATTCCCGGCAGAACAAAGTACGACCCTGTGATTCTGGAAGAGGGCGTGACCCACGACCCGACGTTTGAGGACTGGGCAAACCTAGTAAGCAAACTGCAGACGCCAGAGATGTCGCTTAAAAACTTTAGAAAAGACGTGCTCCTGGATCTGTACAACGAGCAGGGTACGAAGGTTATGTCCTACAAGATATACCGCTGCTGGGTATCTGAATACCAGGCACTTCCTGAACTGGACGCCAACACCCCAAAGATAGCCATAAGAAAGATCAAGCTTGAAAACGAAGGCTGGGAGCGGGACACCAGCATTACTGAGCCGGTTGAAACCTGATTGCATATGCGCAAAAAAGGATCCGTTTCCACCATCAATGACAATAATTGCAGAAGCCCGGAGGTCATCGTGGATTTTGAATGCGAAAACGACATGCTCTTCATCGTGATAGCCAACATCGGCCTCTCATCGGCATACAGGACATCTATCAAGTTCGACAGGGAGATAGTCGACTCAAATGGAAGAAACATCGCCAGCATGAAGATATTCCGGATGCTGGAATTCGCGCCGCCCGGCAAGAAAATCCGCATCTTTGTTGACAGGTTCTCTTCCTACGTGGCAAGAAAGCAGCCGCAGCTTATCACGGCAGACATTTCCTATTCAGACAAGCGCGGCCAGAGATTCAACGATGTCATCAGGCACAACCTTACAGTGTACAGCGACATTGCAGAGGTCAAGATGCTCTAGTCTTCCAGAAAGGCAGTATCGCGCCTTGTAAATTCTATCGATATGCCGTGTCTGATCCTTGGCAGCAGAGCAGAATCATTATCCTTCCGCGCGCCATTGTTGTCCATCACCTTGCCCTGTACCAAGGAATCCTGTGTGTGACATCAAGCGTGAAAGGATACAGAACTGACAGGGCGATAGTTTAGAGCCCTGCCCCAAATGGATTCCTAGCGTCTGGAATACCGGAGCAGGGCCAGTATGGCTGACTGGTGACCGTATGTATCAGCTCAGCAGTGGTTATAACCAGTTGGTGTACAGTGCATTGCAAAAATGTCGACACCGCCTTTTTTTAGCGACGAATTCCGCAGGGTTTAAGCTTTTATCACCATTCATCGTATTAAGTACCGAAAGGCGGGGGATGGGGCAACGATAGCGGTATGCAGTATTTGCAAGAGAAACATCACGGATGATGCTGTATGCCCGCTGTGCAATGCAAACAGCCTCTGTCAGTGGTGCATATACATACATTTTCTGAGATGCCCCAAGAGGATGGAGATCAAGGACAGGTCCGCTCCTTAGTCTGGAAACGAGCTTGAGGAAATCTACGAACTTTTCCGCCACGTGCAAGCAGATGCATTATATGCACATTCTGGCATTGTATCTGTGGGTGTTGGTCTCCAGAAAGTGGCTCATCGCGTTGCCCGTAATTGCGGTTGTAGCTGTCCTTGTGATAAAGGCAGGCAGCGGGCCTTCCAATATTGCCGTGCAGGAGCTTTCAGCAGACGAGTCGCTGACCACGCTTGAAATGTTTGAAAGAAGGATATTGACGCATGTTATCGAGACCAAGTTTGAAGGCGGCGTGGTGGAGATCCGGCGGGGCCAGACTGTGGAAATACCGTTTACCATCATTCATCACAGCCACGTATGGTGGGAACCAGTAACTGTAAAGGGCTTTTACAACAGGTTTGCCAACTATTCACCCTCGGGCCAGGAGATAGTGATCTCCAGTGTTAGCTATTCACCTGCAAGCGCATTTCTCTGGGGTAACTCATCAGAAGCGGCAACGATGAGGGTTTTGATACCCCAAGCCATGCCAGACGAAATGCTCAACAGGACGGTCATAATAATGGCGTCTTTTACTTATGAAACCTGGTACAGCTACGACATTTCAAAAAAGACCGGCTACGTCGAGGTAAAGATAGTTCCCTGATGATTATTAGCATGGAAAATTCGTTGAATTTGCCAGTGTCATCGGGTGTTTATCTTGTTGCTTCATCCGATCGAAATGTTTCGGCCACTGATTTTGCCCGGTAGCTTACAGTCTGAAGGCTTATTAGCTGTTTTACACCATTATCTACATGTCCGGGAACAGTACATCTGCTCAAAAAGAGTTCGAGGAGATCAGGGCAGAATACACAAAGCTCCATGGCCTATACAAGAAATACTTTCCAAAAGTAGATCCGAAGCTGGTGGAGGAGATAATATCCCAGACACCAAGTTCTGCGAAAAGCAAAGGCCCCCTATACGCCCTCCGGGTTATTGCCACAGAAGGGACAAACTTTGATAGGGTTCGCGAGTATTTTATTGCCAAGACTGGAAGAGTGCCAACGTCTTATGAAACTGAAGTCCACCAAGTAATCTTGGTGTATCCGACGCGGGACATGATCAAAGAAATCCAAGGTTACGAGGAAGTGGAGCACATCAGTGGAGAATGCACTTATGTATCGTACTCCGTTGCCTAAGTAGGAACGCAATGTTGCCAACGATAGAGTCGGATGACTTTTGGCAGGTTTAATGGACTATACCAATTCCCTGTCCTCCGGCTAGATACTATCAGGCAGTCAGGTTATGTCGCTTAATCTGACACAACTGCAAAGATGGTTCTTGGAACGTGCAATATGATTTGTCTTGGCAGGCCTGCCGGATGGCGCCTGTGGTTAAAACAGCAGTGACGCTTAGCCAGAGATCTTCGTAACTCATTTAAACAAAAAACGCGTATTTTAGTGCGACGATTGTCGGTCACTTTAATGACAGGAAGAAATTTTCTTGTCTTTCTCATGGTCGTGCTGTTCTTCGCATCCCTTAGCACGATACTGTTTGAACTTGCACTGACCAGGATCTTCTCGATCATCCTCTGGTATGATTATGCCTTTATGGCAATCTCTGTCGCATTCTTTGGTCTTGGAATTGGTTCGCTCCTAATACATATGCAAAAAGGTGACGGAAAGTTACAGCCATTCCAGCAGCGTGCAGTAAGACCATGGCGCAGGTTACTATTGCCAACAATGACTCCTGCGACTCTTACCACAAAGATAATCCAGTATTCTATGGCCTACGCGGTTTCGGTACCTGTATTCATTTTCATAGTAACTCAGATTCCGCCGGACACATCATACATCTACTTGTTTTATTTCACTTCATCAATTCCTTTCTTTTTTGCAGGATCCATCATGGCGCTGATATTTTTTGCCATGCCCCGACAGATAAGCAAACTATACTTCGCAGATTTGATCGGTGCTTCATCTGCTGCCCTTCTGCTGGACCCCCTGATGCTGGGCCTTGGTGCAGAACCTGTGCTTCTCTTGACATCCTTGCTAGTTGCAGGGTCTGCAACTATTGGTGTTTTACTCTTAAGGGGCGGCAAGAAAGGTGATCCATACCTTCAGGAACAGCATTCAAGCGCAGAGTCATCGTCGGCAGCGACGATGGAGCAGGGTATTGTAACACAGAGATTAAAGATATCTGCTGCCGGCTTGCTTGCCGGTCTGATTCTTTTGCAGATTATCACTAGTCCTACAATGATAGCAACTGCTGTGGGGACTGATGACTTGATGAAAGTACGGCCCGGAGTTAACAAGGGGCTATACTACCAGTTGAACAAGCCGGAAAAGTTCGATCACCTTTCAACCCAGTGGAACTCTTTTTCACGGATTGACGTTACAAAGCAGCTCGTTTATGATGCGGCAAGCTCGTCTGATGGCAGTCCTAGAGGCCCCAGAGAACTGGCCATGATAATCATTGATGCTGATGCTGGCACACCCATATACCAGTGGGATGGCTCCAAAAGCGACATCCGCTGGGTACGCCAATACATGGATTACCTTCCTTATGAAATATCAAGAGCAGAGGATGCCCTTGTTATTGGCAGTGGTGGCGGCCAGGATATTCTGACGGCCCTCGCAGGAGGCGCAAAGAAAGTCACCGCGGTGGAGATAAACCCCATGATAGTTTCAACGGTAAGAGGTTTTGGAAGCCAAGCAGGAAACGTGTACGATCGCAGCGATGTCCAGCTGTTTATCGATGATGGTAGGAGGTTTATCAGCTCTTCAAGCTCAAAGTTCGACACAATAACCATAAAGCTTGTGGACACGTGGGCGGCCCAGCTTGCTGGCGGCTATGCGCTGTCTGAGAACTATTTGTATACCGTGGAAGCATTCCAGCAATACCTGCGGCATCTGGATGATGGAGGCATGCTGGTGATGATACGGTGGAACTTTGAGCTTCCAAGGCTCATGCCCACTGTAGCCGAGTCCCTGGCAAAAGAGACAGGAAAGAGCATAGAGGATGTCAGCAAGCACATCATAGTGGTAGAAGACCGTCCCGGCTTGTTTTTTGGGCGTACTGACGACAGTCAAACGTATTATCCAGTGCTGGTGATGGTAAAATCAACCTCTTTTACAGCTGACCAGATCGATCTGGTAAGGGAAAAGGCAGAGAGAAATCATGCAGAGGCAATAATGCTTGCAGACACGTACATAGTTTCTCCATATGATAGATTGTTCTCCAACAATGGAAGCGACAGGTACGGTGAGTACATCTCTTCTGAAATGGCGATAAATCCAAGGATCCCTACTGATGATTCGCCCTTCTTTTTTGCAAGGGAGCTTGTGCCAAAACAGATGATCATTCTGCTTGGAACAGTGCTGGCCATATCCGCCGCGCTGTCCCTGATGCTAATTTATCATGCCAAAAGAGGGAAAAAGACGACAACATTTAACAACAGTGGAACAACAGCGCGTACTAGCGGCTTTGTGCTGTTTGCTATCTGTATCGGCCTTGGCTTTATGATTCTAGAGATCACCTTCATCCAGAAATTCTTGCTTCTGCTTGGAACGCCCATAATGGCCCTGATGGTAATACTGTTCTCCATCCTTCTGTCCAGCGGTATCGGCGCATACCTGAGCGGCAGGCTGTTTAACAACAGGCCGTATAGAGCCGTGCTGGTATCAATACCCGTTCTTGCAGGGATTGTGCTGTTCTATCTTTTCTTTCTGCAGGGCATCATTGATTCGAGCATTACAATGCAACTGCCTTTTAGAGCCGCGCTTACTTTTGTTATTCTGTTTCCTGCAGGTCTTTTGATGGGATTTCAGTTCCCCGCCCTTATCAGGATGGCATTCTTGTCTTCCGGATTCAGGCAGAGCGACAACAACACCACCTTATTGTGGGGGATCAACGTCATCGCGTCAATAATAGGAACGGTTCTTGCGGCTACGCTGGCAATGATAATAGGTTTTAACGGAAATTTGCTGGTTGGCCTTGCAATGTACCTTGGAGCCGGTGGATCAGCCTTGCTGGCATTTCTTGGCGATAGAAAATACGCAAACCAATCATTGGCCCTAACCAAGGAAAGATAGACAGTTTTCCGCTTCATTTTTGTCAGACCTCCAAAAACATTCGTAAAAAAGCGGGCCCGGGGGGATTCGAACCCCCGACCTAACGCTTAGGAGGCGTTCGCTCTGTCCATGCTGAGCTACGAGCCCACAGGTCAGTCTTCAACGTCGGCAGCGCCAATTTAAGCATTAGCTAGGTCTTTCTGTGCATCCATCGGCTTGCCACCGGCGACAGCCCTCAGAACCAAGGTTATCACGTGCGGCTGCCTGTCCGCGACAAAGTCCCGATCCCGCCAGTTCTTTGGAAAGTATGTCTTGCCAACATTCTTGAGCTCGGCGACCAGGCCGGCTTGGTCTGCCACTGTCATCAGCTCCCTGAAATGAGCACTATTTTTGTCAATGTCGGTCAGGATCTTTACCATGCCACCCTGCGCCAGTTTCTTGCTCATCGTTGCAAGCATGGATTGAAGTGAGTTTCTGTATTCCTGCTCGGTAAGCGGCGTGGAATGTTCCGGCATGACAAGCAGAAAGTTGTCTATCGACTTGTCGTTTATTGAAGGAAGCAGTTTCTGAAAGTCTCCCCAGAATGCAGACGCGTTCTGCGGGTCCAGCTCTGCCAGCCGGGACTTGGCCTTGAACACCTCGTCCTGATCCTTTCCTATGCCGATAAAGTACTCGGACCAGTTGTCCGACGCGATGGCCTGCAGCATCTCTCCTCTGCGCATGCCCAGCTCCACATTGACCTTGAAGTACATCTTGCGCGCGGTCTCTATGGTTCTGTTAAGCGGCGTTGAAGGGTTGCCTTCGTGAAAGAACTGGTAGATAAGGTTCCAGCGCTGCCTAAAGACATCCGGGAAGGCCTTTTGGCTTATCAGCCTTTTAAAAAGCTCAATGTCTGCAAAATCTGCAAAAAACGCGTCGGTCCGCGAGACCGCTTCCAGCTTGGGCAGGTAAAGCTCGTCGTACAGGTTTATGACCCGGTCCCAGGCCCTGATGGGATCTGAGCCCATGTACGTCACCGACAGATCTGCAAGCCAGAGGACCTCGCTTAAAAGCTTGATCTTGCCAGAATCCTGCCTGCCCCGGGTCTTCAGCTCTTCCAGAAGCGAGGCAAACTTTTCCTGGGCAATCTTTTGTTTAAAGTAAGGAAAGTCAGTCCTCCAGATCAGCGCCTCGACCAGAAGGCTGTCCGTGGGAGTCCACTCTGCCTTGACATACTCGGGGTGGGTGGTGGCAAACTCTTCCGGTGGAGTTGTAACTGACTTGAACTCCCGAAAATAGTTCTCGAACTCTTCTGGGGCCATGGTAAAGTATGCATCGTGCAATCGGATCCTCTGCAGCTCCTGCATGGTCCTGACCACGCTGGGCCCCTTGATACGGGACGTGGACGCCATCTGCTGAGTTGGCGCCTGCATCGGATCGTAATCGTGCAAAAGCCCTGCCACCAGAATTAATTCATAATCCTTGGAGTCAAACGTGTAGCCTTCCAGTTCTGGCGGCAGCATATGCATCGCCATGTACGACACTTCCAGCGAATGGTGAAAGTTGTGGTATTCGCTTGAGCCCTCGCCCAGACCCTGCCGGGTGTACGAGTTTTTCAGGAACTTGACAAGGGCACGGAGGTTTGAAAGGCGGTCTGCAGGGATCCCCTTTTTGACGGCAAGTTCCATTATCGAGGCCACGAGTTCTTCATCGCTGACGTTGGCAAGGTCTGCATTGGTCTGCTCCACCCTGCGCTTTTTTGCGCCCGGAAAGTTTCTGATGACCTGATAGTAGACGATGCGCAGGGGCAGGCTCTTGTTGAGATAGATGACAAAAGTCATGAACCGCCACGGATAGCGGACGCGTAGTCTTTCCCAGCCGGCTACCTCGTTTGTGGCGAGCACTATCTTCCGGTTAACATCTGAGATCAAAGAACTGAGATCAGCGCTGTCCATGCTGGATTCAACAAAACGTTGCCGCTCCGTGTTCATGACCAGCCACTGTGGTACCTTGACAACGTATTGGTAGCGTCTGGAGCGGATCTCGCCGGAGACCCGCTCCCTGTAAGTGACGGCCACGTTTCTTGGGCCTTCTCCGAAGGGAAGATCCTTATCTCTGACAACCTGCAGTTTTATCTCCCGGTTTACGCTTTGCAGCGTCAGCAGGATGTGCCAGTACTTGCCCTTGTCAAGCCATGAGGGGACGTGGGTCTCCTTGTCCCAAAAGTCCACCGGGCCGGAAGGCACAAAGCCGTTTTCGTACTCCTTGGTAACAGGATTGTAGGATTTGTACTCGTAATCCCCTATCATTGGGTCCAGCTTGCGTGCGGCCAGCCTGGCCTCTATCACTGCTGATGCCGATTTGGAGAACTCTCTGTACGCCATCACGCCCCAGATGGTCCCAAGGGCGCTGAAGAGCACAAAGAGCTCTATCACCAGATCTATCTCGGCGCCCACAAAGTATTTCGGGACAAGCGGTATGCCAAACCAGCCTGAGGAGAGGAGGCCTGCAAAGATAAGGACGATGAAGAGCCATCTTGCTATGTCATGGTAATGCAAGCTGAAAGGCAGTCCGCCGGGCTGCGCGTACGGATAGCAACCATCGCCAGCATTTGCCTCCAGAAATTTTCCTGGTTTAGAGTTCAACGCGTTTGCCTACCGGTATATTTGTCGATCAGGGTCTGTTCATGTATATATTGTCTTCAGTCTTTAACCTGTTTACAGCCGCTGATAGGCCGGACCATTTCTCAGAATTTGTAGACCCCCACTTTTCAAAGCATACCACGTCTGCCAAGTCCATCCTGGAAAGCCAGCCGGCCGCCTCAAGGTCGGGTTTTGATGCAAACTCGTCGACGTAGCCAAGGCACAGGTAGGCCACAGGCTTGACATGGGGCGGTATCTCCAGTATCTCCTCCAAGTCCTGATTTGAGAGGATGCTTACCCAGCCAACCCCAATACCCTCGGCCCTTGCCGCAAGCCAGAGGTTCTGGATTGCGCAGCAGACGCTGTAAACCCCCGTTTCCTCGATGGAGGTTCTTCCCAGGACAAACGGCCCGAACCGGGTGGGGTCGTACGTCACGCAGATGTTGACTGCAGACTCGATTATCCCTTCAAGCTTCAGACTCCTGTACTTGTCCTGTCGCTCCCTGTTGTCATCCAGCATCCGTGTGGATCTTTCCCGCTCCCGCAGAAAAGACTCCTTGACCTTCTGGCGCGTCGGCATGTCCTTTACCAAGATGAAGTTCCAGGGCTGTGAAAAGCCAACAGAAGGGGCGTGGTGCGCAGCGTTAAGTATTCTCAGCAACGCATCATCGGGAATATCCTTTTGTATAAAGTGGGAACGGACGTCCCTCCTTGAGAATATCGCCTTGTACAGGCCGCCCTTTTCAGGTTCTGTAAGATAATCGCTATCCAAGATTCAATTTACTTTGTTCCATTCCAGTTATTAGACTTGCTGCTCAGGTTGGCAATGGCCCGCTCTACGTTCTCAGGATACAGGTCAATGCCAATGAACTTGCGGCCAAGTTCTAGGGCTGCTATGCCGGTTGTCCCCCTCCCGGCAAAGGGGTCCAGCACCCAGTCGCCGGGTTTGGTTGAAAACCTGATGACCTTTTTTACCAGCTCCTCAGGAAAGATTGCAAAATGCTCGTTGCCAAAGTGGGCCTTTGTTGCTATCTCCCAGACGTTGGAGGGGTTCTTTCCGTTTGGATTGCAGACAGCAAAGATCGGGTAGTGCCTGTGGCCGCCAATCCTGCGCCGGGTGGCGTGCCGCTTGAACTTGCGGTAACAGGTGGGGCAGAACTTTTCGGGGTCATAACCGTACGCCAGGGCTATCTCCGACGTTGACGGAAGGCTGGAAAGCGGCGTTAAAGGCGTGGAGCTGTGAATTATCCTTGATATCCTTTCAATCGCTTCCTTGTCCGGCCTTTCCGGCCCGAACTGCACCATTTCAGGTAGAGGTCGCCGGTTTCTTCCCTCGGCGGCCTCGTTGCCCATAACCCTGACTGCATCCAGGTTTGCATAGGACCGGGAATTCTTTGAAAAGAACAGGACGTATTCGTAGGCTTGGGAAAAATTGTCCGGCGAGCTGCTGCTGACGCTGTTCTTCTTGTACCAGATTATGTCTTCTCGGAACTTGTAGCCGGCCCTGACAAGAAGGTCTGCAAGCCTGTGGGGGACGCGCAGCTTCTCCTTCCTCCTTCTGGTATCGCCGATGACGATCCAAAGGCTGCCGTCATCGGTCAGCAGTTTCTTTGCGTCGACAAAAACCTTCGCCAGCGAATCCAGGTATTCTTCGACGGTCTGCTCCCTTCCTATCTCCTGGCCGTCAGAGCCGTAACGGCGATGGCCGTAGTATGGAGGCGACGTGATGATGGCTCGGAACTTGCCGGCCGGGAGGCTCTGTATGGCCTTGCTGGCATCCCCATAAATCACTTGAAAAGATTCGACCAAACTTTCGTGATAAAAAGCGACGGCAGAGATTCTTAATCTTATCTATGATATATATTTGGGCCCCAAAGGTAGAATCTGCGATACAAGGGCCGGTGGTCTAGCCTGGTTAAGATACCGCCTTGACATGGCGGGGGTCGTTGGTTCGAATCCGACCCGGCCCATTTCAATCTTGTCACTTGGCAAGTTATCCTTATCGCCAGACAGGAAAATCCATTAGGAAATTTTCATGTTCTTTGGGTACCTGAAACCATGGGGCAGTATCCTAGACCATTATTCGTCGTCAACATTTACCACAAATCCCGCACCCTTCAGCAGGCTGCCGATATCATGATTATTGCCAAAGTATGTACCTTTTTCAGGAAATGCGATCTCAACAACAGTACCAGAACCTGGGGGAATATTCCTGATTTCATCGTATGCCGGCAATTCTATCTTGTCTTCATTTCCAACTTCGTCAACAGGAATCATCCCTGCGCCAAAATTGAAAGCCACGCTGCTCCGCGGGCCAGCGTTAAAGATATACCATCTTGTCAATTCGTCAATCTTTACGTGAAATTCCTCCGCATCGGGGTTGAGCATCACCTTGGCAGATTCGCCTATCCATGGAATGTATCTAAAAGCCATGCCGTTTGTCAGAATGAGATCAGGCTTGCCATCCATGAATTTCTCAAAATCAAATGAACCCAGCTTCGAAGTTTTATTTGGTTGCGAATCATCCGAACTGTATACTTCGCTAAAAAACACGTAGAATTCTTTGGCTGGCTCTTCTTGCGGCGGACGAACTACTATGCCACCGTACATTCCTGAGGCGATATGCTCCCAGATTCCATTGAGGTTGTCGCCGTCGCAATGATACAAAAATGCTCCAGGATAATCTGCTTTCATAGTCCAGGTCCTGCTTTCTCCTGGCAGTACTATGCTTGACAAAGCTTGACTTGGCCCAAAGCCTGCGTGCAGATTGAGGCTGTGTACCGTGCTACCGTCATTACGTAGCGTTATTTTCAGAATATCGCCCTGATTAACCGAGATCACCGGCCCGGGAATAGTCCCGTTGAATGTCATTGTACTGTACATTACACCGCCGGGATACAGATCGTTATCAGGTGCAATCTTTTGCACGCCCTCACCTGCTAACAGGAGCACCTCTACTGTTCTTGGTTCAACAGTTTCTTTGGCTGAAGGCTGGGGATAACTGATTGAGAGAAAAGCCAGCAAAATAACGGCTATCGCGATGACGGAGATTATCCATCCCTTTACAATGCCTTCCAATGTCTAGATTCACTTTGCCCCCGTGTAGAAAACGACATAATAGTTGGAACATATGCCGTCTCAGATTTGCGCCCCGAGAATTCAGATTGCGTCTTTAACCTATAAGGATTGTTCTAAATGATGTCAATTCGTAAATTCCAAAAAACTGTCTTGACAAACAACTTAATCGCAAAGACCCGGAATTCGGTAAGAATCACTCATGAAGACGGGATCTTGCCTGGTCTATCCCTGCTCTGATTATTTTGAATGCTTCCTGTGCATCCTCGTTAGGAATATCCTCCACCAAAAGATCGGTTCCATCTACTTTCAGGTTTAGCTTTAAAGTAGACCGAAGAACACCCTTGTCAATTGTCACGTTTAGGATGTCGGCATAACTGTAATCCGTATAGCTTTTCTTTATTCTAAGCATTGACGGTTTTCTGAGAATAACACGCCTATCAGTAACGATCACAGATTCAATGTTTATTGCAGGATGGTACTTTTTCTGCTTCATGTACAGGAGAACCTCTTCATTTTCGTCCAAAAGCTTCAGGACGTCAGACGGCGCATCGTCTTTTTCCACAGTTATACTAAGGTTCTTTACACAATAAAGAATTACTCCGACGGTTGTTTTACCACTATCGCAGTACACGTCTTGTGTAACAGTGGAAATAATGTCCCAAATGGGCCAAAAAAGAGGGTTTTGGTAGTTCGTCGCTGACTTCTTTTCAACGTGCGGTATTTCACTGCTCAAGTCTCTTGAAGCAAGATTTACAATAATACTCAATCGTGTCTATGAATTCCATCTTCCTTGTTACTTTATAATATGCATGCTTATCGCACATTCTGCAATAAACATCCCTTGGGAGAGGAGCGTATGAATAAGGAGCCCTTGTCGTCTTTATAGGGATATCAAATTTCTCGATAATCAGATTGGGACTCCCCCCTTTCACATATGTCCTAGCACCTACACCATATTAAATGAATCACAGCCGTGCCATCGTGTAATGACAACCATTAACCATATGGACACCTTATACCAATCACGTAAAGCATCAACCATGAACAACGCTTTGCTGAATTGCATCTATGATTTGCGCGGCAGGTGGTTTTATTTGGACTTGGAAAATAAGGCCAGGATTGTACTTCTCAGAGTCACATGCAATGCAATATATGACATGATATGTACAGAACTCGAGTAATATGAGGATGTTTTAAAATAGTAATGGCAAATGATGAATCCGATCTCTTTATCAAATGTTCGAATTGCGGCCATCAAAAAGTAGACCACGATGCTTCAGCCAAAAAAGACAAGAGGAAATGCCTGATTGGCAAATGTGAATGCAAGACCTTTATTCCAGACAGAAAGTATTACAAAAAGTAAGATGCTGCAGCTTTTCTGGCAAGATGCTGGTTGCTGGCCTAGTCTCTACTTTTGTGATTTAATACTTAACAGGCTTTAATCAATAGTGTGGCCTTAGAAAGAACTTGTCCTGAACTTGGAAAAAGCATCATGCTGATCAAATTGGGTTGCATAGTTTGATAAGCAACCCCGTATCATGTATTTTGTGGCTAAGCTGATTGATGAGTCGTACCAAAACACGACTGTAAATGAAATTTTAGAAGATATCGGCAAAAAATACAACATTGATACTAGGAAAGATTACTTGAAAGTGGATAGTCCGGTGCAGGAGATCAAATTCAAATACAGAACGTATTCTGAATGCGTAAAGATGTTGTACAAGAAGGCAGGACTCAGTTAGCCAGAAATTATGGCCGCCATACGGATGAAGCAATTCAGGCTCTCAATTCAGCATGGCCCGCGGCGTCGTTCTGACTCTGGCCTACATGTTTTTCCTTGTTCACAAACGGCTGCATCTTATCACACGTTCATAAACAGCTGCCAAGACCATGGCAAGACGCTGCCCTTAAGGCAGCCATTGTGGCGTATGGAAGCGTAACAGATTCGCGCTACTGCTTTACATCATGAACATTTGCGCTCTTAGAGTGCTGGCCCATCATTGTTTTCAGTTTATGGATGCCATACCCGGTCTTTGATGATATAACAGTCGGATTTGGTATCCTCAGATCTTTGGCAATCTGTCCAATTACTTCTTCTGAACCCAGCCTGTCAAACTTGGTGAAAACCACAAGAACCTTGGACCTGTCTACCTTCAGCTCTTCAAGCACCTGCCAGCAAGTGATATACTTTATTCTGATATCCCGAAGGTCTTCCGATGCATCTATCAAGAGCAAGATCAGGTCGGCGGCCAGCGATTCTTCCAGTGTTGATTTGAATGCGTCTATCATGTATGTAGGAAGCCTGCTGATAAAACCGACAGTATCTGTAAGCAATAGTTCGTTGTCATTCACTTTCAATGCCCGGGTAGTTGTTGAAAGTATTGTAAACAGACTGCTGGCGGTCTGTTTGTGCTCCTGGGTGAGCAGATTAAACAGGGTAGTCTTGCCGGAGCTGGTGTAGCCTACAAGTGAAAAAAACGGGCATCCCAGTCCTTATTCGTTGTTGATGATAGAGTTCCCGTTTTCTTTTAGCTTCATCCAGTTTTGCTTTGATAAATGATATGCGCCTTTTTAGATCGCGGAACTTTACATCGACTACATATTCTCCCATGCCACCTTTCCCCGGTCGCTCATTGCCGGAGGTCAGTTTCGCGTTTTCCCGAACACGTGGCATTTCGTACTTTATTTCGGCAAGTTCTATCTGCAGTTTTGCCTCTGTCGTGGTGGCCCGCGAGTAAAAAATGTCAAGTATCAGCCGCTCCCTGTCAATTACCTGTACGCCAGTCAGTTTTTCCAGGTTGTGTATTTGTTTTGAAGATGTTCGTCAATGGTTATTTGCTCCACGTCAGATTTTTTTATGAATTCTTTTGCCGGAGCCTATCCCGTACTGGGAGTGGCTAAGGTACTTTTGAGTAAAGACGCCAACGTTCCTGCGGTCTGCTGAATCCACAAGGCTTTTTGCTTCTTCCAGCGTGAAACTATCTGGGTACGTTACAAGCACTACTTTCCTTAACTTGTTCAATGACGTCAGGACCAGTCCATGTAATCTTCTGTGACGTATTCATTTTTGTGTCCCCTTGAACAAGTATGCAGAGTGTCAGCGCTTGTGGCAGCCGATTTGAAAACATTACTACTCCCTTCAGCAACGTAAATCCCGGGAAACACCTCCCCGCAAGTCTTGCATTTTAGCATAAGCATTGGCATTTCTTTAACCGTACTTCTAATAAGCGATGGTTCGTATTATAGGTATGCCAAAGAAAGGTGCGCCTGTTGACCGCCTCTTTTAAATTAAGGCATTCGCATGATTGAAAATCGAGTCTGCAGTCAACATTTGGCCATTTCTATGCAAATGACCATCATTGCATTTTCGAATAGTCTATTGCATCCATTATTACTTGTGCCGCGCGAGATCCAAAGTTTGCCTTGCAATAGTTTTCATTTCTCAATTTCGAGTCCAACTGGTTTGTCTTTATCAGATCTGACACTCTGTTTACCGCAGCCAGGTAATTCATCGATGACTCCCATGTGAGTATAACAGTGCATTTGTCACAGACACTGCATTTTGTATTCGCTCCGTAAACGTAGTTGCAAAAAATGCATCTGTTGTATACCATTGATTTGCCTGTTCTTGGGGCGTTTATCCCAAAATGAATCGTGTTAAAACACGCCCTGCACAGATGCTTGTTACATGCAGAACAAGTATGGTATTCTTCCTTGTTACATATTTCACAAACTGGCAATTCTAGGTCACACTCCTTACTGTAATCAAAGAGAAGCAAGGCAGGTTAGGCAGATTATTCAGTAACTCAGGAGCGGCTCCGCATGTCATTCAGCTACAACCATAGTCACGGTAGATTTTACGTCACGAATCCTGCAGATATCATTTAGAACAATTTTTCGCAATTCCTTCTCGGACACGGAGTTTATTTTTACCAGAATATCGTATATGCCGGCTGTCTGGTAAACATCGCTTATAGAATGCACTTTACCCAATGATTCGATAACGTTGGAGACAAGTGAAAAGTTACAATTAATGAGTATAAAAGCAGAAACCATTGCAATAAGTATTAGGCAGAACGACTATTAAACAATTTAAGATTTGTCTATAGCACACGTATCTAGTAAATAGGAGAAGGTAGATGGTTATCAAGTGGAATTATAAGCCGGTGAAGTCTAAGCTGATCGGTTGCTTTTGATTCAAAATAGTTTTCCGATGAAAGAGTGGCACATTAGTCATATGGAAAGAATGATTCTAAAGTATGTTACAGGATTATCCAGTAGTGCTTCAGCGTGGGAGAAGAGACAGAACAAAAGGTATGGCAATTTAACAAATGTTTGCAGACAGATAGATTACGATATCAGGCACGGAGCCACAAGGGAACAAGCTCTTTCCTTCCTAGAAAAAATCAGTCATGATTCATCCTTTTCTGACCTCAGGAAGAACGCCGATTCGTTAGGCAGAGTAGATGAAATAAAAGAACATTTTGTATCGTTCAAGAGAATCCGCTGATGTAGCATTCTCTCTTTTTTGCTTATGTTTCTGATACGATATGCGCAGGAAGGTATCACCGTAACCGATCATCCCCCTGAATTTAGCAGAAGGCCGGATCATTACAACATTGACGATTTTGATTCTAGAGGCCCATCACTCTGAAAATAACATCGAATAGCAATCAAGAGCATATCCTCGCAAGTCGCTTTAATGCTTCGCCATCATGAAGAATTGGATAAGACTTCTGTTGAAGTGGCTGGCATTTGTCTGAAGCTAAACCCAATGAAAGACCTGACAGTAAAGCCAGCGATAGCGAAGTAAAAAGAACTTTGAAATGTATGTTCAGTTGGGCAATCGATTTGAAAAGCTGTCGTCATTAACGAAAAGGCTTGCGTCAAGTCAATGATGCGGAATTGAATGGCAAGAAACAAACGATATTTTTAGGGTCAAGAGATTTGGCCGGTTATCAAATGGCATAGCTACAGGATAAGTTAAAGTGAATCGAGAAGGTCCTTGGCAATACTTCTATAAACTATTCCGTGCTTATTGCCGTCCTTTGTACCTTTTTTAAATTCTTTCTCTGCCTTTTTAAGATTGTCCATAATAATCTCTCTGGCAAATTCATCGCTAATCTGTCTTTCATCCAATGCTAAATTATCATAATATTTCAAATCGATAGCCCTTAGCGTACCGCGTATTTCTTCCATATCGTAAACCATAACAGCTGACTAAAGGTCGTTAAAAGTATTTAAAAAATTAGGAAATCATTTTCCAAAGGAAAGGATGTCGCTAAAACCAACACCCGAAGTTAGCCGGCAAGCAGAAAAAAAATCTGCTCAGGTTACCAGTTTCGAAAATTTACTATACTTGTTCCCAAACACGATTTAGTAAAAAATGTTGGAATGCCGCTATCTCGTCGTAATCATGCTTGAAATACCAGATCCTCGTCTCAGGCTTTCAAACGTCAGGAATACAACACCTGCAATGACGATTGTTGCTATGACGATGAGTTGTGGATTCATATTCAATTTGTCCAGGATGGGCACTCCATTACCGTATGCACCCGGACCCCTGGCAAGTTCGACGCGCTCTTTTGCCAGCTCCACAACCTCTTCTGAGTAGTCTCCTGCAGCCATTGCGCTAGTTGCACCTAGAGACGATAGCATTCCAACGCTCCCCACTATCAGGAAAAACAATACAGGAAGTTTTGGTTTTTCCATGTACTATATTCCAATAGTTTTGGTATAAGCAGTGCTAAAGCCTGCTTCAAATAAAGAGCGTTTGTTTGATAGAGATGACAAGCAATTGCAATTAATCAAAAGCGATGGAAGGTTGCTGTAATTCTGAGTTTCGAAGCTAAAGAATTTAACGATTCCTTTTGAAGGAATTTGAAGATTTTCGATGCGCGTTCGGATCCAGTAGCGATAGCTTACCCAAGAGGAAAAGCAACTTTCAGAGCTTAAGTTGCTATTTGTTACATTCTTTATTTACCCGCAGCTTGCATTTCGGATGATGCCTCCAACTCCCATTTGAGAAATATTCAAGGTGTTTGACACCGTCGCGATCGGTAACAATCTGTTCCTGTCCATTTTTCGGAGACTTGGAACGTATCAATACTGGCGATTCTCTAAAATTTGGCAAGGTTATGCAGAACTCCTGCTGTTAGCTAAAACAGTCTGTATACATGGATCGCAGTACCTTTCTATAACCGCGATGTCGTTTCCTACATCAAACAGTATCTCTTTTGTGGCCGGACTGCCGCATTTCCTGCACATTTTCGGCTTGCCAGATGCGGATAATTGATTGTTAGTCAGGCCCCTAACAGACAAAAATTGTTTATTCATCATTATTTAACCATGTTTGACTAATAAGAATGTAGGCACATCATAGCGGTACTTTAACAATGATCGCTGATCGCATCCGTAAGGAGGGGATCAAAAATTCTATCAGCAACGATCTAGAAAAGACGCGTGCCTTTGCCAAACTTTCCGTACACGGTCCTGACGACTAGAACCATCGTTATAGTCAATGAAAGCACTGCCATGGCTATTGCATCAAATTCTGGAACCACATAAGTGCCGGTTATTGTTATCTCCCTTGAATCGGCAGAGAAGGGTATCAGCAGGATTCTTTCCTCATCGTTTGTCTCGGTTTCTTTGAAAAGCACAGGTCTGCCATCAACAGATACGACGTAATCAGAATCCCTTGCATCTATCACGTTTCTTGGCAGGTGTATAGACAATGTGCCTTTCATTGTTGCATCAATGTCTACTTTTATTGATGTATTTTCGACAGCGATGTCTCTTATCGAGCCGCCTTCAATGCTGTACCTTATCGGGTAGGATACATCATCGACCCTCAGATTGAAAGTGTTCATTTCAGTTCTGCTGGTAACAGTGAACTGCAGCGTCGGGCTCTGCGAGCCAGTATAGTACCCTTCACCTTTGAATACCGCGTACACGGTCCAATTGCCCTCTTTTTCAGGAAATATGGTATCGGTGTAACTTCCATCCTTTGCAATAACAACCAGATTCGTCATGATCTTACCATCAGGGTCTTTGTACAAAAGTTCCAGCGTTTCCCCCGGCAGTGCGGGGGAAAGCCTTCCAGAAACTGTCAGGCGCGACAGGGCTATTGCTGATTCTGACGAGACATTCGCAGTAAGAGTAGTCTTGATCTCCGTCAGACCTGCAATGGCACGCGCCGTGTTGACGGAATCTCCGACCAGGATGTTTGTCCTGCCGTCCTGCGTGATGGTATCCAGCGCATTGATTCCGTTGTTGATAGGATGTTTCCAGATCACCTGTCCATTGCCGCCGTTTAATAGATAGACGGTAGAATCTATGGAACCGACTGCCAGCTCTTCAAAACCATCGCCGTCAAGATCTTGAACTCTGACAACAGGATAGCGCTTTGAAAAGTCGTCCCTGCTTCTGTCTGTTCCCAGATTGAACTTCCATTTTTGCTGACCGGTAGTGCTGTCCAGCAAAGCAACATGGAGGTCATCGTCAATTCTTTGGGTTACTGCCAGATAATACGAAGAGTCTTTATCAGCAATGTACGTGGCAGAAAATGCTGCGCCACTTTTGTAAGTCCCGTCACCGATGTTGACTTTCCAGACCTCAGAAATGGGATCAAGGTCCATGACGCTAACCCTTGCATAGTCAGGCCCTCCTCCGCCTTCAATGAAATGAAGCGCCAGCGCGTCTTCCATGCCATCGCCATCAACATCCGGGATAACCGCAAGGTTCCATATTTCTCCGTTTGAAGTTACCTGCCGGGTAGCCCGCTCTTGCCCGGTAAGTCCGTCTATTACATAGAAGACGTTGTGATCGTCTACCAATATAAGATCCAGGATTCCGTCTGCATCAAGATCAATCACTGCAACTGGACTGCTTCCGGCATTTCCTTCCTTCAGTCCGTGAAGTTCTTGTTCGTGTTTGTACTCCCACAGATTACCGCTGTCGGCTGTGTTTAGAGCAGTTGCCGTAAACCTGCTGTTTTTTGTACATTCGTCTCCGGAACTTGAAACGATCGCCACGTCAGGCAGGCCGTCATCATTGACGTCCGATATGACATGGATGGAGCGCAAATGCACATAGCAGGGGTCCTGCGCACTGACCGAGTTATTAGCGATATCATCGATTTTCCATACAAGAGCGCCTTTACTGTCCAGGAGGAAGACTGAATTATCTTTAGACCCTACAAGCACCATAGCCTGATTCATGTCGGTGTCCGGGTTTTCCAGTGGTGTTACCCATTGAACAGTCTGGTTTGCGGCATAGCTCCACAGAGTCTTCCCAGTCTTGCCGTCAAGCATGTAGACCTTGCGGTCATCTGAGCCCATTACCACATCGCCGATACCGTCGCCAGAAACATCTCCAATCGCAGAGATTGTGTTAATGGAACCGCCGGCACTGAAACGCCAGATTTCATAGGAAGACTCTGCCGCGTAGCTACTGACAGCAAGAAACGGCGATAAGATTATGACAGACACCAACGATATTGCAAGAATGTAAAGACGTCGTACCTTGGCTTGTGTCAATGCAATATGAAATTTTGTCGAACATTATAAACATGATCAATGATGCAATTCACGATAATCAAGCAGCCACTTCCTGCTATCTGCCTGAATGCGATTCTACGAAATTGTATTTAGGAAGGTTATCGCTACCAAAGTCGGAATGTTCGCCAAGGTTGTCGATGCTGCTACCCCGCTTTCAAAACTAAAAGACGACTGCGTCATCGCGATTTCCGGCTTTAACATGGCTACGACTCCAGAGTACTTGATTTTGGAGCTGTACAAGCGGTACGCTGAACAGGGGCACCCCAAGAACGTATTTGTAATCTCCGATGCCCTGCCTGCAATGCCTGGCAGAGCACTGGACTGGGTTGCTGAAAGGCTTTACAGCGACCGGAATCAAGAGTTTCTCAGAGGAGTTCTGATGCCCTACCTGGGCTTTTCACCGTGGCTTCAAAAGCTGGTAAGGGAAAACAGGATTGAATGCTATGGATGGCCTATTGGTATTACCGCGTACTGGTTCAGGGAAATAGCATGCGGAAGGCCTGGCCTTGTAACAAAGATAGGCGTCGATACCTTCCTTGACCCCAGAAGGGAAGGCGCTGCCCTAAATGAAAAAGGAGGCAAGAATCCATCCTGCAGAGTCAGCGTAATGAATATCGAAGGAGAAGAGTACCTACTGTACCAGGCTCCAAAACCGGATTATGCCTTGATAAGGGCTACTACCGCCGACGAGAATGGCAGCCTGTCGATGGAAGATGAAGGTCTGAGAGGGACCATCCTTAGCATTGCCCAGGCCACAAAGGCAAGACCAAAGCAGGGAACCGTGATCGCCCAGATAAGGTGGTTAACAAAGTCTTGGGCACTAAATCCAAGAGACGTTGATGTTCCAGGCCCCCTGGTAGACTATGTTACCATTGCCCCAAAACAGTACCACTGGCAGACGGGAACCACTGAATACGATCCTCGGATCTCATACAAAGTAATTCCGCCGATAACTGAAAAGTTGCTTGAAGAACTTACCGGAGCGCCGCCCAACGAATATGAAAAGGTGATTGCCAGAAGGATCATCCTGGAACTGGTCAGGTTATTTGAAGAAAAACAAGCTCCTGTCATAGTTAATCTAGGCATAGGTATACCGGCCCTGGTATCATCGGTGGCGGCAGAAGAGGACGTGACAGAGTTCATCATAACAGTTCTGGAATCCGGTCTGTGGGGAGGCATTGCCCTTTCAGGGGCTGACTTTGGTTTAGCCATAAGCCCCTTTGCGCTCTCGACAGTGCCGGACATGTTCTCCAACTTTGAAGGCGGGATAATCGATGCGGCGTCCCTCGGGTTTCTGCAGGTTGACAGGGCAGGAAATGTGAACCCGTCGATGCTGCCGGACAGGATCTTTGGGCCAGGAGGATTCCCTGTAATAGCCGGCGGAGCTCCAAAAACTTACTTTGCAGGCGCCTTCACCGCAGGAAAGAGCGAGATCAGCATCCTGAATAACAAGCTGCAAATTGTAAAGGACGGTTCAATACCGAAATTTGTTGAAAGCGTATTCAAGGTTGTCTTTAGCGGACGCCAGGCATTGAAGTACGGACATGAGATTCTCTACATTACAGAGAGGGCGGTTTTCAGGCTGACAGAACATGGACTGATCCTTGAAGAGGTTGCCCCCGGAGTCGACGTGGACAGGGACATAATATCCAAGATGGGCTTCACACCTACGCCCAGCTCTTCATTGAAGGAAATGGACGAGAGGCTGTTTAAAAAAGAAAAGATGGGCGTCAGAGAAGAAATAATGCAGATGATCAAGAAATGATCAGTCTACTGGCAAGTCCAAGTTATAGTTGGAAAGGCGCATTGTTAGACGGTGAAACATTATTCAAAGGTTACAAGAACTTGTCCTGTTTTTACGGACTGGCCCTTATCTACCCTGATCTCTCTTACTCTGCCTTTTAGTGGAGATTTTATTTGGTTCTCCATCTTCATCGCTTCCAGTATTACAAGCGGCTGGTCTTTGTTAACCTCACTTCCTGCCCTGACTAGAACGTCTGTTATCAGTCCGCTTATGGGCGCCTTTAGTTCCCTGACAGAGATGCCCACTACCGCGCTTTTTGAAACCAGGTATGTCATTCCATTTATTATCATGAGAGAAGGTTCGCCTTCCTCAATGAAATCCAGATAAAACTTTTTTCCGTTGATCAGGATCTCTTGCTCATTTAATGTCACATCGATGTTTTCACCGTTGACCTTGGCTTTATTTCCCAGGATTTCTATGTCGTAACCGTTACCGTTAACCTTGATCTTCATCTGGACCACCCGGATAACAGATAATCATGCTGCATTCTGTCGAATCTGCTTCTCATCCATGGGTCCTTGGCATCATCCCTTTTCAGGAACTGGACCTTTCTTGGCAATTGGGATAGCACAGCCGCTGCCATCTCACCATCGTGAGAAGAGAAGGGTTTCAGTTCCTCAATAAAGGAAGTATCATAGTCACCCCGCAGGAACCTTTCATCGTGTAGGGCCGATATGTGGAAGGGTATCGTGGACGGGATGCCGGAGATTCTAAAAGACAAAAGTGCTCTTTTCATTTTCTCTATCGCCCTGTCCCGGTCCTCGTCAAAGCATATCAGCTTGGCTATGAGCGAATCGTAGAAGGGTGGTATGGAATACCCAGAATACAGGGCGGTATCAACCCGAACGCCCTCTTCTGTGGGAGGAACGAATTTGGTGACTGTTCCGGGGAAGGGGGCAAAGCTTATCGGATGTTCTGCATTTATCCTGCATTCTATTGCATGCCCCCTTGATTTTACGTTTTGTTGTTTTATTTGCAAACCCGCGCCAGAGGCTATGTTTAGCTGCTGTTCTACTATGTCTACCCCCATGACTTCCTCGGTAATGGGGTGTTCCACCTGTATCCTGGAATTGACTTCCATGAAGTAAAAATCACCGCCTTTAAAGAGAAACTCCACCGTGCCAGCGTTGTTGTACTTCATTTCCCTTGCTATTGCCAGAGCAGTCGTTGTCATCCTGTTCCGGATATCCTTGGTCAGGGCAGGAGAAGGTGTTTCTTCTATCAGCTTCTGATGCCTTCGCTGAATGGAGCACTCTCTTTCCCAGAGATGGATTACGTTTGAACTGTCTGCGAGTATCTGTACCTCTATGTGTCTTGGATGCTCCAGGTATTTCTCGACGTACAATCTATTGGAGCCAAAACTCATCATCGCTTCGTTCTGCGATGAGATGAACAACCTGCTCAATTCATCGGGGGACTTGACTATCCTAAGGCCTCTGCCTCCACCCCCCTTCACGGCTTTCAGTATTACAGGGTAACCTATTTTCTCGGCCAGACTCAAGGCATCGCTTTCTTTTGAGACTTCTTTTCCTGGAAGGATCGGCGCGATTCTTGAAGCAACCTCCCTTGCCATGGCTTTATCACCAGAAAGTGTCAGGGCTTCCGGGGACGGGCCTACGAAAATGAACCCTTCCTTTCTGCATAGCTCTGAGAACTGGAGGTTTTCGGCAAGAAAGCCGTAACCTGGATGTATCATGTCGCAGCCCAGCTTTTTTGCTGCATCGATGATCTTGTCCATCCTTAGATAACTTTCAGAAGGCAGGTTACCACCTATGTTTAATGCATCTTCACAATACTTTACGTGCAGTGACTCCTTATCAGCGTCAGAGTAGATTCCATACGGCTTAAGGCCAAGTTTTCTGCAGGTCCTTGCGACCCTTAGTACGATCTCGCCCCTGTTGGCTATGAGGACTTTAACCAAATGTTGACCAGTTTCACTTGCACATCTTAAAACTTATGGTAGGCCAAATCTTGTCCCGATAATGCAAAAACACCATCCAACGTTGTCGCTGCATCAGGATTTTTCTTGGTTCCATTACTGCGAATAATCCTAAACCGGGATGTTTCCGTGCTTCCTTCTTGGCCGTTCCTCTCTTTTTTTGTAAATAGCTTTGAGGGCCGAGATCAATCTTGTTCTTGTTTCCTTTGGCTCGATGACAAGGTCTATGTAGCCTTTCGATGCCGCGATGTATGGATTGGAAAATCTCTCCCGGTAATCCTGGACCAATTCTGACCTCTTTTCCTCCGGGTTTTCTGCTTCCGATATATCCTTTCTAAAAATTATGTTGCATGCCCCTTCAGGCCCCATGACGGCGATCTCGGCGTTTGGCCAGGCAAAGTTATAGTCCGCGCCGATGTGCTTGCTGTTCATCACGCAGTAGGCCCCGCCGTATGCCTTTCTGGTTATGACGGTAAGCTTGGGCACAGTGGCCTCTGAAAAGGCGTACAGAAGCTTTGCACCGTGTCTTATTATGCCGCCCCACTCCTGGCCTGTACCCGGAAGAAATCCCGGCACATCGACAAGGGCAACCAGAGGAATGTTGAAGCAATCGCAGAACCTTGTAAACCGGGTTGCCTTGTCGCAGGAATCAATATCAAGAACCCCCGCAAGAACCTCCGGATTGTTTGCCACGATGCCAACAGGGCTTCCGTCAAGTCTTGCGAATCCCACTATGATGTTCTTGGCCCAGTACTTGTGAACCTCAAGAAAGTCTCCGTTGTCTACAATCTTCCTTATCACGGCCTCCATGTCATACGGCTTGTTTGGACTTGAAGGGAGAATCGAATCAAGCTCTTGATCCTGCCTGTTTGGATCGTCCTTTGGAGCCACCCGGGGAGGATCCTCAAGATTGTTGGAAGGCAGAAAAGAGACCAGCTTTCGGAGGATGGCAAAGCAATCCTGCTCATCTTCGGCCAGAAAATGTGCAACGCCGCTTTTCTCGTTGTGAATCTCTGCACCGCCCAGATCGTTGAAGCTTACGTTCTCCTTGGTGACTTCCTTGACCACCTCCGGGCCCGTGACAAACATGAATGCAGATTTTGTCATGATTATAAAATCAGTGATGGCCGGCGAATAGACAGCACCTCCCGCGCAGGGCCCCATTATCAGAGATATCTGGGGAACGACTCCTGAGGCTTTGACATTCCTGTGAAAGATCTCTGCGTAGCCTGCAAGGCTCATGACCCCTTCTTGGATGCGAGCTCCTCCTGAATCGTTTATTCCTATTATGGGAACCCCCTGTTTTAGGGCAAGATCCATTATCTTGCATACTTTGGAGGCAAACCCCCAGCCCAGCGAGCCTCCAAGAACTGTAAAATCATGCGAAAAAGTGTATGCAAGGCGGCCGTCTATCATCCCGTATCCTGTGACGACGCCGTCTCCGAGAATCTTTTTGTTCTCCATCCCAAATTCGTGGCATTCATGGGTCACAAAGGGGTCAATCTCAACAAAGGTTCCGGCATCAAACAGAGATTTCATTCTCTCAAAGGCCGTGAGCTTTCCCTTTCTCCTCTGCTCCTCTTGCTTTTCCTTCCCACCGCCAAGGAAATGCTCATTTCTCTTTTTCTCAAGATCCGTGAAATCCACGGTTCCAGAACACAATCAATAACTAATAAGGTTTCAAGCCTTCATAAACTGCGTCAGAATGTTGGCAATATGCATGACCGGATAGTGAAAAATGGTGAAGGTAGCGTGCACTTCTTGGTTGGTTTCCCAAACTTATGCCCTTTATTAACTACCTGTTGTTCTTCGTATCTCTGTCGAGAAAATGGCCTTCAAGGCATTGATTGCGCAAAAAGGTGTAGCCAGAACCAAGGACAGCGTGATTGCAGAGAGCAATGAGGCTCGTAATGCAGGATGTGCAGTTGAGTACGAGTTTCCTTCCGGCGTGCTGGTGAGAGGAAGCAAGCAACAGTTTGCAAGGCTGGAAAAGAAGGGATTTCGCATCAAGTTGCTGCCCGACACCAACATACTTGTCGTCGGCCCTTACAAGATCAACATCGAAGAAAAACTCCCCGAAATACCCAAGGAGTTGCAGGTACCGAAATCCCGCGAAAAAGCGTGGCGACACCACCTTGTGCAGCTGATAGGGCCGCCAACCGAAGAGTGGATACATGAAATCGAGTCGCAGGGCCTAGACGTCGTTGAAAAAATTTCAAGCTACGGGCTTTTCGTTGTTGGGAGCGCGGAAGATGCAAGCAAGCTTAAAAAGATGCCCTTTGTTGCGTGGACAGGCCTTTTCCAGCCAGCGTACAAGGTCTCCTCCCGTCTTTTAAAGATGAGTGGTAATGTGCGCGTGAACATAGGTTTTCTTGGCAGCGGCGACACAGCCTTGCTTTACAAACAGATAGAGGAATCAAAAGGGAAGATCATTTCAAAAGAAGATCTTTCCGGCAGGTTTGTTTCCATTATTGCTGATCTTGATGCAAGCAGACTGAGCAAGATAGCAAACCTTCAGGATGTCCGGTGGCTTGACTACCATCCTGAATCCATACTCCTTGACGAGCGTTCATGCCAGATAGCTGCCGGAGATTTGGACGTAAATGCCGCGCCCAATACCGGGCCTAACACGGGTTACGCAAACACGCTGACAGATCTCGGGGTGAACGGAAACGGCGTTACCATTGCCATCTGTGACAGCGGTATTGATACCCACAACAATGCCACCATGCAGGCAGACCTGGCAGGGAGAATGGCCTTTTTCCTTGACCAGACAGGCGGCAATATTACCGTGGACCGCAACGGGCATGGAACCCATGTCGCCGGCATCGCGGCAGGCAACGGGGCAAGCGGGGATGCCGACCCGCAGGGTTTTGTTCTTGGCCAGGGAATGGCCCCAAACGCGAATTTTGGCAGCATAAACGCTATAGCTGGCGGCGTAGCCATCAACCTGAATGCATGGGTGCAAGGCGCCGTCACAAACAATTCCAACGTCATGAACAACAGCTGGGGGACGGCCAACGCGGGAGTCGCCCTGTTCAACCAGGGGTACACTGCCCTATGCAGGACGCTTGATCAGCTGGTGCGCGACCCAAACACCGGCACGGCGACCCTTGAAAACCTGGCAATTATTTTTGCCTGCGGCAATTCTGGGCCCAACAACTCAACCATTGGCGAGCCATCAGAGGCCAAGAACGCCATCGTGGTGGGCAATTCCTTGAACTTTCGGCCCGGCGAGGGGGACCTTGACGACATCAGGGGATTGAGGCAGAGCTCCAGCCGCGGCCCGGCCGTGGACGGGCGCATACTGCCCAACATCGTGGCTCCCGGCGCAAACATTATTTCAGTTCGACCCGGGCCCACCGTAGATTCAAACCCCGGAACGCCGGGAATACAGCAGCCAAGAACCGCCTACACAGATACCGGCGGAACCGTGCACAGCAATCATTATGACAATAGCGGGACTTCCATGGCCGCGCCCCATGTTGCGGGCATGTGTGCCTTGTTGTTTGAATGGTGGCGTAACAGAACAGGTGGAGCAAACCCCAGCACCGCTTTGCTCAAGGCGTTGCTTGTCAACGGGGCAGTGGACATCGCCGGCGGCTCTACCCGCCGCGTTGATGCAGCTGGAAATCAGATCCCGATTGCAAACATACCCAACAACGACCAGGGCTGGGGCAGAGTAAACCTTGAAAACATCATGCTGCAGGCCCCTGCCACCAACAGAGGGCCCAAGATCATTTCTGACCAGCGGCACGCTTTCACTGCCAACGGCCAGGAGTATCAGATAAGAGTATCGCCGGTCGATACAGCGCGCCCCATGCGGATTACACTTGTGTGGACTGATGCTCCAGGTGCTGCTAACGCCAACCCTGCATTGGTAAACGACCTTGACCTTGAGGTGACGGAGGTTTCCACCGGCAACGTCTACAGAGGAAACGTGTTTAACAACGGGTTTTCTGCAACCGGGGGCGCTTTTGACGATCGCAACAACATAGAATGCGTTTACGTCCAGAATCCAAATGGAGTCTATCAGGTGCGGGTAATAGCTTCTGCTCTAAGCATGAATGCAAGGCCTCCCTTTGATGCCACTCCCTGGCAGGATTTTGCGCTTGTTATAGACAATGCGGAGGTTCCCTCCGCAACCCCAGTCAGCGTCGTGCCAGCGATAGACCGTTCTGGTAGCATGGTGACTTTTGGTTACGAAAATGTCACCAGAATCAGCAGCAAGCAGTTTGTAGACCTGATGAGTGTGGACGACCAGGTCGGCGTTGTAAGTTTCGGCAGCACCGGCGCAGTGGAATACCCCACAGGCGCGTCTCCGGCTGTACAGACCATAACAGGCCAGCCCATTCGCGATGCCGCAAAAGGCGAGATCGATGGCATGGCATTTGGAGGCTGCACATACATGGGCGATGGCATACTGAAAGCCCGGGATCTGCTGAACACGGCCACCGTTGCCGGAGCCAAAGCCGTCGTGCTACTGTCGGACGGTTACGACAACAAGGGTTGCGACCCTGCAAACCCGTCAAAGCCCTCCGCTCTGGACGCAGTAG
The DNA here is from genome assembly GCA_029263715.1 of Nitrososphaera sp. Taxonomy (GTDB): domain Archaea; phylum Thermoproteota; class Nitrososphaeria; order Nitrososphaerales; family Nitrososphaeraceae; genus Nitrososphaera. The sequence goes on along the minus strand of JAJUFP010000006.1, from coordinate 68,674 downwards.
CCCTGCTTCCTCCAAACCTGCCGGTTTATACCTGCGCCATGGGTCCTGCATCGGACCAGACTCTGCTGGAGCAGATTGCCAGCACCACCAGCGGCCGGTACTACTACATGCCAACCATCGACGACCTGTTTGAGATATACAACTACATAAGAGGGCAGGTCAGCGGCGACAGCATAATTGTTAACGACTCTGCCACGGCTTCCAGCAGCCGTCTGCCGGCCTTTGTAGACGCATACGCCACCGAGGTGACTTTTACAGTCTCGTGGGCTGACTCGAAGCTGAAATTTGTTTCCGGCGATCCAAGCAAACCCAACGAAGTCAATGTGCGGCTGCGCGATCCCCGTGGGCGGCTGCTAAATTCCAGTTACAGCTATCTCCGGCGCATAGAAGGGGAGGGCTATGTCATCTTTAAACTCCAAGAGCCGATACCGGGGCAGTGGTTCGTAGAGGTAAAGACGCATGAAAATACACACGTCCGCTACACCGTAGGCGGATTTGTCAAGTCGCCACTCAAGTTGGCAACCTCCCTTTTCCCCAAGCACGTGGTTAGGGGCGCCCCCATAACCATTGCTGCCCAGGTCTACAACGGCAAAATGCCCATCAAGGGGTTTGCGGCAACCTGCAATGTCAAGACCTTGGCTGCAAGCATACCGGATTTAATGGTGAAATACGCCTCTCAACTGCAGAAGATGGTTGTGTCAATCCGGGGCGACAAAATGCCGCAGGACATGGCCAAGCTGGCGGCTTTGCGCAACAAAATGCTAAGGGAAACCGACATATTTGCAACTGCCAGTAGCACCGTAAACCTCAAGAGCACGTCTTCTGACACGCTGAGACGGATCGGGCTTGGAAGCCTCTTGTCCTCGGGCCCTACCGTTACCAGTCCGGATGTATCTGTCGTGACGCCGTTGCCTGTAGTCACTGTTCCGGGCATCGTGTCGCCAACAGTCCCCTCAATCGGCGCGGGAACCGGTGTTCTTGTAGGACAGTTCAGAGAAACCAAGAATATCGGAAGTTACAACATAGTAGTCACGGCCTCAGGAATGTGCCCTGTCCTAAACACGCGCTTTGTGCGCAAAGATCTGGTCAGCGTCTATGTAAAGTAAGAGCATAACTGGTCAAAGCTGCACATAGTCGTATTCCTTTGTTTGCGTGTCAAGAATCATGATTCCTGCCTGCTCAAACACTGGAATGTTCTTGACCATTCTGTGCGCAGAGCCCGGATTCAGAATGAATGTTCCTTCGCCTACCCTGCCTCTATTTTCTTTTGGTTCTTTTTTGTGCGTGTGGCCGCAGATAAGGACGTCGTATTTTTTGCTGCTGGCAAGCATTTGTTTTATCTCTTCGCTGGTCCCGTGATAGATTCCAAGTTTTATGCTGTCGATTTCCAGTTCTCCAAGCTCGCCCAAAAGCTGGCCGCCGACTTCCAGAAATCTTCGCAGCAGGCCGGTCCTCTCCCCGTCATTGTTTCCTAGCACTCCTACCAGTTTCGCGCCTTTGAGAGCCTTGAACTCTTGTACCACGCCGGGAAAGACGTAATCACCGGCATGAATGACAAGCTCGACGTTTCTTTCATTGAATATTTTGATTGCTTTTCTTACATTGTCAACGTCGTCATGCGTGTCTGATATTATCCCGATCTTCATTTGGGATGAAGAGGGTAGTTAAGAAGATTAATGTTTAGTATCAAACAAGAAAGGCGCGTTGAGAGAAGCCTTTGTCAACGTGGATGGCCTGAAAATAAGGTATCTAGAGTCGGCCGACAACGCGGTCATTAGAGATGGCAAGTCAAAAAGTCATCCCATTTCCAAAAGACATGTGCTGTTCATCCATGGCCTGGGCTCTTCTTCTGACAGGTGGCTTGACATACCCGACGCGCTGTCTCTGTCAGGCATGCATGCGGTTGCCGTCGACCTACCGGGATTTGGAGGAAGCGACAAGCCGGAGATGGACTATACCATTAAGAATTTTGCAAAGGTTATCGCCCGGTTCATGCATGAAACCCGGATAGACGACGGCAGGGCATGCATAGTGGGCCATTCACTTGGCGGATACATAGCCGCTGAATTGGCCATAGAGAACAGGTCCCTTGTCGACAGGCTGGTGCTGGTAGACTCGTCTGGGATGCTTGACGGTCCGACACCCCTGCTTGAGCAGTACCTGGATGCGGCAATGAATCCCTCAAAGCAGTCGGTAAGAAGTGTGTTTGAGCAGCTGGTGGCAAACCCGATCAGGATCCCAGAAGTTTTGGTTGACGGGTTCATCTACAGGATCAGCCAGCCAAACGCAAGGCATGCCTTCCAGTCGGCTTTTTACAACAGCACGAAAACCCGCCTTGGGGCCAACAGGCTTCGGAAAATTAACGACAGCGGCATTCCGGTCCTCATAATCTGGGGAAGCGAGGACAGGCTGATACCGCTCGATTACTACCAGATATTCAAAAGAGAATTAAAAAATGCAGAAAGCGTGGTAATAAACGATGCAGGACACGCCCCCTTTGCCGAGAAGCCGGCCTTGGCCTGCCAGATACTACACAGGTTCCTAAGCGAATAGCCGCAGACTCAGGCGGTAAAGTTCTCCCGAAGGTATCTGACCAGCTTCCGTGCGTCCTGCTCGCTGACAGGGATGTCCTTGGCAAACATGGGCTTCTTGCCCTTCAAGACGTCCAGCCTGACTGAGGATTCGGACACGCCGAGATGAAGTTCCGGGCCTTTCATCATCATGCTTTTGACTGCATCGGTGTTCAGCGACTTGCCGTCGCCTCCAAGCCGCGGGTTGATGAATTCTGAGGTCAGCCGGTTTACGCTATCTTCAATAGACAGAGCCACTTTGCCGTCAGACAACTTTTCAAGGCTGAACACGTACTTTTCCAGAGCCTCGATCTCGATCTTCTTTCCAACCGGTCCTTCCTCTTCCACCTTTGCAGCTGGAGTCCACACCATACCCTGCCTGGCGACAGTGATGGCAAACTTGCCTTCATGTCCGGTAACAAGCAGGTGATCGTTGATGACCTTCTGAAGCTCATCCGGAGACAGCGGTCCGACGGGTCCCCTGTGCCACTGGTTCCGTTTATCCTCTGTGTCTTTTTCGCCGCTGTAATGAAGCACGTAGCAGTCCTTGGCGTTCCATCGCCTAACTATATCGTACGCTTCAGAGACAGAGATCATGCCGGTGGACGGATGCTCGTTGTAGGTCTCCGTCCCAAGCAACAACAGGTCCGGATTCCACATCAGATTCTGATCGGCATTGAGCAGCGTAAGAAAGTCCCAGCCGGCAATTATCTTCCTGTCCCCAACTCTGATGACATAGATGACAGAGCCCGGAAAGCCCGGCTCATCGCCAGCGTTCTCTGCGGCCACCGGAGTCACCGAAAACGGGCCGGCTTCAAAAGGCTGGCCAGGCTGGATGGCCGTAAACATGGCTTGCTTGTCAGCAAAAAAGGGTAGCTTGTTGATTACCTGATTCATGCAATCAGTCGTGCAAAATATCCTGACATTTGACTGCGAAACCAACGATGGCAGATCGCTAATGTGTTCATTTTCAGCATGGGTGATCAGGATGGCGTCCGGCATCGGCCTGCCCAATTGGCTGGCCTTAAGACTGGCAGAAACGCCGCTTCCTGCATCCACAAGCAGATGGAAATCGCCAGAGTATATTGAAACTGAAGTATTCGCCTCACCGGGTCCAGCTGCTACATCAGGAAGAACTCCGTTTATCCTGACGGCAAGTTCCATTGATCCCATTTCAATTACAATTGTATTGTCATCGTAAATAAAGTTGTATGTTGGAAATCAAACATGCAATCCCTTTAGCCAGATACGAGGTAATTCGAACACGGTGCTAGAAAGTTGAACGTAAATGCTTTCGGATCGATGCAATTACAGCGGCAGCCTCAGTTCCTGGGCTTGCCGTACAGATCCTCCAGCGTCTTGGGTTTGCCATCCATGCAAACTTCTTTTGGATAATGCTGTATTGAAAAGGCTATCATCTGATCGAGTAGCGGCTTTAACGCCCAGCCTCTTTCCGTGAGATGGTACTCAATCTTGACTGGTGTGCCGGGGTACACCTTGCGTTCTACAAGGCCATTTTTCTGCATCTCTTTAAGCCTTTGTGAAAGTGTCTTGGGGTTGATGCCTTCAATCGTTAGAAATTCGTTGAACCGCACATGGCCGATAAGCATCATGTTGCGCAGTATGAGCACAGTGAATTTCTTACCGATCACCTGAAACGTAAAATCGATAGGACAGCGCTTCAACTGCTGCATTGCGTTGGCAAAATCGATGGACAACTTACCGCGCTTTTACCTGATTACCGGCGATTCACCTGCCTATTAATATATTACTTTTTTATATCTACTAGCAAGAGGTAATGATGTATGGCGACCATTGTTCATTTTGAGATACCAACTGACAACATAGAACGCGCAAAGAAATTCTACGGTGACCTTTTTGGATGGAAGATAGAGAAGATACCCGGACAGATGGAATACTGGATGTTCCGCACCACCGATGAAAACGGCAAGGAGACCATAGGCGGCGGCATGATGAAAAGACAGCATCCGCAACAACCCATAACGAATTACATCGGTGTTGACTCGATCGATGACTATTCCAAGAAGGTGGAAAGGCTTGGAGGAAAAATCGCGGTCCCCAAGACAGAAGTTCCGACCTACGGCTGGTTTGCCGTGTGCACGGATACGGAAAACAACACCTTTGCGCTGTGGGAACCCATGGAAAAGTAACTAGACACCGGCCAGTTTAACCTGCCCGTACATGCGAGCTTGGTTGACCTCGCTTATCTCTTCTTTTTTGTGCTTCCGTCTTTCAATCACGTAGCCGGAAGTAGAGTGGTAGATTATCACCATGTCCTTTGGGTAGAAGGACAGCATCTCGTGATTGTCGTAGTCAGAGGCCATGTGGCGCAGATGAATCCGTTCCCATGCAAAGAGGTCGTCTATCTTGCCGCGGAAATGAAATGTGCTTCCGCAGGGGCACTTGACATCACGCCAGCTGCCGGAGATGTTCTCAAGCCAGACCCCCTTGGACATGGAATTTCTGTACATTTCTCTACCCCGTATTATACTGTTTAGCCGCCGGTCATTCTCGTAAAGTCGTTTATTCTGTTTACCGCTTTGATATAATCAAGGTTGGCAAGCGCGACCACTGCTGAATCTCGGACTTCTTCGCTTTCATCGTTCAGGGCTTGGTTCAGCGTCTCCCTTGCATCCTCGGACCCGATAACGCCCAGGGCCACCGCGGCCTCGTGGCGGACAAAGAAGCTTGAATCCTTCTTGACGGCCTCGGCAAGGGCCGGGATGCCGCTGTTAAGACCCAGCTGGCCAAGGGAGAAGGCGGCTTCATGCCTTACAAGATCGTTTTTGTCAAGTTTGAGAACGTTGCTAATGGGCTCGATGGCACTTTCACCGGCAATCTCGGCCAGAATGCAGATGGCCCGTGTTCTGACCACGCTGTCTTGATGGGTCAGCAGGTTCTTGAAATACTGTATGTCCTTGCTTTCAAACTGCCGTTCCATTTCCTCGAAAAGCTTGTTCCGGTCAGGGGAAAGTGTGTATTTTGTAGCTGGCATACAGCCAATGGCAGGTAAGGTTCATTTATTTTTACCCGATCTAACGTTATTATAATGCCGTATTCTACACGACTGCCATGCGCGTCAGGTACTGGCGTCTTGTAATCACCGATGTCCTCTCGGCGGACTATCCCGCTGAAAAGGCAAACCACTGGGACATCAAGTGCATGCAGGGCGAGTACGAGCATTTTGGTGTTTTCTGGTACAGGTACGGCACTCCCTTTGACAAGGAGCCCGTGCACGGCATCTGTTTTTACTTTAACGACGTGCCACAAAAGACAGTGCAAGACCTGGCCGCATTTTTGCAGGGCAAGTTTGGAGGCCAGCTGCTATACAGGCAAAACAGAGGCTTCCTGCAGGGCTCCAAGGAATTTGCGGATGCAAAATCTGTCGCCGTGCTTGCCAACGAGCTGAGCCTCAAGTTCAATGCTCCCGTCGAGCTCACGCTGGAATTTGAAAAAGCAACGAAGGATGAGGTAGACAAAGAATCTTGGAAGCTTCCCGCCGGCAAAGCGCTTCCAATCCCCGGCCCCGACTAAATTATATTTCACAGGCGTTTATTGTATATATTCAATGGCCACGGAGATGACCATCGGCGAGCACCTAGAAGAGCTACGCATGCGCGTGGTTCGCATAGTCATCTCCATAATAGTGATAACCGTCTTTGCCATGTCCTTTGACCTGCGGCCGATAGACTACAACGGGATCATGCTGGCCTACCCGTTTCCCGACCCCATACACAACCTCTCGGCCAGGATAACGCTGTACATGCAGCAGACTCTTTTGCCTCCCAGCGTGACCCTTGTCCAGACAGCACCGGGCCAGGCGTTCTTTGCACAGATCTACGTCTCGGCTCTCATCGGCCTGATAGCCTCGATGCCAATCATAGTCAGAGAGATTGCCCTGTTCATCTCGCCGGCCATAAGCCCGCGTAGCAGGAAAAGCATCTCAAGGATAATGCTTCCCGCCGTCATACTTTTTGTGGCCGGCGTTGCCTTTGCGTATTTTGCGGCTGTCCCGTTTACCCTGAACTTCCTTTACCAGTACGGTGAGGCGATAGGCGTCCTTCCCCTCATCAACATAAGCGACTTTATCTCATTTGTGATGCAGTTCTTCCTTGGCTTTGGGATAGCCTTTGAGCTTCCGATAATGATGTATGCCGTATCGCTGACCGATACCATGTCGCCCAAGTTCTGGAGGAACAACTTTAGGTATGCCGTCATCGTCCTTGTGATCTTTGGGGCCATCATAACCCCCGATGGAAGCGGCGTCACCATGTGGTTTGTCGCCGGGCCCATGATTGCCCTGTACCTTGTGGGAATGGTGGCCGTCGAGAGAAGGGCCAAAAGGATTGAAAGCACGGCTAGGGCCAATACCTAACACTTAAATTCCAATCGGCTGTAATCCGGTATAGATGTCCGCAGGACTGCTTGACCTGGTAATGCAGATTCCTTCAGGTATGGAATGGATTTTCATCGTAATCGCAGTGGTAGTCATCTTTTTTGGCGTGAAAAAGATCCCCGAGATTGCCAGATCCTTTGGCAAGGCATCAGCTGAATACGAAAAGGCCAAGATCGAGGCCAAGCGCGAACTGCAGCAGATCAAGAGCCAGAACAATGTGGGCAGAGAAAAGCTTGAAGAGATCGCCGAGTCCCTTGGCATTGACTACACCAACAAGAACGACGAGGAGCTCAAAGCAGCCATAGAGATAGAGCTGAACAAGGGAACCAAAAAGTAGGCTTTTTATTACAATCCTCTGACTTTGTAGCCGTTGATAGGCCTTCAGCAGATAGCCGGCATTGTAGACCAGTACGACCCAAAGAACATAACCATAGGCACCATTGGCAGCCACTCCGCGCTGGAGGTCATGGACGGCGCTAAAGACGAGGACATGAAGACGGTCTGCATCTGCCAGAAGGGTCGAGACCTCCCCTATCGGCGGTTCAAAAGGCTTGCTGACGAGATAATCCTGCTTGACAAATTCTCAGACGTCTTAAACCGCGAGAACCAGGAACGCCTGCGCGATCTCAACTGTATCATGGTGGCCCACCGCGCTTTTACGGCATACCTTGGCTACGACAACATCGAGAACAACTTCAAGGTTCCGGTGTTTGGCAACAGATCCCTTTTGCGTGCAGAAGAGCGGACCGCGGCAAGAAACCAGTACTACCTGCTTGAGAAGGCCGGCATAAGGCACCCCAAGATCTACAGAAAGCCATCAGACATTGACGGCCCGGCCATGGTTAAGGTGCAGGAGGCCAAACGCAAGCTGGAGCGGGCGTTTTTCATCGTGACCTCGTTTGAGGATTACAGGAAAAAATCCCAGCAAAAGATCGAGCAGGGTCTTGTAAGCCAGCAGGACCTGGAATCGGCCGTTATCGAGGAATACGTGCTTGGGACGTACTTTAACCTGAACTTCTTTCACTCGCCGCTTACCGGCGAGACAGAATTCCTTGGAATCGAGAGGAGGCTTCAGACCAACCTCCACGACTTTGTTTCGATGCCCGCCAGGCAGCAGTTGGAGATGGACATCCAGACGCAGAACATCGAAGTCGGGCACACGCCGGCAAGCATCCGCGAGTCGCTCCTTGAGAAGGTGTTTGAAATGGGCGACAAATTTACCGTCGCGGTCAGAAAAGAATACCCGCCGGGCATAATAGGCCCCATCTCGCTTCAAAGCGCGGTCACGACAGACCTGGAATTCGTGGTATACGACGTATCGCTGCGGGTTCCCGGAAACCCCATCATGGCCACCACAAGCCCATACACAAAGTACTACTATGGCCACACGATGGGAGTCGGCCGCAGAATAGCCATGGAGATCAAAAGCGCCGCGGCCCAGCGAAAGCTGCGCGATATCGTAACCTAGTGCTCTATTGCCTCTTCAAACAGGCTTTTGCGAACCTTGATGGGGATGTCGTAAAAGGCCGCAAGAGCTATCGAATCAGATGCCCGGTAGTTGCGGAGGATGATCTCGCCCTTCCTGTTCTTGAAGTACAGGTTGGCCCGCAGGACGGTGCCGCTCTGGTAAACCCGGATCTCGGTAAGCAAGAGATCCTGCATGACGGATATCTCCTCAACAAGGTTGTAGATGGTGGGTATGCTGCCCTTGTCCCCCTCCCGAAACCGCGAAATATGCCTTGCCACCTCACCAGAAAAGGCCCGCATCGGAAATTCCCGTTCATCCTCGGACTTCAGTATGACGACGCCTTCAAGCCCCATCTGGTCTGCAAACCCAACATAGCTGATCCTGGCCAGAACGTATTCATCGTCCTCCTGGGAGGCGTTTCCGCTCATGTGCTACTATTGGAGACACGATGAATTAAGTATTTACAGGGAAAGGTAGGATTTAATTTGCTGTAAGAGGGGCTATATCAGGCATGAACGCAGAGTGGCAGACTCTTCGGGAGAGCGGCTTTAGGGTATTCTTCATAGGCTTGTTCTCCATAGCCATTGCGTTTATCATTTACTCGCGCCTTTCTTCGCCGTCTGGTGTGCCACTTGAAGCATCTCAGCTGACGAATCTAGCATACGCGGTGCTTGCAATAACAGCTGCCTCGATGGCCGCTGCCGTCCACGGCGCGTACACCATCTTTCGTGCAGAAAAGATCCGCACGGCCAACACTGACAGGCTGATGTCGTTTATCACCGCTGCATTTTCTGACAGCAAGTACTGGAAGATCATGGTGGCAGCAAGCATAGGCTACGGAATATTTTTCGCGTTCTTGTCCCAGATACTCGTTTACAGGCCAGACGTCTCCTTTGCTGAAAACGGGATCGCAGTCCCCTCGTTTGAGATGATACCCTGCTGCGCAGCGCCGGGGTACATGCCCATGTTCACAGTGTATTTCACGGACCACTTCCTTTTGCTGGTCATACCCGTCAACGTGATTCTGGCAGTGATGGTCTCCATAATGGTCGGCTTTAACGTTGCCCTGAGCGTGTACGCCTACCGGCTAAGCAAGACTGTCCAGACAAGGACGTCTATGGTCGGTGGGATCGGTGCAACTACCGGCCTTTTTGTGGGATGCCCAACCTGCGCAGGAAGCATTTTCTCGACAGTCCTTGGCCTTGGCGTGGCAGGAGCCGGCGCCAGCACCAGCGCGCTTGCCTCGTTTCAGACTGTTTTCATACTGGCAAGCATCCCGGCCCTTGCGGTCGCGCCGTTTCTGCTGGCGCGCAGCATCAGATCCATTTCCCGGTGCAGCATCAAGTAATACAGAATCCAAAGATATGGAAATGAATTGGAAAAACGCTTAATTCTTCAAACGGTGCTACTTGCGGCATGAAAGCAACCTTTGGTATGGGCTGTTTCTGGTGCTCTGAAGATGTTTTCCGCAAGATAAAGGGAGTCAAGTCAACCCAGGTCGGGTACATGGGCGGCTGGCTTGATAACCCCACCTATGAGGAGGTATGCACCGACAGGACTGGGCATGCAGAGGTGGTGCAGGTGGAGTACGACCCTGCTTCCATATCCTATGAGGAGATTCTCAAGGTGTTCTGGAGCAACCATGACCCCACCACGCCAAACCGGCAGGGTCCGGACATCGGAAAGCAGTACAGGTCCGCGGTTTTCTTCCACACACCAGAGCAAGAGGCGGCTGCAAAGTCGATGAAGGAAAAGCTGCAGGACTCCGGGCTGTTCAAAAGGAAGATAGTAACAGAGATAGTTCCAGCCTCCACATTCTGGAAGGCAGAAGAATACCACCAGCAGTACTACGAAAAGTGCGGCATCAGGTATCACATGTGACTTGCAGGCGCTGTGAGCAGAGCAAAACTCTATTAGTTAAAAAATGCCTAGATACTGCATAAATGAGCGTGAGACAAGCGCTCTGCTTGTTTTTGGCTGCAGGCCTGGTTGTCAGTCTGGTTCTTGCAAACGTCAGCTATGCTTCTGCCAGTACGTCGGATGCCATCGGAACAACGGCGGATGCCATCGGTCCAGGTGCCAAGCTGGGAATCCAGATAGCGGATTTTGACCTTAACATAAACCCGCAAAGGACCGACGAGTTTGAGGGCGACGATACCGGCGACGGTCTGGTGGTATTTAGGACCGACAGGAGCGAGGCGGGGCAGGCAAGCCCGGACCTTGAGGAGACTGGCCCCAACACTGGCGTGTTCGAGTTTGAGATACAGCTGGTCCCCATAGAAGGCGGCGATGACGGCCAGCCAATCCCAGTGCGTGGAGGCTCAGATCCCAGGATTGGCGTGCTTCCCGGCGATCTGCTGATGATAAGGTACGAGGACAACAGGAACGCAGAAGGTCGCTCGGAAGTGTTGTCCAAGACCGTTGAGGTCAAAAGCTGGGATCCAGAGTTCACCCAGGACAAAGAATCGTACGACGTAAACGATCGCGTGACGATAACCATAGTTGATCCGGACGCCAACAGAGACCCGGACATTGCCGACTCGCTGACCGATATCAGGGTGTTCTCCGACAGCGACGCCGTGGGCCAGACGTACTCTGCCTTGGAAACCGGCGAGAACACAGGCGAATTCCGGCTGTCATTCCAACTTGCAGACGAGGCGCAGGGAGGAGCAGTGATGGTCCGAGATGGAGACATGGTCACCATAGTTTACACCGACGAGTTTCCGGCAGACTATGCTGAGAGGCTTGAAGAGACCGACAACCCAGACAAAGATATCTATTACACGTTTATTGTCGGAGAGTTAGCAGGCCTAGATGCGACGACTCCGTCACCACCAAAAATCAGGGACTTTACCGGCAATGAGCTGACCCAGATAGAGGCTGGCCAGCAGGTGGCGCTGTCCACAGAGATCGAGAACAACAGGGCCAGGGTGCAGCCGTTTGTGGCAATCATGGAAGTAAGGGATTCTGAAGACAGGACAGTATACCTGCAATGGCAGGCAGGAACATTGAATCCAGACGCCGTCACTGGAATCGGTCTGTTCTGGACGCCGGAGGCAGCCGGCGAATATGAGGTAAGAGTGCTGGTCCTTGACCGTATTGTCGATAGCCCCGGTATCCTTTCTGCAGTGGTTACGTCCCAAGTAACGGTGGATTAGCCGGGTCTGATTGTTTCATCGGATTGATGGTCTTAAACCAGAAATCAGGTAATGACGTCAGCTACGACAATGGCCGTTGTTACTGTACCTCAATGGCTGCCTTGTTAAAGCCCATCTTGACCAGGTAATCGCGCACATCATCCCTGTGGTCTCCCTGCAGCATGATAAAGCCGTCCTTGGCAGTGCCGCCGCAGGCAAAGGTACTTTTCAGTTCCTTGACTATCTTGTGCATATCGCTCTGCTTTGGGTTTATCCCCTCAATCAAGGTGGTTGTCTTGGAGAAGCGTCTTGTTTCCAGGCGGACAACGATTCGTGCTTCTTCCTTGTCCAGCTCACCGCAGGCGCACAGGTCGTCTGGGAGGCCGCATTTTTTGCAGATAACCGCCATCAGGTACCTCGATTTTCACAGGGCCTATTATTAAGCCTTATTCCTGCCTGCACAAAGGATTTTACGAAGCGCGATAATTGATACGTTGATGACTGAAGAGCAAGTCTCCGACCGTCCAGAGGCAAGGATCAGGTCTGCCGCTTCACTGCTTGTAAAGGGCGGCTCACTTATCAACGAGGCCTGCTCAAAGTGCGGAGGAGTGCAGGTAAAATTCGGCGACAAGGTTACCTGCGTCAACTGCGGCAACGAAACCACCACTGCTGTGCAGGAGCCAAAACCAGAAAGTGCTCCAGCCATCAGGCCTGACCTGGCTGCGGCAGCAGGCACCATAGAAGACAAGATCACCAGCCTTGTCGCAGAGATAAAGACCGAGAACGATACTGCCATCCAGAGGCAAAAGGCCGAATTAATAGAAGCGTACCTGAGGATTCTTGAAAAGCTAAGGCTGCTGACCCGGAAGCAATAGCGGAATGTATTTAAAAGATTGCAACTAACCTACTATGACAATGAGCAGTAAGAAGAAGAATGCCCCACTGCCGGCTTCAAGCGCTGGTCTGCTTAGATTCTTTGAAGACGAGACTAGGGGCATCAAGATCAAGCCCCAGATCGTGCTGGCCATAGCTGGTGCGATGATAGGAGTCTCTATTATCATCAGGATCGTCTTCCCCGTCTGATCTCTGATGCTGGCCGCAGAACAAGACGACGTTTCCAACATACATAGAAGATGGTCTTTTACCAGACTTACTCCAGGTTCGCTCAAGTCGTCGTACGCGATGACCTTGGCCTGCGCCGCTGTGGTGGTAGCAGTCTCCCACATCTTTCACCTTCAAAGCAGCATCTCTGAGCTGGCGGTGTACCTGCCCCTCAGTCTGGGCGTGCTTTTTGGAACCACGTTGCTTGATCACCTGACTTTGCGAGGCACGCCGGTCAACAAGCTGTCAAAGGTTATCCACGTTTCGTCGTTTGCCAACCTGCTTTGGGCCCTCACCGTCATCATGGGAATTGCGGCCAACGCCGTGTTTTCCAAGCCGGCAGGCACCACGGACTACATCGTTGCCGGCATGATGCTTGCTGCCGGCCTGAGGATCGGCATCTACGTATCGGTGTTTGGTTCAAGCCTGTCAAGGGCGGTTGCCATCGCTTTTATTCAGCCAGTGATCTTTCTTTTTGCCTTCCTGCCGCCATCATTTTACGGTGTTATCGCAAACCCCGTGGCACTTGCCTTTGGATCTGCCTTTGTCATACTGGGCATAGTCTGGACCGTTATTGCTGACAAGGCCGGCAGGCCGGCCGTTCCCAGCACTTTCAAACTGCTGCAGGCTTTTCTTGATGCATGGACCGAGAACAAGGTAGACAAGATGGAAGAATACTTTGAAGGCAGGGCCTACGAGTCAGAGGTGGGTACAAAGATAATCCGCTTTTCTTCAGAAAAGCAGCTGTGCACGGTGGTGCTGCCAGACGTCCATCCCGGCCCCTTTAGCATGGTGGGGGGAAGCAACCTGCCCTACGTGCTGTACGATTCCTTTTCCAGACAGGCGCTAGTTATGCACAGCGTCTCCGATCATTCGCTTAACATCCCATCCCAGCGGGAAGTGGGCAGATACGTATCCGGCCTTCAGAGGCTCTCCGTACAGGCCAGAGGCGACAGATGCACAGAACCAGTCCAGATAAAGAAGGGCAACGCCACTGCCACCGGGCTGGCCTTTGGCCGGTCCGCATTGATCATGCTCTCGCTTGCCCCAAAGGGTATGGAAGACGTCCCCCAGAGTATACGGATCCAGCTGGAATCCCTTGCCTCAAGCCTTGGATTTGGCGATATTCTGGTTGTTGACTGCCACAATGCCATGGGCGGACAGATAAGTGCGGAAGATGAGGGCGACCTGATGGCTGCGGCAAAAGAATGCCTTGAGGAGTTGAAGCGCCGGCCGCAGCAGGAATTTGAGGTAGGGTATGCAAACTTGGAAGACCTGCCGTCCAATGAATTTGGGTCAGTAACTGAACTTGGCCAGGCTGGCCTTGCCATCATGGCCATAAGCGTAGGCGGGCGGAAGTATGCCATAGGATGGGCGGACTCAAACAACATGGAAAACACACTTAGAGACAAGATAATCGCCGCATCTGAAGTGACGATGCTTGAGGTCTGCAGCTCGGACACCCATTCAACTTCCGGCAAGAGGACCCGCGAGGGGTATTTTGCCCTTGGCACTGCCAGCAACCATGAAAGAATTGCCGCTGCCTTTAAGACAATGGTCCAGAAGGCTTTGTCCCGCGCAGCAAGGGCAGAATTTGAGGTTTGCAGCTCCCAGTCGTCAGTCAAGGTGATGGGCAAGCAGCAGTTTGAGGACTACTCAAAAGCCCTGGACAGATCCATGAACATAACAAAGGTCTTTATCGGCATAACCTTTGCTACTTACGTTGCCATGCTTGTGATGGCCGGCTAGTCCTGCAACAGCCTTACTATTCATTTTGTTCTGTAGCAACATTAAAAATTACCCGGCGCCGGATCAAGGAAAATGTCATTCACAGTTAACAAGATAACCGTTCTGGGCTCAGGCATAATGGGGCACGGCATTGCGCAGGTCTCTGCCATGGCCGGATATACCGTGACGCTGCGCGATATCGAGCAGTCTTTTCTTGACAAGGCCATGGACAAGATCAAGTGGTCCCTTGGAAAGCTTGTTGAGAAGCAAAAGATGTCCCAGGCTGAGGCCGACAAGATCTTTGCCCGCATCACGCCGGTGGTGGACCTAAAGCAGGCGCTCAAGGACGCGGATCTGCTCATCGAGGCTGTCCCAGAAGACATGAACCTGAAGAAGAAGGTTTACGCTGAGGTTGAAAGCGTTGCAGAGAAAAAGACGGTCTTTGCATCCAACACCAGCACCCTACCCATAACGGAGATGGCCGCCCTTACCAGCAGGCCGGAGCGTTTTGTAGGAATCCACTTTTTCAACCCGCCGCAGCTCATGCCCCTGGTGGAGGTCATTCCTGGCGGCAAGACTGATGAATCCATCACCAACCTGGCGCTGGACTTTATCAAGAAGGTAGGCAAGCAGCCAGTGCTGTGCAGAAAGGACGTCGCTGGCTTTATCGTCAACCGCATCTTTATACCGCTTGTCCATGAGGCCGTGCACTGCAAGGACCGAGACGGCGCGACCATGACCCAGATAGATTCTGCCGTCAAGTTCAGGATGTCATTTCCCATGGGGATACTCGAGCTGGCCGACTACACGGGCATCGATGTCATCCACAAGGCCACCATCGAGATGCAATCCCGCGATGACAAGGTAATCAACCCCCATCCGGCAGTCAAGCAGCTTTTCGATGAAAAGAACCTGGGCCAGAAGACCGGCAAGGGCTTTTACGAATACAAGGGCGAGAAATACGAGAGGATCAACCTTACAGAGGAAGAGGCCGCAAAATACAACCCCATCAAGCTGGTTGCGGTGGCGGCAAACAATGCTGCATGGCTCATCTCAAACAACGTGTGCAGCAAGGAGGATCTGGAGAAGGCCCTGAAACTCGGCATGGGTCTGAAAAAAGAGTTGTTTGCCACCGTGCAGGAATTCGGCATCAGAGAAGTGGTCAAGACCCTTGAAGACATGGCCTCAAAATACGGGTCATTTTACCAGCCTGACCCGTACCTGGTCAACTACCCAGCTTAAACCAGTAGCTGAAAATATATAATCAATCTTTTAGAGAACAGGTGTCAGGTGGATGGGTAGTCTAGCCTGGTTAGGATACCTGTCTCACACACAGGTGGTCGAGAGTTCGAATCTCTCCCCATCCACCATAACTTTGCCAGAAATAACACAAGATCGAATCTTTGTAGTATCGTAAAATTCTAAAATGCGCCCAGCAATGCCTTTGCTGCTATCAGTGAGGCTTAATAATTGACGTTCAATTATTCAGCTACGGTATCTCTTTTGAATTCAAGCATAACGCCATGTTTTGGATGACAATCGAATTTGTACAATTCGTTGACTAAAATGGGTATGGATTCGGTTATGCGCTGACCGCAGGAAGGACATGTTTGCTCAAACTGGGAGGATAGCTGTGAGGCGCACCAGAAGCATGAATTGCAGATTAGAAAGCGGACATCTGAAGATATTCTTTTGCTCTTTTGTGCACCGTTGTTTTGTTCCAGCGCCTGATTGATCTTTGAAATTATTATCTCTGCGCTAGAGTCCAGAGTCTCACGGAGATAGTTGTAAAATTCATCTTTGTGTCCTGCAACAAAGTCACGCTCCACACCATATCTGTTCTCGATGTAGCTTAGGACTACTTCCCTTGATTCCTTTCCCACCAGATCCAGCGCCTGCAGCATACAGGATGTGAAATCCGATGGCCCTTCATTGCTGTTAGAAACGTGTGACATGGCAGAACCGCAATTGTTTGGGGCATATTTAAACAATTTTTGATGCGGGGTAAAGTCTCTAACTAGTATCATAAAAAGGACAGAAATAATAGCTTGATTTGACAATTATCGGCATTTAATGGTTACAAATACCAATACCAGCCAGTTATGCATGCTACGGACAGCTGTTAATCGGTAAACAAAAACGACCTTGCTGGAATGCAATATTGCAAATTACGGAACGTAAGCAGGTTTGGCACAACAGCTCAAAATCGCACACTCTCTAAGCCGCGGCCTTTAATACGCGTCTTTGCGTCATGTGGCATCAACTTTATAAAAATGTCATGGTTGTTTATTGAATGTGCAACATTTTCACTCTATGTACATCCTGGAGGGTGTTGCACCTAATTCTGGCTACCATCAGCTTTACGAACAGATAAGCAAGTATCTTTCTGAAGGTTACGCCGTCGTTTACGTGGTGGAATCTAACCCAAGCCAGGTTGCAAGCAAGATTGCCAGTGTGGATCCGAAAAGCAAGAGATTTCTGGAATCCAAAGCACTGACCCTGATAGACAAAAATACGTTCTACTTGCCCAAGAAAATGAATTTTTACGGCCGCCCAATGCTGGATGAATGGTACGGTCTTCTTTCCAAGATCAAGGAAAGCGGCAGTTTCAAGGGTTTTCTGGTTATGGGCATGCTTCCGGATGCGTTCTTTGAAAGAAGCCGGATCCAAAAGAAGATCGTAGAATATGAGAAGCTGGTGGCAAAAAACTTCGAGAACCTTTCTGGAATTGAAGCCATTTGTTGCTATACCATGGAGTGCATCGAGAGGTTGCCACTGAGCTACATACTTGGTCTGCTGAACTCGCATCAGCGCATCATTTACCCCGACTTTGAACGGTCGGTCTGGACTCCTGAGAAAAGCATCGAACTTGTAGAAAACGCCTTGAACAGGTTCTTTCCAAGTGAGATGTCGAAGCTGATTCTCAGGACTGCCGGGAATTATGCAGACAATATCTTGCAGCCGGAAGCTTTTGAAGAATCCATAAGGGGAATGTTTGGCCAATCGGCCGAGATCATTTTTGATTCCATCAAAGCCGAGATCAAAAAAGAGATCCTGTCCAGGCCTTAGATCATCTCAAGCCGTGCTTCACTAGAATCTCCATTATGCTGTCTATGGTTATTTTGTCATTCGATCCGTTGTTGCCGTTGTACTCTGAAACAAAAAGCAAGGTACGGATGTCTTTTTCCAGCGGGATGGTGAACTGTTTTGCTAGACTGTACTCTGTAAGTGAGTAGTTTACCTCTCCTAGCCTTTCTAGGAACTCTTTTCTTGAGCCCATCCTTATGGCTGCTTTCATGAGCGCGCTTTCTGCCTCCGATTTTTTATACATGGGTTTGCTCTTCTTGTAATCGGAAAACAGGATCTTGCCGCCCATGGTAATAACGCCAACAAAAGACACACTATCGAGCTGCAATATTTCATTGCACACGTCTCGATAGTTAGCCATTTAACAAAGATCGTAGAACAATGTTATTAATTTAATGGTGCTACTCTGAAGAGAATTCACATGCCCCGGTAGCTGATCTTATTAACTTGTTCTGGCGTGACGGCAAAAACAAACTTAATGCATAGCCATTAACGTTAGTCTGTAGGGACTGGTATGATTCCCATAAACAAGCCCTTGATTGACGACCAGGAAGTACGCGAGGTATTGAGCGTGCTTGAAGAAGGCGCGCTTACAAATGCATCGCTTAAGGGCGGCAGACGCATCCAGGATCTTGAAGCTCTCCTGCGCGATTTTCTTCAAGTCAGGCATGTTGTTGCCGTTAATTCCGGCACCGCCGCGCTTCATGCGTCACTCCTTGCCGCCGGCATAGGGGAGGGGGACGAGGTCCTTTTGCCATCCTTTACCTTTGTGGCCACCGCCAACGCCGTCGTTGCCGCTGGTGCCAGGCCGGTATTTGTCGACATAAAAAGAGACGATTACACCATGGATATTGCAGATCTCAGGCGCAGAATCACGGCCAAGTCTAGGGCGGTAATACCAGTCCATCTGTACGGCCACCCCTGCGGCATGGACGGACTGCTGGAAGTGGCCGGAAAGCATTCTCTTTCCGTCATCGAAGACGCCTGCCAATCCCTTGGCTCGACGTACAAGGGGAAACAGACAGGCACCTTTGGGATCATGGGTTGCTACAGCATGTACGCCAGCAAGGTAATCACCGCCGGCGAGGGCGGCGCGATAGCAACCAACGACGACAGCCTTGCAGACAAGCTGAGGATGATCCGAAATCACGGGATGGTGGAAGGCTATGACACTCAAATCTTTGGCCTGAACATGAGGCTGCCGGAGATATGCGCGGCCATAGCCAAAGTGCAGATGGGCAAGCTTGCCGGCCTGCTTGAGGTAAGAAGAGGCAACGCAAACATGATGTCGGATCTGCTCAGGGATTGCGGCAAGGTCAGGATCCCGCAAGAAGGGCGGGACAGCAGGTTCAACTGGTACCTGTATACTGTGGCTATTGAGGATAGGGACAGGGTCAAAAGCGAGATGCAGGCCAATGGCATTGGCACGGCTGTTTACTACGACCCGCCGGTTCACCAGACGCCTTATTATCGCACGATGGCGCCGGAAACAAAACTGCCAGAAACAGAGTGGAGTGCAAAACATGTCCTGTCGCTGCCGGTCCACTCCGGTGTCGACGAGGAGGGCATTCATAGAATTGCCTCCGCTCTTCGGGCTGCTGTCAAAAGCCTCTAGATTGCGGGTATCAGAGGATCATGGCATAAAATTATCGCAATTTTACCCAGTGTATCATAAAAATAATATATTATGATAATATCACGAATTCGATGCCTTTTTATATCAAATATCTTGCAGATATGGGCTGGAAATGCCGATCGATACTGGAGATACAACATGGATGCTTATCTCTACAGGCCTCGTCATGCTGATGACGCCGGCGCTTGGTTTTTTTGAAGCAGGTCTGATACGAAGTAAAAACTCGCTGTCCATCATAATGCAGACTTTTTCCGGACTGGCAATACTCTCTACGCTCTGGTTTATCCTCGGGTTCTCGCTTGTGTTTGCCCCCTCACAGGGTGGAATCATTGGCGGACTTGACTGGGTATTCTTCAACAACGTTCCGTTCAACGACGCACTAGATTATGCACCTACTATACCGGGTGTGACCTTTGGCTCGTACCAGATGATGTTTGCAGTTATTACTCCGTTACTCATGACAGGCGCATTTGCAGAAAGGCTCAAGTGGAGTTCATTCTTTGTGTTCATAATCGCATGGAGCCTGCTGATCTACTTCCCGCTTGCCCACTGGGTCTGGGGAAGGGGCTGGCTGGCCGATATGGGTGTGTTTGACTTTGCAGGCGGTATAGTCATTCACACCAGCGCAGGTCTAGGCTCTCTTGCAGCAGCACTGGTGCTTGGCCGCAGAAAGAACTTTGGACCAGACATCATGGTTCCACACAACATCCCCCTTGCAGTGATAGGAGCGGCGCTGCTGTGGATAGGCTGGTTTGGCTTTAATGCAGGCAGCGCGCTGGCGTCAGGAGCCCTTGCCGCCAACACGCTGCTTGTCACGCACATAGGCTCAGCCACCTCGGCAATGGTCTGGATCTTCCTCTCATGGAAGAGATCGGGCAAGCCTTCTACCACAGCGGTCATCAACGGCGCGATTGCAGGACTTGCCGGTGTAACACCAGCGGCAGGCTTCATAGACGCCCAGAGCTCGTTCTTCTTGGGTATCGTCCTTGGCTTTGCCTCGTACTACGCGATCCTTCTTCTGAAGGAGCACTTGCACATCGACGATGCGCTGGACGTCAGCTCTGTGCACGGTGTCACAGGCATCGTGGGATCTCTGGCCATAGGTATCCTTGCAACCCAGATTGTCAACCCAGCTGGTCCAAACGGCTTGCTGTATGGAAACCCTATGCAGTTTGCCATCCAGGCCCTGGGTGTTGGCGTAGCCGCAGTGATGGGATTTGCTGGAACCGTGGTGATCATGAAGATCATAGACAAGACCATAGGCCTGAAGGTCAAGGAAGAAGAAGAAGACATCGGCCTGGACATCACCCAGCACGCAGAACGGGCCTACGTCAGCTAGGCTCCCGTCCTTTTTCCTTTTTATTTTCTAAATCCTTTTATCCCAACAAGCCACAATTTTGTTGCTTTGCGATTAATAGTGTACACCGGCAAGGGCGGCACCGGCAAAACAGTGACATCCTGTGCCACAGCCATCAAGCTTGCCGAGCGCGGCCACAAGACTTTGGTCATATCCGCCGACCCGGCCCATACCTTAAGCGACGCCCTCATGATTCAAGACTTCGGCCACGAACAAAAGCAGGTTCAGACAAACCTTCATGCCCTGCAGATAGATCCTGTGGCCGAGATGAGCAGGCAGTACAATGTCATACTGTCGTACATGGCATCGGTGTTCTCGGCAAAAGGCATTGACGAGACTCTTGCCTACGAAGTTGCGATGCTGCCGGGAATGACGCAATTATTCTCGCTTCTCAAGATCGAGGAAGTCTGGCAGACCAAGATGTTTGATGCCATCGTACTGGACATGCCAGCATCCGGCGAGGCCCTGCGGTACCTTTACTTTCCCAAGCTTGTTGGAAGTATAGGGCGCAAGCTCTCCGGCCTTGCGGGCCTGTTCAGCGGCTTTGCCAAGGTCTTTCAGCCCCTTGCAAAGATCCCGGCTCCAAGCAAGGACGTCATAACCAGCGAGGTGGAGCTCTTGGACCGGCTCGACAACCTTGCTGACATAATAAAGAACGGCGATGTCACCAGCATACGGCTTGTGGCCAACCCTGACACGTTTAGCATTGAAAATGCCAAGCGGGCGCTCATGTCGGCAAGTCTGTACGGCATAAATGTCGACATGGCAGTGATAAACAAGATAATGATCCCCTCTTCAGACGAATATTATGCGCGGTGGGCCAACTTCCAGCAGTCAAAGGTCGAGGAAGCCAGGGCCAACTTTTACCCGCTCCCCATCAGGGAGGTACAGCTCTTTCCCACGGAGCTGCGCGGCATAGACATGCTATCGCGTCATGGAGACAAGCTTTTTGGGGACGATGATCCTGCACAGGTATTTTACCGTGGCCAGCCGTACAAATTCGAATCTGAAGGCACTTCAATACACATGACAGTTCAAGTGCCATTTTCAGAAAAAGACGACTTTGACATCGAGA
This sequence comes from Nitrososphaera sp., assembly GCA_029263715.1. Taxonomy (GTDB): domain Archaea; phylum Thermoproteota; class Nitrososphaeria; order Nitrososphaerales; family Nitrososphaeraceae; genus Nitrososphaera. The sequence goes on along the minus strand of JAJUFP010000006.1, from coordinate 47,098 downwards.
GAATTGGCGACCAGCTTTCAGTAGGCGTCAAGACCGCTGCAGGCCGGATCGTCAACATTGTTCCGCTGCCCATAGCAACGGCAGGTATGAGGCTTGCCCGTGCAAAACTCGAAGATCGGAAGCTAAAGGTGCTCTTCGAGAAAGGGGCTTAGATCTGCCCATAACAACGGTATCCGTTCTTAACTGCTGTCGGGATCGAGGCCCAAACCGTCAGTTTTCGGTTATATATTTTATGACAATTGCCTGTCAAACAGTTTATATAATATTTACATCTCTTTACACCCAGAATAGAAAATGCCGATAGACCCAGACTTTCCAAGGAATCATCAAGTGATCGGTAAGATCGTGCATGCAGATGGCGAGCACTACCACTTTAGATGGGGGCCAGGCAAGGTAGCCGAGGCCGCCGAGAATGAAGAGGTCAAGCATGCATACGAAGCAAGAGGTGAAGAGTTAGTCCCGTTGGGCGTAAGTGGCACAATGGTTGCCATCGACTGGGACTCATGTGTTGCTGATGGTGCATGCATTGAAGCGTGCCCGGTCCAGGTGTACCAGTGGTACAGGACAGAGCATGACGTTCCGGCAGCTGAAGCACACAACCAGACATATGCTGGAACCGGTAGCTCTGTGAAGGAAGAACGCAAGGACTACACCGACAAGGCAGACCCCATAAGGGAGCACGACTGCATCTGGTGCATGGCATGCGTTTCGGTATGCCCGCCGCAGGCAGTCAAGGTCGACCAGTCCAATCTCGAATTCCATGAGAAGGCTGCAGGCACCTTCAACGAGGCGCTGGCAAAAAGCTCACAGGCACCACCGCACGCGCACTAAACCCTTTTTTCCTTTCTTTTGTTGTCTTTAAGATTAAATCAAGCCCCTGCTATTTGATAGCCGTTGCCGGTCCTTGTAGACTCGTACATGGGCATCTTCATGCCTGCCGATATTTCAAGCAGGATAACGCGCTTTCTGGCCGGCGAGGTTGACTTTCCGTACATAAAAAGACAAGAAACCATCGCTGCGTTTTACATTTTTGGCAAAGACCATGGCGTTCATGGCGATGCCGAGATAAAGGAAGCAAAGGACTTGGCCAGAAGGACTGTGGAGCAGGCTGCCAAGGACATCAGGATGTATGCAGTGACGCCCAACCGGTTGAACCCCGCATTTACCAGGGAGAACTATACCAAAAGATCGCTGCAGATAATAGTTGACTGTGCAGGCATGGACCAGGCAGAGATAAACAAACGGGTAGCCGGAGATCCTGCCATACTGTCGGACTGCTTTGCCCAGCACATAGCGCACTACAGGCAGGATTATTACTTTGAGATTTTTGGTCCCTTTAGAGATGAGCAGCTGCCGCGTTCGCTGCAGGGAAGACTTGCGGCAAGAATGCTGCTTCTTGGCTTTAACGTAAAGAGCTCGCGGTCACTTGCATTTGCCAGCTCCCTTGAGCCGTTCTTCAGGTGGATGTCATCAAAAGTTGGATGAATGGTCGACTACGCGCACCATGTGTTTGACGTCAAAAACCATTACATCCTTGGGCAGGTTTATCGTCAGCACACGCTCCTGCGGCGGATTGTACTTCAACACGTGAACTAGCGCGCCCCGGCCCAGCTTTCTTCCGCTGCGCCGCTCCATAACCACTTCCGGATCAAACAACACGTCGAAAGTAAAGAAGTAGGTGCCGCCCCAGACATTCACGGAGTATTCTACCTTGAAATACGGGATGGACATGCGCGGAAACTTGAGCGCTGTCGCAGAGTGCAGATTCTCGCCGGCGTCATACATTCTGCTGCCATGGAAGCTGTCTATGAACGGAATCTTGGAATAAACGGTCGAGTTTACAGACTTTCTTGTGCAGAGCATCTCGTAGCGCTTGAATTCCTCGTCTGGCAGCGTTGCTGGCCCGTATTTTGCATCGTCGTGAACCGTCACGCGACGGTTGACAAGGAACTTTTCGCCGGCCTCCAAAAGCCGCCGGATGTTCTCCACGAACTGGTTTTCGTTGCACTCGTACAGCGGCATTATCCACCAACACCCTTGACAACATGGGTTATGGTTTCCCTAGACCCGCATATGGTGATGATAGGATCCTTGGGATATGCGTCCCCGATCTCTTCAGAAACGCTGATGGTCTCGCTTCCCCTGGCGTACAGCATCTTGGTCCAGAACTTGCCGTCCGCAACCACCGTTGCGGTTGTTTGAAGGACAAAGCCAATCTCTGAGAGGCTAGCCTCCACCCTTTCTAGCGGGATCAGTACCGAAATGGATTTTAGCTGCTGTTTACCGCCTTTGTCCAACACAGTCATTAACTCGTTTCAGGTATAAAAATCGAAGGCGTCTCAAGTTCCAAAATTCTGACAATCAGCAAGCCTGTTAACATATAATAGTAGGTTGGCAAAGAAATGAGCTTGCGCAGATGTGGCAGAGTGGTCTCCCCCGACGTGGGGACAAAATAATGCGTCGGCCTTGAGTCGGTTTCAGGCCGGAGAGCCGATTCGCCTTCGGGCGATCAGGAGTTCGAATCTCCTCATCTGCGCCTACATCTTTCTTGCAGATTCTCTCTGTTTTCTGCCCTTTACTTTCTGTGTGTGCTCTGCCTTGATCTGGCGGTCAAGCCTGGCTATCAGCTCCTTGACGGCGCTGATGGGATCGTAGCCAACGGCCCTGGCGTTTATCACGCCTTTTGCAGTGATAAGACGTGTTCTGATGGAGTATTTTCTTGTCTTGTGCTTGTCAGCATACACCACCACCGATAGCACGTTGCCTAGCTTGCCTTGGATCTTTTTCAAAAACCGTGCCAGATGCTCCTCTATATCTCTACGGTCATCCTCATTGTCAAGGTGCGCCATGTGAATAACCGGCTCGTCTTTCTTTGGCAAGATCAGCTCCAGGGCATCCTTCGGGGTTACAATTCCCATGGGTCTGCCGTCGCCGACAACAATGACCTCTTCCTTGTTCTTGAAGTTGCTGACCAGATCGTTGAGCTTGGTGCCGCGTTCAACAGAGACGGCCCGGCGCATGAGGTCCTTTACCTTGACGTTGCCCTTGACCTTGGAAGTTGCGCCGCTTATAGCGGCTGACTTGCTGGTCCGCTCTTTGGGGGCAGCTATCACCTGGGCGGCATCAAGAATGTTCAGTGTGCCGCGGAGAATCCCCTTCTTGTCGATCACAGGCAGGCGGGAAATGTTGTAACGACGCATCTTGGTAAGCGCATCAGCCAGCAGGGTATCGTCTTCTATCACTATGGCGCCGGACATCACCTCATCGACGGTAGCGTGCCCGAAATCGGCAGTCTGGACTATATCCGTCTCGCTTACTAGGCCCACGAGTCGGCCATTCTCTACCACCGGAAGGGCGCGGTTGCCGGTTCCAATCACAAGCTGGGCGGCCTTTTCAATCTCATCAGCAGGATTTAGTGTTGACGTACTGACCACAAAACCCTTCAGCTTTGAGGAAGGCTGGGCGCTTGAGCCCAAAAGATGCTTGGCAGATATCATCCCCACATAGCTGCCCTGTTCATCAACCACGGGCACCTGGTTGATGGATTTGTCTCCCATCAGGTTGAATGCCCTGGCTATCGTGTCCTCTACTGTTAGAGTGGCTACATTCGTAACCATTATCTCTGAAACTTTCATTACCATATTCAGATTCAGGGGATTACATTTTAAGCCTTCGTATTTCCAACCTCTGTAGATGGATAAGGAACGCAAGCTGTCCCTGGTAGCCGTGGCGGCCGTTGCCATTGCTGCTGTAGTTACCTATTTTTACACCCCGCCGGGCACGAGCATCCCGATCCCGGAGCCGGACAGCAGGGGAGGCGACGGCGCGGGCATCAGTTCGGGAATCAAAATTGTAGCCGACAATCTGGAGGTTCCCTGGGCCATCGACATAGCACAGGATGGAAGGATGTTCTTTACCGAGCGCGTCGGCAGGATAAGGGTCATCGATTCCAGCGGTACGCTGCTTGCCGATCCTGTTGCTTACATCAACGTTGAGCAGCGTGGCGAGTCAGGGCTGCTTGGTCTTGCCCTGCACCCGGATTTTATCAACAACCATCTTCTGTACGTTTATCACACATATTCCAACGGGACCGGCGTTTACAACAAGGTCCTGATGCTGACGGAGAAGGACAACAAGATCGTCGATTCCAAGGTCATCATAGACGGCATACCGGCTGCCGACAGAAACGACGGCGGCCGCATCAAGTTTGGGCCCGACGGCAAGCTGTACATCAGCACCGGCGATGCAAGGCAGCCGGAGCTGGCACAGAATGCAAAATCTCTGGCTGGCAAGATACTGCGGGTTAATCCGGACGGCAGCATCCCCGAGGACAATCCGTTCCCGGGATCCCTTGTATACTCGTACGGCCACCGCAACATTCAGGGGATGGCGTGGCACCCCGTAACAGGCGAGCTTTATGTCAGCGAGCATGGCGAGTCCGGCAACGACGAGATCAACCTTATCAGGCCCGGCCAGAATTACGGCTGGCCCGTCGAGGAATGCGATGCAACCCAGTTTGAAAAGCCGGTGGTGTGCTTTAACCCGGCCATAGCGCCGGCAGGCATGACTTTTGCATCCTCTGACAGGCTTGGGTACGAAAACGACATACTGTTGACGGCCCTGAAAGCCAAGCAGCTCCGACTTGTGGACCTGGAATCAGGGACCGAGAGCAACATCCTTGCCAGCTTTGGCAGGCTGCGCGATGTGACAGAGGCGCCGGACGGAACGCTGTACGTCCTCACAAGCAACCGCGACGGCAGGGCAATAGCAGAACCCGGCGATGACAAGATTTTAAGGGTGTCAAGCCCGTAGTCTGCTGGCAATGCCCAAGAAATTTCATGAAATGGACAGGGACGAACGCCTTGATCATCTGAAGAAAGAGACCGGCCTGTCTGATGAGGAGGTTGCCGTGCTGGGCAACCCACTTACGTTTGATGACGCCAACAGGATGGTAGAAAACGCGGTTGGAATCACATCCATCCCGCTGGGCATTGCAACCAATTTTGTCGTCAACGGCATAGAGCGGCTTGTTCCCATGGCCATAGAGGAGCCGTCGGTCATCGCTGCCGCAAGCAAGGCTGCCAAGATAGCCAGGCTCCAAGGTGGCTTTACCGCAGACGCAGACGAATCCTACATGATAGGGCAGGTCCAAGTTGTATCCCTGTCCAAGGTGGCAGCGGCCAAAAGAAGGGTGCTTGCCCGCAAAAAGGAGCTGCTAGAGATAGCCAACTCCAAGAGTAGGTCCGTTGCCGCCGTCGGCCTGCAGGTGCGAGAGCTGCGCGACGGCAGTCCCAACAGGATGGGCAGGATGCTTGTCGTGGAATTGACGGCCGACACCAAGGACGCCATGGGTGCCAATGCCATAAACACCATGTGTGAGGCCATAGCGCCAAAGGTAGCCGAGATAACGGGTGGAGAAGTGGTCCTCAAGATACTTTCGAATTATGCGACTAAAAGGATGGTGAGATGCCGCGCGGTCTTTGACAAGGATGAGCTGGGCGGAAGCGAGATAGTCAAGCGCATACTGTACGCCTATGCCCTGGCATATTCAGATGTCTACCGAGCAGTCACGCACAACAAGGGAGTCATGAATGGCATCGATGCCGTCGCCCTCGCAACTGGGCAGGATTTCAGGGCCATCGAGGCCTCAGCCCACGCCTACGCCGCAAGGGACGGCACGTACCGTTCCCTTACCAGATGGTGGCGCACAAAAGCCGGCCATCTTGCCGGCGAGATCGAGCTTCCACTGGCAGTAGGCATAGTAGGCGGCGTGACGGCGGTGCACCCCACCGCAAAAGCTGCACTAAAGATACTTGGCATAAAAAGCGCCAAGGAGCTTGCCATGGTCATGGCGGCAGCAGGCCTTGCGCAGAACCTTGCTGCCATAAGGGCACTGGCTTCTGAAGGAATACAGAAGGGTCACATGCGGCTTCATGCAAGGAACATCGCGGTCATGGCCGGTGCAAGAGGGGAGGAGATCGATATCGTTGCCAAGAAGGTTGCCGACGGACCGGTCACCATCGACCGTGCAAAGCAGATACTCGACTCACTGCGCAAATAAGAAGGATATAAGGTATATATCCAGTAAGGAGCCTTGCACAATTATTCATGTCCACGGTGAAATTTGCGGTTCCAAAGGGTAGCATAGAGGAAGTTACATTCAAGGTACTTGAGCAGGCCTGGCAGACAGTCAGCGGGCGGGGCCGCACATACAGGGTCAGGCTTTCAGACCCAGAGATCGATGTCAAGATCCTCAGACCGCAAGAGATCCCCACCTATGTGCAGGAGGGGTTCTACGATGTGGGCATTACAGGTCGCGACTGGATACTGGAGGCCAAGGCCGACATCGAGGTATTGCTGGACCTGGAGATCGGGCGGGTCAAACAAGTGATAGCCATACCCAGCAGCTTTCCGTATAACAATTTAGACGAGCTTATCGCGGATTTTGCGCAGAAAGGCAAGACTCTGCGGTTTTCCTCCGAATACCTTACCACGACATCGGCCCACATCAAGGCCAGCAAAGCCTACAAGGAGCATTTCGGGGATGCAGACCCTATGATAATAACCCCCTGGCTGAGGGTTGGCAGCAACAAGAATGTCCAGATATTCCTCTCCTTTGGAGCCACGGAGGCCAAGCCGCCAGAGGACGTGGACGCGATATTCGATATTACCGAGACAGGGACAACGCTTGTTCAGAACAACCTGAAGATCATCGATATCGTGGCTGAATCCACCGCCGTGCTGGTGGCAAACAAGAAGGCATTGAAGAACGATGCCAAGCGCGAGAAGATAGCAGACATGGTCGCGTTACTCAGAGGCGTTGTGGAAGGCCGCAAGAAATTGCACATATTTGTAAATGTCAAGAAGGAGAACCTTGACAAGCTTTTGCAGACGTTGCCGGCCCTCAAGAGGCCGACGGTAAGCCCGCTCAGCGAGGAAGGCTGGTTCAGCGTCAACACCATCATAGACAAGAACGAGTTCATCAGGATTGTCCCCAAGATGAGGAAGCTGGCGCAGGGTCTAGTGGTTCTTGAGCCAAGGCAGATACTTCCCCTTGAAGAGATAAACTTGGACGGATACTCGTAATGAAGATCATCGGTGTTGTAAACCCGCAAGCAGAGGCGGCGCGGCTTCGCAAGACCAACGAGATCTCTGAAGCCCTGATCCAGCAGACCAAGGAAATAATGGGTGATGTTGCAAAGTACGGCGACCAGGCCGTCCTTGACTATACTGCCAAGTTCGACGGAGTAAGGCTGGACGCGCTGAGGGTTACAGACAAGGAGACGCAGGATGCCTACAACAAGGTTACAAAGGACCAGATCAAGGCCCTGAAGCTGATGAAATCAAGGCTTGAGAAAAGCGAGCTGGCAGTCCTGAAACGGCTTCGCAACATCTCCATCAAGTCAGAAGGCGTCATCATAAACCGCATGGTGCAGCCGGTGGCCAGCGTCGGCTGTTACATACCCGGCGGCAGGGCACGGTACCCAAGCACCGTGGTAATGTGCGCCGTCCCGGCAAAGGTTGCCGGCGTCAAGCGCATAGTGGCAATTTCTCCGCCGACCAAGGATGGAAACGTGGATCCTCTCACTCTGGTTGCCGCCGATATTTGTGGTGTTGATGAATTCTACAAGGTCGGCGGAGCACATGGCATAGCCGCCCTGACGTTTGGAACCCAGTCCATCAGCCCGATCAGCAAGATAGTGGGCCCCGGTGGCATGTTTGTTACAGCAGCCAAGCTGGCAGCATCCAGCCGGCTGTCAACGGACATGGTTGCCGGGCCAACGGAGCTCTTGGTGTATGCCGACCTGTCTGCCGACCCGGCCATTGTTGCTGTGGATCTCATCTCCCAGGCAGAGCACAGCCCCGACACGGTCTGCGGACTGGTCACGACGTCTGAGAAACTGGCAATGCAGGTCAAATCCGCGCTGAATTCCATGACAGAAAAAATTGCAAGGTCAGACATCGTAAGAAAGAGCCTGCAGGACAACGGATTCATCGCGGTCTGCAAGGATGATAACGCGTGTATAGAATTTATCAATGAATTTGCGCCAGAACACCTGGAGATCATTTGCAGAAAGCCTGACCAGATAGCAAGAAAAGTCGAATCGGCCGGGCTTGTCCTGATAGGTCAGGAGACGCCGTCGTCTGCCAGCGACTACTGTCTGGGTTCCAACCATGTCCTTCCAACCATGGGGTTTGGCAAGTCCCGTGCCTCGCTTTCGGTTCTTGATTTTGTCAAGATCGTCAACAGGGTCAAGGCCTCAAGGTCAGGTCTGGCAAAGGTCGACAAGGCCATAAAGGAAATGACCGGTGCAGAGGGTCTGCCCAACCACTACGAGGCTGTAAGAGCGAGGAAGCGCAAATGAGCAGGATATTAAAAGAGATCGAGAGGATCTCTGAGCTTGAGCACTATGTCAGACCAGCTAAAATTGATGACGCCCTAAAGCTGGATTCAAACGAGAATTTCGCGCTGGACTGGGAGTTTATCAATTCTGTAGCCACCGAATCTGCAAGAAGGGCAGACCTAAGAGAGTACCCGCTTGACCAGCTGGATTGCCTGTATTCGGAGCTAGCAGGCTATGCAGGTGTCAAGGAAAAGTTCATCGGCATTGGAAGTGGGTCTGACCAGATAATCGAGCTTTTACTTACAACCCTTGGGAGGGGCTGCCGCGCCACGGTATTTACGCCGACCTTCTCGTATTTCATCAACAGATGCGAGCTTCACGGCATCAAGGTAAGCACGGTCCCGCTGGACGGAAACTTTGATCTGGACGTTAAGGCCTTCCTGAAAAGCGCGGCCAAGTCAGATATCGCATACATATGCTCGCCCAACAACCCGACGGGCAATCAATTCGACAAAAAGACCGTCATGCAGGTCATCGACTCGCTGCATGGCAAACTTGTCCTTGTTGATGAGGCCTACTCGGATTTTGCAGATTACTCGCTGGCGGCCAGCGCCACAAAGCAAGACAACATGATTGTGCTGCGGACATTGTCAAAGGCCTTTGGTCTTGCCGGCGCGCGTGTCGGATACATGGTGACCAACGAAAGGCTGGCCAGGCTGTTCAGGTCAACCATCCAGTCGCCTTACCCTGTTAGCACGCTTTCGCTTACCATCGCTGCCAGCGTCCTTCAGAAAGCCGATAGCGTCAGAAAGACAATAACGGAGGTCAGAAGCGAGCGCAAGAGGATGTCTGACAGGCTTGCAGAGATAAAGGGCATAAGGGCCTTCAAGTCGGACGCCAATTTCATATTCATAGAAACAGGCAGCAAGTACAGGGCGGTCTGTCGGGCATTGAAGCAGGCAAGCATAGTTGTCAAGCTTCTTGACAGGGTAAACGGCCATGCCGGCTGCATGAGGGTCACCATAGGCACAAGGGAAATGAACGACAGGTTCCTACGCTGCATCGAAGAGGCTGCCATGAACTGATGGACGATTTTGACTGTGCGCTTTTTGACATCGACGGCGTGCTTGTAGACATCAGAAAGTCGTACAACGACGCCATCAAAAAGACCGTGGAGTTCGTCCTCAGCCACGTGGCAGGCAAAAAGTACAGCAACCTTGTAACGGACAGCCTTATCCTGAGGTTCAGGCAGTCCGGCGGCTTTAACAACGATACGGACACCAGCTACGCCATAGCCCTTTCTATGCTTGCCAACCCGCAAAGGACCGTGACAGAGGCAAGAAAGTTTCTGCTGCAAGTCGCAGAGAACGCGGATGAGACCGGCATATCCTCGGTAGAAAAGTTCCTGTCCGGCTACGACATCGCCAAGCACAAGGAGACGCTGGTGTATCCTGCACCGGTAAAAGACAGCTACATCGGCAGGGTGTTTGATGAATTGTTCTACGGCCCCGAGCTGTTTAGGAAGCAGAATGGCCTTGATCCAAAATACTGCACAAACATGAAGCCCTTCATCAAAAAAGACCGGCTTGTGGTGAGCAAAAAAACCATGAAGGTTCTGCACGACAGATTCGATGGCAAACTTGCTATCGTATCCGGCAGAAGCAGGCTGGCCGCGGAATACTCCCTCAAGCCGGTAATGAATTACTTCAAGATGGATGCCTGTGTGTTTCTTGAGGACGAGAAAAGAGAGTATGCCAAGCCCAACCCCTATTCTGTTAAAAGAGCGATGAGCATCATGAAGGCCGCAACCGCGGTGTACGCCGGCGATTCGGAGGAGGATATGCTCATGGCCCGCAGGGCAGAGAGGGAGACAGGAGCAAAAATAGCCTTTGTCGGCATATACGGCTTTAGCTCCCAGCCAGGCAAGACCCTCAAGCTTCTCAAGGAGCATGGCGCCGATGCTGTTTCAAGAAGCGTCGACGGTTTGCCGACAATAATAAATAAAGTATTAGCAGCCTAAACGTACACTTGGCAGCAGTGAAAAGGACCGCAAAGCTAGAGAGGGTTACAAAAGAGACGGCGGTCACTGTAGAGGTCAATATTGACGGCAGCGGCAACACCGCGGTCAACACGAGTATTCCGTTTATAGATCATCTTGTAACTTCCATTGGCAAGCATTCCATGATGGACATTACCCTTACTGGCAAGTCCAGCGACGGGATACTGCACCACCTTGCAGAGGATGTGGCAATTGCGCTCTCGCAGGCAATCGACAAGGCTCTGGGCGATAGGTCAAGGATTACAAGGTTTGGCTCAGCCATGGTCCCGATGGACGAATCGCTGGCCTATTCAGCAATAGACCTGGTCAAACGCCAATTCCACAAGATTGAGCTCAAGCTTGTACGCGATAGCATAGAGGGCCTTCCAAGGGAGGACCTTGAACATTTTGTCAGGTCACTGATGCAGAACCTCAATGCATGCACCCATGTAATAGTGGAGTACGGGGATAACGATCACCACAAGGTAGAGGCAGCCCTCAAAGCCTTTGCCGTCGCGCTGAGAGCGGCATCAGGCATAGACAGCAAGAGAGAAGGGGTTCCAAGCACCAAAGGTGCGATGTGACTTGAAGATAGCCATATTTGATTACGGGGCGGGCAACCTGTTCAGCCTAAAGGCGGCATTGCAGAGAAACGGCGCCAAGGCCGAGATAATCCATGACATGAAAAGTCTGGACGAATACGACGGGCTGGTGCTGCCAGGCGTCGGAAATTTTGATCCTGCCATCAGATCCATCGAAAAGGACGCAGGCAGGCTTTCAGAGGCCATGAACCAGGGAATGCCCATCATGGGAATCTGCCTTGGCATGGAGATGCTTTTCAACAGAAGCGAGGAAGGCAAGCTGCCTGGTCTGAAGATACTTGACGGAGATGTGGTCATGCTTCCCAAAGGCAAGGTCAAGATCCCGCACATGGGATGGAACAATCTGAAGATAAAAGGCGAAAGCAAGTTTCTCAAGGGCGTTAAAGACGGTTCATGGGTTTACTTTGTGCATTCGTACCGGGCTGCCCCCACCAGCAAGGGTTTGGTGGCAGCCACATCGGACTACGGTGTCAGCATCCCCGCCGTCGTGGAAAAGGACAACCTGGTGGGCGTGCAGTTCCATCCAGAAAAGTCCGGCGAAGTGGGCTCGATCATGATCAAGAACTTTATCCAGATGTGCAAAGAGGCCAAAAAGTCAAAGAAATGAAAGTCATACCAGCCGTTGACATAATGGGCGGCAGCGTCGTCCGGCTAGTCAAGGGAGATCCAGCCAACAAGGTTGTCTATAGCAGCGACCCTGTAGAGATGGCAAAGAAATGGGAGGCGGCTGGCGCGGACATGCTCCACGTCGTGGATCTTGATGCCGCAATTCAGACTGGAAGCAACAACGCTGAGGTCATTTCCAAGATTACCGATGCTATAAAAATCCCCGTGCAGGTGGCCGGCGGCATCAGGTCTGCCGAATCTGCAAAAGAGGCCCTTGAAAAGGCGGCCAGAGTAGTCATTGGTACTCTGGCCTACAGCGATCCGGAATCTGTCAGAAAGCTGGCCAAAAAATACCCCGGCAGGGTCGTGGTATCCATCGACCAGGTTGACGGAAAAGTCATGGTGAAGGGCTGGACAGAGTCATCCGGCGTGAAGGTGGCCGACGCCATGGCGCAGTTCAATGCCATGGGAATTGACGAGTTTTTGCTCACCAGCATAGAACGCGACGGCACGCTGCAGGGGCCGGACATCGCGACTTTGGCAGAGGCCGCTGCCTTCAGCGAAAGGGTCGGTGTGATCGCCAGCGGCGGCATATCCAGCGTTGAGGATGCCATAAGAGTAAAAAGCGTGGGCTGCTCTGCCGTAATCCTGGGCAAGGCCATGTACGACGGCAAGGTTAGCATCGAGAGGGTGAAGGCTGTAGCATGACGCTGGCAAAGCGCATAATCCCATGCCTGGATGTTGACAGCGGCAGGGTAGTCAAGGGGGTACATTTTGCCGATGTAAAAGATGCCGGCGACCCGGCGGAGCTGGCAAAAAAGTACAGCGAGCAGGGCGCCGATGAGCTTGTGTTCCTTGACATAACGGCTTCCCAGGAAGGCCGCGACACCATGAAAAACGTGGTCAGGAAGGTGGCCAGCGTCATAGACATCCCCTTTACCGTGGGGGGCGGCATACGCAAGCTGGAAGACGCCAGGGACATCCTGCTTTCCGGCGCAGACAAGGTCTCCATCAACACGGCGGCTGTCAAAAACCCGGAACTGATAACCCAACTCATGGAGATTTTCGGTAAGCAATGCGTGGTAGTTGCCATCGATGTAAAAAGGCGGTACTGCGATGATGGCTGCGAGGGCAAAAAGACCTTCAAAGACAAAAAGGGCCGCAGATACTGGTTTGAAGTGATGATCTACGGCGGCAAGCAAGGCACAGGCCTTGATGCAACCAAGTGGGCGCAGGAAGTAGAAACACGGGGCGCCGGCGAGATCCTTCTAACCAGCATCGATGCCGACGGGACCGAGAACGGCTACGACATAGAGCTTACCCGGGCCATCTGCAAATCAGCCAGCGTACCGGTTATCGCATCAGGTGGTTGCGGTAAGGCGCGCCACATGCTTGAAGTATTCGCCAAGGCCGATGTCGACGCAGCGCTGGCTGCATCCATATTCCATTATGAAAAGTCCACCGTCGACAAGGTCAAAAAATACCTGAAGCGAAGCGGCATCAAGATCAGAATATAATGCTGGCCATCCGATATTTTGAGCATGGAGAAATTCGGCATGTTTCCTTCCGGCGGCAAGTTCGAGACTCACCTTGAGAAGCTGGACGAGCCTGTCAGGTCTGTGATGCTGGATCTCAGGAAATTTGCCATGTCGCTTGGTGCCAACGTGATAGAGGAAGTGCGGCCGCATCGGGTGGTTTACGCCAAGACACTGACGTTTCGCACTTTTCTTGACATCGAGCCTGTGGTGGATCATCTGGTAATTGAAATAAGATCCAGCAGGGCAAGCCCTCCAACCAGAGCCATGGTAAGGACGCAGCAGGAAGCTGAAGGCATAAAGAAGACGATAGCAGAGGCCTACGAGAAGATCCGCTAGTCGGTGATGGTAAAGTCCCTGAATTCACCAGTGTAACTTTCATACTTGACGTTCAGGTCGTCAACGCGTGCTTCTGGCGGCCCTCTGTGGCACCATTTAATCACCTTACTGACATTTTCTTGCTCGCCTTCTAGTACCGCTTCAACCCGCCCGTCCGGAAGATTTCGCACCCAGCCCATGACGCCGTGCTCGGTAGCAACAATCAGCGTGTTCTGCCGAAAGTAGACTCCCTGCACCTTGCCGCTGACCAGTATGTGCGCGCGGCTCTTGCCATTTACTTCCATCATGCTTTATGGCCCCTTTCCGGGCTAAAATTGTTAGGCCCTGCCTTTAAGCCTGCCAAACATTTCTTTCAGGTACAAAGAGAAAGCCGGTTCTCCGGCATCCCGTCCTTCAAACGTAACCTTTGCCGCAGGTTTGTGGATCTTGATCCTTTTTCTCAGGTCCGCTGGCGTCCCCAGTATGACAGCATCGCAGTCGGTTGCGTTTATGCTGGCCTCAAGTTCTGCCAGCTGTTCGGCACTGTAGCCAAGGGCCGGCATGACCGCGCCCATCCACGGATACTTTTCATATGCTTGCTTGATTGTTCCCACCGCGTTTGCCCGGGGGTCAACCTGCCGACAGTTGAGCATCCTGGCGGCAAAACCGCCGGCGCCCTCTCCAAGCTCGCCATGGGTGATGGACGGTCCGTCTTCTACTACGAGTACTGCCTTGTTCCTGACAAGGTCTGGGCGGTCAACGGTCACCTCGGAATTCACCTTGAAGATCTTGGCCCCAGGATGGATGCTGCTGCAGGATCTCACGGTCTTGTCTATCATCTCTGCAGTCGCGGCATTGGCCTTGTTTATCACCACGGCGTCGGCAATCCTCACATTTACCTCGCTTGGATGGTAGCCTGTTTCATGTCCGGCTCTAAGCGGGTCGGCCACGACGATGGTGCAGTCTGCCCTGTAAAATGAAAAGTCATTGTTACCTCCATCCCATATTAGTACATCGCAGATCCTTTCTGCCTGCTCAAGTATCTGCCTGTAGTCGACGCCGGCAAAGACATCGATGCCCCTTCCGATGTGGTCAGAGTATTCCTCTTCCTCCTCGACCGTGATGCTGTATTTCTTAAAGTCCTCGTAACTTTTGAAATGCTGTACCGCAACCCGGAGATCGCCGTACGGCATTGGATGCCTGACTACCGCCGGCTTTAGCCCCGCTTCCTGCGCGGCTTTAGTCACCATCCTTGCTATGGTGCTTTTGCCTGCGCCGGTCCTGGTAGCTAGCACGGCTACAACCGGCTTGCTGGATACAAGCTGCGTGTCTTTTGTTCCAAGCAGGCAGAACGATGCACCGGCGGCCATTGCCCGGGAAGCAAGGTGCATCAGGTTTTCGTACGAAATGTCGCTGTACGAGAAAAAGACTTCATCGACACCATGGTGTTTGATTAGCTCTTCGAGTTTTTCCTCGCTGTGAATCGGTATCCCATCAGGGTACATGCTGCCTGCCAGCTCTGCCGGATAGACTCTGTTTTCGATGTACGGTATCTGGGCCGCCGTAAAAGCCACGACTTGGTAGTCCGGGTTTTCCCTGAAGAACATGTTGAAGTTGTGGAAGTCCCTTCCTGCAGCACCGATGATGATGGCCTTTCTTGTCATACGCTAGTACCTGGTTGTTGATCTTGATTTATCCTTTATAGACAACAGTTCCAGACCCTGCGCGGCTTTGCTTTCAGTTCTACGGTCTTGAAAAAGATGTCAAGAGATCTGTAAAAAAACTAGGCCAGATCTCCGCCTTCTTCGGTGTAAAGCTGCTGATAGGTAGTCCCTTTTCTGACCAGCCGGAACTTGCCGTCGCTTTCCTTCATGACTATGGGCGGCTTGGTCTGGCAGTGGAAGGGCATGTTGAACACCACAGAGTAGGCGCCGACGTTGTAGAAGGAGACGTACTTGCCGACATCCGCCCCGTTGAGGTCTGAAGCCCTGGAGACTGGAAATACGTCGTACGTATCGCAAAGCCTTCCAGCAAGGTGTGTGTTTTTGACCGTGGCTGGTGCTGCCAGGCTTGTGGTCCTGTTATTGCTGTCGATGACCGGGATTATCTCCTGCGGGTATTCCTGCTTGAGCAGTGCGGCGTCAAGCAAGATGTGGTAGCCGGCATCGACGATCACTATCTTGTGCTCGTTGTACTCCTTGGTATTTACAATCCTTGATACCAATATGGACGATTCAGCCACAAGGAAGCGGCCTGACTCGATCATCAGTGTGAAAGTGCCATGATTCTCTGCAAGCTGGTCCAGTCTGTCCACGTGGTTCTTGGCCATCTCTGCCGGCGTAGGTACTGGGTCGTTGTAGAATACCGGAGTTCCGCCGCCAATGTCAAACGTATTGACATGGAAGTTTGGATGCTCCTTCTTCATCTTGGTCATGAAGGCGTCCATCTTGTCCAGCGCATGCGTATAGCAGGAAAAGTCTGTGATCTGCGAACCCAGATGGAAGTGGAATCCCTCAAACTTCAAAAGGTCGCTTTCCATCATGTGCTTGACCATCTTGGTCGCGCTATCGATGGTTCCGCCGTTGAACGGAACTCCGAATTTGCCGTTCTTGTACGACGCGCGGACCTCGGCCTTGACGCCGACCTCGGGGTTGACGCGAATCATGGTCATCGGCCTGACCCCCAGCTTTCCTGCAGCCATGGCCAGATTCATCATGCCCTTGTGTGAGCTGACAACTATTCTTCGGACTCCATTACGAAGGACTTCCAGATATTCATCCGGTTCTTCGGTGACGCTGGTGTAGATGATGTTCTCCGGATCTGCCTTGCACTGCTTGACAAAGTAAAGCTCGCCAAGCGAAGTCAGGTCGAAGGTCAGTCCGTCCTTCATGAATGCGCGGATTATCGCGGGCGTAAAGTTCGCCTTGATAGAGTACGCCACCTTGACTGGCCCCCGGAATTTAGAGTAGGCTCTGTGGAGCTCTCTTGCTTTGGCGTGCAGGGTATCCTCGTCAACAAGATAGAGTGGCGTGCCATACTGTGCGACTAGATTGTTGATGTCAAGCGCTGTTACAAAACGATTCAGCGGCGGTATTGATTTTTGTACCAGTTGGACTTGGGAATTTTCCATCAATTTTTTTGGATGTTGTTATCATAAAACCATCAGTTTAAAAACATTGCCCCGCAAAATTGTTGCGCGGCGTCAATTCATGACAACGCGCGAAAATTTTTTATCAACAAAAATGAAAAAAGTGTGGGCCAGCAGTACTTACCTGTAGTACTGTACTGTGACTTTTTCTCCGGGCTTGCCTTCACGCTGCGTCTTTATCTTCTTGACGGCCTCTTCAAAGTGACGCATCATCACGTGCGCTTCTGCTGCATGCTTGGAAGCCTCTTCTGGAGTCGGATACTTGGCGAGGTACTCGTGCAGTACCAGCGAGACGGCAGTGTTCACCACCGAGCTGGTGTCTGCGCCGCTGAAACCATCCGTCAGCTCGGCTATCTTGACCACGTCGATGTCCGGGCTGATTGGCTTGTTCTTGACATGAATCTCCAGGATCTTTTGTCTGGTAGCCTTGTCCGGCATTGGCACGAACACTATCTTGTCGAACCTGCCTGGACGCAGCAGCGCCGGGTCGATGATATCGGCTCTGTTTGTTGCAGCGATAACGACGACGCCGGAAAGAGCCTGAATTCCATCCAGCTCTGTAAGCAACTGTGATACTACGCGCTCGGTAACCATGCTGTCGCCGCCCATGCCCCTAGTTGGAGCGATGGAATCGATTTCATCAAAGAACACAACGCATGGCGCAGCCTGTCTTGCGCGCCGGAATATCTCCCTGATGCCGCGCTCAGATTCGCCGACCCACTTGCTGAGAAGCTCCGGGCCTCTGACACTGATAAAGTTCGCTTCTGATTCTGTGGCCACGGCCTTTGCCAGCATGGTCTTGCCGGTTCCCGACGGGCCGTGCATCAGTATTCCCTTGGGCATCGTGTGTCCAAGCTTTGCATAGAGCTCTGGGTAGCGCAAGGGCCATTCAACAGCTTCCTGCAATTCGCGCTTGACTTCTTCCAGCCCGCCGATTGCAGACCATGGTATGTCCGGCGATTCTAGGTAGACTTCCCTCATGGCAGAAGGCATGACTTCCTTGACCGCGTTTTCAAAGTCTCCCATGGTGACTATAAGCCTGTTCAGGACATCCGGAGAAAGTTTTTCGTCTTCCAAGTTGAGCTCCGGCAGCAGCCTGCGGAGGCATTTCATCGCGGCTTCCTTGCAGAGGTACTCCAAGTCTGCTCCTACAAAGCCGTGCGTCACGGCTGCTATCTTGTCCTGGTCCACGTCCGTGTCAAGGGGCATGTTGCGGGTGTGAATCTGAAGTATCTCCAGCCTGCCACGCTTGTCTGGGACTTTGATCTCAATCTCCCTGTCGAACCTGCCTGGACGTCTCAGCGCCGGGTCTATGGCGTTTGGTCTGTTGGTCGCAGCAATGACAATGACCTTGCCTCTTGCTTCAAGGCCGTCCATAAGCGAGAGCAGCTGTGATACGACTCTTCTTTCGACCTCGCCGGTCACCTCTTCTCTCTTTGGTGCGATGGAGTCTATTTCGTCGATGAATATGATGGATGGAGCCTTTTCCTTTGCCTCCTTGAATATTTCCCTCAAGCGGGCCTCTGATTCGCCGTAGAACTTGCTCATGATCTCCGGACCGGATATGCTGATAAAGTGCGCGTTGCTTTCGTTTGCAACAGCCTTTGCCAGCAGGGTCTTGCCGGTTCCAGGAGGACCGTACAGCAGCACGCCTTTAGGAGCCTCGATGCCCAGCTTTTCAAATATTTCAGGGTGCCTCAGGGGCAGCTCTATCATCTCGCGGACCTTCTGGATCTCTTCCTTGAGACCGCCGATATCCTCGTAGGTGACCTGCGGAACGCCCCTCATGGTCTCGCCCTTCTCGGCGATGTGGAATATCGTCTTCTGGGTAACCAGGACAGCGTCTGCCGCCGGCGTGACGCCGATGACCTGGAACGTGAGTCTGCCGCCAAAGTACGGGACCATGACGTTGTCGCCCTTGATCAGCGGCACGCTTTCCAGCGCATCGGCAAGGTAGCGCTCATCGATGGGAGGAATTGCTTCCAGCGGCGCAACGATGATCTTTTCGGCCGGAACAGCCTTGATCTTTTTGACGGTAACGGTATCGCCTATCGCTATGCCGGCATTGTTTCTCACAAGACCGTCAACCCGGATGATACCCTTGCCTTCGTCAGACGGGTAAAGCGGTAAACACTTGGCAACGGTTCTGCGTTTGCCTCTTATTTCAATAACATCACCAGTTGATGCGCCCAGAGAGTCCATCGAGTCGTAGTCGATCCTTGCTACTCCTCTACCGACGTCCCTTGTGTACGCCTCAAGCACCTTTAGGGATAATGTATTCTGGCTCACATTAACACCTTCAACTAACTGGTCTTTATACCTTTATTATCTTTCGCTCTTGCCGACCCTTAAGAAACGCGCATATTTTGCAGCCATTAATTTCAAATTTTGCATTTTTCAATTCCATAAACAGTTATAACTTGCCGACGCGGTGTTCAATCCGAATTGAGCAAGACAGATGATCAGCCGATATTACCAGGAGAACAGCTTGCCTCCATTGAAGAATTTGAAGGCGGCAAGAATACATACATTGCTGCAGACGGGATGGTAAGATCCGCGGCTGTGGGAAACAAGGTTTACGATTTCAAGCGGCGCACAGTAAAGATAGAACAAAAGAACTCGCCCATGCTGCCCAAGGTCGGCGACATAGTGGTGGGCTTCATAGACATGCTTTTCAGCAGCATGATCTCCGTCAAGATCCTGTACATTAACAACAAAAAGTCCACTTCCGGCTATTCGGCCATAGCTTCAATAAGGCTGGGCGGAGGCCGCGACAGGAGAGACAGGCCCGTCTTCAGGGCCGGCGACATTGTTCGTGGAAGGGTAGTGAGCCTTTTGAATTCCACCGTGCACCTGACCGTGGCTGAAAAGGAGTTTGGCGTGCTGTATGCGCTTTGCTTCCAGTGTGGCGGCGATACCGTCAGGATAAACGATTCCATCAAATGCATCGAGTGCGGAGCCTACGAACCGCGCAAACTGACCAACGATTACGGCAAAGAGACGATCCGGCTAATACACAGATCAGGAAAGTAGGTCCGGGATGGCAGCCAGGGTTGCCTTCCAAGGTGAGCGCGGAGCCTACGGCGAGATGGCAGTCCTGCAGTACTTCCCGTCTGCCAAACTGGTTCCACGCAAATCCTTCCACGATGTTTTTGAGGCCGCTGAAAAAGGAAAGGTGGACTTTGCAGTTGTTCCGGTGGAAAATTCCATCGAAGGCAGCGTAGGCGAGATATACGACCTTTTGCTGCAGACAAAGATGAAGGTTATCGGCGAAGTCTACCAGCGCGTGAGGCATTGCATGATAGCAAACAAGGACGTAAAGTTAAGCGACATAAGATCCGTGTATTCCCACCCGCAGGCTCTTGGGCAGTGCAGGAATTATCTGCAAAAGAAAAAGCTGGAACCGCTGGCCGCATACGACACTGCTGGCGCTGTAAAGATGATAAAGGAAAAGAGATTGATGGATGCGGCGGCCATCGCAAGTAGGAGGGCCGGCGAACTGTACGGCATGCAGATCCTAGACGAGGGAATAGAGGACAGAAAGAACAACTATACAAGGTTCCTGGTCCTTTCTCCGGCTGTCAAAAAGAAGCCCATAGATAAAAACGCAGGATACAAAACATCCATCATATTTTCAATCAAGCACAAGCCTGGAGCCCTGTTCGGCATACTGGGTGAGTTCGCAGCAAGCAACCTGAACCTGACAAAGATAGAGTCTAGGCCGACCAAGGAAAAACCGTGGGAGTACAACTTTTACGTTGATTTTGAAGGCCATACCGACGACGAGGTAGTCAAGCAGGTTATCAAGGCCATCAAGACCAAGACATCGTACCTCAGAGTCCTGGGTTCTTACAGGAAAGCAGAATTTCACTGAGCATTATCTGTTCTTGAACCGCAGGCTCATGCCGATTACTATGACGCCGGTGATCATGAGCAGCATCGGGCCGCTGAAGCCAAGCGGGCTTCCCTTGGTCTGAGCGCGTCCTTTTATTTCAAGCTCCTCGTTGCCGGTATTGGTAATTGTTATCCTGTGTTCGCCGGACTTTTGGGCTGTAAGCTCGTAGCTGAATGTTGACAGGCCCTTTTCTGACTTGACGACCTGCCTGTCTGGATCTTCAATCGTTACATCAAAAACAGATCCGTTAATCATGACCGACGCCGTGTTCCCGGTATTCATGTCCGGCGAAAGCACATCGGTCAGCCCCGGCCTTAGCGTGCCGTCAAGCGATACATCTACAGGCACGCTGGAGTATATGGCAGCGGCTATCCCTACAACAATGAACACAGCCCCGGCACCCAGAGTCGCGTAGAAGGTCTTTGGCGATGCCAATACCATGACGCCGTCAAGGCCTTAGATAAACCATGTTGTAATTGCCGGGCTTTGAGATCAGCTTCACATGAGGTCTACGTCGTGCGGCTGACTTTCGATGTAACCTGCCGATGTTATTCTGACGAATTCGGCGTTGCGCTGCATCTCTGGGATGGTCTTTGCACCACAGTAGCTCAGCCCGGAACGAAGGCCGCCCACAAGCTGCCTTGCTATCTCTACTACGCTTCCCTTGTACGGAACCATGGCCTCCACGCCTTCGGGCACGTAGTCGTTTAGGTCGTCAGAGTCTATCACCTCCGGCCCCTCCTCCCGGTATTTTCTTCCAAGGGAGGCGTAGAATGAAGCCATTCCACGATACATTTTGTACTTTTTGCCGTTCTTGACAAGAGTCTTGCCGGGGCTTTCGTCCGTGCCGCCGAAAAGGCTTCCAACCATAACTGAAGACGCGCCGGCTGCCAGCGCCTTGGTCAGATCGCCAGAAGTCCTGATGCCGCCGTCTGAAATTACCGGGATGTCGTACTCCTTGGATACCTTGACGGCGTCGATAACAGCCGTCAGTTGCGGGACGCCGGAGCCGGTGATCACCCTGGTGATGCAGATCGAGCCAGAGCCTACACCTACCTTGACGGCGTCAACGCCGGCCCGTATGAGGTCCAGCGCACCGTCGCCGGTTGCCACGTTTCCTGCAATCAGCTCGCAATCCGGGAACGCCTTTTTGATCATCCGGACCGTGTTGATGGCGTTTTCGCTGTGGCCGTGAGCAATGTC
This sequence comes from Nitrososphaera sp., assembly GCA_029263715.1. GTDB lineage: Archaea > Thermoproteota > Nitrososphaeria > Nitrososphaerales > Nitrososphaeraceae > Nitrososphaera. The sequence goes on along the minus strand of JAJUFP010000006.1, from coordinate 25,408 downwards.
TACCACTATAGCATCGGCGCCGGCCTCAAGCAGGGCCTCTGTGCGTTCAAGATAATCGCCTTTAACGCCCACCGCCGCGCCTACTAAAAGCCGGCCTTTCTTGTCCTTTGACGCCTGCGGGTACTGCTCCATCATGAGAATGTCTTTGCTGGTGATAAGCCCTGCAATGCGTTTCTTGTCGTCTACCAGCGGGAGCTTTTCTATCCTGTTTTTGTGCAGGATCTCCTTGGCCTGCTCGATGGTCGTGCCGGCCTTGGCCGTGATAACGTCCCTTGTCATGAGGTCTGAGACCTTGCGCTTTAGATTCTTTTCAAAAGTGATATCACGTCTTGTAATGATGCCGGCCAGCTTGCCCTGGTCTTCCACCAGCATGCCGGAAACACCGTATTCGGCCATCTTCTTCTTCAGTTCCTGCACTGTCACGTCAGGCCTGACAGTGTATGGCTGTTCGATTACCACGGATTCGGACCGTTTCACCTTCAGGACCTGGTCCACCTGATCTTCGATGGTCATGAACCGGTGTACGATACCGATCCCCCCTTCCCTTGCAATGGCTATGGCCATCTGCGACTCGGTCACGGTATCCATGTTCGCGCTTATTAGCGGGATATTGAGGTTGATCTTTCTTGACAGCCGGGTGCGGACATCTGTCTGCAACCTGGAAACTATAGGAGACCGTTTGGGAACGAGAAGCACATCGTCAAATGTCAGACCTTCTCTAAAGTCCAAATATTACCTTGCTGTCTAGTCCATTTGTAGGATTATAAGCGTTTGCAAGAATCAGCGGATCAGCCCGAGCATGGCAAGAGCCTGCACGGTTTCCTTGACGTTGTGCGTCCTGATGATGCTGGCGCCGTTGATAACGGCCATTGCCTCGCAGACCACCGAAGGTACAAGCCGGTCTTCTGGCTGCAGGTTTAGTAGGTGACCGATGAACGACTTTCTTGAAACCGATACGCAGACGGGTTTTCTTAGCGTCCTGAGTTTTCCCAGGTTTGACAACACCTCGATGTCACGGGTGTACCAGGGCATGTCTGTCATCATCGTGAAAAACTGATTTCTGCCTTCCTGCCTGAAAAACCCTATTGATGGGTCGACTATGATCCTGTCTTGCTTGATGCCGGCCTGCTCTGCTATTGACAGGCTTTCTTCCAAGGCTGAGAGCGTGCCTGCAATTCTACCGGTGACAGTCGACCGGCTGTATGCTCCGACAATGACAGGGATGCCGGCCTCTGCCACCAGCCTGGCCATCTTGCCGTCGTACTTTAGCCCCGTTACATCATTGATAGCATCGGCTCCTGCCCTGATGGCGTCCTGCGCCACCTCAGCTCGGGGCGTGTCCACCGAGACAGGCAGGCTGCAGCTGTCCTTTACTGCTTTGATGGCCACCCTCAGCCGGCGGATCTCCTCTTCAACGGGTATCATGGTTTTGAGGTACGGGGCGGTGGACATGGCGCCTATGTCGATTATCTGTGCGCCACTCTGCTGCATCTCCGCTGCAGTCTTGGCAATATCGCCGGGGCTTGTCCTTATGGAGCCCTTGTAAAACGATTCAGGGCTGGCGTTGATTATGCCCATTACCTTTGCAGAGGATTTTCCTCCAACCCTTATCCTGCCGATGGCAGCCAACGGTCTTGTATGGCCGCCCTGTAATTTATTCGCAGAACTTTACGCAAACTAGTAATCCTGCCTCTGCTTCAAACGCCGTGTGAAGTACTGCCTCGAGGTGTGGGGGACAGACTATGCAAGGATAAGGGACACCTGCATTCTTGCTGAAAAGCTTGGATACGACGGCTTTTACTACGGCGAGTCGCTGACAGACATAGACCTTGATTGCTGGACGGTCCTTTCAGGGCTTGCAGAAAAAACCGATGCAATCCACCTGGGCCCGGTCATTACATATGTCCTGCCGCAATACAAAAGCATTGCACTGCTGGCAAAGCAGGCAACGACGCTACAGCAGATATCGGCTGGCAGGCTTGAATTCCGCACAGGCGCTGGCGCCATTCCACGGTACGCATCGGCATGGTGGCAGCCGTACGGCATAGACTATCCTGACAATTTGCAGAGGACAGCAATTCTGGAAGAAGGCCTGCAGGTGCTGCAGGGCTTGTGGACAAAATCTTCCGTCTATTTCAGGGGAAAGTACTTCAAGGTTGACTGTGCAGACCTGCAGAGATCATATCGTATTCCTGTCACCGTTGCGGCCAAAGGTCCCCGGATGCTGGAAATCGCGGCCAAACACGCCGATGTCTGGGAGGCCTCTTACCTCAGTCCGGAGCAGTTCCGTGACCTGAATTCCGTATTCAGCAAGATGACAGACAGGGACATCGTCAGATCCCTTGAGCTGGACGTTGTGATAGCCGACTCGGATTCTGAACTGCAGCAAAAGGAGAATCAGTTTGCAAGAGAACGCGGCCTTGCCTATGACGCAGACCGCGGCTTGGTTGGCAAGCCGGATGCTATCGCAGAAAAAGTAAGGGCGTATGAAAAGGCAGGCGTGCAACAGATGCTGCTTGCATTTTTGGATCCGCTTGATGGAAGGGCCCTTGAGTTGTTCATCGAGGCAGTCAGGTAGACATATCAAAATAAAAGAGAGCCCTTGTCAGGTATGAATATGGATTATGCGAAACTATGTGAACGTGTCCTTGATCTAAATGACGACATCAGGTACGCCGGCGTGATAGATGATGTCGGTGTACTGATTGCCGGGGGCATGCGCAAGGGCATCGACTCGATAACCGACCAGGCCAACGACGAGCTTTACCTGGCCCAGACGGCGCTGCGCAAGACCATGCGGCAAAAGTTTGATGCCACCATGGGCAGGGCACGCTTTGCATACGTCGAACGTGAAAAGCTTTCGATCCTTACATTTTACCTTGACGGGCATACACTGGTTCTGGCCCTTGAGCCCAACATTGGCTCGCATACTGCGATGGACATTGCCGAAGACACGCTGGAGCTGCTAAACGGCAAGTTCTAGCTGCATTTAAGCAGTATCTTGCCGGCGTGCAGGTCCTGCTCCATCCTTGTCTGTGCGTCTTTTGCTTCCTTGAGCTGGTAGATGGAATCTATGACTGGCTGAATTTTGTTTGCTTTAACAAAATCAACCAGTTCTAGCAGCTGCGATCTGGAACCCAAAAGCGCGCCGGTCATAGTTATCTGTTTGCTGTAAAACATCCGTACTGGCACCGTGGCCTCGTTGCCGGATGTCATGCCGCAGACTGCCATCCTTCCTCCGGTCCTGACGGAAGCGATGCTGGTCTGCCATGTAGCTGCACCCACATGGTCTATGACGATATCCACGCCGCGGTTCTCGGTCAGCTTCATGACCTCGCCGGCGATATCCTTGGTTTGCAGCCGGTCAATGATGTGATGGGCCCCCAGTCTTCTGCCGAATTCTGCCTTTTGGCTGCCGGCTGCCGTGGTAATTACAGACATGCCAAGGGCTTTTGCCAGCTGAATCGTCGCCATTCCTACGCCGCTGGCAGCTCCGTATACGAGAAGGGATTGGCCCTTGCCGGCGCCGTTGGTCCTAAGCATGTTCCATGACGTCAGGTACGAAACAGCCAGAGCTGCAGCTGTCTTGCTTTCCAAACCCGATAACTTGATAAGGTTTGCCGCCGGCACTGCCACCTGCTGCGCGTAGCCGCCGTCGTAGTCGCTTAGGCCGCCCAGAATGGCAAACCTGCTGCACAGGTTTTCATGCCCGCTTTTGCAATGCTCGCACTGATGGCAGCTGATGCCAGGATATACCATCACCGGCTCGCCGGCTTTTAATCCGGCCGCGTCCTTGCTAACAGTCCCGACAATGTCGCAGCCACAGATGTGTGGTAGCCTTATCTTTTTGCCGGCTATGCCCTGCCTTGTCCAGATGTCAAGATGGTTAACGCCGCAGTAGTCGACGTCGACTAGAACATCGTCCTTGCCGGGTACCGGGTCTGAAACATCCTGGTACTGCAGGACGTCGACAGACCCGTGTTGGTGAAATACAACGGCCTTCATTTCTGGAGATTGTGCATCTCTTCAAGGTCTTTTCTAAACGGCGCCAGCTGGTCTGGGACCGGGATGTCTATAGGATCCTTTAGTGAAAGCGGCTTGCCGGTCTCCTTTGATACAGTCTCCTTCTTTTTGTTCCAGACAAGGGAGTTGAACTCGGTTATGGGTGTCGTGAACCTGGTCATCTCGCCATCTACATCCAGCTGATTGAAATGCGGCAGATCCTGATGATGGATGGTTTTGTCCGAATACATCTTGGTCCAGAGCTCCTCGGTTATGAAAGGCGCTATCGGCGCCAGCAGCAACAGTATAGTCTTGAAGCATTTGTGCAACGTGTAAAGGGCGGAAGCATGGCCCGGGCTTGCCTGGTTGTAGGCGCGGCCCTTGACCATCTCCACGTAGTGGGCGGCAAAGAGGTTCCATGCAAAGTCACGGACAGCGTTTGCAGGGACAAAGAAATTGTATTCATCGTAGCCGCGCCGGCACTCCTCGACCAGCTTGGCCAGCTCTGCAAGTATCCACCTGTCAGAGGCTTCAAGCTCTGATGGCCTGTCGCTGACCACGTCAAAGGACGAAAGGAAGCGGCCCACATTCCACAGTTTGGACATGAACTTCTGCGCGCCGGCTATCCTCTGCTCTGAGCATCTGAAATCGTATCCGAGGTTGGCCTCGCTTGCAGACCAGAACCGGAATGTATCGGCGCCGTACTGCTGTATGACGGGGAACGGGTCAATGACGTTTCCCTTGCTCTTGCTCATCTTTTCTCCTTTTTCATCAACGCCGTACCCCATGATCCACGCTTCAGACCAAGGAAGCTTGCCGGTCAGCTGCACGCACCTGAGCATGGTGTAGTGCAGCCAAGTTCGGATGATGTCCTTGGCCTGCGGTCTGACTGCTGTAGGATACGTGTAGCTGTGCAATTCTTCGTTTCTGCAGAACTTGGTTACAAAAAGCGGGCTGATGCTTGAATCCATCCAGGTGTCAAACGTCCTGTCCTCGCCGGTGAATTCCGTGCCGCCGCACTTTTGGCAGTTTGAAAACGGCGGATCTTCCTTCCACGGCCGGTAGTACCTTCCCGGATTTGGCAGCAGTGGTGACTTGCACGAATTGCAGTACCATATCGGGATCTCGGTTCCGTAGAAACGGCGGCGGGAGACCGGCCAGTCTATGGCTATGGAATCAAGCCAGTTGAGCAGGATCTGCCTGTGCATCTCTGGATGGAATTTCAGGTTCTTGGACATCTCATGCAGCTGCGGGATGAAATCCAGCTGTTTGACGTAATAGTCGTGCAACGGGATTATCTCTATTGGAGTCTTGCTCCGCTCGCAAAGCGGCGTCCTGTGCATGATGTTCTCCTCCTTCTCCACAAAACCTGCAGCCTTCAGGTCCTCGATCACCTTTGTCCTTGCTTGATTCACGCGCAGGCCGGCGTACGGGCCGGCAGCCTCTGTGGTAAAGCCGTTCTCGTTGAGGGCAACTATTTCCTTCAATCCCAGCTCCCGAAAGACCTGCACATCGTTTTGATCGCCGTAGCTGCAGACCATCACGGCGCCGGATCCAAACTCCATCTTGGCGGAATGGTGGAACTTGACAGGAACTTCCCTGTTAAACAAGGGCAGAATGACTTTTCGGTCCTGATAATCAAGGTAACGCTCGTCTTCTGGATTGACGATGACTGCCTGACAGGAGCACAGCAGTTCTGGCCGAGTAGATGCGATAATTATCTGGTCGTCGCTTCCGCTTACCTTGAACTTCATGTACACCAGCTTGGTTGGCAGGTCGTTGTAAATGATCTCGGCGTCCGCGATGGTTGTCCCGCAGTCCGGGCAGTAATTGTTGGGCCTGTTTGCCAGGTAGACCAGCCCCCGGTTCCAGAGTTCTATGAACGTGCTCTGGGTCAGTGCACGGTATTCATCAGAATCGGTACGGTAGTATTCCTTGAAATTGCCTGACAGACCCATGTTCTTCATTATCTGAAGCATCTCGGCTTCCAGATCGTCAAGGGCGCCCCTGCAGAGGTCAAGGAACTTTTGCCGGTCCATCTGCCGCATCCGGACCTTGTACTTCTTTTCGGTGTAGATCTCTACTGGAAGGCCGTTTCTGTCTATTCCTATGGGGAAAAGCACGTTTCTTCCAGTCATCCTTGCAGTCCGGGCAATCATGTCTATCTGGGCATAGTGCGCCGCAGCTCCGATGTGCCAGGGCCTGCCAGAAGGATAGGGAGGCGGCGTGTCGATGACAAAGGCCGGTTTGTCTGTTATTGCAAACCGGTAAATGTCATCCTGCTCCCATCGGCTCAGGATCTCCTTTTCAATCTCGTGGTTCCATGACTTGCTCTGTATCTTGGGTTCCATTGGTCTTGAGTGTCCTGTCTAGTGGCATCGGATACCGTTATTAACGTTAGCAGGCACAGAAGATATTAATACCAAAGTTCACGCACAATTTTTGTGAAATTCGTCGACTGGTTCCCTTACTATCAGGGGATCCGTGCAGAATTTGGCTACAGCACAGAAAAGGACCAGGAGGCGGCAAACATGCTCTCCGGCATGATAAAGAGAAAAGCCCTTGACGCCAAGGTGCTGCAAAAGAAGCTGGCCGGCAAGGACGTCTTTGTGATAGGGGCCGGCCCCAGCCTGGATGAAAAAATTGCGCTTATCAAAAAGAACAAGAGTTTTGTCAAGATAGCAGCCGACGGCACTGTTCAGGCGCTGCTTGAAAACAAGATCAGGCCAGACATCGTAGTTACAGACCTTGACGGAAGTCCGGCAGCACTGCAGAAGGCAGAGAAGATGGGCGCCATAATGGTGGTGCACGCGCACGGCGACAACACTGAAGCCCTTAAGAAGATGGTCCCCAAATTCAAGAAGGTGGTTGGCACAACGCAGGTGATGCCGGTCCAAAACGTTTACAATTTTGGCGGATTTACCGACGGCGACAGATGCGTGTTTTTAGCCGAGGAATTCGGGGCCAAAAGCATCGTGCTTGTTGGCATGGACTTTGGAAACGTCATTGGCCGGTACTCAAAAGAAGAGGTCAAAGACCCGGAGCTAAAGAAGCGCAAGATGCAGTCTGGCAAGCACCTTTTGGAGATGCTGGCAAAACACTCGCGTTCAAAGCTGTATGACACCGCCAAGAAGCCCATCAAGGGTTTTGAGCCATTCTAGGCATGGTCGGCAAAAGGCAGGCCACCGCCATACTGGGCATGGCATTTGCTGTTGCCGGCGGCGCGGCATGGTTTTTGCAGCAGCATATTCCTGCAGCCATCCTGTGGGGCGTGGCCGTGATAATACTCCTCAAGATAAACAAGAGAAAGCGGTAAGAGATTTACCTCCATGATGTTGGGGGCCAATATTGCTTCATAGCGGAAGATGATATTGTCAGCAGTGCAACTTCGTGGAGGTGGGTTCTACTTCCATTCCCAGCCTTTCTCAGTAGAGTTTTCCTCTTCATCGACGTCGTATTCAAAGACCACTACAGCATTGTTAAGCGGGGCCAGCTTGCCCTGTGATGCTGTTTGATAATACACTGCGCCGCGCCAGAACATTTTTCCTCCTTCGTTCCTTCCGATTCCACTGCCAGACCACGAGGCCATTTCTCCGTCCTTTGTCATGATAGCACCGTTGCCTTCTCCGTACATCGCGCCGCCTGGGCGAGGAATTGCTGTAAATGTGCCGATCTCTTTGATTTCAATGTCTTTGTATTTTCCTTGGGTTGCAAACGATACCTCTATTTTTGGGCCTTCTGCCGACAATACTCTCTTTCCTGTAGTTTTTCCTTTCCCTTCGAAGACTAAATTGCCTAGCATAGGCTGCCAATAACACTAACCATTTTAAAAGAATGATCTTTTTCTTAGTCCAGTTCCCAGCGTTCATCTTTTGTGAACATAACCAGATGCCCCTTCCTGCGCAATCTATCCCAATTTTTTCGAATGCAATGGAAGTATTGGGCAGAATTAGATGAAGAACGGATCGTAACTAGTTCAATATTTTTTGCTAGACTTCTTTAGATATTTCGTGTATATTTCCAAGGAAGTGTAAATTGCAGCATAAGTCAAAGCTATTACTAAAGTAAGGTTTGTCGAATCTTTAGTTAGAAATTCTGATAATTTTATTTTCTCTTGATCATATTCGTAATGAAAGGTTTCGTTTTCCAAGGCCATCGCTTCCATGTTAAGGCCCTTGGCTTTGAAATCCACCGAGATATCTTTTTGGTTTATGTGTATGGAATCGCTGTCGTGGGTGATATCAATACTGTAAGAAACGTTCGACGCCTTAAAATCATTAGTAAGGACAGTGCTCAAGAATGCTTCCCTGGTCAATCGTGGCATTGTTACTATTAGCTTGTCCTCGTTGGAGTCTATTTGACGGGAACTGATTTCTTCATCAGACTTTGCTTCGAAATAAAGTATTTTGTTATTGGAATCGATGGCTACTTGTAAATTTGTTGCAGGCGATTGACCCTTATTTTCAAGGCCAAGTTCTGTCACAGAATGATCATTTTCGATATCATAAATGGAAAATGATAGCTTTAGCAACGGTTCTTTGTACACGTCTTCATATAGCATGTAAACGAAAACCGCGATAATCGCTACGCCAAAGGCTCGTATAGCCCACATCACAATCTTGATTTTTGTCTTCCTGCCCGGTGGTTTTTTGGGTGGCAGTAAAATCCGGCAGGGTTTTAAACTATTTTACCTTATCGTCTTGGCTTTTCCCCATGCTGTGGCATCGGTATACTGTTTGCATAGCCACCACATAGCCGCTGCTTCTCCTTTATCAGCCCCACTGGATAGACGGTTAGACCGGTGCCAGCTCCAAGTGCCGTAATTCTTTGTTAATCGCGCCCTAAAAGATATTATACCATTTGCGATCAATCTGGTCTGCTAATGTCCAGCTATTCTGAAGATGATATCAGGCGCGCTGCCGAAATTCGCGAGTGGCTCATAAAGCAGATTGCAGACAAACAGGAAGAGCTGGACAGGCTGAGAAATACTCTTGCAGTTGTCGATAGTCTGCTAAAGCAGGGCAGCTTCAAGGCCGCGGCCACCCTTGCCACGGAACAGCCCCGGGCCCAGATAGCGCCGACCAAGCAGGCGATGGCCACAGCACCCCCGCCACCGGCCAAGCAGTCAAGCCTTGAGGTAGGCAAGGAGGTCAGGCCGCTCAAGCGCGCCAAGGACGACTTTGTGCTTGCCAACGCCGAGGTGACGCCGGGCGCCGTCGTCATCGTTCCGGTGCCAGAGATCACGCTTAACATAAACACGCCGCCGTTCCGGTCATTCTTCTTGAACAGGATTCTGGAGGGCATGAAGTCCAAGGATGCCGAAAGGGCAGGACAGGGAGCCCTCAAGGAGTCTGACGCCCTCAATTACAGGGTGGAAGATGATAACGGCCTTATCAAAAGAATTGTGATAAACAACTACCGGGAAAAAGAGAGGCTGTCAGAGATATTCAACACGTCGGCCTGGGTATTTACCCGGATGCTGGAAAAGGCAGGAAGCTAGCATGGACAAGCAGGACAAAAAAATGGACGAGATAGTGGTCCTGGACTTTGGATCGCAGTACAGTCACCTGATATGCCGCCGGATCCGGGAGGCAAACGTCTACTGCGAGCTCTTGCCGTACAACACGCCGGCCAAAGTACTAAAAGAAATGAACCCAAAGGGCATAATATTCTCCGGCGGGCCGGCAAGCGTCTACGCCAAGGACGCACCCAAGCCGGACAAGCAGATATTCAGTATGGGCAAGCCCATCCTTGGGATCTGTTACGGCCACCAGGTGCTGGTGGACAACTTTGGTGGCAAGGTCAAGCGGGCCGCCAGCCGCGAGTACGGCCGCGCTGGTTTGGTCATAGATGACAATGCTGACCTTTTCAAGAGCCTTGGAAGCGGCATCAACTGCTGGATGAGCCACGGCGACGCTGCCGACAAGGTCCCAGACGGCTTTCAGGTGCTGGCCCACACCGAGAACTCGCAGTCTGCGGCCATAGGGAACAAGGACAAAAAGATGTACGGGATCCAGTTCCATCCCGAAGTCGTGCACACCGAGCGGGGCGTGCAGATCCTGAAGAACTTTGCCCAGGAGATAGCCGGGGCCAAGCCGGAATGGGACATGCAGAGCTTTATCGATACCACTATCAAGGAAATCCGCGAAAAGGTGGGCAAAAAGCGGGTGCTGGCGGCAGTAAGTGGCGGCATCGACTCCACGACGGTGGCCGCACTGCTGCACAGGGCCATCGGCGATCAGCTGCAGTGCGTTTTTGTCAACACCGGGCTTTTGCGGCAGGACGAGGAAACAGAAGTTGTCAGGCTGTTTAAAGAGCACCTTGACATCGACCTTATCTACGTTGATGCTGAGAAGCGCTTTCTGCGGAAACTAAAAGGCGTGACTGACCCGGAGAAAAAGCGCAAGATAATCGGCGAGGAGTTTGCCAACGAGTTTGTGGCTGTTGCCAAAAAGCACGGGCCGTTTCAGTGGCTTGCGCAGGGCACGCTTTACCCCGATGTCATTGAGAGCGGCGTGTCCAAGGGTCCGGCGGCTGTGATCAAGACCCACCACAACGTGGGCGGCCTGCCAAAGTGGCTGCACCTGAAGGTTATCGAGCCGTTGCGATATCTGTACAAGGACGAGGTTAGGAAGGTGGCCAGGCTGCTTGGAGTTCCTGACGAACTGCTGAAAAGGCATCCGTTCCCCGGACCGGGTCTGGCTGTAAGGATAGTTGGCGAGATAACGCCGGAAAAGACAAGGATAGCCAAGCATGCCAGCAAGATTGTTGAAGACGAATTGAAAGTTGCTGGCTATTACGATAAAGTGTGGCAGGCTTATGCCGCCGTCGGCGACGACAGGGCGGTTGGAGTGCTGGGCGACGAGCGTGTGTACGGCCACATCGTCATGATAAGGGTGGTCGAGTCGGTGGACGCCATGACTGCCGACTGGACGCGCCTGCCTTACGAGGTCATTGAAAGGATGAGCAACCGGATCACCAACGAGGTGGAAGGCGCGACATGGGTCACCTATGCCGTGTCAAGCAAGCCGCCGGCTACGATAGAGCCGCAGTAGAAATAGGAATCCCCAGTTTTGACGGGAAAATCTGCAGGCTGTCGAAAGTAAATGATCAACTTAAACGTGTAAGCAAATGCGACGCTAAAGGGAAAAAGGAAGCAGATTCATCGCGATAAATTTAAGAAATAATCTACTCCATTATCGAGTGGTGCAATGATGCAATGATGAATAATCGAACTTCTCAGACTCCTGCCTCAAAGGATGAAAATTGGCGGTATGGAGGAGTGATTTTTCTTGATAATATTGGAACCAAAGCCAAGCTTGGAAAGAAAGCGTCTCTGGAAGATGTTGAATCTTTCATTTCAAAGTATGAAAAAATATTGAATGAATGGGAACAACCTATTAATCTAAAAAATCAACAATGGGCCAAGTTGCCAAGCACTTTGCAAATCAAATTGAAAGCATTTTCTGACACAATTATCATAACCTTATCGATTTCTAAGCATGAGTTTCTATTATATAAAGATCAAATTACTCCCAAACGGATTCTTAGGTCTACAGCCGCCTTTTTGCCCCTATTTTTTACTCAAATGTTTGAAAAAGAGATTTTCTTGCGCGGCGCAATAAGCATAGGTGATTTTTATGAAACGGGAAAAATGATTGTTGGATCAGCCCTATTTGAGGCTGCAGAGTACTACGAACAGCCACAATGGATAGGTATTTCGGCTGCTCCGAGTGCGAATCTCTTATTATCTAACAAATCACCTCCAATAGAGGCTGCAGAACTATTCGTACAGTACCCAGTGCCCCTTAAAATCGGGTTAGAACCTTCCGGTTGGGCACTGAATTGGATAAAGGTCTCAGATTTACTTTCCGAAAAAGGAAAACATGAGAATACCATTAAGGAGAGAAGCCTCGAGATAGAGAAGAAAATAAATGAAGGCTTGAAAACAACTGACTTCAACCATTCAATTAAGTGGAGAAATACAGTGAAATTCTACGAGTATATTTCAGGCCGAGCATTTAATTATATCTGAATCGACTGCATTCCTAGCCTCCATCTTCCAAACGCCAAAATCAAACTTTGAATATCTAGTACAGACTAATTCAATGGCACGATTTATGAAGTAATAATAGAAATCTCCTCTTTGACGCATGAAAAGCTGCAAACCCATCATTGATAGAAGATTAAGTGTAAAACTGATCATATGTCGCTGAATTTAACAATCAATGCAATATTAGGGAGAATGAATAAAAGCACAAATCAAGAATATCGGATCATGTGGACGGTTGTTTCGTATGTTTACTGCTTAGCAAAAAGGGATTGGGACTCATTGATTGACCAGACCCTGTCATATGCAATAATTGGACTGTTCTTAGAGCCTCTCTTCCTATTTCGCTTAGACGTACAACACATGATCCTCGTAGTTAGTCCTCTAGTTCATCCAATTGTTGTAGGTTTGATAATAGCAGCTTCAGTTTTTAGCTTTTATCTGGCCTATGGAAATAAGATAAAGAGACTGTATCGTTACCCGAAGTTTGCTATAATTTCTGCATTAGTAATTGTTGGGATTGGTTCTTGGGGAGTATATTGGACTGCTATAGCTGTTGCGTTCTTCTCAAGTGGCTTATCAGAAAACCAAGCTGATGTCTGGTTCTTTCTACTTGACTTACCCCGTTTTATCAGCGGACAGATGGCAGGTGAACAAATCGTCAACAAGTACTATGATTCAGCCTTGCTAACTTTTGCATCCGGACTGATATCTACCACTGTATCTTATTTGATCTCTAGCGTAGCAGGTCGTGATCCTTTTGTTAGCTTTTACGAACATGTAATACGTAGATGGTTTCCGAACCTGCCAGATGTCAAATCATTAGATAAGAAGGGAGATGCTGCAATTATGAAGCAGTTGAGAACCGCATTTTGGCTTTTGGCCGACCGTAGCGGCTTATTCTTCTAGTACACCTTATCGCATACAAAACTTATATTCTTTAGAATTATTGCTAGTTGCTAGCTGTGGGGAAAATACTAGAGCTTAAGGCGAACAATCAGACAGTACTTGTAGAATCTTCCGACATTAGTCAAACCAAAGGCAAGGTTGTCCAAGCAGGAGGACTAGAAAAGATAAACAGGAATTTGGACAAATTGCTAGATGTAATTAATCCCATATCCGAATCAATTAGGAAAAGTATAGATGTACCAGGTAACAAACCTTCATCTGCTTCAGTTGAATTCGGATTAAGCTTAACTGCTGAAGGGAGCCTATTTGTCGTAAAAGCATCTGGCGAGGCAAGCCTTAGGATTACCTTGAATTGGGATTTTAATGACACAAACTCTGAATGACATAAGGGATAATATTGTCAAGATTATAGATGAAAATAATAATTTCTTAGGGACAGGGTTCTTTTTCAAGAGGGGATATTGCATAACATGTCATCACAACATTGCTCGTGCTGATAAAATATTCGTAACCAGAGATAACAAAAAACTCTTTGCTGCAGAGTGGCTAGAAGAGTATTCAGACCCTAGAATTGATCTAGCTATCCTAAGAGTAAGAAAATCGATCTTCAAACCGCTAGAAGTTAGAACCGAGACGTACCATGATATAGATGTTGTAGTTTGGGGCTTTTCAGACGAAGAGCTAGCACACTTTCCATCAGGAAATCACGTAGAGGGTCATCTTGCGAAAGTTTCCTGTCCAATACAATGGAATAAAGAAATGATTGCAGGAAAGCGAAAATGGAATGTTAAGCCCGAAGTAAATGTTAATGTTATAAAATTTGATGGATCGTTCAAAGTAGGTTATAGTGGCGCTCCTGTGTGTTATGCTGGCGATTGGACAGTAGTTGGAATATTTGAAGCAAAGGACGAGAATTCGGCGTACATTATTCCAACGGATATTGTGTTTGATAGATCCGGAATTAGGGCTAAAATGATAATGCCTTCATCGGGATTCAATATTCAGTATGTCATGGATAAAGCTTGGCAGTATTTGAATAATGGAGAATTCAGCAAAGCAATAAGATACTATGATAAAGTGATAAATGATCCTCGTTATTTGGATGCATGGACTAACAAGGGTGCTGCATTAGGAGACTCTGGCAAGTGGCATGAAGCTCTAGCCTGTTTTGATTATGTCCTAAAATATCGGCCAGATGCATCCTATCTGTGGTATAATAAGGCTCTGTCCCTCCTTCACCTTGGCAGATTAAAAGAGGCGGTTTGTCTTTTTGATAAATGTCTGCAACTAGATAAGGAGAATGCGGAGGCACTAGCAAACAAAGCAAACGCACTATTTGAATTAGGAAAATTCAATGAGTCTCTGACGTGCGCCAACAAAGCTTTGAGGATTGATCCGAATAATGCAACCGCTTGGAATGAAAAAGGACTAAATCTAGATAAAAAGGGACGATTTAAGAAGGCTATTGAATGCTTCGATAGAGCTCTTAAGATAAATCCTAAGTGGGCATGGATATGGAGTAACAAGGGTTTATCATACCTACATCAAGGCGACAAAGATCAAGCAATTTTATGCTTCGATAAAGCTCTTAGTATTGATTCAGGGAATGCAGGGATATGGAGTAACAAAGCAATAGCTCTTGTAGAAATTAATAAGACGAAAGAGGCCTTGAAGTGTGTTAGTAAAGCTCTGGAATTAGATCCTCTCGATGCTAAAAATTGGGAAGTAAAAGCAATTGTTCTATTTCATAGTGAGAAACCACGAGAGGCAAAGAAATATGAAATGAAAGCAGAAAAACTAAGGAAACTTAAACGTATGAAATTAGAACCTATCTCTTCATATATCTCAGAGTGATGCTACTGCATTACTGATCCCTGCTAATTCTGGGTGCGTGAATCCAAAGATATAACCTTACATAAATCGAATACATTAAAGACGACATGGCAGCGAAAGATACTCAGACAAATGATTTAGATTCTCGGATCCCAGAAACTGTGAAGGAATTTCGCTATGAAGGAATGATAATTAAAATAACTTCAGCAAAGAGAAGTGGCACGCCAGGTTTGGTTACAAAGCGAATTCAAGATAGAGACAGACATTTGACCATATACGAAAGAGAAGGTAAACTCTACATGCACCTTACGATCGAAAGTAATCCGAAGCAACGGTTGGAAGTAGATGTGCAAAGGTTTTTGGAATCTCTTGCAGAGGCAATGAAGGTACTTTTCTCTTCTAGGATTAATTCTAATGATGTCAGGTTTGGGGGAAGAAAAGCAATTATCATAACTAACTTCAAGCTTACTCCATCTCAGATAGAGAAGAAAAAGGCAGTATTTCTTCATGAATACAAAGTAAAGAAAGTATCAATCAAGGACATTGTAAAGGTAAAGAAGGGTTTTGGAGTAATTATGGATAAAGAAGGTAAAGAGTACATGGTGGTAGTAAAGGACGGCAATATGGACATCTTCGATTTAACTTTGGCTGGCGAGAAGCTCGAGCAACTTGGAGCAATTATACCGTGGCCGCCAGATGGTGTTAGTTCCCCTGTAAAGGATTCTTGAATGACGAAAATTGGAAAGACGCAGTAAAAGTTGGAAAGATGATAAGAACTATTTCCGTGTGTAAACTTTTGGGAATTCGAAGAGTAAAAATGGAAATCTCCTTCCCTCATGGTTTTGAACGCATGATCAACAAAACTGCTTAAAACCATTATATTGCTAGAACAATAACTACAGTTTGTCGTTATTGGCTAATCCAATCCGCCATGTCAAAAAGAAAAAGATACGGGACCTGAACCACAAGATTGACCAGATCCAACTACGGATGCGTAACAAAAAGGCCAAACGAGATATTCCCAGATTGCAGGCTGAGCTGAACGCGCTTTTCAGGCAAAAAGATGAAGTGATGAGAGGCAACCTGCAAGACGGACCCAAGAAGGCAGCCCCTCCAAGGCTCTGCCCAAAATGCAACGAGCGGCTTGGAAGAGGGTACCACATTTGCAAGGAAATGCCTCAAGAATTTCGACAAAAACAGCAGAGAATGCCTGATGCTCCTTAATCTGCAACACTTTTTGCAGAACATAATGAACAGAAGAAAAACTAACAATTTACGAAGGCAAGATGCAGCAGCCGGCCTTGCATGCAGTGTGTTGGCTGTAATGTCTGTGATAGATCAGCAGCTGCAAAGGAGGCCCACTATACAAAGCCCAGCGCGAGATTCGCCATGACAAATATCAGCGCCACCTGAAACGCGCCCTGGCTTCCGGCCAGCTTTACGTTTCTCATCCCCCATCGTATTATCCTGTCCCTGTCCGGCTCTTTCTTTCTAAGCTCAAGAAATATCCTGAGTTCTGTAGGCATCAATATTCCAAAGCCCTGCAGCGACAGTACTATCACGATGACAACTGCGGCAATTATCGTCGGCGACTGCAGCGTCAGCATGCCCATCCTGTCTGCCAGATTGATGCCAGATGTTATAGACACTGACGCAAGTGCGGGCATGAGAAACAGCATGAGCGGCACAAGTTTTTTGATCACCTGCGTTCTGGCCGGCGGCTCAAGGCCCTTTAACACCCGGCCCATGACAAGCCCCATGAAAAGGTCGATGCCGGTCCAGGTTGCCCCGGTCATCACATGGACGTAGTTCAATGCCAGAACATTTCCATAGACAAGTACTGCGGCAAGCCCGGCAACCGGCACCAGCAACATAATGAGGGAATAAGGAGTTATGATGCCGTGCTTTTCTTCGCTCACTTCTGATGATCAGAGCCTGCGAGTATAAGAAAACATCGTAAAACTTTTGCAACGGTAGATATCCATTCTTTGCATGAGTTTGGCGATAACCAAGTCTCTTAGGGGTTCGCTGGGCGAGCTGTACTACAAGGAAGATTGCGATCAAAAAGGGTGGGCGTACGTTTCACTTGAAAACATCCAGTTCAAGGACAACACCCTTGTCTTCAAGAAGGGCTTTCACAGAATCCATGTCAAGATACACGAGCAGATAATCCGGGAGATTAAGGAGATAAGCAAGCCCACAAACCAGTCCAAGGAAAACCCCAGCTTTGTTTTTGATTACCTTGCCTGCAAGGTCGGCCAAAAAGATAGGTACGATAGCGTGATTGTTGCCAGCCCCCTTGCACTCTGCTGGGTGGAGGTAAAGACCGGAAAAAGCGCATTTTCAGACAGCCAGATCGAGGCTCTGGAGAAAATAAAACTCCCCCTTGCTGTCTTTTACATAAGAGACGTGCTTGCCCCGCCGCGCAAGATAGAGATCGAGTGGGACATCCGGTCTGGCCAGGAGTGGCTTGACGAGCTTGATGATCTCAGAGACCAGGCAGAATACGACGACGAGTATTTCTAGCCCTTCTTGCGGGACTTTTTCTTGTGCAAGCCTTGCAACAGTCTGGAAATGATCTGATCGGATTCTTGTGCAAGGCTCATGGCCTTCATCATATCGCCCTTCTTTGCGCCGCGCAGGGTCAGCGAGAAATTGAGGATCTGGTTTGAATTCACGTTCCGCAGCCTGTTGAATTCGTTTAAAACTTCATAATCCTCGTCTGATATCCGGTCTTCTGACCGGATAGAGTCTATTATCTGCTTGAACTTTCTGTGCACGTTCTGCTTGTACAGCGCGTTCAGCCTTTGCTCAAGATACTCATGGGCAAGGAGTATAGCTTCAAGCTGCAAACCTTGATCAAAAACTTGCTTGGCATGATCCATCACGTCCTCGGTCAGGCCTATCCTGTGGCCGTCGTCCATGTCTTTGTACATGCAGGTACCGTTTCTTTGCACTGTATTATTAACAATGCATGACAGAGGGCCGGCGCAAGAGCCAGAATTTCTTTGCCTCCAGTATCTTGCCGGCCTCTGAAAGCGTGATCACTACAGGCGACCGAGATAGATCCTTTTCTGCCGGCGTTTGATAGACAACATCGCAGCCATCGTTTCCTGCGACAAAGCTTCCCATGCTGCAATCCCAGTGCAAAAAGCTGGCTGGCTGCAGGCCCTTTAGGATCTGTCTTTGGCCGTTTACCAGAAGCCAGATTCGGCCTTCTGTTTCTGCAGCCTGCACCTTGATGTTTTCGTCAGTCATCAGGTATCCGTCGTTTTGTATAGTCTTTTTTTGCTCTTCAATCAAAAGCTCGATGCTGCAGCGGCTGCATTTCTCTGATGCAGCGATGTTTGACGCAGACCTGTAATCAATCGAAACATTCGCAACATATGAAATGCCAAGGCCCTTTTCGCGTTTTAGCCGTATCAATAGGTTGCATGTGTTCACAGAAACGCCCTTTATCATGAGCTTGACTTGGATCTCCGCCTCACCGCGTATGTCAGGCGGCGGGTAGTAGATCACGGACTCTCCGGTATCCTGCCGGTGATACTCGGCCCTGTCGGAGTGGCCAATCTTGAACGCGCCTTTTTCTTCTGCCGGCCCTTCTATCGCCCATGTTATGCGCGGCTGAATTTCCGCCTGCAGCAGGTGCGCAATGCCATGCATGCAGGTGGCAGTTATCAGCGCGGTATCCCTGACGGCAAGTTTGATGGGCAGGCCGTCGTTTCGGCGGAATGTCTGCTGGCTGCGCGGATAAACCAGGCTGACTTCCACGTTATCTGATAACGAAGTAACGGGGTTATTGGACTGGACTTCCAACTGCTGACAATCAACTATCGTGCATTGGTCATAAAAGCATGACCAATCAGATTGGATTAAAGATGGCCAGCGCATCAGGATCCTTGTGATCAGGATCGTCATATCACGTTACTGCGACGAGCTAAAGCAGGTTGTTTTTGACGTGTTTGGTTCTCAGGTCAGCATTGACAAGCAGAGCATCATCCTTTCCGATGAAACCGAGGTTCAGAAGGCCAAGCAGGCACTGGAACGCGTCCTGTCAGAAAGGCGATTTGAAGACTATATCGTTGCAGAGAATACCGAGGATCCTACCGAGCTTGCCATCCTGAAAAAGGGTGATATCGAGCAGCTGGGTCTGTATCTTTGCAGCTTTTGCATGATGGTTTTCAACAGCGAAGTCGAGCGCAACCTGCACCAGCGGGTCCATTATTTTGGATTCGCTTAATGACGAGCATCTAATTTGGATGATTGGTTATAGGAATCCAGACTAATCAGTTATATATATGTGATAATTTTAAAATCTGCTGTCGATATCATAAAAATCCCTGAAAACACAATTCTTTTATACTAAAAACTTCTTAATAACAGCGATGACGCCAACAACCGATGCTTAGAGTTGGCGCTTGGCGGCAAAGGAAAGCAAAACTGCATCGGAAAGGTATGATAGCATACTGCGGCTTTGACGGCATGGGCTGTAACAGGTCGTTGGTGCAGGATCGCCAAGCGCCGTAAACCCTCCCTTTTTTGCAAACATCATGGCGCATAGTCCATCAGGTATTCCGGCGGCTTGTCTAGGTTCTCGGTGTCTACCCTCACCAGGACGCTCACCCAGTAGCTGAAGGAGGAAGGGTTTCCGATGTAACTGGATTCTACCGGAAACTGGACGCTGTTGTCCGGCATATCCGATATCTTTGTAATCGGAACAACGTATCTTTGCAAAGTTTCATCGTAGACGGCAAAGTACCAGCCTTTCTTTGGAAAGTTCGAATCGGCTGCAAAGTTTGGCATGAAAACGACGTAAACATGATCCCTTGTTATGATGTGCCAAACATAGTTTGTCTCGTACTTTTCATTCAGGTTTGGATTGCCTGCAAGCTCGATGGTCAGAAGAAAGGCGCCGTCGATCTCTTTAACGGAGGCGGCAAGGATATCATGGTAGCCCCGGACCTCCGGCACGACGTCGGCCTCGTACTGCTGGACTGCCACTGCATCGTTGCGCTTGTCTTGTATCCTGCTTTCAAGGCCGTCGTAATAGCCAAGAGACGTTGCTTGCTGGCCTGTCTGATTGCCAGTAAGGACCACGGTCAGCAGGAAAGCCAGAACCGCGGCGGCAATGGCAATGGCCATGTACGCCTTCAACAATCAATATAGGCAAGAACAGTATTTTTCAGCTTTGTCTGACGCGGGGAAGTTGGTAGTTTCCAATGTCATAGCCGGCTTCACGCAGATATTTCAGGCTCAGCTTGTAAACGATCTCGTCGTGGCCTGCAGCTTCAAGGACCTGCGACCAAGAGACCTCGCCGGTTCTGCGGATCTCTGCAGACAGGATCTCGGCAGCTTGCCTTGCTTCTTGCCGGCACTGGTTAAATGTCTTGCCGTTGCGGTAAGCCTTGACTTGCGGATCGCAGCTGTCCATATACAAGACTGGTCAACAAGAGATTTAAACAGTATATTCGATCCAAAAAACCGGGCGAGCTAGCATAAAACCAATCATCCTGGCCGGCGGCGTATCTGCTGCCCTGGCGGCATATTTCGTACTTTCGCTGTACGTGCTGCCACAGTCCTATCTTGATTCTGTCAGGGTTCCAAAGCCCGAACCCGTCATCACTGATGTTACGCTGCCTGACTCCATCCAGCTGGGCCAGACATTTACCCTGCATGTTACTGCCACCAACAGAGGAGATCACGCTGACATGCAAATAGTCTCCGTGGCGTTTCCAAACCTGACAAGGACCGACGGCATTGTCACAATACAGAAGCACGACTTCAAGCAGACTCCGGTATTCATCAAGGCAGGCCAGGAGATAGGCGCAGGATACGTCGGCCCCCAGCGGATAGTGGCTGCCCAGTACCCTGCAGTCGAGGCGTCAAACCGGCCCTGGGAGAAAGGAGTCACGTCCAGCATTGAACTTGCAATCACGCCGCAATCAGAGGGCCGGTTCGTCGTTTTCGTCAAGGCCATCGGTCTGCCGCACAACGGCGATCAGGCCCACTGGCCAAGCGACGGCATCATCGACCATCAGGACGAGTTTGTTTCCGTGTATTCCGTCGACGTGACAAAGACTTAAAATTGTTCAGGGCCGCATCAGTAGGCATTGAACTACTTTGAGCGCGGCACGGTGGCCAGGATGCATGGCCCGGGCCGGAAGGTTGTTATCGGCTACGCGCTTGTAAGCATCGGGATACTGCTTGCCGCATCCGGGGGCACGTGGGATGTGACAAACCATCTGCTAAACAAGCCGGAGACATTCTTTGCGCCGCCCCACGCCGTGCTTTATTCCGGGGCCGCGTCGGCGCTGGCCGGAGCTGTTCTGGTCATGTCAGCGTCCCGGTCTGCCGGCAGGTTTGACTGGTCTTCCAAGCTGGTCATGGCTGGAACAGCCCTGCTAATCTCTGCCGGGCCAATTGACTTTGTGTGGCATTCTGCTTTTGGGCTTGACGGGCTTTTGAGCCCGCCCCATTCGGTGCTGGTAAGCGGCATGGTGACAAGCAGCATTGCCGCGGCAGCCGGCATGGTTCGCTCGTACCCGCAAATAGAGCGTAGCAGGATTCTGCCGGCGGCCCTTGTCATAGTTGCCATGCTTCCTGTCTGGATCTCCGTTGCAGGCCTGGTGCACATGTTCTCGCTGCCGTTCTCACGCACGGCGTATTTCGATTTCAATCCAGACTCAAACTTTGCGGCGGTCTTTGCGACGCTGGGCTTCCCGTTTGTTACGGCCGCAGTATCCTATGCATCGTGGGCCCTTGCTGGAAGAAGGTTCGGGGTCCTGTCCGCAGCTGCGGCTGCGTTTATCTTTATCAACACGTTCACGTCAATAGTGCCTAATGATTCACTTGCGACTACAATCCCGTTCTACGTCGTGACGGTTATTCCGCTGGTAATGGCCGACATCATCCTGTCCAAGTGGAGGTCTGCCAGAGCATTGCTTGTTGCCGGCGCGGTCGCAGGCATTGCGTTCTTTATGCTCTACTATCCGCTCATCACCCACACGTACAACAAGGTCGATGCAGAAAAAACAGTATGGGCCAGCCTGACAGCCGTGATTTACTTTGAAATGATAGAATCCGTCTATCCGCTGGTGGTGGTTCCGGCCGCCGCCATGGGCATGCTAGGCGCGATGGCCAGCGAGAGGATGGTCCGCCGGGCCGCTTTGGCTGGTCTGCGCTGACTTAAAGGATAAATTGTTGGCCGGCATTCCGTTGATCCGGCCGATGCAGAACCATGAAACGCCGTACAGGGTAATTCCTTATGGCAGTAGTGCAGCCACCTTTTACCTGAAGGATTGTCTGGCTGGTTTGAACGAGAACCTTGAGGAGAAATCCGTCGATGTCGTAGTCACGTCGCCTCCGTACAACATTGGCATAAACTACAGCAGGTACCGCGACAGCCTGCCCCGCCAGGAGTATCTGGCATGGCTTGAAGATATCGGCCAGTCAGTCAAACGCGTGCTTGCTGAAGATGGCTCATTCTTTTTGAACGTCGGCAACAAACCCAAAGACCAGTGGATCGCCTGGGACGTTGCATGTGTTCTCCGGAGGCATTTCGTTTTGCAAAACGTCATCCACTGGGTCAAGTCAATTGCAATAAGCAAGAAAGACGTTGGCAATTACCCCAACATAGCCGGCGACATAGCTGTGGGCCACTTCAAGCCCATAGTAAGCAGCAGGTTCCTAAACGACTGCCAAGAGTACATATTCCATTTCACAAAGAACGGCGATGTCAGGCTGGACAAGCTGGCTGTGGGCATACCATACCAGGACAAGACCAACATCGGCCGGTGGAAGGCCGCAAAGGAGGACCGGCGCGACAGGGGCAACACCTGGTTTATCCCGTACGAGACAGTCAGGAGCAGAAAGGACAGGCCGCACCCCGCCACCTTTCCGGTCATGCTGCCAGAGATGTGTATAAAACTGCATGGCAAGGCAAGGCTGGCAGTTGACCCTTTTGCCGGCATCGGCTCGACTGCTGTGGCCTGCAGGAACCTTGGTATCGCATTTGTCGGCTTTGAGATAGACAGAGAATATCTGGATGCCGCAATACTCAGGCTTTTGTAGCAGATATCATCATCACAGGATTTCTGGACAGCATCATGGTGCCCGTCGTCACCTTGCGCGCCTTGGATATTGTTACCTGCGTGACATCGACATCCTGCAGGTTCATCTCGCTCACGGCAGACAGCGCGTGGTACATCGTCTCGATCAGGATGGTGTCGATGACTATTCGGCCGCCCTTCTTCAGCCGGTCTGCAGCCAGCTGTATGACCTGTTTCGTATCTCCCCATGTCCCACCAACAACCACGGCGTCCACCGGCGGAAGCGACGGCAAGGCATCCTGCGCCTTTGCCAGTATCACCTGGGCATTCACACCGAACTTTTGCAGGTTTCTTTTTGTCAGCTCGACGGCATTGCTGTCAAGATCAATGGCGTAGACGGCGCCCCTTGTCTGCAGGCAGAGCTCGACGGTTATGCTGCCGCTGCCGCATCCTACGTCGATGGCAGAATAACCCTCCTTTAGCCGCAGCTTGCTGATGGCAAGGGCCCTCACGTCCTCCTTTGTTATCGGAACATCGTCTGTCCGCTCGAAAAGCTCGTCAGGAATCCCCGGCGTGCGGTAATCCCACATACACGCAATACCGGAATGCCTGTATTTATTTTAAAACCAAGTTCTGATGCAGCGCCGTAAAGACTATGATCATGAATACAAAAAGCATGAAGATGAACGGGATGATGCCATCGTATGAAGCCTTTTTCTTCATTTCTTTTGGCAGCCCTTTGGCCATGCCCCTTCCGATAACTACCGATATCATGAACATTACAACGGCTATCCCCAGAGCGATGCCCACTGAAGTTGTTTGGTCTGTGTCCGGCTGGATTACAAATCCGGCAATGATGCCGGCTATTACGCCAAGGGCGACCCGCATGTAATAGACTTTGTTAATGCCATCCAATCGAAGCTGCCTTTCATGTCATTGATTACGGCCGGTAAAAATCCTTACGGTTTTATTGCCAGCCCATCTTTTGCTTGTAGTAGCTTGCCAGCTTGGCATGCCGCATCCTTTCAGCAGAATTCTCGGCCTGGTCCATCTTGTGCAGATGAGTCCTGAACTGGTAGAGGTCGCACATGCAGACGCCGGTCACTGGCTTGTACTTTAATCTCGAGATCTCGTGCTTTTTGTGGTTAGAGTACATTATCAAGAGTTTGGGAACTGCCTTGCTTGCCAGTATCCCGCCAATAACAAAGTACAGCATCGGCCCGGATGCAAAGGCATGGTATGGATTTACGTTTGCCACGAACTGCAGATACAGGAGCGGCAGCAGAATTGAGGCGATCACGCCGCCAAAGGTTGCAATCGCAGCCAGGCGCGCCATCGTGTCGTACTGCGCCACTTCTTGCTCGAACTGGTCTATAAGCTTCTCGTACTTTGGATCAAGCTTGCCCTTTTCTTCATCAATGGATAGCGTCGAGGAAGTCTGCATTTTGTATCTTAACGGCGATCTTCCTAATTAAGTTTATTTTGCCGGACTCTTTTCTCTCAATTTTTCAATTATATTCTACCGAATCCAAATTCTAACATTTATCCTTGAGAAGTTGTAGTATTATTGTACACGGCCGGAAACTTCTCATATCAAAAGATTATAGAAATTTTCGTTTACAGAGTCAATTATTATAATTACTAGACTTTTTCCACCTCATCTTCATCCAAGAATTGGCTGGTACACGGCGCTACTTATGTGAATTTTAGCAACTTAATGTTAATATCTCGCAATTTTTCTCAAGTAACATTGTGGAAATTAGCCCCAAGACTAATAACGGAATACGGGTATTAAAATTCCAGAGCCAGAGGCTTGAGAACGTGACGCCGGAACTTTTAGCCAAGTCTGCCTGGGTGACCACTGCTCTGGCCATGATATTTGCTCTGCCGCCGCTTGGGGTGTTCATTACGCTTTACGAACTTGGCTTTGGTATTGCCATTGCAGCCGTGGTGGGCTTTGGCCTTCACTTTGCCATACTGGTTTTCGCCAGAAGAATTTCGGCAGCATTATCAAAGCTGTTTGATTAACCATCCCGGCTTTTGCCGGTTCCTTTCTGCCCACTTTTGTTCTTTTTCCATACTCAAGGTCAGAAAACAAAACTAATGATTTTTATAAAGTACTGTGGGGATTGAGGGCTAGTCCATGGCCAACAAGGTAAGCATACCCAACAAGATCTTTGGCACTGTTCTGGCTCACAGCCTTAGAGGCAAGATGCTTTCAAGAAGCGAGTTTCAGACTCTTGCAGAGTCAAGGGACATTGAGGAGCTTGTCACAAGGATGAAGAACACTATTTACCTTGATGCGCTTGCCAAGCTTACAAAGCCGTACTCCGCTGAAAAGGCGGAGGGGGCCCTTCGTGAGCACCTTGTTAACACCCACGCCAAGATGGTTACCCTTGCAAGCGGCGCTGCGGTGCTGAATGCCTACTTTGTCAAGTACATCACATGGAACCTAAAGATAGTCCTAAAGGGCAAGGCCCTTGGCCGGACCTATGAAGAGCTGCTGCCCAAGGTCAACCTGAGGGCAGAGGAGCTTGTGGGGAGAAGGGACCTGGTTGTCAAGGCT
>JAJUFP010000007.1 GCA_029263715.1 Nitrososphaera sp. | reverse complement strand
TGTCTTTGTAGGTATCACTGTATACCCATGGGCATACCCACTGCCAAGTGGCATGTACGCACTGTCTGTCCTGACCGTCATTGAGGCCCTTGGACTGTTCTGGATCCTAAAGATCGTAAACGAGAAACCGTACAGGGCGTAACGTCTTTGTTTTTATCATCATGATTTCAGATTGCAACCGTTTTCAAGTTTGAAAATGCCGAATCACTTCTACCGGTCGTTCTCTACAAGTTGCAAGTTCATACCTTTTTGATCAAATGTTAGGCTCAGTGATTTTATCCTGCTTCGGTAAAGGGCAACCTTTTTCATGTTTCTGTTGATGTTGGTTTTTTCAATGTAAATAAAGCCGACGTGCTGCAGCTGCCTTATCCTTTTGTACGTAGAGCTGGCAGGGATCCTGTTTTCAAAACAGATCTCCGATACCGTCTTTGCTGAATCGATGGTAGACAGCAAAACCTTCTGGGATATTTTATCCAGCAATACCTGCAAGATTTTGGCTGCATCGTCTACATGAAAACCCGCGTCGTTCAATTGTCAGCGTTGGAGAATGAAACCACAGATAAACTGGTATCCGATTTTCTGGCTTGAAAACCAGGACCTGTGACTACTTGCTCTCAATTTTGAGAAATGAAATGGCGTTTAAATCATTTGGCAAGAAATTTTGGTTACCGTACAACACCTGGGTCGGGCTGAGCGCAGCTATATGTGTTCCCCCGACCTCTAATGAGTTAACAAAACTATCTGCAAAGCACATAATCTTATAGCACAGTAGTTTGTATCTTGTACATCAAGAAAATACACAAATGCAAGATTTGTAACGCAGAGCTTGCCGATGAGGATCGGCTACGGAATCATATGAAGGTTCACAAGCGAAAGAAATCCAAACCTTACGAATATGGTGATCCGTATCTTGACTATTTGGGCAAGCAAGGAATCCAAGCGGGATTCAGATAACCTTCACCTGTTAACTATACAGAACCAGTTCCAAGATGGTTTAAATATTAGGCTGTCCTAATTAGGCCCGCCTAATGTCGCTGGAACATCGGGTCAATTGGCACATTCACTAACCGCCAGCATCTTCAACTGAGGGCTGCAGGGGCTTTTTGATCCCTTTGCACCTCGGATTTGACAAAACAGGCATCTTGCAATAGCGAAAAAAAGTAGGGAAAAAGGCTCACTTTACCTTGAACAGCGCCTGCATTCCTGCGTCGATGTGGTCGTTGACGGAGCAGTGGAGGATCCATGTCCCCTTGTCATCGGCAGTCATGTCCAGCGTCTTCATGCTCATGGGCAGGAGCTCGACCATGTCGGTGCGCATGCCGTTCATTAGAAGCGTCTGGCCGTGCCAGTGTGGCGAATGAAGGTCGACCTCTGTCCCAAGAGCCATGGTGTACCACCTTACGCGCTGGCCCTGGTACATGTCTAGGCCCGGCAGGTTGCCGTAGACGTACCCGTTTATCGAGTGCATCAGGTTGCTCTCTACAAATTCATCGCTGTCTTGTTTTACAGTTGCAGGGCTGCGTGTATATTTCTGGATGTTGTAGTCAAGGTACGGGCTGCGGTTCTCGTCTGAGACCGTAAAGAGGGTCACAAACTCCCTGTCTACATCCTTTGGAGAGCCGTCGGCCTTGGCCTCGCCCTGCCTTGTGATGATTATCGGCCCTGCCAAACCTGCGTTGGTGTCGCCCGGCTCGTCAACGTGAGAATGGTACATCCAAGCAATGGAACTTGGGTCGTCAGGTCCTGGACCGGCGCGGGCTGGAACATGCCAGATGTATGTGTGCGTCTCTCCGGGTGGCACGGCGTCATCGTGTCTGTCAGAAGTGTCGTCGTTGTAAGCAGCACCTTCTGAAGATTTTTCATAAAAGACACCGTGTGGATGCATGCTGAAGGAGAACCTGGCGTTGTTCTTGAATACAACTTTGATGGTGTCGCCTACCTCTGCTCGTATGACTGGACCAAGCACACCAAGGTGCTTCCACTGTTCAGGCCTTTCCTTAAGGGTGGTAAAAGAGTCGTCCATGTACTCACGGTACACGGCCTTGGTGTAGGTGCTGCCTATTCTGTCCTTGCCGTTCTGCACAAACACGTTTTCTGTCTCCCCAAAGGGCTGACCGGTGATCTGGTTCATGCCTGTTGGAGCATAGTTCCATTCAACCTCGTCTGCCGCTATATAGTACGTGCGGGTTTTGCCTGTTGTAGCCACCTCGGCGTGACTCTGCCAGTTTAAGAAAGGCTGGTAGGCCGCTGATACGGCCAGCAGGGCCAGCGATAGCCCCACAACGATTGTCAGTTTTCTGTCAAAGACCATGAGGTGCTGTCAGACAAAGAGAATTTATGCCAACGATGCGATTCTCATTCTCAAGAGCTGGAATGGCTGCCGCAAAAAAGAAAGATCACTTAATTATATTCTGATGACGTCATATCCGGCGGCTTGGTTAGACCGGCAAGAATAGTCATGCACATTGATTTTGACTACTTTTTTGCCCAGTGCGAGGAGCTGAGAAGGCCGGAAATCAAACAAAAGCCAGTGGTTGTCTGCGTTTTTTCCGGCAGAACCGAGGACAGCGGCGTGGTAAGTACGGCCAACTATGTTGCCAGAAAGCATGGCGTCAAGTCTGGTATCCCCATAAAGCTGGCCAAGTCGCGCCTTGCCGATGCGCCTGACGCCTTGTTTCTGCCCCTTGACCGGCAGTACTACGAGCATGTGTCTGACGCCGCCATGTCTGCCATAAGGGAAAACGCTGACATCTTTGAGCAGGTGGGAATAGACGAGTGCTACATCGACGTTTCGGGCCGCACGGACCTTGATGGTGCAAAGAACCTGGCAACCAGGATAAAGGCAGAGGTGCGCAGCCAGGCCGGCATCACTTGCTCTGTTGGGATAGCCCCAAACAAACTCCTGGCCAAGATTGCGTCTGACATGCAAAAGCCGGACGGCCTGACGGTGGTGCGGCAGGCTGCAGAGTTCATGGCCGGCCTTGACGTTGACAGGATACCGGGAATAGGCCCCAAGACCAAGCAAAGGCTAGCCGAGCTTGGGGTGCAGAGTGCAGGCCAGCTGGCCAGGATGGACATGTTTCAGCTGATAGAGGAGTTTGGCAAAAAGACGGCGGCCTACATCCACGATGCGGCGCAGGGCATCAACGACGAGCCAGTAGTCGAGTCGGAGGGCCAGCAAAAGCAGCTGATGAGGATAATGACTCTGAAAAAGGACGCCACTGAAAGCAGCGAGATGTACGCAGAGCTTGAAGGCCTGTGCAAGTCTGTCTTTGAAAGCGCGATGAAAAGAAAGCTGTCATTTAAGACCGTGGGGGTAATCCTGATCCTTGACAACCTGCAGAACGTTTCCAGGTCACGGACGCTAAAGATGCATTCAAGCAGCCTCGACCTGTTTTTCTCGACCGCAAAATCCTTGCTGGACGAGGTGATGAGGAGCCCAGAAAAGATGAATGTCCGGCGGCTTGGCGTGCGAGCAAGTGACTTTCAGAGCAGCGCTGGCCAGAACACCCTTCTTGACTTTATGAGATAATTATACCGGTGTTGCACTCTGCTGCCGTCGTAACTTTCTGATCCGCCGGCTTTCGATGTACATCACTATACCCAGGAAAACTCCAAGCCAGGGAAGAAACATTATCTCGCCGGCCACAGAATGGAAGGCCTCCCACTCCTTTACGTCGGTCGTGACAACCATCGCGTAGAGCGTCAGTGAGATTATCCTGATCACGTTTACTGCGGCCGTGCCAAAGGTGCCGATGGCAAAGTAGATCAGCTTTCGCCGGAGTGGTATCTCCATCTTGAGCAGGAAAGCCAGCATGACCAGCGTGTAGATTATCATGCTGTGCACGCCGGCTGAGGGCCAGAACACCTGCAGGGCAAAGGGCCCCTTTAGGCCGTTTAGGACCAGAAGGTTTCCCCTGGCTGCCACGCCCTTGCCGATGTCCATGATGTTGTTGTCGATGAAGGTCACCACGGCCTGGTCTATCTGTAGGTATATCGGCACGATGAACTGCAGCGGGCCAAGGGTGTCGTATGGAAAGAACGCGTCCAGCGACAGTATCACCGCCGTGCCAGCCAGGTATATGGCGCCGGCCGGGGCTATCTTGTACCATTTCTTGCCAAACAGCACTATTGCAGATGCGCCCACAAACATGGCCATGACGATAAAGTCCCACATCCAGACCCAGCTTAGGAGCAGCGAGACCTCGATGGACTCGCCGGTCTTTTGTATAGAGTCCCGCAGCCCGAATGGGAGTGCTGCAAAGTATGCTATTGTGACAGCGGCAAGTATCAGAACTATGATGAAGCGCTTCTGGCTTACCTTGAGCTTTAATCCAACAAGCTCGGCGGCAATAAAGGCCATGGCAAAGATAAAGCCGCCCCTGCCCTCGTTCCAGGCAAGACTGAAGGTATCAGAGTAAACGGCCATGGTAAATATTATGGGCGATATAAGGGCCAGCGTCACTGCAATGCTGGTGTTGAGGCCAAATATGGTAGGCTGCTCTGAAGCCTGGCTTGGCGCGGTCTTGTCGCCTGACAAACGTGAAATTTTCGCCCTTGTCCGAATAAAAACGTTCTATGTTTTTATGGCCTCTGAAAACCACTTGGGGACGATATCCTGCGCCGACTTTAACAAATACGTTATGCTGCTGTCCAAGATGTACGTGGTGGCAAAGTCTTCCGGACCTCTGACGCTGCGGCCATAGGACTGGGCCAATCGCAAGACAGTGTGCCAGTTGTACCATTTGGGGTCCCGGTCCTTCATGGCCGAGACCTTTTTGTCTGTCAGGTCCGGATACGGCACCTTGACTATTATCTGAAACCGGGACAGCTCGTCTTTGAGGTCCACGCCCTGATGCAATGAGGGCGATATCAGCACGGTGGGCCTCTTGCTTGCCGCATGCTTGGCCAGAACCTCCTCCCTATCTAGGGTAGAGCCGGTCTCTATCAGCCTGCCAGAGTTCTCCCGGCTCAGGTTCTCGCGGATGAACTGCAGCTGCATGTACGACGTGGTGTGGATTATGCCCTTCTCGTTTCTGTGGATGGACATGATGTTGTCTATGGCCTTGGCTATCTTGGGCAGGCTTTCGCTCATGGTCTTGGCATTAAGCCAGGCAACGTTCATCAGCCGTATGGGCCGGTTGCTTACCGGAAACTCGGAATCTCGGATCTGGATGAACTTGACTTTCTGCGGGTCAAGGCCGGTCACCTTGCACATGTAGTCCTTGCTGAGTATCGTGGCACTCATGAAAAGCGAGATGGTGCCCTTGTCCAGTATCTCGTCAAAGTACCGGTGGGTCTCAAGGGGCGTCAGCGTGACGGACTGGCACTGGCCTGCAGGATCTTTTTGCACGCCGGAGACTATCCAGTTGCGCTTGTTTGACCGCATGTCGTAAAGCGCGGCCTCGACGTTCTTTTGCCGGTTTATCGCCTCGATGAGGTTTCTTTCCGTGTACGGCTCTACTAGCCGTCCTGCCTCTATCGAGTCGGTGGCCAGCTCTACAAACTTGAGCAGCCGGTCATGGAAGTTGGAGCAAAACTCCATCCATGTCTCAATGTCGTCAAGCCGCTCCCTTGGCATCTGAAGCCTTGGAAGGAACCGAAGCGAGTTTTTGTTGATTGCAAGGCTCTTAAAGTCCCCCACCTCCCTTTCCAGCTGGTGGGCCTCGTCTAGCACCAGCAGTTTTCGAGTTTGAGTCGTGCCGGCATAGAATATGTCTGACAAAAAGTAGTGGTAGTTGTATACGGTGTGGCTGGCCCTGGCTCCTATCCATTTCTGGTGGAAGTAGTGGCAGGGCCTCCATTCCAGCTCGACTAGTTTTGACTGTTTTCTCAGTCTCTCGATGTAGCCCTTCTCTGCAAGGCTATCAAGTCTGACGGTTTCAGACGGCGTGCCCTCGCCTATGGTTCTGTAGTCTAAAAGCCGCGTCTTGTACGCGCAGTCGTACTCGGCATCCTTGACGCATGGGCCAAAGTCGCAGTTCTCGTCAAGGCCCATCTCCTCCTTTACGATGCAGGGGAAATTTCCGCGGCCCTTGACTTCAAAGACAAATGGAAAGTCACGTCTGTACTGCGCCTGCAGGTCCTTTGTTGCAGTGCAGATATGCGAGTTGCCCAGGTACCTTACCATGGTGATGGCAACCGGCGTCTTGCCAAAGCCGGTGGGAGCCTCAAGGAAGATGTGCCGGTATCCGGACTTGATTGCTGATTCAATCTCTAAAAGCGTGGAGCGCTGCCTTTCGCGCATCTGCTGGAATGGAAAGTAGGTCAGAATCGACATGGACTACTCCTTTCCTTTAGGATCATAAAGCCAGCAGCGCACGTACCCGGTCTCTGTCTTGAACTCTGGCGGCGTTTTTTTGCAGACATCCATGGCGTACGGGCAGCGATCGTAAAACCTGCAGCCTTCCGGCGCGTTGAGCAGGTTTGGCGGGCTTCCGGGTATAAAGTGGATCTTTTTGCTGTCGGACCTAAGCCGGGGAACTGCGGCAATCAGGGCCTGTGTGTACGGGTGCTTGGGGTTTTTGTAGATGTCCTGTGTGGACCCAACTTCTATCAATTGGCCGCCGTACATTATGGCTATCTTGCTTGCCAGCTGGGAGACAAGCCCCAGGTCATGGCTGATGAGGATGACTGTGATGCCCTTTTCTTCCTGCAGTTTTTTCAGCAGTTTTATTATCTGCGACTGTACAAGCACGTCAAGGGCGGTGGTGGGCTCGTCGGCTATCAGCAGGTCTGGCTCCAAAAGCAGGGCCATGGCTATGACAACGCGCTGCTTCATGCCGCCGGACAGCTCATGGGGGTACCTGGATGCCACCGACGGGTCAAGGTCCACCTGCTCCAGGGATTTGGCTATCTTGTCGTGTAAGTCGCCTTCAAAACCGTGCTCTTTTAAAAGCTCACGCAGCTGGCTTTCCACAGTGTAGACAGGGTCAAGGGCATTCATGGCGCCCTGAAAGACCATGGCTATTTTTTTCCAGCGCACTTGCCTGTTGAACTCCGAGTTCGATAGCTTGGAGACGTCCTGGCCGGCCAAAACCACGGAGCCCTCGACTATCTTACCGGGGGCCTGCAGCGATCGCATCAATGCCGCGCCAAGGCTGCTTTTCCCGCAGGCAGACTCGCCCACTATTCCAAGGGACTCATTTGGCGCCAGTTCCAGGTCCACCCCGTCGACAGCCTTGACCGGGCCGGCCTCAGTCATATAGTACGCCTTTAGGCCGGACACTGCAAGTTTCTTGTCTGCCGGGGCAAGCATCTGATCGCCGGGCTTCCTGCTGCCTATAATACGTTGTTCTTCATTACGCCATTAATCTGCATATTCAAACTTACATGTTCAAGATGCGTGTGGTTTTGCTAAATTTTGAAGGTGTTTCGTATTTGTGACTCAATTAATGGATATGCGTTGTCAATCAATTTTATTACATTATCTCTTCTTTCCAGACAATATTGGTTGATTTCGTGAATGAAATCCGACGGTGGTGGAGCAAATTTTGATGAGTCTCTAGGAATTTTCAGCAGTGTTGTATTATCATTTCCGTCAACACGTATAACAATACTACTAACGACCAGATTCTTGTGATTTATCTGGTTACGTAATTTTTTGAATGTATCAAACCAATTTTGATTCAATTCTCTATTTAGATAGGATGTAATTTGCTCCGAAGTAGGCAAAGAACATCTAAAGCAATCTTTCTTTGGCTCAGCATGATTGTGGCTAATATAAATATCCCCTGCACTAAAACTCAACTTGTAAGCTAAGCTTATCTCATATCCTAAGGTGTCAAGTGCAGAATATAGACTATTGATAATTGCATATAGTTCTGCCATGACCCATTCGGGGGTATCAGACTGCCTGTCTGTCTGATTTGGTCGATAAACTTGGTTCAAGATGTGATAATGGTAGTCAGCAAATGCCATCTTGGAATATACGCTAGTATGAGTTTGAGCAAAATCCAATAAATCCGACATTGATTCTGGAAATGTTGAAGGTATTAAACTAGCAATACGGGTCCAATTTGGCATTTCTGCCTTGTTCTTCTCGTTCATTCTATTCAATAATTCGACTTGCATAGTATGGCTGACTTTGGGTTTGCATTAAGTTTTCTGATCTGTTTGTTGTCTTTTATAATATCAACTGCTTTATCCGTTCCAACGTACGAATTCATATGATAAAATTATAGATTCATCACTCGAAGTTAACAGACAAGCGTGCAACAACTGCCCTTCATCTTGAACATGGTTTGAATATGCAGATGAATGGTGTATTCTTCATACCGGTTATATGGCAGTCAATTAAAATAATGCAAGTTTATAACAGGAGTCCAAGCTTGAAGGTTCCCATCTGCTCGTTTGACGCCAAGACCGGCGTTCTATGCGCCAAATGCGAGGCAAGACTCCAGTCTGGAGCGCTGACGCAGGACGATGTGGATGCATCCATCAAACTATCCAAGGTTGCCAGCAAAAGCCCAGAAGTCGACAAGTTCACTCTGGTCAAGAGCGCCAGGGTGGATGACGACTTTGTGCTGGTTTTGAGGAATCCCGATGTCATGGCCCTGCGCAGGAACCCGGCCCTGGCAGAAAGGATAGGAAATGAGTTTGGCCAGGAGGTCTGGTTCTTGGAATCCGAGTCATCAGAAAGACAGTTCGTTGAAAGCCTGTTCCACCCGGCCAGGGTGCTGAGCGTCAACCAGTTCTGGCTTCCAGACGGCAAGGTAACAAAAGTCGTTGTTGCTGGCAGGCCGGACCAGAAAAAAGACATTGCCAAGATCCAAAAGATAGCCAAGGCCGTAAGGAACATCGAGCTTTTAGTCGAGTTTGAATACAGGTGATCAAGATGACAGACATTCATAGAACCCATTATGCAAGCCAGCTGGGTGAAGACCTGGTTGGAAAGCAGGTCCGCATCGGCGGCTGGATTGAAGACATACGGGATATAGGCAAACTGGCCTTCATCACGGTCCGCGATGTGACTGGCGCCTGCCAGCTGGTGGTGACCGGCGACAACGTGCCTTTGGCAGTCCAGACGCCAAGGCAGTCTGCCATCGTTGCGGCCGGCACGGTTCAGAAAAGCAAGGCCAAGGACTTTCCAATAGAAGTCAAGGTCACGGAATTCACAGTGCTTACACGGGCAGTCCACCCGCTTCCCATAGACCCCACAGGAAGAGTCGAGTCATCCTTTGACAAGAGGCTTGACGCCCGGGCCCTTGACCTGAGAAATCCGCGGGTAGCGGCCATCTTTCGGCTTCGCTCAGCCGGACTGCAGGTTATACGCGATACTCTTGCAAAAGAGGGGTTCATCGAGGTCAACACCCCCAAGGTGATTGGAAGCGCCAGTGAGGGTGGCGCCAACCTTTTTGGGTTTGACTATTTCAAGCGCAAAGCATACCTGGCCCAGAGCCCGCAGCTGTACAAGGAACAGCTGACCCTGGGACTGGACCGGGTCTTTGAGATAGGGCCGTATTTCCGGGCAGAAAACTCGCATACGGTGCGGCACCTTTCCGAGTTCATATCTGTTGATGTCGAGGCCGCCTACATGGACTACGAGGACGTCATGGACATCGTCGAAAGGCTGGTTGGAAACGTGATCCGCGAGTTCCGCGAGAAAAGGCGGGCTGATGTCGAGACCGCCGGATTAAAGACAGACCTGTCCTTTGACAAGATAGACCGGCTGACCTACGAGCAGTGCCTTGAAGAGCTGTCCAAGGAAGGCGAGAAGCTGCAGTTTGGAGACGACCTGTCAGACGCAGCCTTGCGCCGGCTGGGCGAGATTCACCGCGGGTTTTACTTTATCATGGACTGGCCGCTAAAACTCAAGCCGTTTTACATCCATGAAAAGGAAGACAACCCCAAGCTGTCCAAGTCCTTTGACCTGCAGTACGGCTACCTGGAGCTGGTATCTGGCGGCCGCAGGCTGCACGACCCAGAAAAACTGAGGAGTAGGTTGGCAGAGCAGGGTCTCAACCCGGCCAGCTTTTCAGAGCACCTGAAGGCCTTTGACTGGGGCATGCCGCCGCACTCTGGGTGGGGCCTTGGCTTTGACCGGCTGATGATGGTTCTCACCGGCGCACAGAACATCCGCGATGTCGTGCTGTATCCCCGTGACACGGAACGGCTTACGCCCTAACGACCATCTCTGCTTGCCGGACTTTATCTTCAAAGACCCATGCACCAAACCGGTTCTGGGTGGTAGAGTATATCAGCCAGACGACGGGGTTTATCTCCATGTATTTTTCGTCGGTGCTGGAGGGCGCCGGCGATGACGGGTGTGAGTGAAAGATTCCGACCACATCCATCTCCTTGCTTTCCGCCAGATGGTAGGCCATCAGCAGCTCTTCTGATGGGATGGTAAAGGAGACCTCTGAAAGGCCGGCGTTTGCAATGGGCAGGACTTCCAATACGCTGGATTCCTTGCCCAAAAGAAGCGCACAGGATTCGTTTGGCAGCGACTGCTTGGCCAGGTCTTCTAGTTCTGCCAGCTGTCTTGCTGTAAGGGTTATTTGCATTACTCGACGATGACTTTGCCGGTCATAAACGGATGCAGGGTGCAAAAGTAGTTGTACTCTCCGGGCTTGTCAAACACAAAGGAGAAGGTCTGGTCCTTCTTCATGAACTTGGAGTCAAAGACGCCGTCCGGGCTTACGGTGGCAGCATCGCCGGAGGTCACCGTGTGCAGGGCAGAGTCGTCATTCTTCCAGGTAACCATGCTTCCCACGGTTGTCTCGACGGTTGCCGGGCTGTAAAACTCGCCGTTGGTTGGGGCCGACGCTCCAAACACTATGGAGACTGCGGTCACCGTCGCTGCAGGCGTGGCTGCACCGGATGTGTCGCCGGGCGCCGTGGTTGGGGGCGCAGTAGCCTCTGGGCTTTCCTCACCGGCAGTTTGACCAGCTGCGGTGACTGTCAGCATGCCCCTCATAAACGGATGGAGTGTGCAGAAGTATTCGTAGTCTCCTTCAGCCAGAGTGGAGGTGTCAAGAAGCCACGTGGCTTTGGCGTTGATGATTCCTGAATCAAAAGACTTGCCGTCGTCGGCAAAGCTGGTAACGGTATGCGGCGCCGTGTCCTCGTTTGTCCATTCAACGCCGTCTCCCTTAGAAACCGAGAGAGGATCCGGCTCGTAGTCTGGGTTGCCCTCAGAAGATGCGCCGGCAAGGATCTTTGCGCTGATGACGTTGGCCGGCCTTGCTGGAGCCGTAGCGGGTGCAGGGGCTGCCCCGCCGGTTTCTTCCACCGGTGCTGGCGGCTGGGGGGCCACGAGACTAAAGAAGTAGAATGTCAGGCCTGCCACTATTGCCGCGGATATGAAAATTACTCCAAGGGCCTTTGTGTACTGCGGCCTTCTGTACGAGACCACGGTGAGGACGGCAGCCGGGACTCCTATGGCGATCATCAAGCCTATGTACGAGTAGATGCTTGGGACTTGGCCGCTTACGGTCACTGCGCCGGCTACGCCAAAGGTAACAAGGAAACCCAACGTAAGAAAAGTGGCAGACTTGGCCCGTCCGGACATGGGAAATCCGTCCTTGAACAACCCGGGGACAAGAAGTATCATTCCAATGAACATGGTCAAGATCGAAACAGCGTGCATGCCATCAAGGAAGGTCTTGGCTATGCCAGAAACCGATACAGCTACACCAACAATACCAATGCTGGTAAGCCCAATACCGGGGGTCAGCAGGTCCCAGTCCGTCATGTTTGGTAATGTTGGGCATTTCTGGCATAATTAATCTTTTCTGGACCTCTAAAATATTTGATAAGCTGTGTTATTATCAAAAAATAAAAAACCAGCCGGATTGTCCGCTTCGGACCTGTTTGATATTGTGGATAGTGATACCGTCTGGGATGCATGGCTGACCACGGTCAACCTGCTGGACATGCTTGAGCGCTCCCAGCGACTGGCCGGGCTTTACGACTTTGCCAGAACCCGGGAGATGATATCCAGCATATACCGGACAGCTGAATTGCACAGCATAGACAGGGGCGCCTGCAAATGCGGGCTGTCTGAAGCAGAGCATGCCCTGCTCAGACGCAAGATCATGACTTTTTTCAAGATGCAATTGGCAAATTTGAAACGTTTCGTCTACTGAAGCTAGTGGCGAATAAATTAAATGCAAGCAACGGCAGAACAATCCAGAGGCAGCTTCTGTGACTGCACGTGACATTATCGAAGTTTCAAAGCCCCGCATAGTGGTGGTTCTAGTCATAACAGCAGTCACATCGCTTCTGGCTGCCACAAGGTTTGACAGTACCCCAGATGTGGCGTGGGACGTGACTGCCTGGCAGCTGGGATTTCTGACCCTGGCCGGGGCGCTTGCTTCCATGGGCTCCAGCGCGCTCAACCACTATTATGACAGGGACATCGACAAGGTGATGGGCCGGACCGCCAACAGGCCGATTCCCGCCGGAAGGCTGTCTGCCAACACAGTGCTTGCCTACGGAATCGGCATAAGCATACTGTCTGTTATCATCGCCTGGTTCACGCTCAACCCGGTGGCTACAGGCATGATAGCCCTGGGCATATTCTTTTACGTGATAATATACACCGCCTGGCTCAAGCGCCGTGACGCGTCTAACATCGTCATTGGCGGCTTTGCCGGGAGCGCCGCATCGATGGCCGGCTGGGCCACTGCCACCGGCTCGATGGACCTGCTGGGCTTTCTTGTTGGCTGGATAGTCTTTATGTGGACGCCGCCACATTTCTGGTGCTTGGCCATCAAGGCCCGAGAAGAGTACGCCAGCGTCAGGGTGCCGATGCTTCCAGTGCTTATAGGGAACCAGAGGACGGCCAGCTACATACTGCTAAACACTGCAATCTTGCTTCCGTATTCCATCGCCCTATACTTTTTTGGCCTTGGACTTTTGTACACTGTAGTTGCTGCCATCTCTGGCGGGCTGATGCTTGCATACCACTACAAGCTGACCAAGAACCCGACGCCAGAGTTTGCCTGGAAAGCGTACAAGGTTACCGCGCCCTACCTTGTGATAATATTCGTGGCACTGGCAGCGGACGCGCTTTTCTATTTCAGGATTTAGGCCTCTGCAACCTCGATCCTGCGCTTGTCTTTGGTCACCCATGATACCCGGATAAGTCCAAAGATCTCCAAGTCCAGCAGGATCTTGTTCAGGTCGGCCTCCGGCAAAGCCATGCCTTCCTTTGTCAGCGAGTTCATCAATTCAACATCCGTCAGGTTTCCGGCCTGCTTGATCTTTTCATACACATGGTTTCGGAGTGGGTAGTTCACCTGTATCACCAGTAAATGTCTTGTACGGCGTATAATAACTACAAGCATAATTAGATTGCTTTTTGCATTGTTTGAAAGACCATCAAAGACGAATGCCCGAACTGTACCAATTGCCGTGTGGCGCTTCTTGAAAAACTATAACCACTTCTTTCTTGTCTATCTTCAAGATCTTTACTATGTCATCTGTGATCGCTTCTGCCAGTCTGTCTTTCTCAGCTTGACTTTTCCCGCTGTACATGGCCACGGTTACTATAGGCATGACGAAAATTAGCGGGCAAAAAGATAAACATTTTGCAAAAGGGCGCTGGTGAAAAATCGGGTGAAAACAGACTGCTATCTTTAATGACCCGCCTACGACAAAACTCGATAACGAGGGAGTGTAAGATCCCTGGTGTGGACACGGTTGGATTCTATCGTGAGCGGACCACCCCCTTGCCCGACTGGCGCAGGACAGTGAAATGACAGTAGGTGTCCTTGAGGTCGAGGGCGATTGAGGCCATCGTCTTGGTGGTACCACTGCCGATCTCCGCGAGGTCGAACTCGATCCCATTCGGGAGGTTGATGCGGACGTGATGCTCAGCCCCCGTCGCAGGGCTTCGGATCGGACGGGCGGTGGACTCGAGCACGTCGGGGATCACGATGCGTGCTTTTCGGTGCTCGATATTCACGTCAAACTCGATGTGTTTGAAAAGCGGGGGATGGACGGTGCTTGACATCATCCGATAGACCCACCAATGGGTCGCCCCCTCGTTGGTCTCGCCACCATACAGGACGGTAGCAAGAGCGTCTCGTTGCTTGCCGTCCGCCCGCTCATCGATGACGGCCTGACACTCGCCGTTGCCCTCGTAGATCGGTCCCGGCCAGGCGTAGAGGAGGGCTGCGCCGAGGCCATCGAGCGCCACGTCTCCAAAGTGGCCCTTATCGATGCGAACGGCCGCGAAGCCGCGACAGCCTCCGTGCGTGGGACGGCGTGACTCGAACTGACAAGGACAGGCGTAGTCGCAGTTGCAATTGCTGAACTCGACTCCTTCGATGTACCAGTCAACCTGTGCCATGGTGCCCTCCGTCAGAACTACCTCCCGACGACATGATGATGCTCGCGTGCTGCGCCAAGACGACGAGGATGACGAGAAGCTGAACGCGGGTGATGTTCATGGCTGCCTCCCGCTGACTGAGTGGCCGGAATATCGATTTTGTTCTGATTGCCAAGCGCCTTGGATCAATCATGGTTATATTTATCACATGAAACATGAAAAGGTTTGCTTGTAATCTTGATGAAATTGTCATTCTTGGTTTATCTATTCGCAAAATTGTAGCATCACCCTAATTCAACATGCCATGACCCGAATTCAGCAGGCAATCGGTTTTCACCCGATTTTTCACCAGCGTCTGCAAAAGTACGCTTCTGCCACGACCCCGATTTTTCAGCAGGATCCCTTAAACGACTCGGCAAGTTCGATCCTAGCCGTAATAGGATCTGTCCATGGGCTTTGGCATGGCGTATGTCAGGCTTTTGCGGACAGACTCGTACCAGTCCTCCACTTCCTTGGTGACCGACGGCCGGACAGCCCGTAGGGCCTTGGCGAAATCCGCGTTGGAGACGGTCTGAGACTTGTTCTGCATCGCGCTCACCGCGGCCTCCCGGCACAGGGCAGCAATATCCGCGCCGGTAAAGTTCTTTGTGGACTGGGCAAGCCCTGTCAGGTCCACATCCTTTTCAAGGGGCATGTGCTGCGTCATTATCTTTAGGATCTCTTGCCTTGACTTGTCGTCTGGCTGGCTGATGTAGACGATGAGATCAAACCTGCCAGGCCGAAGAAGCGAAGCATCCACAAGGTCCGGCCTATTGGTTATGCCGATGACGAGGACTCCAGAGTTGCCGGCATCATCTATCTCTGTCAAGAGCTGGCTTACAACCCGTTCGTTTCCAGAGATATCGTCGCCGCCCCCACGGGGCCGGGCGAGGGAGTCCAGCTCGTCAAACACCACAACACATGGTGAGGATGCCTTTGCCTTGCGGAATATCTCGCGGATGGCCTTCTCTGACTCGCCGACCCACTTTGACAGGACTTCCGGCCCCCGCACAATGATGATGTTGGTGTTGCTCTCCGTTGCCAGAGCCTTGGCTATCAGGGTCTTGCCGCATCCCGGCGGGCCGTAAAGCAGCGCGCCCCTGGGAGGCTTGATGCCCATCTTGGTAAAGCTCTCCGGCTCTTTTATCGCGGTTATCAGGTTGTCATGCAGTATCCGCTTGGCCTCGTACAGGCCACCGACGTCGCTCCACCGGACCCGGGCTACCTCGACGTAGAACTCGCGCATGGCAGTGGGTATTATCTCCTTCATGCCGTCGCGAAAGTCCTTGTTGGTTATCACCATCTGCTCGAGGATCTCCGGCGAGATCTTGTCTCCTTCCAAGTCGATCTCTGGCAGGTAGCGCCTAAGCGCCTTCATGGCCGCCTCCCGGCAAAGGGCCTTGATGTCGGCGCCGGTGTAGCCGTGCAGGTCGCCGGCCAGCTCTGGCAGGTTTATCTCGTCGGCAAGCGGCATTCCTCTGGTATGGATCTGCAGGATCTCAAGCCGTCCTTCCGCGTTTGGCACGCCGATCTCTATCTCCCTGTCAAAGCGACCGGGGCGCCTCAGGGCAGGATCAAGGCTTTCAGGCCGATTGGTCGCGCCAAGCACTATTACTTGGCCGCGCTCTGACATGCCATCCATCAGCGCCAAGAGCTGCGCAACGACGCGCTTTTCAACATCGCCAAAGGCCTCCTCCCGCTTTGGGGCTATGGCGTCTATCTCGTCAATGAATATTATGCTTGGAGCCGATTCTTTGGCCTCCTTGAATATGTCCCGCAGCCGGGCCTCTGTCTCGCCGTAGTACTTGTTCATTATCTCCGGCCCGTTTATCACGTAAAAGTTGGCCTCTGACTCGGCTGCCAGCGCCTTGGCTATCAGGGTCTTGCCGGTGCCCGGCGGCCCGTACATCAGGATGCCGCTGTGGGGCTCGATTCCAAGCCTTGCAAAGACTTCGGGGTGGCGCATGGGAAGCTCGACTATCTCGCGTAAGCGGCGTATCTGCTCGCGCATCCCGCCGATCTCCTCGTACGTTACCCGTGGCTTTTTGTCCATGGAACTAGCCGCCATTATGCTCAGCTTCGTTGATCGCTCTATCCTGACAATGGCCTTGGGCGATATCTTGGCCACCTTAAAGTCCATGGGGTTTCCAAGTATTATCACGGATATGTCGTCGCCTTCGTTGATGGGAAAGCCCCTCAAGCGGCTTTTGACAAACTCGCAGAATTCTTT
Source organism: Nitrososphaera sp. (assembly GCA_029263715.1). Lineage (GTDB taxonomy): Archaea > Thermoproteota > Nitrososphaeria > Nitrososphaerales > Nitrososphaeraceae > Nitrososphaera. Next base: position 135,771 of record JAJUFP010000007.1, on the reverse strand, counting down.
GTCAACGGTGATGTTGCTGTCGCCCACCGGCATCAGGGTCACGGACCGGGCCGTCTTGCTCTCGCCCCTTTGTATGGTTAAAAGATCGTTTAGGCCCACGCCGGCGTTCTTTCTTGTCTGGCCGTCGATGCGGATGATGTCTGGTTCTTTCTCCTCCTCGTCTGCCGGCCACGCTGTGACGGCTGTTGACCTTTTGCCGACCAGCTGGACAACCTCGCCGGGTTTGACTCCCAGCTGATCCATGTGACGGGCGTCGAGCCTGGCGCGCTGCTTGCCCACATCCCGGTGCTTGGCTTCTGCAACGCGCAGCTGCACTGAAGGCAACTCACCGTCTGTCTTGGACTTCTTCAATGCGGCAGGCCTCCGGAGTATGCGGTCATTAGTTTTACTTCATCTTGACTGACTGTCTGCTGATGTTCATCACTTCTATCTCGCCGACGCCGGAAACGCTGCGGATGGCCTCTTCCAGCTTGTCCATCTGGCCCTCGCTGTCGTCAAGCAAAAAGTCGGCAACCAGTGCATTAAGGCCAAAGGCCAGCGGCTCCTTGGCATGCCCCCTAAGCTCCATGCCAGCGGGCACGTTTCCCTTCAGGCCCTGCGCGACGGTATCAACATCAACGTCCGAGTCAGCAGGCAGTATCTTTATCCTTGCAACAAGGCGCGCCATTTCTACGGACCCTCAAAACCGCAGCCAACACACTTGTATGGCCTTGCAAATTCGCGGCAGCTCTCACAGCGCCAAAGTAAAACATAGCCGCAAGACGGACAGTAGAATTTTACACACTCATCGTTAGGCATGATGGGCCTACTGCATGAAGTGCAGACCGGCAACTGCATCTGTTTAGACATACAATCCATGGATGAAATATCCGAATTTATATCTTGTCTTGGCTGTCAAACAGCCGGCGGATTTCGTTTCCAAGCAGGGCCTTGACCAGACGAGGGGCGCTCTTTTTCAGTATCTTGGATAGCGCCGCGGAGTGAAAGTCAAAGTCATCGCCCTCTGCACGATCCAGCTCGTCTTTTGGAACAGCCGAGAAGACCTCGTCTATGGTCTTGTTGTCCATCCGCTCCAGCAGTTTTCTGGCCAGAAGCATCTTGTCAAACTCGGATCCAAAGACGGATGTCCAGTTCCTTTCATACTCTAAAAGCATCCTGTCGTCCTGGTTTTTGCAGGCCGCAGCCACGGCCCTTCCTGCAAAAAGGCCGCCCATGCCGCAGCTGTATATGCCGCCGGCAGTAGTCGGCTTGGTCTGGCCGGCCGCATCACCTACCAGGACCGTCCTGCCCTCCACAAAGCTCTTGAGGGGGCCGCTGACCCAGATAGGAGCATATACCTTGCGCATAACAGAGTACCGGCCCTTGCCGTCCATGTAGGACTTTAATGCACCGGCGGCATTTATTGCCCTGCCGGCAACGCCCACCTTGCCCTTGCCGGCACCGGTGGGGATTATCCAGGCAAAAAAGCCGGGGTACTTCTCGCTGTCAAATGAAACCTCGATGGTATCGCGCTCTATCCAGTCGGCGTAGACTTCGTACTGGGCCGACTGCAGCACCCCGTTTCTGTCCCGGTTGATGATGGAGCTGACACCTCTTGCATCGACAAAATAGTCGCAGGTCATGTCGCCTTCAGAAGACCGGATGGTGTAGTGCTGGCCGTCCCTTGTTGCAGAGCGGACGGAGCACTTGACTCGGATCTCCGCGCCGGCCCGCTGCGCCTGAAAGGCCAGCTGCTTGTCCAGCACTCGTCTGTCTAAGACTACTACCTTCTGCTTTTCAGCGTTCAGCTCAAAGCCGCTTCTTGGAGACAGAACCCTTGCTTTCTTTATCGCGCTGTTCTCGACGGCGGCAGAGTCAGGAATCACGCCGATATTGGCAAGGCCAGTCATGCTCACAAGCCCACCGCAGTGCTCCGGCGTTCCGATCTCCGAGTCCTCCTCAAGTACTGCCACTGAGGCTCCGGCCAGCGCAGCCTCGCGGGCCGCTACAAGTCCGGATATGCTGCCTCCTGCCACGATGACCTGAAAATCTGACAAGGACTAGCAATCTATTTTTCACTCTATTAATTAAACTATGACGCAATTGGAATTCAAGCAGGTGATGGTGGTAAGAAGGGACCTTGGCATGGGGACCGGCAAGATAGCGGCGCAGGTCGCGCATGCCGCCGTGATGGCTGCAGAGCGTACCAAGCAGCGAAAGCCAGAATGGTTTGATGCCTGGTTTTACGGCGGCCAGGCCAAGGTTGTAGTCAAGGTCAGCAGTTTTGAAGAACTGATGCAGGTCCGGCAGCGCGCTGAGGCCCTCAGCCTGCCGGTGGTCCAGGTGCAGGATAGCGGCCTTACCCAGATCCCGCCGGGAACAACAACCTGCATAGGGATAGGCCCCGCTCCCTCGGATCTGATAGACAGGGTAACTAGCGACCTAAAGCTGCTCTAGCGCCGGCTTATCAGGACTATTCCAAGCACTATCAGGCCGGTGGCGATCCCCTGAAAAACGCTTATGGACTCGCCAAGGGTGAGGGCGGCTACCACTATCCCGAATATGGGGACTGTGGAGAACACGGACATAGTCTTGATGGTCCCAATCCGCTTGATGCCTTCAAGAAACAGCAAGAGAGCGCCGCCAAACCCTGACGCGGCCATGCCAATTATCAGCGGCCAGAGGTCGGGGTTGATGGCCGCAATGTCGCCTCCTCTGCCTGCAGCCACGGCGATGGCAAGCATTGTGCTTCCGCCTATCAGGGACTTGAGCATCGCCATCTTGGCTGGGCTCATGTCTGAGAACACCGTCAGCCTCCTGCTGAGGTTGTTGTCAACGGCCCAGAGGGACATGGCTGCCAGTATCATGATGTTGCCGGCATTGAACTGTAGTATGGTGTCAGAAAATTCCATGTTGGTGGTGGCCATGAAAAGGCCGATTATGACCAGGATTACAGCAAAAAGCCCCATCCTGCCCTTGGGCTTTTCTCCAAAGAAGACTGAGGACAGGATAATGGTGAACAGGACCTCGCCGTTGGTGAGGATGGACGCATCGGAGGCCTCGGTCTGCTGAAGCCCGTACATCAGCAAAAGCGGGGCTGCAACGGCGCCAAACCCGGTTATGGCCAAGATGTACTTGGACTCCCGCGTCGATTTTAGGCGGAACGATGCCCTGGCAAAGGGTATCAGCGAAAGGCCGGATATCAGGTACACCAGCGCCGAGAGGCTGAGGGGGTCAACCGTGGCAAGAGGCACCTTGGCTATAGCAAAGACTGATCCGAAAAGCGCGGATGCAAGCAAAACCGACAGGTAACCTAGATACCCCCGCTGCTTTGTGCCCGGCGGCGTTACCTGCGTCAAGCACAAGACATTGTCCGTCGCCCTATATTATGTCTGCTTTGTAAAAGATATATTTGGACAGGACAGGATTCTTGCCATTGCCCGGCAAGAGCAGATCTTCTAACAAGAGGATTATCATTTACGCCGTCATTGGAATTCTCGTTGTAGCAGTTTTTTCAGTAACCACGCTTGGCAGGAACCCTGCCAGCAATAATGATGAAGTCCAGAGAAACCTGGAGGAGTCAAGACAGCAACAACTGCAGCTGTTCAGGACCCAGTTTTGCGGGCCAGACGCGGTGACCAACTCCAACGCCTACGTAACAGAGTACGTCTTGCCAAACGAGTGCGAGATGCCCCTTGGCATCACGGCGGAAGGCGACGGCGTCTACTATGTGTCGTCAAAGAACGGCTCGGTTGGTGTCTTTGCTGACGGCAAGTTCCAGGAATTCCTGACCCCCTCATGGCCGACGCGGTCAAACCCCATCGAGTTTTCTATGACCTGGGCGGCCAAGACCGACTCGGCTGGCAACGTCTGGTTCACCGACGACAAGGCAAACCTGCTCTGGAGGTTTGACAAGGCAGCCGGCACGTTCGATTCCTTCAAGGTTCCAGCTGCCCAGCCAATATCCTTTGATTTTGATTCTGACGGTAACATGTACATTGTTGGAGTCCGCTCTACTTCGCTTTTCTTTGGCGAGGTCTCAAAGATGAAGAGCGGCACATCTGATGGCTTTACAGAGATAAAGCTGCCCCTTGACGGGTTCAAAGACGTAACCGATTTCAAGATAAGTTCCGGCTCTGTAGTTGTTGATAAGGAGAGAAACGCTGTCTGGACATCGGTTCTTGCCTTCCAGGAAAAAGGCCAGGTCTTCCGCTACGACACGGTAACCAAGGATACCAAGATTTACGACCTGCCCCAGGAACTCAACTCGCCGGTGGGCCTTGCAGTGGACGATTCTGGAAACGTCTGGGTCACGGACCACGGCACCAGCATATTCTTTAAGCTGGATCCTGCCAGCGGCGATCTGACAAAGTACACCACTTCTGTGGCCTCAGACCGGCTGTACGGTGGCCCAGCGCCGCCCAACGCGTACACGCTGCCTTACTGGATTGAAAAGGCGCCGGACGGCGCGATATGGTTCAACCAGCACGTTGGAAACAAGATAGACCGGTTTGACACCAAGACCGGCACGCTGGTGGAGTACTGGATCCCCACCCAGAATGAAAACTGGGCCAACTGTCCTGAAGGCGCGGCGAGCTGCGGAATTGCCAACGCACTCCAGTTCTCGGTGGGCCCAGACGGACAGGTCTGGTTCACCGAATGGAGCGAGAACAAGATAGGCCGCATTGATTCAAAGGCCCAGATACCGTTCTCAGTTTCAGCAGACGACGAAGTGACCGTGAGAAAGGGCGACAGCACAGAGATCAAGGTTACGGTAAACTCATCTGCTGATGTAAGGGGCACGATGGCTGCCTCCGGCACATTTACCAACACCGGTCAGCTTGGAAGCTCGACAGGCATATTCAGCGAGTCTGCCGTATCGCTGACCGCCGGTAGTTCAAAACAGGTTTCCTTTGTATTTACGCCGGCAGAAGACCTTGCCCCCGGTCAGTACATCCTGATGCTTGGGATGGACACCGGCGACGTGACAGTCCTCAAGGCCGTCAGGGTCAACGTAATATAAGACAAGATCAGAACAGATCATGATGTCTGCCGATGAATACCCTGTTACCATCAGCGAGGGCAGCATCAAGCTCAAGACGGAGAAGATGGCAGCAGACCAGCTGTACCACTGCATATTTGAGGGCAAAGTATTCTTGTTCTACAAAGACGATCTGGGGCTTTTGCACTGCTACGAGGTGGAAGACAGGAACGCCGTCGAGGAGATAGTGAAAAACCCGTCAGACATTGAGAAGATACTCAAAAAGTACGCCGGCGTCTAGAGACGATTTATCGATAAACATTATATTCTACCGTGCGGAACAGATGCCAACGTTGTCTGCCAGCACCAACACTACAAAAAGCAAGGAAAGCAACAAGATCTTCATCGGCAAGAAACCGCTTATGACCTACGTGACTGCGGCGCTGGTCCAACTGGCAAACGAGCCAACGGTCGTTATAAAGGCAAGGGGCAAGAGCATCACAAGGGCCGTGGACGTGGCGCAGATCATTGTCAAGAGGATGAACAGCATCGGATACACGATAGGACCCATAACGCTAGGCTCAGAACAAATGCAGTCAGAAGACGGAAAGGTCAGAAGCGTTTCAACGATCGAAGTCCCGGTTTCACGAACGAAATAACTTTTTTTCTTGTCTCTATTTTTGTGAATTAGAGTTTCATGTACTTCCAAAACTCTAGAGATGCTCAATGTTTGGTGGCGATGGAATTCACTTTGCCGCCGATAAAATGAACTGCACTCCATAGTAAACAAGGAAGGCAACAAGGCCAGAACCAGCATCCTGTAGTATCTTGACTTTAGTACCTGGCTGCCACGGGATGCAAGGTACGCGGTGGCGGCAAGCCATGCATAGTCCATCCAGACGTGCATGAAAAACAGCATCATGACGCCGGCTGCCAGTCCAAAGACTGCCGAGTCAGAGACCAGTTTCAGGCCTACTGTTGACCACCATATCAAAAAGAACGGGTTTAGTCCTGTCATGAGCATGCCGGCAACCACCGGCCCGTGTCTGTGCTTTCTGGAAGGCTCTGGTTCCTTTTGTCTTATCACGCCGGCCACCTGCAATGCAGCAAAACCAAGGATGGCAGCCCCGCCAACCAGAGCGATGATGTTTGAATAGCCTGATACCAGGGCAGCGGCGGAGAACAGGCCGGCTGCCAGGGCCGCTACCACGCAAACTTCAACCAATGCATGGCCGTGGGCCATCTTTACTCCCGACGCCACGCTCCCCTTTGCACCGTACAGCATGTTGGTGACAAACAGCGGGCCGGGAGCCAGGACTCCGGAGGCCGAAACGGCAACAACCTCGAGTCCAAAGTCTAGGACTTCCAACAGTCTTTGTTGCACCAGAGGCCACTGTTAATCTTTACACAATACAGAAATACTCCGGCACCGCCAGAATTGGCAAATGGTGGTCGACACCATCCGGACAATCAAGCTTTTGGGCAAGTGGTCAGCCAACCGCGCCATGGGCAAACGAAGGCCTGTGATAGCTGTGTTTAGCCTGACCCACTACTGCAACTTTTACTGCCCCATGTGCCCCTTTGGCGATCCGGACAAGGAAGGCCAGATACTCTTGGCCAAGAGAAAGGACCTGACCACCGATCAGTGGAAGCAGGTCTTTGACAAGGTATCGAAGTACTGTGTCTGGTCCATAGTCGAAGGAGGCGAGCCCACAAGCCGGCCAGACTTTATGGAACTGGTCAGATACCTGCACAGCATCAAGATGCCTGTTACCTTGATATCAAACTGCTCGCTTCTTCACACCATCGACCTTGACGAGCTGAAAAAATACATCCAGTTTGTCACATGCAGCATCGATTCAGTGTTTGAGGAGTCTTACTGCAAGGTCCGCGGCGTCTCTCCGCAAACGTATCGGCGGGTGATGGACAACCTGAACCTCCTGACAGAACATAAAGTTCCCCACTACTTTAACAGCGTCATAACCAAGTACAACACGCAGGAGTTCATTGACCAGATCTACTTTGAGCGTGCAAAGGAGCTGGGTGCCAACGCGGTCTCGTTTACCTTTGTAGAAGACCGATCGGACGTCAACTACTCGCTTCTGCCAGACCGGCCAACCATGGTCAAGGTCTGCGAAAGCATCCTTGACCATATGGCAAAGAAAAAGGACCCGCAGGTCATGATCCCGCCAGAATACTTTCAGCAGATAATCGACCATGGCCGCGGTCTGTTTGATGAGTGCGGCGTATGGAAGAGCATATTTGTCAACGGCAACGGGACGGTGATGGTGCCCTGCTGGAAGTTTAACAGCCCGGAAAATACGTACAACCTGCTTGAAAAAGACGTCGGCGAGATATGGGACGCTCCGCAGTGGGAGATTGCCAAGACCTGCCATGACTGCGAGGTTCTTGGCTGCATCTGGTACTCCTCGCAGCCCGTAACGACGTTTGCCAGGAACTACATGCGCGGCCTATCAAAGATGATAAGCCAGCAGAGGCCGGAGCTGGCCGAGGCAGTATAACAATCCTTTATTTGTTGAAAAGTGAGTGATGATCATAATTCAAGGCTGTTTTCATAATGTATCCAACTATTAGATACATATGCAAGAAAGACGAAATAACAGAATGACCAAGTCCTATGTGTATTGCTATATCCTCTGAATATCTAGTCGATCCTGCGACAAGCCTCATTCTTTGATGTAGTTGATGCCTTTCTTGGTAAGCAGATTGCACTGGACTTCGTTTACGATGTATTTTTCATCTTTCGTGGTATGGACTGGCATGCCTGATGTCATCAAGACGTAAAATCCCCTCACTGCATCTTCCTTGCTCTGGAAACGAACGGTGACCGGTCTTAGCTGGGAAAGATCCGCCGCCATTGTGGTGAAGATGTAATAGTTTACCTTATAATGCCTTTGACCGCGCGACCAGTTGATGTACGATACCTTGACCGGCCGCCAACAGCAACTATCCGGAAGCACGGTCAGGATGTTTGTCTGCGGGCCCACAGTCTACGACGATATCCACGCCGGCCACGCTCGGATGCTGCTTTTCTTTGACCTTGTTTCAAGGTATCTGCGCTACAAGGGCAAAAAAGTCACTGCACTTGTCAACATAACAGACATCGACCCCAAGATTTCAGCAAGGGCGCAGTCTGAAGGCGTCAACCCGCAACACCTTGCGCAAGAGTATGCAGACAGGTTCCTTGTCGATATGTCGGCCCTTGGAATGGACGGCTTTGTCTTTGCCAGAGTCTCCGATTACACAGACATGGCAAAACAACTTATCACGAAGCTGCTAAAAGAGGGCAAGGCGTACTCTGCAGACGGAAACGTCTACCTTGACACCATGGCAATCAAGGGCTTTGGCCAGCTTTCCATGTCCACAAGGCAGGAGCTGGACAACTGCCGGCTGGACATCTCGCCGGGCAAAAGATCGCCATCAGACATACTTGTCTGGAATGCCAGCGACATTGTTGGTTTTGCCGACAAGGATCTTGGTGCCGGCATCCCCTGGTGGCACATGCAGGACTCTTCGGTGGCCATGGCCAACTTTGGTGGCAAGTATGACGTCCACGGCGGCGCAACAGAACTTGTATACCCCCACCACGAGTTCCATTTGTCGCAGCTCAAAGTCCTTACATCCATGGCACGCCCTGTCAGAATATGGAGCCATGTGGGCTTGGTCTATTCCGGAAGAAAAAAGATGTCCAAATCTGCCGGCAACGTGGTAACCGTACGTCAGTTGCTTGAAAAGCATAACACCAACACCATCAGGCTGTACTTTTACTCAAAGCCGTATCGCAAGCAGTTTGATTTTTCAGAGCAGGACCTTGCCAGGTTTGAAGAAATTGACCAAGCAATATCTGCCAAAATACAATCAAAGACAAACCATGCAAAATCAAACCTGAAATCATTCCTGCGGCACCTTGAGGATGATTTTGATAGCCCCTCTGCACTGAACGCAGTTATTGATTCTGCGCGGTCCGGCAATGGAAAAGACCTTCAGGTGATGGCAGGCATTCTTGGACTTCGATATTGAAAGGATGGAGGACAACGAGTGGTCCTTCTGCTCGCTTTGGACCGACCGACTAAGGATTGATGATTGCGCTGACGTCCTTGTCAATGCCAGGCTGGCCGGCGATTACTTTTTCAACAGGGCCAGGACCGAAGGCTGTCCTGACAAGACTGAAGGCAGGGTTGCAGCAGAGTTCTGGAACCGGGGAATGGACTGCCACCTGTACTTTAGGTCTTCCAGCAAGCACAGAGTCGTGGACAAAATGTACACGCTCTGGCTGAAAGACCAAAACAGCATCAAAGACGGGTTGGATGTGCGTATAATCGACAGAGCAGATATCCCTGCATGGGTCAAGACGTTCTGCGGCGCCTTTGAAGTCCCGTCATGGGAAGACGAAGTTGGCAGGATAGTGAATGCTAGTTTTGACCAGCTGGACCTACTTGTATGCTACATAGACGAAAGGCCTGCCGGCAGCGCAGCATTGTTCAGGAAGAACAATGTCACAGGATTGTACTGCCTTGGAACGATCCCGGAATTTCGCGGCAAGGGCGTTGCAAAGAGCCTGATAAGAGAATCAGCAAGGGTTGCCCATGAGCATTCTGATTTCCTGTTTGTGCAGTCGTTGGAATCGGAAGGCTCCCTTGCGCTCTACCAAAAAGCAGGTTTTGAGATTGTCTACCAAAAGACGATCTGCTTGTTACCCCGACCGGTCTGAAGGTCGCTATTGTAAAAAAGGTGCATGATGGAGTCTGCGCTCTTATCTGGGATGTCACAAACCGTTCATGCCTGCATGCAGGCACAATGGGCATCACACGCTTATATTCTAGAATACCATTACTAAGATATGTCATACTACCTTGTTCAGGCGGCTTATACGCCTGAAGCATGGGCAATCCTTACAAAAAACCCTCAAAACAGGATAGAAGCCATCAAGCCTGCGGTTGAAAACCTTGGAGGCAAGGTCGAAGGAGGCTGGTTCTCGTTTGGAGAGTTTGATGTTGTTCTCGTATTGAGTATGCCAGACAACATCAGTGCAGCAGCTATTGCAATGGCATTTGCCGCTGGCGGAGCGCTCAAGGCCATCAAGACAACGCTACTGCTGACACCGGAGGAGGCCATGGAAGCGATGAAGAAAGGAGCAGGCTCAGGATACAAGTCTTCCTTTCAATTCATCCGGTAGTTCATCGGCATGATCTGGTACATATCATGATTCGATGATTAGCCCTTTGCCTTGCTCGCCATCACCAATTTACATACGCTGCAAAACTCTTTGCCTTTCTTGTCGGTATCACGCAGAGAATTGCTAAAGTACATCACGCAGGAAGGCAATCTGCAGTGGCCAAGGCCAAAACTGTGCCCCAACTCGTGAACAGCTTCTTTTACTGCCCTTTGTAAAAATAAAGAAACGTCCGGCTTGAATCCGTAGAATTCCTGCCTTAATCGCGGCAGGTAGACCGCCAGCGTCCTTCCTCCGTGCTGGGCCTGGCCGAAAACAAAGTTAAGGTCTTCTGCATATGCGTCAAAGTCGCAGATGCCAAGGATCTTGTCGCAGTGCGTCTCTTTATCAAGCAAGTCCAGAATGACGGGCGACTTGAACTGATCTCTCCTTTCGTCAAATGCATGCGACGGGATTTCAATGGATTTCGATATGCTAAACGTGCAACCGTCAAATTGTTCGGCTAGGGCTTCTTGCAAGAACTTCAACACGCTGTCAGGAACGGCACCGACGGGCTGAAGAAGAACCTGAATTTTGCTCAAACCCATTGTACATACCGCGTTAACAATTTAAGCATAGATGGCCCGTCTCAAATGCGAGAAAAATACGCTATGCCGTTGATTCTAGTGTTCTTTTGGCGTCCTCACACGCTCTTTGCAAGCACCACTTGGCATATCTGCGTGCGAGAAGCTTTCCAATAATCCAGCCCCATGGTGTTTTTGGAAGCGAGTAATCTATCTCAAACACGACCCGCGTTCCCTTGTCGGTGCCGGTCAGCGACAAATGCATGGTATAGCCGGACATCACTATCATCTTTGGCTTTCCAATAGTCTGCCAAGTCTTTTCACCGTCTCTTACCCATTTAGTGACGGTTTCCTGGATATCGACAGTCATGCCCATGACACTTCCTTTCCATCTATATGTGGCACCTACGCCTTTCTTATCATCAATCACTTCTAGCTTGAGGCGACTTCCCATCATTGGCATGGAGCTCTTTTCACTCATGTGCCCGCCTACATTGTTAATGTCATCTAAGTGAGCAAATACCTTCTCCGGAGAAGCCATAATCTCCACTTCGTATTGCTCTCTGGCCATGCTTTTTACCTCTGATGCCGCGAAATTAAGTGATTTGCCGCTTTTTTCCGCTCCTGTATTTTAAATTGCTTATTGTTCTGCATGAATGCTTTTGCATCATCGCTTCTGTCACAAATAGCATCATTTTCTCGTCTTGGACGATCTAGATTTTTGGCGGTTATTGAGTCCTGTATGTTGCCAAGACGGATCTTGCGTTCAATTTTCGGCCCACAATCTACCATTCGTTACCAATCGAAACCAAAAGGTGCATTTGGATTTGGGTAAACACGACATAAAATTATCATAAAAAATAAATATTAGGATATACTCAAGAGTCTTCCGGAGTTTGTCTCAACAAATTTCCGTTGCATCCATGAATCAAGCTTTTGACAAGACCTGTGACTGCTGTAATGCCCCCCTTGAAAACCAGCCGTTTTCCTTCCCTGAAAAGATGTATTTTAGAAATGAAAACAAGATCCTCTGCAGGGCCTGTTACCTGTACGAAGTGATACGGTCAGCAAGATCTACTGACAGCAATTGACGGGGCGCACCCTTTTCTTCTTGCAGAAATATTGAGTGTAAGGTACGATGATTCGACTACTTGTTCCTCTTTTATCGAGCCGGCAGAATGCTGGCTTTAGAAAAAGGCAGAAATTGGAATAACACTAAAAGGAAGCGTCTTCGTACCCATGACGTTGCAGCTTAACCGGAGGGTCATGCAGTGGACCGTTGTCCTGTACCTGGCCCTCATGATCCCCATCACGCTCTTGCACGAGTCCGGCCACGTCTACGTCTGCGCCGAGAACGGCTACCAGTACCGCGTCTGGATAGACGTGACTGGCGGCCACATGCAGTGCTTTGGAAGACTAGAGTCCATACCGGCCTACAACGCCATAGGCGGTGTATTCGGCCTTGCTGGAAGCGGGGCCATCATAGCCGTCTGGCTTGCCGCAAAAAGACATGTTGCCATACTTGCCGTGGGCCTTGCCTTCATGGTGGACCAGTCTGCCAAGATAATCCTTGAGGGGTTCTTTACCCGCGTCTACCTGTCCGGCTCCCTTGACATTTTTGTCACCTCCCTGCAGCTGGCCTCCTGGTTTGGGTTCATGCTGTATTTTGCCAGGGTAAAGGCGCCAGAAGCCGTGAGCACCAGCCGGTGAGCAAAACCTTCAAGATATATTAGTCCCGGGATGATGCCAGATATGTAATGCGAAGAAAGATCAAGGTTGCCATCGCTGGTGTGGGCAACTGTGCATCTGCTCTTGTTCAAGGTACCCGTTACTACAAAAGCAATCCGGAGGCCGCCAAGCCGGAAAACGACTGGATAGGCCTGACGGCATACAACCTGGCCGGCATGGAGCCATCCGATATCGAGTTTGTGGCGGCCTTTGATGTTGCCAATACCAAGGTGGGCAAGGACCTTTCTGAGGCGATATTTGCCAAGCCAAACAACACCGTCAGGATAGTCAAGGAGATGGACAAGCTGGACGTCAAGGTCCAGAAGGGCGAGACCCTTGATGGGGTTGGACGGCACCTTTCACAAAAGGTCAAGCAGGCCGACGGCCCGGCAGCCAACGTGGCCAAGACCCTCAAGGATACCGGAGCTGAGATGCTTTTATGCTACCTTCCCGTGGGAAGCCGGCGCGGCGCGCAGTACTACGCCGAGGCCTGCCTTGAGGCCGGCTGCGCGTTTGTCAACGCCATCCCCGTGTTTATCGCTTCTGAGCCAAAGTGGCAGCAGGCTTTTCATGACCGCGGCCTTATCTGCGCCGGCGACGACGTCATGAGCCAGCTTGGCGCAACCGTGGTCCACAAAACCCTGGTGAAGTTGTTCGTCGACCGCGGTGTCAAGATAAACGAAACTTATCAATTGAACATCGGTGGCGACATGGACTTTTACAACATGCTTGATGAAGACAGACTTGAGGACAAGCGCATAAGCAAGACCTCGGCCGTGGCGGCCATGGCACCGTACGAGATACCGATGCGCATCGGCCCGTCAGACTTTGTGTCCTTCCTGGACAACGACAAGGTCTGCTACATCTCGATAAAGGGCCAGTACTTTGGCGGCATACCCGTCGAGCTGGACGTAAAACTCAAGGTTGTGGACGCCTACAACAGCGCCGGGGTCATGATAGACGCCGTCCGGGCCACCAAACTTGGCATTGAACGCGGGATATCCGGACCCCTTGAGAGCATCTCTGCGTACTGCTTCAAGCACCCGCCGGTGCAGATGCCGTACTCTGTGGCCAAGGCCAACTTCCTAGAGTTCGTCGAGGGCAAGCGCGAGCGCTAGCTGCTAAAAAATATTTAACAAAAAGGGAACAGCAATGCACGCCACTGTGTATAATTAACCGTCCGGAAAATCTCATCTGCAAGGCCTTTGGTCCACATCAAGAAACTCGAAGTTTACGGCTTCAAGTCCTTCGGGTTTAAGAACACCGTGGTGCACTTTGACCCCGGTCTTGTGGCGGTTACCGGCCCAAACGGCTCCGGCAAGAGCAACATTCTTGATGCCATCATGTTTGCCATTGGCGAGAACAGCCCCAAGGCGATGCGGGTTGACAAGTTCTCGTCGCTTTTCCACGACAGCGGGGCGTCCGGCCACCGCCTCATTAGGGTAAGCGTAACCTTTGACAACGCGGACCGTGGGATCCCCATGGACGAGGACGCCGTAACCTTGACAAGAGAGATGGAGGGCCAAAGCGGAGAAAGCCAGTACCTCCTAAACGGCAAAAAAGTCTCCAAATCTGCCATCATGGAGCTTTTAGAAGTGGTGCTTTCCGCGCCAAACAAGCTGAACATTGTCCAGCAGGGCATGATCACCCGTATCTCGGAGTTAAACTCCGAGGAGCGGCGCAAGATAATCGAGGACATTGTGGGGTTGTCGTATTTTGATGAAAAGAAGGCCGAGTCCCTAAAACAATTGGACGAGGCTGACCGGCGACTGGAGGTGGCCTTTGCCAGGATGGGTGAGATCCGCAAGCGCATAGAGGAGCTGGAAGTGGAGCGAAACGACCAGCTGCGCTACGAGCAGATATCCTCAGAACTAAAAAGGTTCAGGGCAGTCCAGATATCCAACAACATTCGGACTGTCAAAAGCAAGCTGGCCACCACCACCCAGATACTTGAAAACAACCTCGGCAGATCAATGCAGCTAACCAAGCAGATAGACGAGCTGCGGGCCGAGATAGAGGTTCTAGAGACTGAAAAGTCCAAGTTCATGCAGGAAGTAGACGCGGCCAACAAGGCCAAGGCGCAGCTGGCCAGCAGGACTGCGGTGGTGGTGCACGACTCTGAAAGGACCAAGGCCATGCTAAACGAGTCTCAGCGCAGGATATCAGAGATTGAAAGGAGGCTTCCGGCCATAGCCGGAAACCGGCAGGCAGTCTTTGCCAGAATGGAGCAGGCCCGCTCTGAGATACAGAAACTGAAAGTCTCGGCAGACCAGAAGAAGGCCGAACTATCAGTGCACAGGTCAAGGCTGGACGAGATAAACGCCCAGATAGAGCAGATAACGGCCACCCTATCAAAGTATGCTGGCTTTAGAAGAAAACTCGAGGAAAGAAGCCGGCGTATCAATGGCCTGAAAAGCAGGATAGAACTAGAATCGGCAAGGATTGAGGAAAAGATCAAGACCAGCACCTACAAAAAAGACGCAAGCAAGCAGGCCCTGGCGGCGCTCAATTCCGAGGTGGATGCTGCCCGAGAACGTCTGACAGCAGTCCAGCAGACAGTTGAATCAGAAAGGCAGAGGCTTGCCGGCCTGACAGTCACCATAGAATCGCTGCGCGATACCAAGGCCAGCCTTGAGCGAGAGTTGGAAGGCTCGGCAGGCCTGATAGCCAGGGCAGAGAGCATGGCCACCAAGTTTGAGGAGCGGGCCAGCGTGGCCAAAAACGCCATGGCCGACGACATGGCCATTGCAGAGCTGATGAAGGACCGGGACCGGTTTGGCATAAAGGGCCTTGTCCACGACCTGGTGCGCTGGGACAAGGATTACGAGCGACCGGTGCTGGCCGCTGGCTCTGATTGGATGAAGGCCTTTGTAGTCGAGGACGTCAAGTCCATGATCGCAGTTGCCACGTACGCCAAGGAGCGAAAGCTGCCGAGGCTTCGGATAATCCCGCTGGACGTGGTAAGCCGGTTCAAGCCGCGGCCAGCCAAGGAGATTGAGCACGACGTCAACGTGGTTGGGACCTTGGATGGTTTTGTTTATTCAGAATATGACAGGCTGCCGGCCTTTCTTTTCTCAGACACGGTGCTGGTCAGAAACTCGTCGTCGGCATACATGCTTGCCAGGCAGGGCTACCGCGCTGTATCGATAGAGGGCGAGCTTTTCGAGCCAGCCGGCGGCTCCATGTCCCTGGACTTTGGGTCCAGGATATCGGACCTTACAAAGGCCATACTGCTTGGGAACTCTGTTGAGGGCCTCCGGGAGACCCTGGGCCGCCTTTCAAGGATGGTGGAAAAAAAGAACTCTGACCTCAAGAGTGTTTCAGACAAGATATCCAGCCTTGAGTCAGAAAGGATGCGCCTTGAACTAGAGATTTCAAGCCACGAGTCGGCGATGGCCAGCGAGGCGGCCTTTATCAGCTCAAAGGAAAAGTCCGCTTCCGAACTTGCGGCAAGCATGCAGGGGCTGGAAAAGGAAGGCGAGGTTTTGCAGTCAGACCTGCAAAGGCTGAAAAGAAGGCTTGATCTGCTGGGCCCGGCCGTAGCCAGGATGGCGGCAAGGCTTCAGAGCATCGACGAGTCCAAGGCCCGCTCAGAGCATGCAGAAAAAAACGTTGCCCGCAACCATGTCCTAAAGCAGGTCGATGCGGCAAACATGGAGCTAAACCAGCTGACTGCGAGCCTGAACGGCAAAGACTCCCGCCTAGAGTTTGACCTGCGGCAGACATCTGACATGGACGATGAAAGCAGCCGGCTGACCCTTGAGCTTGAACAGAGAAAGAAGCAGATTTCAGAAATGCAGTCCAAGTCAGAATCTTTAGAATCAGAGTTAAAGTCCCTTCGTGACCAGGAGCAGCAGATAATCGACTCGTCGGGCAACGCGTATTCCGTCCTGCAGGACTATGAGCGCAAGATAAAGGCCTTGTCAGAAAACGAGCGCAGGCTATCAAAGGAAAACAACATCCTTGAGCGCGAGTCCGCGCTGATGAAAAAGGACCAGGCAGACCTGTCGGCGCAGGAGCTGCGCCTTACCAACGACCTGGTCTGGCTTGGCTACAAGAACCTGCTTGATCCCATGGACGTCGAGTCCGCCATCAAGGAACTGTCAGACGAGCACGAGCAGGTCAAGTCCAGGATAAACCTACGGGCCGACGAGTCCTACGTCCAGGTCATCGAGGGCTACAGGAGCATGTCGGACAGAAGAAACCAGCTGGAAAACGAGCGCAACTCGATTGTGTCGTTCATTGAAAACATTGTCAAGGAGAAAAAGGAGATGTTCATGGACGCCTTCCAGAAGGTGGACGGCGACATCCGCGACACATTTTCCAAGCTCACCGGCGGCGCGGCCTGGCTTGAGATAGAAAACCCGGAAGACGTTTTTGCCGGCGGTGTCATGCTCTTGATGCAGTTCCCCGGCAAAGTCGGCCGCGAGTCAACCGCGCTTTCCGGCGGAGAAAAGACCATTGCAGCAACGGTTTTCCTGCTGGCGCTGCAGTCGCTAAAGCCGTCGCCTTTCTACCTGATGGACGAGGTGGACGCGCACCTGGATGCACAGAACACCGAGAGGCTTTCCAAGATATTGGTGGAGCGCTCAAAGACAAGCCAGATAATCATGGTCACGCTAAAAGACTCGACAGTGGCCAAGGCCAGCCTGATATACGGCGTTTACCCGAGGCAGGGGGTTTCGCAGGTCGTGAAATACAGAAACCCGTCCCAGGTCCCGCTGGCCCAGCTTGGCGCGGAAGGCAGTTAAAGTTCGTCTATATGGAATTTTGACATACAGCCAGTGCACTCGTAGATCTCGTCGCCCACTGGCCCTGACACGTTGAACTTGACAATGGTGGTGCATTTCGGACAGCGGCCGTCCACCGTGGCCTTCTTTACCGGCCTTGCGGCCATCTTTCTTCTTCGGCTTCCCATAACACCTGCAGAATCAAATGACCGTTTTTTAACTGTTCTTGTTTGCTCAATGCGGCCCACACATACACATTTTGACATTTATTGCCGATTTCATGGAAACGATTCGTTATTCTTTACAGCAACCTACCAGCAAAGAATCAGCTTGAAACGCACAGATTGGACGAAATTTCAAATAATTGCTGTGCGAATGTGTTGCAAGGATGACTACAAGTCTTCGGTATTCTGTAGTCGCCCTTGTTGTCGTGGCCGGAATCATCGGCGCCACCCTTGCCATGCTGTCTATTTCTGGAACAGAAGCCGATAAAGTGCAGAGGATCCTTGCGTTTCAGGTCAGCTACGACCGGGATCTGGACAAATACGTGGCAGAAACCCAGTACCTGCACGTCAGCGATCTGCAGCCAAACAAAATAGCGTGGTTTGTAGATCCCTTCAGCAGCACCTTCGACCAAGACTCGATAGAGTCTGCAACACCGGTGCAAAAGTTTGAGATCCTTGAAAAGTCGGAGCACTTCTCAAGGTACATACTTATCCGCCTTCCGGACTGGCTTGGTGGGCTTGAAAACGACATTTCGTCGTACCGCGCCTACAACGCTGTCTCGCCATACGACAAGTGCATCATGAATTACTTTTCTAGCTGGGGAAGATGGGCCATTGAAAACCCCTGTGCCGGTGACCAGTACCGGCTTTGGGACGGCCTTGCAGTCTCCGGTCCACCGGCGGCTGGAATCACCAGTGGGCAGATCCCTGTGCGCGGCTACATTCTGGGCCTTGCCACAATGCCGCTTACCGTCGATGCGGAGGGATACATTGCTGTAAGCCGGCCAGACAGGGACCCCTTTGCCAACGGTGTGCCCGGCGAGGGCCGCAGATTTTCTCAGGAAACCCTGGAGCGCAGCAACACCGATATGCTTAGGGCTGCCCAGTACACGCTGCCGTTTCCAGCCAGCATCGGCCAGGGCATAGACCTTCGTATACTGCAGCCGGCAAATATTCCCCATGGATTGCGGTACGTGGGCGATGATATGCCCTTTGAGGCTGTCTACTATGATCCCTTTGGCGCATCCAAATACATCACGATAAGTGTGTATCCGACCAAAACATTTCCAGATCTGGCACTAAACACACTAGCAGATAACGGATACCCGTTTAACACCAAGACGGTGAATCTCGTCGCCGGCCTTCCGCCGGCAGACAGCCCGGCAGTGGAAAAAGGCACAGGTATAGCCGGCCAGTACGCTGTCATCAGTTTCGCAAAGCCTGAAAAGGAAGGCGTGGCCCTTGACTGGGGTAGTATGGACGGCCAAGACCTGCTTGTTGTCATTCAAGCCAACAGCATAGAAAATAAAGACCTGCGGTCTTTGGCAAGGGCTGTTTCTTTGCAATGATTCTTGCTGCGCGTTGCCTTGCAGTGCAAACTTAATGTATATCCGTATAATAGATAGCCTCAAGTGCCATGTCCAAAGAACTCTGCAGGGATATCCTGGCCCTTGACCCCGGCATCAGGTTTGCCGGCATCGTCAGCCGCAAAGGCGAGATGCTGACATATGAATACAGAAGCGACGTCAGGCCGCTGCTTACCGACAACGAGGCAAACCTGTCCACGCTTCAGTCCATAGCAAGGGTGATAACAAGAGAGACTTTTGAAAGCAAGCTGGGAAAGGCGATGTATTCCATCACGGTCTACGAGAAGGTAAAGCGCGCCACAGTGCCGCTTCACAACGCCAACAAGGACGTGCTGGTGCTGTCCTTTGACATTGCTGCCCGGCCCGGTCCAATAATTACAAAAAAGATACTGCCCATGCTCAAGATCGCGTTTAGCGCTGAGCATGCGGAAGACGAATAGCAGCATTGCCGGAAAAAATCTGCATGCTGTTTCCTGACTCCAGTTACGAGAAAACGTTTCTTTTCTGCCCTGCTACTACCCTTTTCTGCATCGAAATATCGGAGAAAAAATGCTTGTCTTCAATTTACCACCGGTCCGCTGCATCGCGGCTTCATGGGCCAGCCATGACCAAGATTTGCCCCTGCAGGGCCAAAGGGCAGGGACATGAACTGCAGGTCACCGACACTTACCTTGTCTGAGACGTACAGGACGGATCCGTTGTATGCGTCCACCAGCACGATGTAGGCAGTTGCACTGTCCGGGATCACGACAAAAAAGCCATAGGTCAGAAAACCCTGTACAACGCCCAGACGGCCGCTGAGCACCTTGCCTCCATCTATCTGCATCTCGGCAATATCGACCGCCATGGCAAACGGGATCTTGACGGTATCTTTAATGGAACTGAGCTCTTCTTTCATGTCTATCCAACTTCCAAGACAAGCTCCCGCGGCCTTTCTGCAAATGTCCGTAAGGTCACCGCTGTGATGACAAAGCCTCTCATGGAGATATAGTCTTTAAATGCAATATTAACAATTGTTAAACTATGACAAGTAACAATGTTACCTCACTCTTAATTTATCTGACCACCGGTACTATGGTGGGTTTGAGGGGCAGGTCGGCAGCTAGTGACTTTGATTGCGTTTCCAGCCGTTGCGAAGCGACACCTGAAACACTGAACTGAATTGGTGCACGAATACCGCGACAGGATCTACATCAGAAAGGACATCCTCCTAAAGCTATCAGAATACGGCGAGCTCAACCAGAGCAAGCTGATGAGCTACTGCGGCCTCAACAACGTCAAGCACAAGGAGATAATCGAAGACATGGTAACAAAGGGGTTGATAACTAGGACAGAGGAGCCGTGGGGCAACAAGACGATAATAAAGTATCGAGTCTCGCAGAAGGGAAACGAACTGCTCAAGGCGATCCTCGAGCCCTACGAGTACCTGTTTCCCAGGGGAGAACTATGATGAGTAACATAGTTACTATACGTTTTTTTAATGAAGGAGGGAAACGATAGCAGTGGCCGCAGGTCCTGACGAAAAGCCAAAGGAGAACATCTTCCAGATAATGGACGGCATCATCGAGCAGATAGACCGGACCAAGAAGATATTCATAATTATGATACTCTCCATCATGATAATCCCGCCTATCTCCTTTGCAGTCACGTATTCTTTGTTTGGCCCGCCGTTTCCGTTTGGCGGATTCCACGGTCCGCGGGGAGGGGTTGAACCTCCGGCCTTTGTCTTTGTACGCTACGTGCCGTTCTTCATAGCCCTTTTCTGGCTGGGATTTGGCATAAGGCAGTGGTTCGTGCTTTCAAAGTGGACCAAAAAGTACAAGCAGTACAAGAAGATGCAGGAAGAAATAGACAAGAAGCTGGGCGACGAGCAGCCAGAATCCTGAATTTCAAGTTTATATTGAATGGCTGTCTTTTACATCAAGATGCTTCTGCCTGAAAACTGCTCCTTTAAGGTGGGCAAGGAGGAATGCCCGCTCCCACCGTCGTACGTCGTCTCCATCAAGGCCGCCGACGGCGAATACATGGTAGCCGTGGTCTGCGAGGACCACAAGGAGGCTTTTGGACAGCGGCTTGCCGCACTGCAAAAGGAAGGCAGTGTCCCGGCCGGCACGATACACTTTGAGCCCATAAAGGCCGTGGTCACGGACTGCGTTACCGGCATGAACGAAGATTATGTTGAAGTCGAGCTGAACCGCGGAATCGATTCAGACAGAAAGATCTAATTCGGCGAATGAACCTCCAAGCAGACCGGTCGATGCAACGCAAATGTACTAGACGATATTTCAAACAAAAAACATGACGCTTGTCAAAATTATAGTTAGGCCCACCCCTTCGGGGGAGAAATCATGCCAAGTAGGGATGCAGGGTGGGCCTAGCACAGCCTGCCTCTGAATTTCTCGAGGACGGGCTAGATTTTACAACATCTGTTATAATCATGGCGTGTACATTGTGTACAACTGGCAATGTTGCAACCAACTACGGGTCAGGTGACCATCAGCAATGTCTGCAACGCCCCCTGTGTTTGCTAAATTCCATAGCTCGTGATGACCGGCAAAATCACTTTTTATGCCAGATCGTCTTTTGATAGAAACAAGAACCGCTCATTTGATGATTGTGTCAGGCTTGAGAGTTACTTTCGCGTATTGAAAAAAGTTCCAGGCCGAGGTATTCGGTCCATCTGTATGATTCGTTTGACAAAAGCGGCATCAACGCCACGTCCCTTTTGAAACATACCGGGCATGATGGCAGATCCAGTTTTGTAAGAAACGAAGCAGTCCAGAAACAAGATTCGCAAAGCGCAAATAACCGGCCAGATTCACAATCGCGAATTGACCCTTGTACTTTCATAATCCCAGAATGCCCGTGTTGGATATATCTACAGTATGCATACAATGCGCAATATTTTAATCGTTTGCAACTGAATTACGCATTTGCACAAATCCTATATCTTAGTAACGCGTTATACCTGCTAGTGCCAAACCCAAAGAGCATAAGCATCACGTTTAGGTTTCCCACGTCCTTATTTCACGAGTTAAAAGAAGAGGCTGCACATAAACAGGTCAGCCTCAATACGCTGTTAAATCAGATCGTAACCTCCCATGTTGAATGGCATGCCCACGCCAACAAAGCCGGATTCATGACTGTTCGCCGGACCCTTGTAGAAAAACTCATGGATCCATTGAGCGAAGATGAGGTTGACCGCATGGCAAAGGACATGGCAAAGGAGCTAAAGGACGCAAGCCTGCTGATGGTCAGAAAACATACAGAAAAGTCGTTGCTTGAGTTCATGGAGAGGTGGGTCAAGACCTCTGGTTACAGTTACCGTCACATTGTGGAGGACAACCATCACACCTACATAATTCAGCACGACATGGGGTACAAATGGTCCTATTATCTGAACAGACTGTTCAGCTATGTGGCGGAGCAGGCCGCCATAAACAAGCCAGAGATCGAGTCTTCTGACAAGATGCTGGTTGTCAACCTCAAGGTAAAGTGAGGTCAGGTCAAGGATCGCCGGATGCCACAGATCAAGACATCAGATTCATTTGATAACCAGGCCCGAACTTGCGAAATCTCGCCGTCAAGATCTTTCGTTATTTGGTAAGAAGGGCCTTGATCTCCCCACCGGCAGTACCAGCTACGTTATTAGAGAAATCGATCCTATCTTGGTTTGGTCTGTATCTGCTAATCGACATTCGGTCCTATATGGGAGTATCAGAAAGCGATCATTATTCATTAGCCTTTCTTTTGCATTCCAATAATTGGTGGAAGTAACAACAACTCGCAATGGAGGGAGAACAGTTCATACCCCGGCACTAGCCAGAGTCGCAAATAGTGCAAGCACGCCGGTAATCGCACCGTTTCCTAGCAGCCCATACATACAGTCGTTTGATATGGCAAACTCGGGGTTTACCACATGCGCCGGCGCCGCCTCAGGCGATCCGGAGGTCAAGGATTTGTGCAGCGCGGTCGTTGATGTCACCGGGAATCCTGCTCTCCCACCCTACTTTGGCTCCAACGACACGGATATGCTCTATGTTGGAAGCCTTGCAAAGATATATCCCATGTATGTCGTCTTTGAGCTACGGCGACGGGTTGAAGTTCATGCAAAAAATATGATCTCCGACGGCCTTTCGACGGCGACAGCAGGATGGGAAGGCAAGGTCTTTGCTGAACTGAAAAAGGCGTGGAAGCCCATACTTGATGCAAAGTTTCCCTCGTTTCCACAGGGATTCCCAAAATTGTCAGAAATTTTCTCTCTGCTGCCCAGCGGGGAAGTGAAACTAGCCGAACGCGCTCCTCCACTGACAGACGCCGAGCTGGACCGTATTGGTGAATTTGGTGCACCTCAGGGCAAGTTCCGTGACTGGATGAGGCTGATGCTACGCCAGTCTAACAACGAAGCCGCCAGCAAATGCATCCTGGCCCTGAGCTACCCGTACATCAACGGCGCCCTGGCAGCCGCCGGATTCTTTAGCGAGGCAAAGAAGTCCGGCCTGTGGATATCGGGGGACTACGCGGGCCACGATTGGCTCCCCAATGACAGAGCAGGCCAGAAATTGACCGCCCGTTGGGCCCGATTGCAAAAACGCCCCGTAACCAATTTTGCAGGTACAGCAATGCAGGTGGCGCGCTTTATGACGCTGCTGGCGCAGGGAAACCTCATCGACTCGGCGTCTTGCTCTGACATGATAAGCATGATGACCGGCGAGGATGGAATCGGCAGCTATATCAAGGGGGGCTTGCTGTCTGCGACGCCGCCGCGGGACGTTAGCTCCGTCGCGTCAAAGATCGGATACGGCGATGACCGGTTCAGCCACGACGGCGGGATCGTGCGCGTAGAGCGCGGAGGCGATCCTGCCAAAATGATCAGGTACATCTCTGTCGTACTTGGATCGCCTCCGGACAAGAATCGCGCGGACCTTGACAAGCTCGTGGTCGGGTACCATGACTGTATCGTATCAAGGCACCCGTAGATGGATTGTCCGCACGGTAAAATGAAAGTCCAGAAATGTCTTTTCGATGTGGCATCTTGTCAAACTGAACTTCGTTTCCAATTTATAAAAACAGAGATAGCAAAAGATGCCGCCAGGACAAGGGCGGCAACAATACTGAATTCAGGTATTACTCTTGCTCCATAGATCTCTATCAAACCAGCATTCTTTACAACATCGAATTTTATGACAGTTGAAGTTTCGTTTTCATATATTTTCTGAAAAGGCACATCCTGTCCCAAAATAGAAATCCCATAAATTCCGTCTATCAAATCCTTGGGCAGCGTCATTTCTACAAGGCCGTTATCACCCGGTGCCAGCTCGATTATCGTGGAATTGTTGGCATGGTTTACAAGAAGATTTTTAACTTGAACCTTCTCCGACACCGATACCACGGTGTAGGTCTTTCCACCATGCTCAAAATTAACAATCACCTTGTTTCCTAACGACTCTACTACTGTTATTGTAAACGACCCTTCCGTAGAATTGCCTGATTCGTCAGTCGCTACACAATTAACAGTGGTTGTTTTGTTTAAAACAAAAATCGCCCCTGGCTCTGGTTTACATTCAATTCGAACAGATTTGCTATAGTCGTCAAATGCTGTCACATTATAATACACTATGGCACCAAGTCTGGTATTGTTCCTGACGGTCATATTTTCCGGCAGGTATAGTACAGGGTCGATCCTGTCCAAAAATTCCCCACTATTAAGAAGCGGTCCATCAGGCTCATCGTAGATGAACATAAAATTCCTTGTACTGACCTTATCTATCACATCAAATGACACCCACCCTCTAACCGTTTCTTGGGGGTTCAAAGTCACTGAATTCAACTTTGGTTCCTTTTCTGACGTCGTGCTATCGTAAACAACATTGGCTTGATCCTTTATGTGCGCATATTTCGAGTCGTATTTGAAAGCCTCTCTACCAGTATTTGATACGGATATATCAAAATTGTAGTAAGTGTCTGTTTGTACAAAATCATGTATCTTGATCTGTTTTTCTTCACTAGACAACGTTTCGCCGCGTCTAAGTGTGATGTTCCATGAACCTGATGGGAGATTATCTTTAGGATCCTTGGTCTGGGTCAAGGCGATGGTCATCACGTTGGAACTTACTTTGTCAATAATCACGAGAGTATCCGCAGATGCTTCAGCCGGGATGACAAATCTCAGCTCTGCTCTTATAACGTCTAAAGTTGGTATCCTTATGGCAGGAATGGACGCCAGAGAAAGGGGCGAGTATTCCTTTCCATCGGAATCCGTTACTATGAAGGAAACATCTAGACAATTTATGGGATAGGTGCGGATATTTTTACATAGCAGATCGATTTGGATTCTCTTCTGCTCGCTGTTGATGTACGCTTGGCTTATGGAATTGACGTAGATCTGTCTTTTGTCATCACCAACAATTTCATTTAATCTTCCAGTTATTTGGCTGCTTGAAAATGCCTTTGACTGCAAAAGCGGATCTACCACAGCCAAGATTAGCAGAGCAATAGCAAGAAGAAAGAAAGTTTTTATCAATCTCGATGTTTAGTATATTAAATTCAATTATATTAGATTTGTTCAAAAAAGGTTCCAATCCATACGCATGATCGTTACAATATCTATGCGAAACGACTTTTTGTCGTCCAGGCAGCGCTTACATATCCCCCTCCAGATCGATCATGTATGATTCCCAAAAAGAATGGCAGATTAATAAAATTAATTTAAAAAACTTTGAACAATACAAAAGCATGAAATATTATAATTAGTCAAAACTGCTGATTTATTGTCAATATATTTGATAAATACGATAAACATAAGAAAATATGTTATATAGTACGGGTCATCATGGTAATTACTAGAAATGAATCGATTCTTGATATTAAGGCGAATTTCATTTACCCTGATTCTTCTTTTCATTCCCCTATTGTTGTTATTTCTGCCTGCAAGTAGCTACTCGAGCATCTATTACGCTGACACGACCGCCGTCGCGCCACCCACCATCATTAGTCCGCCCACCATCTCCTCTACAGTACCTCCGGAATATTACCACTCAATTGTAATCAACGGAGATGATGAGTATACCAATGACCCAGATATTACTGTAGAGATGGAATGCAATATTGTGTCTGGCGATGGGGTGCCTTGTACTGACATCGAATTATTGATTATCGATAACGGCCTAAATGAAGATGAACGGGCAGTTGATGTAGTAACAATCGTTGTCTCTTTTTTGAAGACAGAGAAGATAACCGCTAGGGAAACAGGAGCCAATACGGGAATATTCTTTGCAGACTTTTCAACGGATGGTATTGGTCAGGATACAAAGATGACCATAACAGCCGAGTTCTCTTACTCCAATCTTGATGGCGTAAAATCTATTGCTGGAACCTTCATACATTCCGGTCCTTCCGAAACGAAAGATGATTCTATAATTTTGGATACCACCGATCCAAAAGGTTCAGTAATAATCAACGACGGCGCAGAGTACACCAATAACAAAAATGTTGTTGTACAAGTCGAGTGTAATGATCCTGACGTAGGCAAGCTGGATCTAAGATGCGTTAATGCAACATTGTCCATTGCAGATGCAGGCCTCAATTCCAGCTCCGGCACTGAAGACGTGATAACATTAAGTCTTACATCTCATGGACAGAAGTTAGAGGCAACAGAGACAGGATCCAATACGGGAATATTCGAAGCGGAACTTGATTTCGTAGAATTAAAAGCAGAAGACGGCCAGACCATTGTAATCGAATTTTCATTCTCCGATGATAACGGTGTAAAAGGCGTTGGAGCTAGGTTTGAAGACGCCGCAGGCAACACATCCGGTGATAATGACGATATTGTTTTAGACACCGTGCCTCCAACAATATCAGCTACGCCGGCTGGAGGTTCTTTTGATTCGGATCAAGAAGTTGCACTAGCATCCGATGAAGAAGGGACAGTTATTTTCTATTCTTTTGACGGCGAAGAGTTTGAAGAATACACGGATCCAATCCAGGTTAGTGATGATGTGGAGATTACGTACTATGGCTTGGATATAGCAGGCAATGAAAGTGAGAGAAAATCAGAAGTCTATATAATAATCGAGATTATTATAGGAGACCCTCCATCAGGCTCTGTAAAGATCGATGACGTAGATCCCACTATCGATACAAATCTTACTGCAAGAATTATTTGTGATGACTCTAGGGATTCAGATGACTATGCGTGTAATGTAATACGCCTGTTGATCATAGATCCTGGTCTTAACATAGACGAAGAAAGCATCGATTTAATCGAAGTCGACATTCTATCTCCTGCAAGAAATTCCTTCATCGCAAGAGAAACAGGATATAATACCGGAATTTTTGAAGCCTCGTTTCCTCTGTCGGATGTTGGTGCTGAAGATGGAGATACTATTGTTGCCACCTACCCGTTCTCAAAAATTGATGGTGTGAAAACCATTGAAGTGGAATTAGAGGATGAAGGCGGTAATTCATCAGATGAACAAGATAGCGTAGAGATCGTCTTTCCTAACGAGCCTCCCAAGGGTTCGATAACAATAAACAACGGTGTGGAAAATACTAGCGACAGTAACGTCATGGCAGAGATCGTCTGTGACGATCCTGACGATGACTGCTTCAACGTTGTACTGTCAATACCGGATCCAGGTTTAAACAAGAGTTTCCTTGATGCAGAGTCGATAGAAATCACCATTTCTTTTGGAAATGAATCAACGGTTGTTACAGCAACAGAGACAGGACCCAATACCGGCGTATTTGTAGCAGGTTTTGCCTTGCAGGATGTTGGCGCCAAGGATGGCTATGTAATAACTGCCGAGTTTTCATTCTCCGATGCTGAGGGTGTAAAAACCATCGGAGCAGAGTTCCAAGACACACAAGGCAATACCTCTACCTACCAGGATGTCATTAATTTACAGAATAAAGGCATAACGTTGGACT
Organism: Nitrososphaera sp.; assembly: GCA_029263715.1. Classification (GTDB taxonomy): domain Archaea; phylum Thermoproteota; class Nitrososphaeria; order Nitrososphaerales; family Nitrososphaeraceae; genus Nitrososphaera. The sequence goes on along the minus strand of JAJUFP010000007.1, from coordinate 108,074 downwards.
ATGTTAGCAATACCCAACCAAAATGGGGAATAGAAAAGGTAGTCGTTTCAGGAACAGTCTCTAGCTCCGTTCCCTCTGGCAGCACTGTCACGGTAGACTGGGGGGACGGCAGTACGCCTACAACCGGAATCCTGATAACAGAAAACTCGTGGGGGCCAGTTGATCACATTTACAATGCAGGTGTCATGAGCAGCGATCCAAGCGTCGAGATAATCGCCATATTAATCGATGATGAATCAAGAGAAGTGGCAAAAAGTAACCCCGTTTCTGTTACTGTAAAGAAACACGCGACAGCTCTCTCCCTGAAGGACGATATTCACGTAAGCGGGGATACAAAATCTCTTGTAATATCTGGAGCGCTTGTTGATCTAGACGTTGATTTAGGAATGGAGCACAAGACGATCCACTTTCTTGGCTCGTCCATCATTGAAATTGAAATAGAACCATTAGTAACAGATGCCAACGGCTCATTTCTTTCCGACCCTACCGTTTTGCCTGACATAATTCCGTCTATGCAATTGATTCAAGGTAGATTTGATGGCGATGAACTTTATGAGCCGTCCCTTAGTCCTAGCATAGAGATAGGGCCAACCGAACGACCGCCGCCCCCAACTAAAATTACAATCGCCGTCGACAAGACAACTTACTTGAACAATGAAACCATAATTGTCTCAGGAGATGTCTTCGGTAAAGCCGATGAAGAACCTGTCCGAATAGATGTTCTTGGACCAGATAATGCAGTATACGAATCATTTTTGGTTCCTATTTCGTCCCAGAATGCGTACTCGTATGAATTTCAACTTCCAGACAGAAAGAACGAATTTGATGAAACTTGGAGAATTATTGCCAGATATGGTGATGCTTCTGATAAAATCACCTTTACCCTTTCTGCATCGCCGCCTCCAGAGGCACCACCTTCACCATCTCCTGATGTAGGCACTGTTGTGTCGGTTGTTGTCCCTTCTGTTGCCGGAGCAGTCGCGGCGTTTCACTTCGTAGTACCAAAACCACTGCCAAAACCACCAATTTCTCAATACGGAAATCCTGCAGCTACCATTCGGGTGAGGGTGGAATTACGAAAGGAGTGAATGCAAAATGTCCCTAGATTCCGTCGAACAACTAATCAAAGACAAGATGAATGAGTCTGTGCATCAGCTGCTACTTTCTGACTCCGGGGAGTTATTGGATCAATTACAGCATGTCAGGTTGCTGGGTGATTGGTACAAAAATTTCAAAGAAAAAGGAAAGGGCGATGGTTCTATCCATCTGGGAGATCTTATGACCACAATCAAGCAGACCATAGCAGAACAAATTGCAAGTGCAGCCTCGCCGGAATTCAAAAGAGGTTTGTTTGACAAGTTGTCTTCTGAAGCTAAAAACAGGCTTGAAAAAGGATTCGATATTCCATCTCTAAAGCTTCCAACAATCAAACCAGACATTATTTTTGAAGTAGTGGTAAATGGAGTTCCCATACCCAACAATCTGCTCAAATTGATGTTTGAAATAAGTCCGGTAGCTGAAGTCAAAGGAGTGAAAGCTAGTCTAGAAGGCGATAAAATAATCAGCATCCAAAGTTTGGTGGCACATTTCAAACTGTATTTTTTGATACCCATGATGATAGGAAACAAGAAGGTAAAGGTAGGAGAATTTTCTTTTAACATCCTTAAGAGTATGGATGTGCATCTCTCCACGTAATGGATGTTGATCGCCAAAGCCTTGTCATAAAATTGGATGTCAGCCAGACGGCAATTGTGTGCTAGGTCTTGCTTTTTCCTTCGTCATCCTCGACAGCCCACGGAAACCACCGGCCAATCAGCTTGGCCCAGTCTATCTTTAGCGAGAAGTATACGACGACTCCAAGGACGGCGATGCTTGCAACCGTTATCAGGACAAGCGACGTGACGTCCGTCGTGCTTGAAAGCACGTCTTCTACAAGCGGCCGGCCAAGGAATATCGAGCTCCAGACTATGGCCTCGTTCATGACCATCTTGCCTCCAAACGTGGCCAGGGCAAACTTCCAGGGGCTGTACTTTGCCAGGCCAAGTGGTATGTAGATAATATCGTCAGGGATGGGCGTGGCAGCGGCAATAAACGCGCCGGGCCAGCCGTATCTGCTGACCAGCTTTTGCAGGGGAAGCATCCTCTTTCTTGTCTTCTCTGAAAGCGCGTTCCGGCCGTAATAGCTCACAAGGAAGATGATGGTCTTGGCAATGACAATGCCAACCGAGCTTACAAGAGCTATCAGGTGCGGGTTAAAGTTGTGATTAAAAGAGGCCGTTATAATCAGTGGGAAATACGGCAGTGGCACGAACACCACCAGGCTGGCCAGAAGGCTGATGATGAATATTCCTAGATAGCCAAGCTCATTGTCAAACGGGAACAGGTCTTCAATGCCAACCAACTGTAAACTAGCTCTGGTTCAATCCCTTATTAGTATGCCCTTCCAAAGTATGCCAGCTTCTTTGATGGTGCGTTGCATAGGATGCAGTTTTCCGGCATCCCCGCCTGGTCAAAGGGTATAACTCGAATATCGGCCCCAGTCTCCTCCTTGATGCGCACCTCGCATTCCGGGTTTCCGCACCAGCCGGCAGGCACAAAGCCGCCCTTGCCGTCGAGAGTTTTTTTGAATTCCTCGTAATTTGCAGGCCTTGTAACGTGGGAGTCCAGCAGGCTTTTTGCCCGCACAAACAGGTCGGACTGCACCTTGCCCAAGAGCAGGTTGGCCGTCTCGATAGCCTTGCCTCGCTCTGATAGCACCTTTTCTCGGCTGTCGCGCCGGACAAACTCTACCTGGCCCTTCTCTATGTCCCGCGGCCCCAGGTTTATGCGCAGGGGCACGCCCTTCATCTCCCACTCATTGAACTTCCAGCCGGAAGTGTACTCATCGCGGTCATCAAGGTGGACTCTGATTTCTGCAGATTTCAGCTCTGCTGCAAGCTCGGCGGCCTTGCCCTTGACCAGCTCGGCGTCCTTGTCCTTGTGGATTGGAACTATTACCAGCTGTATGGGCGCGACCTTGGGAGGCAAGATGAGCCCCTTGTCGTCGCCATGAACCATGATTATTGCGCCGATAAGACGCCATGAGACGCCCCACGATGTCTGCCAGGCGAAATGCTCGGCAGTATCCCTGCCCAGATACTTGATGTCAAAGGGCTTTGAAAAGTTCTGCCCAAGGTGGTGCGACGTGCCCATCTGCAGAGCCCGGCCGTCGGCCATCATCCCTTCAAGCGTGGTGGTGTACTCTGCGCCCACAAACTTTTCCTTCTCGCTTTTGTACCCGCGGATGGCAGGAACTGCCAAATAATCTTCAATCAGCTCCCGGTAAATGTCAAGGATCATCCTGACTTCTTCTTCTGCCTCCTCCTTGGTGGCGTGCACTGTGTGGCCCTCCTGCCAGAGGAACTCTGACGTCCGCACAAACGGCTTTGTGGCCTTGATCTCTGCCCGCAGCGCCGTGTTCCAAAAGTTGATCTTGAGGGGAAGATCCCGGTAGCTGGTTATCCATTTTGAGAATATGGAATAAGCCAGCGTCTCTGAGGTTGGCCGCAGTGCCAGTCTCTCGCCGATATCGTTGTTCCCGGCCTTGGTGACCCAGAACACCTCCGGAGTAAAGCCGGCAAAGTGGTCCTCTTCGCGCGCCAGCAGGCTTTCAGGTATCAGCACTGGAAGAAAGCCGTTCTGGTGCCCGGTCTCCTTGAATCTTTTGTCAAGGATGTCACGGATTGACTCCCAGATGGCATAGCCGTACGGCCTAAGAACGATGAACCCCTTGACCGGTGCGTAATCGGCAAGACCGGCCTTGAGCACCACCTGTGTGTACCAATCGCTAAAATCCTCATTTTTCTTGACGGTGATGCCGGCTTCCTTTGCGCTCAACATCTGCAGACAGTTCTGGCAGGGTTTATGAAGTTTTGTCTAAAGCGGGTCGCCCTTGCAGTAGACCTGCCCGGACACCCGGCTGTGAAAGTTTCGGCAGACGTAGCACTGGACAAAGGCCACCTCCTTGCTAAGCACGGGGCAGTTGACAGACTCTTGCTTCATGCGCTTGAGCATCTTGGGGCTCACGCCCTTGAGCTTGAGCTTGCCTTTTTCATCCATCATCCCCACCGATATGAGCTCGGCCTTGGCCTCGTCGGTCAGCTTGGGAGCCTTTTCCACCGGGTTTATCTTGACAAGGTATTTCACACCTTCAGGAAGGGGTTCGCTCATTCAATACGGCTTCGTGGCGGCAGTATATCACCGTTTGTGCCATCTAGCCGTACTTTAGGGCAATGTCCTCAAACACGTCGGCCACGTCGGCACACCGGTCGTGCGCGCCTTCCAAGATGTCGTAGATCTCCTTCATTTTTATTATCTGGACCGCATCGTTTGTCTTGAACAGCTGGGCTATCGCGGTCCTGTAGATGACATCGGCCTCATGCTCGTACTGGCTGATGTTGTGGCAGTGCTCTATCAGGTCGTCAGCGTTCTTGAAGCCGCGCAGCTTCTTTGTCAGTGCATAGACTTCCTGGGTGGACGAAAGCAGCATCTTGGCCAGTTCGATCATGTACACCGTAGGCGATGTTACGTCAAAAAGTATGATGCTTCCTGTCAACCGGTCGGTGTAGTCGATTATCTGGTCGATCTCGCCGGTCAGCGCAGATATGTCCTCCTTGTCTAGCGGCGTTACAAAGCTCTTGTTGAGCAAGGTGTAGACGTTGTGGGTGATCTTGTCGCCCTCATGCTCCAGATCCTCGATCTTTGTTTTGTACTCGACGACCCTGTCAAAGGACGACATCATCTCTACAAGGGTGCTTACAGCCTTGAGCAGAATCTCTCCCTGCGACTCGATGGATGAAATTATGTCGTTTTCAGTTGAACGCAGCCATGACATGAAGCCCTGCTTCATTTCTGACCGGCATTGTATTGATGCCTATATGAAGTCAATTGCTTTGCCCCTACATATTCTATATAGATAATGTAGATCTAGCTCATAAGTCGGGACCGGTGACCCACAACCATGGCAAACGCGGCCGCGGCCTTTTCACAACTTGACATCATCAGCACGTCAGAGATCACAGAAGCGATACGGAGCCTACGGGTAATCAGCTGCGACTTTTGCAAGGTAGGCAAGGCCTCGTACGATGTCTTTGTAAAGGGCAAGGTAAGTATGCTCAAGCGCTGCTGCGACCAGTGTTTCAGCTCTATTAACGCGGGACGCCAACAATAGCATTTATCAGCAACAGCACCGCCGCGGCTATGGCTGCGCTGGCCGGTATGGTTATGATCCAGGCGTAAACTATTCTCTTGCCAAGGCCCCAGCGCACTGCTGACAGCCTGCGGGTGGAACCGGCCCCCATTATGGCGCCGGATATGGCATGGGTCGTGCTCACCGGTATCCCCAGCCATGCCATGGAAGTCAGGATTGCCCCGCCACCGGTCTCGGCGCAAAATCCCTGGTACGGCTTGAGGTTGGTAAGCCGGAAGGCCATGGTCTTGACTATTCTCCAGCCGCCAAAGAACGTGCCAAATGCGATGGCTGCTGCAGCGGTGATGATGACCCAGAAGGGGACTTGAAATGATTTTGCCTCAAGAAACCCGCCGGCAATGAGGAGGGCGGTTATCACCCCCATGGTCTTTTGGCCGTCGTTGGCTCCGTGGGTAAGGGAGAAAAATCCGGATGAAAGGATCTGCAGTTTTCCAAAGGCCCGGTTGATCTTCGTTGACGGCGAGCGCCGGAAAAAGTACATGATTGCAACAGAAAAGGCGGCGGCAATGGCAAATCCTATAGTTGGAGAAACAACCATGAAGGTGAGCACCCGCTCTATGCCGCCAAATATGATCCCCTCGACGCCCCCGGCGATGAGGGCTGAGCCCACCAGGCCGCCTACCAGGGCGTGGCTGCTGGACGAGGGGAGGCCAAACCACCAAGTGACAAGGTCCCAGACGATTGCGCCTATCAACCCGGCAAGGATGACGTATATGGTAGAGAACTCTGGCTGGATTATCCCCTTGCCCACGGTTGCCGCAACGGCAGTCCCAAAGACAAAGGGCCCGGCGAAATTTGCGGCGGCCGCAAGTGTGACTGCCTGCAGCGGGCGCAGGATTCTCGTGCCGACTATGGTTGCTATGGAATTAGCAGCATCATGAAATCCGTTTACAAAGTCAAAGAAAAGCGCGGCGGCAATGGCCCCGTAAACCACAAAGACCGTGCCTTCCGCGGCAACCATGCTGATCATGCATAATTGTAGATGGATATAGCCGTTTTGCATAAATACGTGAACTATTTAGAGAACAGGGTATCGGCGGTGGCAACATCGACTGCAGACACCTTTTGTTGTTTGCCAAAAGACTACGACTGACTGCTTCAGCAGATAGACAACAAGAACCGGGGTTTGCAGACATCGGTCGTTAAACATATTCTAGGGGGTTATTAGCCTGTACAATAGAAGTGATTCTGCACCGGTCAAAAGGCTGCTGGCATTGCGGTCGGAACTGGTCGAACTGTAAAACCATTATTATCCGCCAACGACAAGACATGTGCGATGATCTATCGGTGTTCTGACGGACACATCAGCTTCAGCAGGGATCTGCGGTACTGCGGCATGAAGGGCTGCAGCAAGTCTGTTGACGTCATCAGTGAAAAAGACATTGAATGGTTTTACAAGATAAGCCCAAATGGACTTGCCATCCCCGAAAAGGACCTGCACATGATAATCGAGGACAGAAACATGCCCAAGGACGTAAAGAAGGAGATCCGAGAGATATTCCCGCATCTGAAAAAGTCCTGGTGGTCAAGGACTTGACGTGGTCGGCCTAAAACCTGGACACGGGCATGGTATGCCTTCTGACGAAACGTAGCTGCAGCCACTTTTCACTTGACCGATGTCCTTGCTTCCAAGCCCCCGAAGATCGTTGGTAAAATGGACAGACCGCGGATGGGAACAGTGTATGCACTCGTCAATGCCACGTCGCATCAAGTCTTCCTTTAACTGCCTAGGCCATTGCTAAAAAGGTTCCCCCGTTGACAATTACGATTGCAAATGCAACAAATATCTTCACCTAAGCTAACGTAAATCTTCATTATCTTGCAGTGCAAAATAGTATTCCATTAGTTGAACGTTTCAGCAGTGCTCATGGTTATTCTACTTGTGCTTCCCATCCAGACATTCGTGGGCATCTCTGTGTTTGACTTGCAGAAAGCTCAGTCTTATATAAAATCACAATACAATGCTTCGCTAGGCTTGGTTCGAGAAAATGAGCATATTGAGAAATACTGGCTTTGGTCTGATAACGAGCTGGCAGCTATTGTGCTAAGGGATTACGCGCCGGCCATATCAGGAAATATCACAAGCTCGGTTCTGGCTTACAAGGAGGTTCATGGTATTGAATTTAGATCTGCTTACGGAGCAATACTGGGAAAAGACACTGCGTTTCTAGCGCCAATAAACAAGAACATCACAGACCAGATATGGTATACAGATTTTTCCGGTGATGGCGAGCTGCAGTGTACCGACTATGCAGATATTGCATTTCTCAAAGCTATCTATTACTACAAGACAGGCGACTACGCAAAAAGCACAGAATGCTATCTGGCAGGGCAAAGGATGTTTGATGGCACAGGATTCAAAGACAAAGCCTATACCGAAGATGGCGACCGCTACAGCACGTACAAAGTAGCTTTATGGAAGATAGCAGCGGATTTGGCCAGAGGAGACGAAGTGGATGTCGCAAAGAGGGCTACAGAAATACTGCAAAAGATGCAAGATGATGAGACCGGAGGAGTTTATACGCATTACAAGTCCGGTCTGATCCCGGATAGTCAAACCAATACCGAAACTACATCACTGACCATCATCGCCTTTGATAGTTCATTGCTTGAGCCAAAGACACCACTAACAATGGAGCAATTAAAAGAATGTATGGAACTGGGTATTGAAGAGCAAGATTGTGCCGATGCTGCAATAGTGCAAAAAAGGATTCACAAGATACCAGTGTCAAACGAAGAAAGACCAAAGATTGTGGAGCAGCAGAATCAAATCAATAATTCTATGTACATGGTTGGTATTGGAGCAGCAATTGCAAGCATCATTGCTTTTATTACCTTAAGAAGGCGGAAGTAGGGCCGAAGGTTCGAAAGCTGTTTGGACAAATACTCAATAGAATGCTCAGATAAGAATGCGCTGCAATGGCTAGAATGCTAGCGCCAGTAGCGGCGGGTCTTGCTACAGGCATTGCTATTGTAGTCGTATTTACCCTGATGACGAGCAATCCCACTACCCCCAGATTGCCAGCAACCGGCATTAGCAGCGAGGTATCGGATGTAGTAATTCCAGAAGGCGCAAGCAATCCAAATTCCGGGAAAACCTTCGAGCCGCAGACAATCAAGGTGGTAATCGGAGTAAACAACACGGTCAGATGGACAAACAATGACATTGTTCCTCACTGGATAGAAGCAGATGATGACAAGGACCCCGACTTTTTCAGAGAAACGACTTTTGGTGCGTCATCTTTTATCGGGGAACGTCATTCGTACCTTAATCCCGGCGAAGCCTTTGAGTATACGTTTACCAAGCCCGGGGAGTTTGGCTACCACGGTCAACCGTGGGAGAGTGGTACCGTAATAGTAGTACTGCCCAAAAAGTAACCAAAAGCTCAAAAGGTTCGGTGTACTTTTGCTATTTGACCAATCATGAGACACCATAGCGCGCTGATGAAAAGTCGGAGTATTTTCTTTGGATGTCTCATCATGTTTATTGTAATTGTGCAAACCAGCTGGCATGATGCTTACACTCTTGCCTCGCCTAGATCTTTTGCAACCGATACCATTCCTGTTGCGATAACCGTCAATTCTCAATCAAACAAATTGTATCTTGTAAACGATGATAACTCGATAACAGTTTTGAATGTCGCCACAGAAAATCGATCATCCTCGATACTTTTCAAAGGATATGAAGCGTGGTCAGATCCTTCCATAAGTCTAGATGTTAACGAAAATATCAACAATATGTATGCAACAAACAAGTATTCAGAACATCCATACGTTATGGATGGGCCCTCCAAGCCTGAAAGTTTGTCTTCGACAATTGATGTCGAAGTTGGAAACAAGACGTACCTTCTAGCATACCAGATGACCAATGGTGGCTCAATTACTGACATTAGAATCAATCCTGAAATACAAAACGTGCTCGTAAGTGTGACATCACCTGCAGACGGATATCTAAGTCTAATTTTTCCCAGAGGGCTATACGATGCCCTCTCATTTACGGATCATGGGCCAGCAGTATTCGTGGATGGAATACCTGAGAATCCCGATCTCTTTACATCATGCGATCAGATCTCGATGCGCATTCCAATCAAAGCAGGCACAACAGAAGTAGAATTCGTCGTGGCAGATATTTTGATGGTCCACAGTCATCCTTATCCTCCAAGGCTTGATTTCAAAAAGACCTTTGTAGAAGAAGGCGAGAAATTTAGTATTCGCCTGATAACAGATGCTACAAGATGTGATACTTTCTTTATCAAGGAGGAAAAGAAAATCCACATAGATATCGAAGGCGGAAATGAGGTAGCAGGTGAGCAGGGATACTTTAGAATTACCATACCCCATGACTTATTGAATGGCAGCTACACAGTGCTTGCAGATGGAAAACCTGTAAGCTTTACGGAAGAACAATTTTTCACGAAGAACTATACTGAAATAGAGGTGGAATCGGCTGTTGGTGATGATTTTACACCTGTCAAGGCAAGCCATCTTGTCTTTAACTATCCCAAGGATGCAATGTCCATTGATGTAATAGGTACGACGGTTATTCCTGAATTTGGTTCAATTACCATTTTTGTTATGGCAGCTATAACTGGAGCAATTGTCGTGGCGACGCGTTATCACAAAATAAAGTGGTAACCAAAGGTTCAAAGATAAGCGTAAGAGCAGTAGTTAATCCTAGGAGAGGGTTCGTGACACTTTACTCATCGATGTCATACTAGGATTCTGTGTATTTCTCTTGCTATTCAACGGTCTTCAGAATCTGTAATTACCTATTATGTACAGAACTCTGACAGGATAATCGATGAGGTTCATGGTTACAGATAGCGGCTGAGAAGACAGAAACGATAAAAGCTTGGCATACTATACGTGTCAGTAATGGCCAAGTGCACCGAATGCGGAGCGGATCTGGCAAGCGATGCCAAATTCTGCTCAAACTGTGGAACCCAGGCGGGACTGAAAAAGGATGTCTACCAGGTCTCAGCCGAGGGGCTGGTTGGAAAAGTCAAGGAGATAGTACGCGACGCCAGCGTCAAGCGGATCGTAGTCAAGGACGACAAGGGCAAGGTCCTAGTATCCATCCCGGTCACATGGGGCGCTGTTGGCGCCGTTGCCACGCTGGCTCTGGCACCATGGCTTGCAGCCCTTGGGGTGATTGCCGGAATAGTGACCAAATGCACGGTTGAAGTCGAGAAATCCGAAAAATAGGCACCACAACGTCCCTCAAGCATCATTATCTCAATATCTACAAGCTTTATTGTAATAATAAGGCGATATACATCATAACTATATAGAATGCGTATGCGTCGAGTCTGACGCATAGAACAGCGTTTTTACCAAGTCTAATATCCCACATCGACCAACATACAGCATGCAATCGTTAAAGGACGACAGCAACGAATTGCATGAAAGGCAGTCAGACAGAAGACGCCGCTCGTTTTTAGACAGGCTTTCCATTAGAAAAGTTGCAGAGCAGACCTCCTGTATTGATGAGGCCAGGCTCATGTGGCGTGACATGGACAAGAGCTTTTACAGCACGATAGGGTTTGTGCAGCGGGCATACATCAGCACAAACAAGATAAGCTACATCCTTGTCGGTATGGGGCTTGTGCTTTTCGGAGCTTCCATCTACTTTACTTTTGAGGGAGGCGGGATGAGTGAATTGAGCGTGATAACCGGCGGTATGAGCCTTAGCTCGATTGTCTCCATATTTTTTACAAACCAGCAGAAACGTATCTCTGAAACCGCGGCCAAAGCTCTTGGGAACCTGGCGCAGATCCAGATGATCTACAAACTGTACTCGCTTCAGTTTGCAGAAGCCGCAGACAGTGCAAGAAACGATCCGGCCAATTTTCAGGCAAGGGTGGAGAGATTGAAGAAATCCACGATTCAGTACATCTCTATTGTACAAGATGCGATTGAAAACGATTCATGTCAAGGATCAGGTGATGCTGCAAGCGGATCAGCGGGCTCATCTAAAAAGAACTGAATGTTGGTAGCCGGCGTATGTTGAAAAATCTGTGCGGAGATTCAGAAATGGTTTTTGCCTGCCCTGCATACACCGGTTTCAATTGCCGCTTGACAGCGATATCAGAAAAATGGTACAGTACGTTATAGAAAACGACCTGGCAGCACCAAAGGTTCCAAGGGGGCGGGTACCAAAACTAAAGAAGGTCTGGAAGTGCAGCAGCGCCTACGATTTTCTGTACGGGCAGCGGGCCGGCTACTACACCGGCCTTGCAGAGGGCCTGATGCTTGAGAGGCACAAGCGAACGCTGACAGAGGAGGAAAGCGAGGAGATATTCCAGATGATAGAGCCGTACACAAAAAGCCTGCGCCGGTACTTTGCCTACTACAAAAAAAGGCCTAGGCCCGCCGGCCGAACTTCCGGCTCAAAAGTATCACGGCGCCCATGACAGAGGCAAGCACGCCAACTAGGACTGCTGGAAATTCTGGAACCACCTTCGTCCCTATCACTGTCACATCGTGGGGTGCATCATCAAAATACACCCGCAGGAATTGGGCGTCTCCGCTGCTAATTGCCGCAAACGTGTTGGAGGGTTTTCCATCAACCAGAACGGTAAAGGGGCCCTCAAGAACCTTGCTTATCTCCAGAACCATTATGCTGCGGGTGTCCTTCTTTCCTTCGACGTGAAAGGAGACCTGCTTTTTCTGCTCGTCAAAGCCAAACTCGGTGACCGGAACGTTGCTGTTTACCAAAACGTCCGTCTTTTTCTCGTTCAACGTTACTACAGGATACGAATCCTGCAGCTGCAAAAGTGATGACTCTGAGCTGCGGAAATCCTGGGCACCCTTGACCTCGAGGCTTTCAAGGGACTTTTCAAACGCTGCAACATTCTTGTCATAAAGCTCGGCTGTCTTGGCCGACATGACAAAGGCGATGTAATTCTTGTCGGTGATTATCTCAACAGCATAGGATTTCTGGTAAACGCTCTGCTCGTCGCATTGCTGAATGGATTTTCTCACACTGACCTGGTTTATAGTGGTATAGGATGCATCGGTGATGCTGCAAACTGCCTGATCTTCTTCGACAGGGGCAGGGCTGTATTTTGTAATAGAATCAATGTAGGCAACCTTGCTTAACGGTAGGATGGACATGGCTACATCTTGCTTGACTTTAAAGTCAAGCGTCGCGCCCTCCGGGCTTACGACAACAAATCCGCCATAAGTTTGAACACCGGTCCAGCCCTCTGGAAGAACGATCTTGAATTCCGCCTCTGGGTTTTCGTACTGCCCAGAAAGGTTGGGAATTGGCCCTAGCTTGGAACCGCCTTCGTCTTGTGCAAATGCGAATACAGGGATTACAAGCAAAGCCATGATGGCAAGGACAGCGTATCTGATCATGCTTATTCAAAAATGTCGACCGGTTCATAAGGGTATGCACAGGGCATGGATGCAGTTTCCAGGTACAGAAACTATGCCATCAGTATTCCAGATCGTAGCAAGTTTAAATTGTACCTGCTCTTATTGAGAACTGCATTGACCAGCAAGATCAAGCTATACTTGGCTATAATTGCAGCAGCACTGTTTGCGTCGGTTTTTGCCTTGCCAGCATACGCCCAGGGGTCGGTATCGCAGACCAAGCCGGTGATAAAAGACTCGCTTGGACGGACGCTGGAAGCCGGAGAAGTCGGCAGCCTGGTTATTCTGTCCACAACCAACACAAACGAGTCTTCCGACTCTGTATCCTATGTCGCGCTCATGGAAGTGCGTGACTCGCAGGGAGTGACCGTTTACCTTCAGTTCCAGTTTGGAAACCTGCCGCCAGACGGCGAGTCAGAGCTGGGCATATCCTGGACTCCCGAAAGCGCCGGCCAGTATGAGTTGAGGACTTTTCTGATATCCGGCTTTATCGACCCGGTCACGGTGCTGACACCGGTCCAGAGCAACATCGTCACGATAAACTAACGCTGCGCTTTTTTTTGCAGCTGAAAAACCAAGCCACCTGCGCAAAACCACAGCATTAAGCGATGCCACTCAGCAACATGATGTAAAGGAGTATCAGCTGACTCGATGAATATGATCAACGATGCAACGGCCGCGCTTTCCGCGGTTGCAAGGCATTGTACACCTACTGGTTATAATCTACCCTTGTTCAAAGCGTGCGGCAGATAGACTTCGGCTTGGCCCTGCCCTTGGCTAGACCCCAAGAATCCGTTCTTGGGCAGGGCTTTTTACCATCACCGACATCTTTTAGATGATGCTATCTATTCTACAGACGTGGCCAAGCAGACAGACTTGGAGACCGTCACAAGGCTACTGAAAGACCCGACGATTGTGAGGCTGGTAACGGTTCTTGACATCGCCAGCCTTTCGATCCTTGAGCTGCTGGAGTACGGCCTGACAAGAAAAGACGTCAACCATGTCTTGACGAACGAAGTCATAGAGATTGACAAAAAGTCAGAAGATCCATACGAAGGATTACTGGTTTCTGGGGACACGTACTTTTACCATTTTCTAAACAGCAAGGTGCGCCTTACCGAACTTGGGCTGAACCTTCTAGGGTGCATCAAGGGAAGCCAGACAGAGCAAGAGATGCCGGAAAAGGCCAGCAAAAAGTTTGGCATGCCAAGATAGCGATTTATGCAACCGGCAGATCCCGGATCATGTGAAGGTCGTCCTGGACATGGACCCGGGGGTCGATGACGCCGTAGCTCTTCTGCTGGCGCTTCACAACCCCCATCTGGAAGTGCTGGCAGTCACTACCGTGAGCGGAAACGTCAGCCTCCGCAAGGCCACGGCCAACGCCCTCAAGATCATGCAGGCAAGCGGAAAGCACGTGCCAGTGTACATGGGTGCCAGCCGGCCGCTTGGCGGTAGGCGGCCAGTCCATGCAGAGGGCATACACGGCTCAGACGGCCTTGGCAATTCCAATCTGCCGGCAGCAAGGCAGAGGCCGGAAAAGACCGGGGCATTCAAGATGCTTGCTGACCTGATAAAGACACATAGACGCAAAGAGGTCTCCATGGTGGCAACCGGTCCCCTCACCAACGTTGCCATGCTTTTTAAAAGCGAGCCGTCCCTGGTGGCAAGGCTTGACAGGATCTTTGTCATGGGCGGCGTGTACGACCCGTCTGTAGAAGGAAATGTCACCAGGTATGCCGAGTTCAATTTCTACTGCGATCCGGAGGCGGCTGACATCGTCATGAAAGGCGGCAGGGCCATTGTTTCTTCAGGCCTTGATGTTACATGCGACCCGGCCTGCGCGGTGGATGCTGAAATGCTTGCAGCGATAAGTTCTGCCAAAAGCAAGTCAGCGGATCTGGCCTGCAGAATCCTTCAGCATCCTGTAAGCAGGTATTCGCAGTTCAACTTGCACGACGTGTTTGCCCTGTTCTCGCTTCTTTACCCGGAGATCTTTAAGATGGAGCGGTGCAGCGTCAGGGTGGACTGCTCAAAGAAAGCAAGGGGAAGATGCATCGTAACACCATCAGACAGGGGAAACGTCCTTGCCTGCAAGAAGGTTGACAGCGTCCGGTTTAAGGAGCATTTAGTCGACGGCCTCAGGTGACGGTTATCTTGCTGCGCAGCAGGACCATGCGCTCGTCGTCTGCATAACGCTTGATCTCCTCGTAGGCCGGACTTGCCCTTGTCTCCGCCCTGGTGGTTTTCAGGGCTGCCGCGATGCTTGCCATAAAGATGGAATCTATGTCATCGAGTCCCAGGAGCCTGAACGCGGCAAAGGCGCCCACGAACGTGTCGCCGGCGCCCACGGTGCTGATGGTTTTCAGTCCAAACAAAGCCAGGTCCATGGCTGGCACCAGTGCTTTTTTGCCGTCCCAGCAGAACACGCAGCCGGTCTTTCCCAGGGTGGTGACAACCTTTTTTCCACCAAGCCGGCGAGAAAGTTCTGCACACGCATCTTGGCCGTCGTCGGCGCCGGCTAGCATCATGGCCTCATGCTCGTTTAGTATCAAGTAGTCAACGTTATCCATGTGCCGGGACAGAACCGAAAACCCGTGCCGGGAAAGGAGGGCCGGCGACCATATCACGGTCTTGCCTTGTCTCCTGCCCTGCTCGGCCAGCGCGGCAGCAACTTCAAGGGGCGGGTCTATTATCACCATCATGCTGGACTGCTTGATTGCAGACATCACAGGCTCGCTTGCCACATGCTTTGCAGTCATCATCTTGTTTGCCGCATGGTGAGTAAGGATCATGTCCTCGCCGGCGCTGTCAACAATCACGTAGGCCTGGCCGGAGGCAACCCCCTCTTGCTTCATTATGCACGAAGTGTCGACGCCTTCATTTTCAAGGACTTTGATCTGCCGGTCTGCTATCTCGTCGCAGCCAAGCATGGCCGCCAATCCCACCTTGGCTGGACCCAGTATTCTGGCAGCTGCCACGGCGGTGTTGCCGCCCTTGCCGCCGGGAACGGCGATAACCCGGCCGACCCGCACCTCCTCACCAGGACGGGGAAGGTTTTCTGCAAACAACGTGACATCCCAGTTTACCACGCCGCAAACAAGCATCTCAGGCATCGGTGGTATGGCAGCAAACGCAGCCTAAAAAAGATGATTAAATCGGTCGGTCTTCGGCTTTTGTCGGACCCCTTGCCAAGATCCCATCGGACTTGGCAGTCTGACCGGCGTTCAGTTCATCTACCATCACATGGATTTTATGCACCTGATCTTTCTTCCAGATGGAGCAGCCTATGGGAAGTTTCTTGCCGCATTCCGGGCAGACGAAATACATAAACATCAACAAACAACAATGGCATTTAATCTAACCGGCTCCTGCCTCAGAGAACATAAATTTTCATCTCAGGCTACATCTTAAGCATACTGCGATCGTAGAAGGGTGTTAATATTATAAATCTTCATATAATATTTACAATGCATCAAGAAGAATAATACAGTTCTTTCATAATAAAACTATAATAACACGGGGGAGAAATAATGCTAGTCAACAAGTGTTGTTTATGACGGATAATAATCAATTCAATGTGGAGCAGTTCAACAAGATGCTCAGCGTCTGGGCCGAGAGTATGAAACTCCCGACCATAGGTCCCATGTATGCCTTTTCCAAGGAGTTTGGCGAGTTTGCCAGCGAGTTCATCAACCTGGGAAAGGTCATGTCGGACATGAAGACCAGCCTTGACCAGTACTGGTCGATGGTAAACGCCACCTACGCCAAGGCCTCCAAGGAGACCGCGGAGAAAGCACCCAAACAGTTTCTTACAAAGGATGATTTTGAGGCTTACCGAAAGGTGATGATCGAGACTTTTGAAAATGCTTTTACCGACCTGTTTTCCTCGGCAGAGTTTTCCAAGGTCTATGGCAAGGTATTCTCAAACCAGCTGGACATGTCCAAGGGATTTCAAAACATTGTTGAGCGCAACTTTAAGGCGCTGAACCTGCCCACTAGGTCCGAGATGGACGAGATCCTCAAGGACCTGCACGACCTTAAAAGACGCGTACGGGATCTGGAGAAGAAAGAAGCGGCATGACGCAACTAGAACCCTTGCCAAAACCAGAGCCGCAGGGCCCTGCAGCGGCAGATCAGCCGGTCCCTGCAAAAAAGCCGCTGGCAGAGGCAATCAATGAAGCAAAGGAAGCCTACCGCAAGCTGGAAAAGACCCGTGAGATCCTGCATAGCGCGGGGTCCATCGAGGTTGGCCAGACCCCCCACGAGATAGTTGCCGAGACGCGGGCGTATCAGTTACTGCACTACAGGCCCATGGTCGCCAACACGGCCAAGGTACCGATACTGACGGTTTATGCGCTGATAAACAAGTCCTACGTTCTGGACCTGCAGCCAGACAAGAGCTGGATCAGAAGCCTGCTTTCCCAAGGGTTTGACATTTACCTGATAAACTGGAAGGACCCTTCAGTGGTGGACAAGTACGTCTCGTTTGACGACTATGTCAACGCGTACATCGACGACTGCGTTGATTTTGTATTAAAGAAGACGAAGGTAGACCAGCTCACGCTGCACGGCTACTGCATGGGCGCGACCATGTCTACGATGTATACTTCGCTGCACCAAAAGAAGGTGCGCAACCTGGCCCTCATCGCTCCGGTAGTCGACACTTCCAAGGACTCGACGGTCATCGGAAACATGGCCCGGAACATGGACGTTGAAAAGATGCTTGCAACCATCGGGAACCTGCCGCCAGAACAACTTTACGCCTGCTACGCGGCTTTAAAGCCCTTCAAGCAGGGCCTTGCCAAGTACTTTAACCTGGTGCAGAACATCGACAACGATTCGTTTGTAGGCAACTTTTTGCGCATCGAGAAGTGGCTGTACGACACGCCGGCCATTGCCGGCTCGGCCTTCAAGCAGTGGATCGATGACATTTACAAGGACAACCTGCTGGTGAAAAACGAGTTTATGCTTGGAGACAAGCTGGTGGACCTGTCCAAGATAACCGTCCCGCTCTTAAACATCGTTGCCGACGAGGACCACCTGGTCTCGCCGGAGTGCAGCGTACCCCTCAACGACGCGGTCTCTAGCACAGACAAGAGACTGATGCGGTTCCACACTGGCCACGTCGGCCTGATAGCCAGCTCGTACTCGCAGAACAACGTTCTTCCAAAGGTCGGTCAGTGGCTCAAGGCCCGGTCCAGCTGAGCTAGGGCAGAAAAATTGAGGCAGAGGGCACTCCACAGATGCCCAGTGCCCGATGAACAAGGCCCTACCAAGAGTTGGACGTTTTTGAATATTAGGGCTTGTGGTACATTTGGCAAATGTACTAATTACATGCAGTGCCATTTGCATGTGAGCAAATGCTCAAAAACATTTTATAAAAATCACAGAGTTCCTTTTGACTGGGACCGAGAATTGATCCTTGCAGGCAAGCTCAAGGCAATAGATCAGACTGCATTAATGTGCTAGAAACCTTCGAGTTTGCAATGAAAGAATAGGCGACTGGATATTGGTTTGTTCGTGGTTAACGTATGTATCTTCTGTGGTATAACGAACAGTAGCCACAATAGTCCGCAGCCGTCCTATCATGACAGAAACATCCACACCCGCCACTTTGTGAAAATCGCATTTTTCTTTTCATCAATAAAATATACACATGCATCGTATTTAAGTAAAAATATTGCAACGTATTGTATAATTCTTGCATCTAGATTACTGGCCCGTTCTTTTACCACGCCCACAATTCTGGCGGGTTTCGAGGCTTTCCAGTAGGATATTTTTGGTTCATAAACATTTTATAAAGGGCGGATTGGCCTTTCATTAGCTGCGGGCTCGTAGCTCAGCATGGATAGAGCGCCTGCCTTCTAAATTCTCAATGAAGACAGCCGGAAGTCGTGGGATCGAAGCCCACCGGGCCCGCCACTATTTCAAGTTTCACCAACACATGTAAAAAAATCAAGTCAAAATATTGCCAGATTTTTATTGGTCAAATTACATTGGAACGTAGATGAACAACACCCATCGTCAGTTGATCAAATCTCAATTTTTTAATAACAATCATCCTTTCTTCCTGTCTTCAAGAGCAATCCTGCGTGTGGTGATGTACAGCACTCCTTTGCCCTTGAATTTCCAGGATGCATGAGTACCCCTTCCCTTGGCTTCCATCTGGGCAATCACGCTTTCCTGAGGCGCAAGAGTCAGCATTTCCTGTGATTATAATGGCTCTCAAAACTATATAAAGTGCTCCTGGAACTGTGAATTTTGCTACACTCCTCACATAAGCCTACGCACTCAATATCTCTAGCATCTGCTCGACAGACACTATCTTCGCCTTTTCAAATACCATCAGATCCAGTAGATCTTTGTCTCCGGATATGATATAGTCAGCTTTACCCGCCAAAGCGGTTTCAATAATGACGTTATCGTCCGGATCTTTCAAGATTGAGCTTTGTAGAGCAACATTTTTCTTGTCTATCTCCACGATTTCCGCCACTTGATATAGTATCTGCCTGAATTTGCTTGTCATGACATCGTCAAGATATCTTGTTATCTTGGGTCTTGCAACGACGCCGTCAAATTCATCAAGAATTTCTTTAGATGTTACCAGCGTTATTTGTCCATCAAGAACACAATTCCACAGATCCCTTGGTTTTCCATGCCTTATGAGACTCGATACCAGGACGTTTGTATCAAAGACTGCCCTGATCATGACAAAGCGGTTCTCTAAGGCGTGGTCTTCTTCTTCCTAGACTTTCTAACGTGCTCTATTTCTTTTTGTATCTCTTCTTGCGTAAATTCGCCGTATTTTGAGATCTTTTTATCTATTTTCTTCCAGATTTCTTGCATTTCTTTCTTGGCATCAGGCAGAACAAGTTTCTTGATGACGATGGCATCATCAACTCCATAGATAAGAAGCTTAGATCTGGGCTTGATACCAAACTTGTTTCTTATGGAGGCTGGGATCACTATCTGTCCTTTGTCGCTTACTATGGTGATATCAGGTTCGTCGCTTTCCTGTTGTTCCATGTATAACTCTCTTACATTCTTACCTTAAATGTCTATCTGCCCATGGGGCTCCTAGGACTAACTATTACCTCCGGCAAGATTTGTCGGTCAAGCTGTTCTACCAGGAGATGATAAAGAAGGGCGTGCCAGAACAGAAGGCACAGGCCGCTGCTGCAAGAAAGATGTCCTGGATTGTCTGGAAAGCACTGAGCTCCGGTATACAGTTAGTATCTTGGTACTACGATTGTCCCCCTTTTGTCTAGACTATTGTAGAGGTTGGAAAGTAGAAACATCGCGATTATTCTTAATTATTAAAATTCTGCCCTTGCTCCTCTAATGGTTTGCTGACCGACGGGCCCGCTTACTTTCTTGCCACCAGTGCGAACGCGCCGCCGGCTGCATAAGAAATCGCGATCAGAATTCTTGACAGCATCACTGCAATATCCTGATGGGTTACAAAAAGCGAGCTGTCAATGACCACAGCAACCGGGAGCGCGGCCAGCGATATTGCGCCCACAATCAGCTGCTCGCGGTTGTCAAGGCCACTGTACTTTTTCATCATGGCATAAGTAGACAGGTTGCCAAGGCCTATTCCAAGCAGTATCAGGTATTGGTACAGGAATGGAAACGCGGCAATGCTTGCAAAGGGCCCGGCCCAAGATATCCCGTTTAACGCCTTTGCAGCCGGCGACCACTTGATGCTGTTCTTCATCCTTCCGCGGATGGCCGGCACGGCCTTCCTGAATCGTGGACCGGCTGCTGCAAAGGCCGCGCCAAAGGACCCTATCCAGATCACTGCATAGTAGTAAACCGGCAAGTTGTTGAGGTATGCTATTTCAGAAAGGACAGAGCCAGCGCCGACGGCTATTGATACGGCAACAAATAGGACTCCAAACGCCCGCCGAGTGTAAAGGGCGGAATTTTCCAACTGGACTGGGTGGGATGATAGATAATTTAATCCATCTCCCGCATGCAGAGCAGGGTTCGTTTTAACCTACGATTATTTTCGAATCTTCTGACGCTCTTTGTAAATAGCTGTGTGTTTAAAAAAGAAAAGAAAGGAGGCTACTTGGCCTCGCCGGATACCTTGGCCCACTTGGCCAGCGCGCCGGCTGCCGTCACCCATTCTATGACGGAGAGATAGACGGGCACGTTGGCGTCCTCTATCCTCTTGGATATGTTCTTTGTAAATGGCCCGCCCATGGCACCGATGAGTATTGGCTTTTTCTTCTCCTTCTGGAAGCTGGCCAGCACGTCGACTATGGTCTCCTCAAGGGGGTCGTCCTGGAAGACGAACCAGGGCATGATGATGTCCACGTTGGGGTCGTCCATGAACGCCTGGATTGCAAACCGGTAGTCGTCGGCGTTGGCCGAGCCGGTGATGTCGCAGGGGTTTCCAATGACATAGGTCGGCGGGTAGTGCTCCTTAAACGCCTTCTTGGTCTCTGCCGATAGCTCGGCCACCTGCAGCCCAAGGCGCTCAAAGTTGTCAATGGCCGCAATTATGGGGCCAGCACCGTTTGTGACCAGGGCCACCCGGTTGCCCTTGGGGGTTGGCTGCCAGTTGAGCGCCTTAAGAGCACTGGTCATCTCCTCGTAACTGTCCACTGAGATGATGCCGGCCTGTTCCAGGGCGCCCTTGACCACGCCAAAAGAGCCACCAAGCGATCCGGTGTGAGAAGCAGCCTGCTTGGCTCCCCGGGCAGTCCGGCCGTTCTTGAACACCACTATTGGCTTCTTTCTTTCCTCGATGACCCGCTTGGCAGTGTTCATGAACTTGCGGCCATCGCCAAGACCCTCCACGTACAGGCCGATGACCTTTGTCTCTGGGTCCTCAGATAGGTACCAGATCATGTCGGCCTCGTCCACGTCGGAGCGATTGCCGTACGAGATCATCTTGCTCATGCCAAAGGAATCAGCAGTCTCCATGAACGCGATGCCCACGGTTCCGCTCTGCGACAAGAAGGCAACGTTGCCGTTCTTTGGCCTTATCATCCTTGCATGACCCTGGAACGCGCAGTCCAGACGGTTCTGGCCGTTGAACATGCCGATGCAGTTTGGACCTATGATCCTTATCTTCAGCTCCTTTGAGAGCTCTTTTACCTGCGCCTCGATGGCTGCGCGCTCGCCTCCAAGCTCCTTTCCACCGCCGGAGATGACCACAAAGTTGTGGATGTTCTTCTTTGCCGCCGACTTGAGCAGGTCCGGCACGAATCGCAGGTCTACTGTGACTACCACCAGATCCACTGGCTCGTCTATCTCGTCAAGGCTCTTGTACGCCTTGATGCCCATGATCTCCGGATATCCCTTGGCGTTAACCGGGAAGACCTTGCCCTTGTAATCGTGCTTGACAAGGCTTTCAAGGACCGAGTTTCCAACCTTGCCGGCCTCCGGCGACGCGCCGATGAGGGCGATGGAATTGGCGTTGAAGAACGTGTCCATAAACGACGAGTCTGGCTCTGCCTTTGAGATGGCGCTTGGATCCGGCTTTTCGCGCAGCAGGATCTTGGCGTCAACAACGTAATAGTCCTTGGGGTAGAATATGACAGGGTTAAAGTCAATGCTGTCGTAGTACTGGGCCATCTCCGTTCCCAGCTTGCCGATGTTTACCAGCGCCCGGGCCATCATGTCCCGGCTTACGGGCGCGGTGCCGCGGAAGCCTTCCAGTATCTTCTTGCCCTTCAGCTCGTCAAGCATGGAAAGCGCGTCAGCCTTGGTTATCGGAAGCACGCGGAATGCAACGTCCTTGAACACCTCGGTGTAGATGCCACCGATTCCCACCATGATGATGGGGCCAAACTGCGGGTCGTTCTGCAGCCCGACTATGAGCTCTGCTCCCGGCGGGACCATCTTCTCAAGCAGGACACCCTTGACGTCGTATTTCTTGGAAAGCCTACCGTACATGTCGTCAAAGGCCTCCTTGACTGCCGCATCGCTGCTCAGGCCGACCTTGACACCCTTGACGTCGGTCTTGTGCAGGATCTGGGGCGAGACGATCTTTGCCACCACTGGCAGGCCTATCTTTCTGGCCTCCTTTCTGGCGGCAGTGCTGCCGGTCACCAAGGCATAGGGCGGAACCTTGACACCGTATTCTGTCAAAACCTGTTTAGCCAACTCTTCAGTGATTACTTTTTCCTTTGTGGATAAAACTTCGTCAAAAATCTTTTGGACCTTTTTACTGGCCATACTGATCGAGGAAAAAGGCTCCTCAAGCTTCTATTAAAGTTATTCCTCTACGAAGCCGCGCTTCTTTTCAAGTAGCATCATTCTGACCAACAAGACGTATTTGGATTCATTCACCATATGTGGCGCTTTTAGATAGCCCATGAAAAATTGATGGCTTCTGAACCTATCCTGTTATTCTATACAGATTAAATTCTCTGTATTCATACTCGTATATCTTGGGTCTCCTCCCGTGCACTTTCTTGTGTCTGTCCAGCCGAGCTTTGTCTTCAAACTCGATATTGCATATTTTGCATCTGTGTGACATTAGCTCGCCTCCTGACTTCCTAACACAAAGACCATGAAAAGCCCACCCAGGAACCTTCTCCGTAGGACATGTCTGCCATATCCTCGCCTATCTTCACGTTAACCCCTGCTCCGGCATCTTGAAGCTTCTTTGAAAGCCAGAATGCAAATTGCGTTAGAAGAGGAAGGCCGGCGTGGTATTTTCCGTTGACATCCAACAACGGATTTTCCATTTCAATCGCGTGGGAATGCAGCGAGATGATTCTTGCAACAAATTCAGCTTTTAGAATCAGTTTTGAGAAAGACCGTCCTGCCACAGTCATTGGCTCTGTCAACGAAAACAACATGTCATCAGGATGAAGGTCTGTTTTTGAGGCATATGTCAAAAGCAAGTTGTATGTTATTTCGGCGTCTCGCTCATAGTTGGTGCTCTGAAAATCCAATACGTAATTGCCGGATTCATGCGAACGGTTCATGCTTGCATACACTCTGCAAGGTACGTGATCTTAACTGCTGTTATGGAAAATCAATCAATCAATTTTCTATTGATTGTATTTGAAATAAACAGCATCATCAAGAGATTCATAATAATTCCACTTACAATGATAACATATGGCATTTAGGTGCAGGTATTGTAATGCAGAGCTTGAATCAGAAACACGTCTAAAGAATCACGAAAATATGCACAAAAGGAAACACAAAGTACAGGTTTATGGCGACGGCCTGGATTGGAACAGGTTCTATTGATTACATACTAAAAACTGGCATATACGTGCGTCCTTTCATGCAAAGCCATCTCTTCTTCGACAGCAAATGGGAATCCGCAGAATGAACACCTGTAAAGACCAATGTCTTCCGGATCTTTGGCTATCCCGATTACAAAGACACTGTCAAAGTTATGTAAGGCAAGAATTTCATCTTTCTTGTATGTAAGGAATGAATGCAAAAGTCTTCCAACCTGATCTTTTATGTCCATATCGCTTGCCATGACATACAATTCGTCGTTTCTCATGGATAGTTCCATAGTAATTAAGTGAGAAGAAAGGAACTGGTGCAGCTCTTTTGCCAACACGTAGTCGGCGGCACAACTTATTGTTATGCGCATCTATGATACCTCTGCAACTACGTACTTTGCCTTGAGATTGTGCAGATGGGTTACGTCATCCATTCTGTCGCAGTTCTTGCACACCCAGGAGATGGTTTCGTTGCATACCTTGCAGCACATTTTGGGTGACAGGTCAGTACCGCATGCTCTGCATGATTGATTCATAGCACAGATATCGTGTTTTAGGTCTTTACTGTTCCTGAAAAAATTCAATCCATCAATTTTCAAATGATTGATCCGTCCGGATGCTTTTTTGGTTAAGGGCTAGCTTGCCTTCTACAGCCAAACTAGAAAAAACAATATTTGATTTTCAATTGTTTGTTTTTAAAATAAAGGAAGTGATTTAGCAAGGTACAAATACACTCCCTGCCTCTAAGGCGGACATTGAAAACCACAGTTTTCCAAAAAAGGGACATTTTGTCCTTCCTTCTAGCTGCACTGATGATTGCAGCAATACCCACAACCATCGCAGGAATCCCTGCACTAGCGCAAGTCAATGGCGTCACCATAATGACGTCGGCTGACAAACAGGGAGGCAAGTTTTTTGGCGAAGGCGTCCTTCAGGTAGTCATATCTGACGATGATACAGATGACGAAGCAGAAGACGAAATCACTGTAGATGTAGAAGCAGAAAGCGACATAGGTGTTGGCGATATCGATACATTTGAAATTACAGATACAAGGGATGGCTCACAAGAGTTCGAATTCTTCATATCTCACGTAGATTCACAATGGGCAGATGGTTCTGGTCCCACTAACGACATCGACCCGATAAACACAAGCGGCATCATCGACACAGACCCATCTTCTGCGGAAGTTGGTGGCGGAGCTGGAATGATCACATTTGGCGATGGCGGTTTACTTGATACAAATACTGCTCTATATGAAGATGTAACAATTACAATTACCTACAGAGACGAAGAAATTACAATCGATTACGACGAATCAACAGCAGAATTTATCCTGGCATCAAATGGCAGCATAGCTAATGTGAGAGAATGGTATGGTGGCAACAGCTTGGTGTACATGGTTATTCTGGACCAAGATGCCAACCTGAATCCAACAGAACCTGATAGATTTGCTGTCACCGAAGACGATCTTAATACAGATCTGTTCTCTATCAACGGTGGCGATTTCGCAGACGATGTGACATTCTGGGAAACAGGTTACAATACTGCACTGTTCGAAGGTATAGTAGAACTGGGTGATGACGATGCAACAGATCCTGAATCAGACTTTGTTCAGACTTCAGAATCAGTAATAATGACACTTCGTGATCAAGCAGCTTACGATGAAACTAACCTTGATGTCACTATAGGAACAACCGTTGATCCAAACACATCAACAGATACAAGCGAAGTATTCTTCTGGATTCAAAACGAAGATGGTGCACTTGAAGAAATTGGCGACCTCACCCTTTCAAGCGAACTCAAATTAATGGTAAACGACCCTGATCAAAACAGAGATGGCGGCGATGCAGAAACACTGGACAATGTTATAACAATAGCAATCGATGCAACTGGCGGCGACGAAGAAAATATTGACATGGAAGAGACAGACGATAACACAGGCATATTCACAATAGATGCAACCAATGGTGAGCTGAAACTTAATTTCCTAGCAGACGATGCTGACGTCCCAGCTCCAGACAACGGCATACTTGAATTCAGACCAAGCGACCTAGATGAAGACATCATCATCGTGTACAACGATTCACTTGATGATAGCGAAGATGAAGTAGGAGCACAAGATCCTGACCTCGTGTCCGTTGTCACTGTAATAACATCACTCTCACTCACAACTGGTACCATAGAATTGCCACAATCAGCTGGAATCGAGGATGACTTTACACTCACCATCAATGACCCGGACCTAAACGACAATCCAAGAGTTAAGGATTCATATAGCTTCACACTGGATGGCACAGGTCCAGAATTTGGCTTGATGAGGGGCGGACAATCGATAGGCAGCCTTGCAACTATTGAAGTGGAGGTAAAAGGAGAAAGTCCGGTTTTTGACAGATCTCTTACGTACACTCTTACTGAAACTGGAGCCAATACAGGCATCTTTAGTGCCAAGATCGAAATGCAAGATATCTTACAGAGTACAGGAATACAAGTCGACAATGGCGATACACTTGAAATAACCTATAATGACAAACAGGATGTAATAACGAGAGCCAACTCTGACAGACTGTCAATTGGAGGAGTAATTTCAAATGTCGACTTTTCAAGAACAACACTCCCAATTCCGCCAGGAACGGATCTTACAGGTGACACATCTGAACTGTTCAGTACTACGACTGTTAGCACAACACTGATGGTGATAGATTCCGAGCAGAATGAGCAGAACAATACCGAAGACAGCATAGACTTTGTGCTAGGCACCGGCGATGGTGAATTTACCATTGAAATCAGGGGCGCAGAAGGATCTGATGTCACTGATATAACATATGATGGTGTTACTCCCATCACTGATCCATTCGTTGGAGCTGGCGCAGCCGGTATCAGCCTTGATGATATCCTTCCAGACATTGTTGGTGGCATAACCCTTACAGAAACAGGAAAGGCAACAGGTGTCTTTGATGAAACACTCGACTTTGACCAAGGAGGTCTCAGTGCAGAAAACTGGCATAACCTGGAAATCATCTTCACATACACAGACCTTAACGGAGAGGAAGAAAGCCAAGGTATCACCTTCAGAGGAAATGATGGATTTGTCACAGTTAACAAAAACGTTGTCAAATCAGGCGATATCTTGACTGTAACGGTACAGGATGAAGACCTTAACATCGAGGACGGTGAAATTGAGGAATTCGATTCAGAAACTGCAGGTGCTGATCCATTCCTTGTCATAGTTGAGACAGAAGACAATGAAATTCCAGACCTCCCAACAATCGAAACATTCAGAGAAACAGGACCTAACACTGGAATATTTACTGCAAGCTGGCTCGTTGGTAAGGATCTCGCAGTAGTTTCAAATGATGGAATGGACCATGCGACAAGTATTCACATAACATACAACGACGAAGTTGAATCTACAGGAAATAGTGGCAAAGAATTGACCTTAAATGTCAAGATTAATCCGGGATCGACAGAAGAGGAAATAACTGTAGAAATAGAGGACTTCGTTTACGATCAAGGGGACGAAGTTGTCATCGAAGGAACAGTCGATGGCGCAGATGATGGCGAGGAAGTAGAGATAACCATTGAAGGTCCAGACGGTTCTGATTCAACTGAGGATGCCGAGATAGACGACGAGGAATACTCTTTCACCTATGAGATTGACAACAACGCTCGCGAAGGCCTTTACATAGTACAGGTAAGTTTTGGAAGCGATGACGTTTACAGCTATTTCAAGGTGGTAGAAGACGAGGACGACGACCCGATTACTGTAGAGACAGACGACGATCTATACTCTGCCGGCGACACGGTAGAAATCAGCGGATTCGTACAGGATCCTGAACTGGGAGAGGATGAGATAGACATCGAAGTCATTGGACCGAACAACAAGAGAGTGTATGACAATACGGTCGACCTGGATGGTGACGAGTTTAGCGATGACGACTTCGACCTTGACGACGATGCAGACCCTGGCAGATATGCAGTGATAGTATCTTATGCTGGTCATGAGGCCGTTGCCATCTTTGAAGTAGAGGGCGAAGGTAGCGGCAATGGAGGACAAATTACTGTAAAAACCGACAAGGCCACATACGAAGCCGGTGATATCGTCGAGATGGCAGGCAAAGTTGACGTGGTTTCTGGCGAAGACAAAGTCAGCATCGAAGTCATAGGTCCAGATAACAAAGACATCGTTGACGATGAAGTAGACGTTGAAAACGACGGTTCATTCAGCTTTGGCTTCGAGCTGGAGAATAACGCGGTAGAGGGAGAATACAGGATCATAGTTACCTACAACAACGACGATGTGGAGATTTTCTTTGAAGTAGAAGGCAGCAATGGACAACCCTTTACCCTTACAATAGAAGGCAACATGGTTCCGATGATCGATGACAAAAAGATTCCAAAACAAGGCAAGCTCGTAGTAACAGGAGAATTTGAGTGCGACGACGACAAACTGGTAGCCATCAACAACTCGCTGCATGGTACGATTGTGCTTACGGACGAAAACGGCAGAACAGAGTACGGCCTTTCAAACATCGCGATGGAGAACAATGAAGACACGATTTTCGTATCATCGGCAGAGATGTCGTCCATTTCCAGATTCAGAGGAGACCCACTGACATGCGACATATTGGGCGGAATAGAGTTAAGCAACGACACAAACAGGATAATTGCATGGCTTGATAACACCGCGTATGTCTTGGTGCTTCCATCAGAAGGAAGCATTGTAGTAGACAAAGACAGCGAAGAAGGAGGCAAAGTGGCACTTGCACTCGATCCTCCAGTAAAAACTAGCCCAGATGAATCCATATTAATGACGGCAAGGTTCTTCGATGAAAAGACTAACGAGAATTTCAAAGAAGTGACCTATAGAATTTTCTTCAAGAAAGGTGGTTATGAGATTCCCCTTCAGGCAGCAAATGGAGAATACGGGGGCCAAGGATTCTTTTACGATCCTGAGGGCAATCTTGTCTTAAAGATAGTTCCACAAAATACAGATTATGCTGTCGTTCAAGGTGAGCCGGAAATCCAGTATGGTGGCATCTGGAACAGAGGAGAACCAATTGTAGTCGAGGGTCCGATTTTCACAGAACCCGGTCCGTATGATATTTTGGTAGAGATCCATACAGTGGGCACAACAAGAACACAACTAGATCCGATATTGAAATATGAATTTCAGGTGTCTCCATTAGGAGAATAGATTTTCAATGCCAAAAATAATTAAGCTCTAAAAATATTACAGTATACTGGACGAGATTCCCCTCGTCCAGATTCCTCTGTTTTTATTAGCTAACGGAGTCTTCTTTATATTCCCGCTTCATATTTCTGACAATGATTATTGATGACTGAATAAAGCTCACCGTATGAACTCAATTTCTATATTCTGGATTTATCAAATTGAGTGGTGGTATGACGGGCAACAACGGTATCGTGGTGAATGGGATCCTATATCCTCCGAAAATACAATCAACATTCTTCTAGATTAGATAATTAGTATACGACCACGCATCGTGATCTCCTTTCAATCCTTCCTTCCATTCCATTCCGCATGTCCTGTCGCCCTCAATAACCAATCTGCGTGATGCAAACAGGTTTATGCAGTAAGGGTATAATTTGCAGGCTTCAACAACCATCCTTTTCCGAAGCGTGCCAACGTCATCATCATCAAATATTGGCACTGGAACTTGGGCTATTGTTGGCCCTGCATCAAGAACATCGCTTACAAGATGTGCAGTAACACCGGTAATCTTGACGCCATAGTCAAGGGTATTTTTGATGGTGTCCCGCCATCCAGGAAAAGAAGGCAGAAGCGAAGGATGGATGTTCATGATTCTGTTCTTGTACAGATGGACAAGCTTGTTGCTGAGTAAAAGTCGGTATTCAGCCAGACACACCAGGCCATTTTCTGGAGTAACATCGTGTTCTTGTAACACTCTGGCTATTTCTTTGTCGTAATTCTCCCACCTATCTTCCAGTTCTTTTTGTATATGTTGGTTTGATTTCCAGCTTATCTTTTCATTGTTAGAAATAACCTCGTCTGGAAATAAATCGTCTGGAATTCTTTTTCCTGCATATTCGATAACTGCAGTTTTGACCCCATACTTTGCAGAGGCGTCTTTAAGAACTTTGGCATTGGCCTTATCAGAAGATATAACGATTTTTGGATTGGCATTCTTTATTTTGCCTTGAGAAAAAGCACCCAAAATGGCATTCATGATAACACCGGGACCGGTTATCAGGATGCCCACATTTGTCAACATAAAAGACAACTGTCGCATGTGTAATAAGCATGCGCAAGAAAAACAAACCGTTGTTTTTCAAATATTTGTTTTCTGACTATTGCAATAAAGATGGTTATCCTAGTCTTGTAAATCTTTTTTATGCACCAATATTCTGGAATAGTTGTGTCGTTGTATCCGTTTCAGGATGAATCAGGGCATCAGGGAATGAAAAATATTGAAGAGAGTCTGGGCAATAGGCCGTTGACAATTATTATCAGGGACTTGGCTGATCACTCACATTGTGCCATTTTGTGCAGTCAGAATTACTGAAAGGAGTAGAGTTTGCATGCAGACAGAGAAACGTGATCCCCATCAATCCATACTAGATTTCCTTCCTGCGACCATGCACGAGGAATTTCAAGCAAGGCTAGCTCAAGTAAGAAAAGTCCTAGAAGATGACGGGAAAAAGAAACTTGTGATAGCCCACCTCTCAAAACTGTTTGACGAGCACGAAGTCTACAAGAAAATTTTCCTAGACGTCATAGTCAACGGCGAGGAATGCTCAAGAATGCTTTATGAAAGGCATACCGAAAAGGACGGCTCAAAACTTACATCTGGCGGCAGGAAGAAGTTTAGGGAAACCGTGTACTTTGTTCAGGGGTTTCTCAGGGTAGAAGCCGAACAGGGCGGCGGCTACACCGACAGGATCTACCCCACGTATGCAGGATTCTTGTTTTTGGAGACCATAGTCAAGAACCTCGATATCCTGACTAGCGAATCAAACAAGATAATGGACGTGTATTCCATTGTGGTAGAGAAAGACGGCAAAGTCTTCCTTCGGCTAAGGGATGATGAAGAGATGAAGCAGTGGTTCTTCCCCGGCACCATCTATGATGGCTTGAAGCCGGATATGGATAGAAGGCTAACATCGTATGTTTTTGATACTGAAAAACCTGACGCTGTTATGAATGAAAATTACCTTAGAATGGAAGAGACTTACTTCTTTAGAGAACTTGACACTGGGCATCAGGTAAGGTTGCATGAAATAGTGGGTAAGCCAGAATCTATCAATGCGTTCCGATCGGTGGCAGACAACAGGCATTATGACGAGTGGTCGATATTCAAGGCATCCGACTATCAGTGGTTTACCGTTGAAGAGATGTGTTTCAATAAAGAGGTAAACATCAAGCCCCGAATCTGGGCTCTTAACAAGAAGCTCAGGGAATTGCATGACAAAGATGACGATCGGATGTCTGAAACAAAAGAGACTATCAAGAGCTGGGAAAATGCTGGCGGAGATCTGATGGACCTGCGAGATTTTTATGTAGACAACCGCCGGTGCAGAGAAGCGGTGCCCAGAACAGTGAACTTGATTGAAAATATGCTCAGGCAAAAAGGAACGTCCAGATAGTTAGATGTTGTAGAAATAGGCATACCTACGGACCTTGGCCGCTTCGCGTCAGCAACGATTCCTTCCTTATGTGGAAAGGCACAAGCATGGTGCCAACATCAACACCCCCTACATATCTGCTAGCTCGTTCAGTGACTTTGCTTGAGTTATCGCCTCGGGAAGTTCGTTGCGTCTTGACCCAATAGTCGCCTTTCTCAGGTTCGCGAATCTTGAAGGGGGTACTCTGCCGTCAAAGGATCACGTGGTCTATTTGTGCGAACCGTTTTGGCCACTTACATTGTATCTTTTTTGACTGATTGTTACCGGATCATCTTTGCAAAGTTTCTGTAGACAAGACTGCACTTTTCTGATAGTTGCTCAACGTCGCCGGCTTTGGGCAAAATATTTTGGGGATCGATGCCTTCAGATTTGACCTCGCCGGCGTACTCTTTCATCCAGCTCTTGATGAGGCGATCGTCTACTTCAAGGTGGAACTGTATGCCTATGGCGCTTCCCACCCTGAAAGCCTGTGGGTAGAGGTCGGAAGATGCCAGTATCTCTGCAGTTGCCGGAAGCTCGTAGGTGTCGCCGTGCCACTGAAAGACCCGCATTCTTTGCTGACTGATTCCAGAGAACAGGCCGTTTTTGCCGGCCGGCAAGACAGAGACATCGTGCCAGCCGATCTCTTTTCTGCTGCCTTTATAGACGCGGCCACCGGTGGCCTGTGCTATCAGCTGCGAGCCAAGGCATACGCCCAAGACCGGCACGCTCTTTTCCACCGCGTCGCGTATTAGGGTCTGCTCCTTTTGCAGGTAGGGCAGGTTGTCGTAGACTGCCATGGGCCCGCCAAGCACGACTATGGCCGAGTAACCCTCAGACTTTTCTGGTATCGGGTCATTTTGAGCGTTGATGTTTTGTATCTCAAAGCCGTCGGACCTGAACAGCTTTTCCAGACTGCCAAGGGTCTCGCAGGCGATGTTCTGGATGGAAAGCACTTTTTTCAAGCAGCCTTGGAAAAGCAACAGCCGTATTTATTTGCCACCGCTTTTCCGGCCAAAAGTATTAAATCGTTCTTTTGACCCATGTACGCCTGCCATGGATTTTTCAGCTTCAGACAGAGTAATCGAAGAGCTGAGAACCTTTGTAGACATGCTCAACGAAGAGTCCGAGCGGGGCTCGCTGGTGGTAGTTGAAGGCCGGCGCGATGCTGACGCCCTGTCCAGGATTGGCTTTACCGGAAGCCCTGTAGTATTTCATAACCACAAGGGCATCGTGGACTTTGTAGACAGCCACGGCGACATGGGCAGAAAGATCATCCTGCTCCTGGACATGGACAAGACCGGCAAGTACCTGACCAGCCGGCTTGTCTCGCAGCTGCAGTCAAGGCAGAACAACGTCAGCCTGTTCTACAAAAACGCGCTGGCCCGCATAACCAAGGGCAAGGTCCGCCACGTCGAGGATTTGTCCACCTACGCGCCGATGGTGACCGGAAACACCGGCCAGCGAAAGGACCTGTACTTTTACACCTGAGCGCGCCTCAATTACCATAAAAGCACTTATATTCAAGAAATTGAAACCTGTCCCTAGTAACTAAAATACACTACGAGGTTATGAACAAGATTGCCTAGCACTGGTATAGTAAAGTATCATGTTAAGTTAAAATTTGAAGTTGACGGGCTGGTCGAGAAGGCCGACATAATCGGCGCAATTTTTGGACAAACCGAAGGGCTTCTCGGTCCAGAGATGAACCTCAACGAACTGCAAAAAGTCTCCAAGGTTGGAAGGATAGAAGTAAACGTCGAGACGAGGGGCAGCATGGCCAGGGGAGACGCCCTGATACCCATGAGCACAGACATATCCACCGCAGCCTTGATTGCCGCCGCCATAGAGAGCATAGACAAGGTAGGTCCGTTCCAGGCCAAGTTCCAGCTGGTGGGAATAGACGACATCCGGGCCATCAAGAAGAAGGTCATCGTCGACAGGGCCAAGAAGATAGTCCAGGAGTGGGCCACCAAGACCATAAGCGAGGGCGAGGAGATGCTCAAGGACGTCTACGATGCCAGCAAGCCCGGCAAGCTCACCGCCTACGGCAAGGCCCAGCTGGCATGCGGCACCGGCGTTTTTGATTCAGAGTGGATAATCCTTGTGGAAGGCCGCGCAGACGTCATCAACCTGCTTCGGGCCGGCTACGACAACGCCATCGCCATAGAGGGCGCCAAGATAGACGAGACAGTAGTCAAGCTCACCGAGGGCAAGAAGGTAGTGGCTTTCCTGGACGGCGACAGGGCCGGCGACCTCATACTCAAGGAGCTGCAGGGCGTAGTCAAGATAGACAAGGTCCTCCGCGCGCCGACCGGCAGGGAAGTCGAGGAGTGCACGCCGCTAGAGATATCCGAGATACTAAAGGACGCCTATGTCACAGAAGGCGCACCGGCACCAGTCCCGCATCAGGCTCCCCCAGTGCAGATGGAAAGAAGGCACCCGCGACGGGAGAGAGAACGAGAGAGATACCGTGAGCGCGAAGAATACCGCCAGCCACCGCCTGAACAGCCGGCAGCACCGCCAGCGCCGCCTGCCCCCACGACCAGTGACAGCCCGGAGATAGTATCAGCCATCAAGGACGTATTCCCACAGATAAACGAGACCCTTGAGGCAGTGATACTGGACGGCTCGATGAAGCAGCTGCTCAAGGTACCGGTATCCGAGGTCATCAAGAGGCTTGACAGCGCCGAAGGTGCCAAGATGCTGGTCATAGACGGCATCGTGACGCAGAGGCTGGTTGACGCCGCCGACAAGGCCGGAATAGAGTACATCGTTGGCCACAGGACAGCGGAGGTCAGAAAGCCGACAAACCTGATGGTCCGGACATTTGGCGACGTAGGCATCGTAAGCTAAATGCCAGAGATCAAGCTGCAGCACATCCTCACCATGGTCCAGCTCCTTGAAAGCGGGGCCAGGCACAACTTTGTCGAGGTAACCACTGCAGACCTTGGCAACAAAATAGGCCGCTCGCAGCAGGCTGCGTCAAAGCACCTTCTGGACTTGGAAACTGCCGGCTACATCGAGCGGGTAAGGCGCGGCCAAAAATTTGCCGTGCGAATAACGGACAAGGGCTTTGACGAGATCCACGGCCTCTTTTTGTCATTACGATCAGCGCTGGAATCCACGCCCACGTCCATAGATTTTGAAGGGAGCGTTGTCTCCGGCATGGGTGAGGGAGCGTACTACATGTCCCTTGACGGCTACCGGCGGCAGTTCCGCGAAAAGCTGGGCTTTGAACCTTATCCTGGGACATTGAACGTGCGGCTGGTCGACCCAGTCTACATGAATGCAAGGCGCGACCTTGGCCGGTACCCATCCATATTCGTTGACGGTTTTTCTGACGGCCAGCGGACCTACGGCTGGGTCAAGTGCTATCGTGCCACCATCAACAACGTGGTAAGCAATGCTGCCGTGCTGGTGCTTGAACGCACACACTACGATGACAGCATGCTAGAAGTCATAGCCCCCACCTCCATAAAGGAGCTGGCCGGCATCAAAAACGGCGACAGGATCAAGGTCCGGGTCCTGGTCGGTCAGATGCCGTAGATGCTCTCCCCCAGTTCGTCTTTTATCCGGGAGCTCTTTGATCCGGGTATGGGAGTTGAAAGCCTGACCACCTGAACGTTCAGGTTCAGTTTCTTGCAGTTCTCTGCAACGTCCTTTTCCGTGTGCGCCTGGTCGTATCCAAGGGCGATGATGTTTGGGTTGACGTATACAACCGTGTCATAAAGCGTACCCTCGCGTCCGATGATGGCCAGGTCGACAAAGTTTATGGATGACACCAGCTCACGCCTTAGGTTCTCATCGTGATAGATCTTGCGATCTTTTTTTATCTTGAGGGCCGTCGATGTCCGTGCGACCACGACTACCAGGACGTCGCCTAGGGACTTGGCTGCCTTGAGCGTATGTATGTGCCCCGGATGTATCAGGTCAAAGACTCCGCCTACAAGCACCACCTTTATGGCGTCGCGGCCAAAATCCGTCAGGTGTTGGTCCTCAACCATCCCCAGACTGGAAAGGCCTTTCAGGGTTTCATCAAAGAATTCCTTATCTATGGGGAGTCTGGCCCTCAGCCTTTCGTAGGCAGAAACGGAAGGATCCAGCTTGCTGCAGTAGATGGATGCAAGGGCCGCCTTGTCTATCGGGTTCATCTGCTAATCTGAGACAGCAAGTAGGCAAACGGCTAATGCTATAAATGTACTCTCCGTGTTACTGCAGAAAACAAGACTTTCCTACGGTTGAGTCAAATATCGTTAATGACAATTATAGACTGTTGAACTGTGAGTTCTGCTTAGTATGCGGGAGTTCCACTGACCTGCTTCAGGTAGGGAGTTAACGCTTCGGGTAAGGGGCTGCCACATAGGATTACACTGGAAAATCATCTTTTAGCCCGTCTAGGCAAGTTTTGTCGTTAAAATCCACGTTCTTTGCTACTATTTTTGGGCGTACATCTATTGGAAATAGATCAACAGTTTTGGAAGCAGAGCGCGAATAGAGTACTAGAGTCGCTTCTACAGTTTGCTTTAGCCAGTCAGTAAAGATATTTCTGAGTGCGAAATCTCGAAAAGAGAAGCCAAGCACGAGTGCAGTCTTTCTTTTAAATAACTCACTTCTGAATTTGGTGTACAAGTCATAGAAAGGTGTGGAAGTAATGCTCTTTTCTCCCGCAGGATACACCAAGATGTCTTCTCTTTTTCTTGGTGGCCCTAGCCTTCCGGTAGACCTATCTCTTACAATTGTACCATCTTGTTCTTTGTAATAGTCTATAGAACCATGCAATTTTACGAAAAGTACGTTGGCTCCACTTACTTCTGGCCAATTATTATTGAACGTAAGCTCGGTCCTTTGAGAGTTATAAGAAAAGCCATCATACAGCGCGTATTTTAGCCGCTGTAAGGATTCTTCGATAGTAATATCATAATTAGTAGTTACTATGAGGCCATTAAGCATTTGCGCCTGTTCAGGGGAACCTCTTATGGATTTTATTTTTATGGTTTTTCTTAACAAATAAGTGTAAAAGTCACAGGCTTTTTCATACTCGGCATAGCTGCACAATTCTTTGATTCGTTGTTTTATCTTTGAAACCAGTACATCAACGTCAGTTACCTTCTCTATCATACTTTCATTGTCGAACGCTGCAACTTTTGGTCCTATTTCCTGATATACTTTGGCAGGGTCTTTTATTGACTCAAGAACTGTAAGCACATTTTCTATATCTGTTGCAAACCCCTTTTTTTCAAGAGCCTTGATTACAAGCTCGATTTGTTTTAGGTCGTTTGCATCGGATTTAACATACTCCATTACATTAGAGGTCATTTGACTTAATGCAGGAATACCGAAGGCAACGGGTAATCCTGCCCCAATAAAGATCATCCGACATCAGTGTCCGGGATGCTACCTTAAAAACAGATCCTGCTAAAGAAGTTAGTGGCAGTCATTCTATTGCTTAACCCAGCAGTTGTCCTTGCTATTAGACAGCCAACTGAATCCCTGTACGCGCACTATGTTGTTTATCGCGATCCAGCCTTTCTTGTCAAGCCATCCTTTCTGCTTAATCTTGATGCAATCCTAAATACCGGGCATGTGTTTTGTAGGCTGTGCCCGAGTCGGCGGCAGAGATACGAAAAAGGCTTGAGAACAACTGGATCCAGTACCTCAAGGCCAACGCCGCCCGGCTCTCGATGTACAGCATCGAGGGCTCAAGCCCGCCGTCGGTGTTTGTGGGCAGATATGGCTACCCAAAGGTCAGCGTGGGCCCCATGATCCCGCCGGTGCACGGCGACACGTCCATACTGGACAGGACCGAGATGTGGGTGGGCAAGACCCTGGATGAGATTGCCGGCTACCGGCTCTCCCTTGTCAGGGGCTTTATGGGCGTCCGGGTCAACGAGACGTCTGGCCGCTACGTCGAGAACCTGCAGGAGCTGGCCATGTCCCAGAGGCCGGCTGACTCTGAGGCAGTCTTGGAAAAAAGGCCCCTGGCCGACACCGCACTTGAACGGGAGCTGCACCTGAACACCGAGGTCGCGCCCTTTGGCCCTGCCGCGCCGATAAAAAGTTTCAAGACCTCGTCGCTTTCTGCAGACTCCCGCATAGAAAAGGCGTACTATGACTCCGACTTGAAGGCTGCAGACGCCATCATGGATCTTTACAAAAAGGGCGTCGAGTCAAGCCAGATCCACCGGGTGCTTTCCATCGGCATGCTGGGGCTGAAAAAGAACCGCAAGCTGGTGCCCACCCGCTGGAGCATATCTGCCACAGACGACATGATCTCAAGCCGGCTGGTAAGGGAAAACGATTTTCAGGCAATAGACTTGTTTGAAGTCCGGCAGTACTCGCATCTTTCCAACTATTATTCCGTCATCCTGGTGCCTGACAGCGTCTGGAATTTTGAGATGATAGAGACATGGTTTACCGGCAACGGCGGCATGGCCATCGGCTCAGACTATGAGGACGCCCGGGGCCTGGACCACTACCCGTCCATAGCCGGCGCGTATTTTGCCGCCCGGCTGGCCGTTGCCGAGCACCTGGTGCAGAGAAGGCGCAAGGCAGCAGCGTTGGTATTACGGGAGATCCATCCCGAGTACGTCATGCCGGTAGGCGTGTGGCAGATACGGGAAGGTGTCAGAGAGGCCATGAAAAAGCCGGCCAAGACCTTTGAAAGTATGGACAGGGCGCTGGCTTTTGCCTGCTCGTCGCTCTCACTCTCAAAGACAGAAGTGATGAAGCAGAGCCGGCTTTATCAAAACAGAAAAACCCAAACCAGGATCACGGATTTTTCATAAAAATGCCATGCACTGTATACCTACTGCTTAACTGAGCAATTGCAGAAATACCGTGTGTAATGACCGTGAACTCGGATCCTGTCTTTGGGAGGCATGAAGCCGGCCTGCCTGCCAGCCAGGATGTCTTGGAGCGTATGCTGCAGGATCCAGTGGTTGTCAAGGTGGCAGCCACCATGAATGGTGCGTCACTATCAACGCTGGAGCTTTTGGAATTTGGAGCAACCAAGCAAGAGATCCGGTACTGCTACCTAAACGGGGTAATCGAGTTTGACCCCCAGGCGTTGGCGTCAACCCCAAGCCCGGAGGCAGTCGAACAGCTTGTCAAGAATTACTATGATTTCTGGAGCAACAGAAAGTTCCGGCTGACAGAACTCGGGCTGTACATCCTGGAATGCATGGGCCAGTGCGGCGCGGAAACCCGCCGTTCCAGCACAAGAACGTCGATTGGATGTTAAAACTGGCGTGCACTGTACACTTTGATCTTAATAACGCCAACCACGAATAAACCTCATGGATCCAGACGTGCAAGGATCGACCATGAACGACAGGAAGGCCGAGGTAGTCACGGCCCTTTACAGGTACTCAGACCTTTCCGTTGAGGCCATCGCCGACCAGGTTGACGCAGATATTGGTTGGGTTCAAGGCGTGGTAGACGGGCTGGTAAAAGACGAGGCCCTCCGGCTGTGGCTGGACCAGTGCACCGCAAAGATAGAACAGGTGATGACCGGCAACGTTGTCACGCTGGACGTCTCCAAGACAGCCCTTGATGCGGCGGTGCTCATGGCGGAGAAAAAGATCGGGTGTGTCGTTGTTACAAAGGCCGACGAGCCCTTTGGCATAGTCACTGAAAGGGACATAATCAGAAGGGCCGCAGCGACCGGCGTTCTGCTAAAGGACATCAAACTTGCCGATATTGCTTCGCAGCCTCTTGTGGTGGGCAGGCCAGACATGAACGTGGAGGATGTCACAGAGATAATGGCTGAGAACAAGATACGCCGGCTGCCCATAGTCAGCCAGAACCGGGTCGTGGGAATCGTCACGGCATCCGACCTGGCTGCATTTCTGGCGCCCTCAAGGAGGAAGGGTTTTGCGCTTTCGGTGCTAAAAGCCGTCACCAGAAGCCGAGTTTAATCGTTCTTTAGAGCTTTTGTCCAAACTCTCGAGTCTTGTTGGTTTTTCTATACTGTAGTGTGCATTTATGTACGATGGCTGTGCTTGGAACTACTGTGAAGGTGCATTTGTTACGAACGTGGATTATCTTTTGATGAATTGCTAGATTTTCTGGCCTTGATAACTGTAAAGTAACCGATCACGCCGGCAATTACGATACTTGCTATCAACAGTGAGTACGGGAATTCCGGAATTGCAGTTGTGCCCATTATTTCAATCGTGCTGGCCTCTTTGTCTGATCTTATGCTGAGTAAAGTATAACCTTCGATCTTCTCGATATTGCCAGTGCTTTCCAGATCTTGTTCAGCACCATTTACCAGTACCTTGAAACTTCCATCCAGCAATTCATGAGGTATGGAGATGTCTATGCGCTTTAATGGATCCAGGCTGTCTGCTTGTAATACAATTTTCTTTGCTTCCTTGTCGAACTGCAATTGACCGGGACTGGAGTACCACCCGTCAACTTTGACTGCGAAATCCTTTCCTTCAGCGCTTATCGAATATGTCTTGTAGTTGTGTAGTCTTGCAATAACGAAATTTGAATAATCAACGCCTTCGTAGTTGGCGGTCATCTTTACGAGATACTCGCCAGGGCTTTCCTGTGTTAGGTGGAGGAACTCCTCCCCCAGGCCAAAAAATGCAGTGGTGCTTTCTCTGGACTCTTTGGCAAATATTTCTTGTTCTATTTCGCACAAGGATAGGTCGGTAAAGCAAGATGAACTATCCAGATCTTGTTTATCGTCGAATACAAAAGCCTTCGGATAATTATCAGGATTTATTTTGAGTTTTTTGAGTTCTGCTTTTACCTGCATGTCTTGTCCTTCTACGGCACACTTGCTGTGGGATAGTTGACCGCTCAAATGTGGCGGTGATCCTGCAACATCCCAATCAAATACATGCGAAGACCCGTTTGAAACAACAAAGGATTGTATGGGTTCGGAAGGATTCAGCGGTCTTTCTGTATCAGCAAACAGTTTCAGCTCGTCTTTGATGGCGCTTTCGTTTAATACCTCAAACTCTAATCCCTTGACCTCTGCTGTTATCCATGCATTGTTGATGGGATAGTTTTCAGTGGTAGCCTTTATCTTGAGGTCATATTTGCCAGCAACGCCCAATGGTATGGGAAGCCATCCGTACATTTTCCCACTGGACGCGTACTGTTGTCTTTCGTCGGCAGACTTTTCACCCAGTGCTACTGGTTGTTCTATCTCCCTTTGGCCGCCGCAGTCATTGTAAACCGTTGATGGGTATACTATCAGAAGCGGTAGCGGATTTCCAATTCCATCAGTTACTTTTAGCTCAAAGTTCAGATTCTCACCTTGTTTGACCTTTGGATTGGATATTCGTACGTCAGAGATGACTATTTTGTCTGCATCTGGTTTTGTGAAAAAGAAGCCATAATCATAACCGCCCATCTGCCCTGGATTGATGGCAACAAGATATCTATAGTTCTTGGAATCTGTGGGTATATGATATGTAAAGTCTGCTATCCCATTTACTGCCTGTTTTGTCTCTGCATAAAGGATATTGTCGTTATTCAAGATATACTCGCCGGATATGAAAGACTCCTCAGTCAGGTTCTTGGGATCTGCTATTGTCAGTGTCACGCTGTCAGAATTACCTTCCGGGTTGCAATGTTCTGCTCTGATGTTTACCAAGTCACCCGGGCTGTAGATTGTTTTTTCAAGACGTAAAAAGAAATAACAAGGATATGGGCCGATGGAGGATGCTGGCTTGTAAAATTGAACCAAAAACAGAAATGAGAGTAGGGCTGCACTTGCAATTCGAACGCCAGCGTTATGCCGCAATAATAACAGTTTCAGTCCTGATCAGTATTTATCTTTTGTAATCTGGAGATGTGAAGGGATCATTAAACGCTCTGCGCTATTGTAAAACTGAACGCCTTTAGAATTTGACAAGATTATGTATCAAAGTGCAGTCTGTACGATTGCCAAGATTGAATTGCTGTATTGGAATGTTCCGCGTTTATCTCTGGTTAATCAATAAAACGGCCCACCACCATACAACTTCCGGACAGGCTCATCGTACCAAATAGCTGGGAGACCTATTTGTAAAATGGGAAGGTCTTCTATGGCGTATCAGGAGAGGCTTTAGAAACAGGGCGATAAGATTATTTTCCGTTCTCTTCAGATCACTGTTCCTTGGCCACAATAGCTGTTGTCGCAATCACAAAGCATGGCATAGAAATTGCCAGAGCGATAAGATCCAAGATGCCCGAAGTAGAGATATTTGTTCCAGAAAAGCACAGGGATTCTGGCACCGACATCAACTGGTTTTCCGACCCGGCGACGGCCCTTG
The DNA here is from genome assembly GCA_029263715.1 of Nitrososphaera sp. Lineage (GTDB taxonomy): Archaea > Thermoproteota > Nitrososphaeria > Nitrososphaerales > Nitrososphaeraceae > Nitrososphaera. Next base: position 66,314 of record JAJUFP010000007.1, on the reverse strand, counting down.
TTGGCAACCTTTTCAAGACGCACGACGCGCTGGTCTGCATCTTTTCGCTTGGTGCCGTCATCAGGATGATAGCGCCGCACCTAAAGGACAAGAAAAGCGACCCGGCCGTCCTGGTCATCGACGACAGGGCAAACCATGTTGTGAGCGCGCTCTCCGGCCACCTTGGCGGGGCAAATGCCCTTGCCCGGCTTCTGGCCTCATTTCTTAACGCAAGGGCCGTTATCACCACGGCTGCCGATGTCAACGAGACCATCGCGGTGGACCTTGTGGGCAGAGAGTTTGGCTGGACCGTCGACAACTTTGAGAACGTGACAAGGGTCAGCGCGTTCATGGTCAACGAGGAAAGGATCGCATTGTTCCAGGATGCCGGCGAGAGGAACTGGTGGCCGACCCCGCTTCCAAGAAACGTCGTCCCAGTACAAAGCATCGACGATATAAAATCAGCAGACTTTAAGGCAGGGCTGGTGATAACCGACAGGATCGTCTCGGATCCAGAGGTTCTGTCCAAGTCTGTGGTTTACAGGCCAAAAAGCCTGGTAGTGGGCATCGGCCTGCACTGGGATACAAGCAAGGAGACCATTGAATTTGGCGTCAAGACAGTGTTCGGTGAAAAGGGCCTGAGCATGAAGAGCATCAGAAACGTTGCCAGCGTCAACCGCGAGGCCAAGGTGAAGGGGCTTGAGGAATTCTCCGCACAGTACAGCCTGCCTGTCGAGATTTATGGCAAGCCAGAGCTGGCAAAGGTGCAGGTTCCAAACCCCTCTGAGACGGTGCAAAAGTTCGAGGGAACGGCCAGCGTTTCTGAGGCGGCCTCGCTTCTCAGCTCAAAAGGTCAGCTGATAGTGCCCAAGCAAAAGTTCCCGCCCAACCTGACGGTGGCTGTCTGCAGGATAGAATACTAAAATGTGCGGTACTCTTCTGGTTTTTTGCGCTGTCGGATGACAAAGACTGCCACTGCAGCAGCTATTGCCACAGCCACCCCGATTATCGGCAGAAGCAGTTCCGCAGTAAAACTCTTGCTCAGAGTAACGCCAAACGGCACGTTTTCTTCCGTCTCTATATTTGCATCAATGGCTGAAGGGCTTGTCACGCTTATGGTCTGGCCTTTTCTGCTCTGCTGCCCATCGTTGTCGGTGACGGTCAGCAGCACCGTAAAGGAGCCGGCCTTGTCAAACCGGTGGGCCACCTGCACTTCATTTGAAGTAGTGCCGTCGTCTTCAAAGTACCAGCTGTACTCAGCTATGCCTTCATCGTCCCTTGAAAGTTCGGCAGAAAAGAGCACTTCTGTGCCGACCTGCACTTCGGTGGGGCCGTCTACCGTGATCTCTGCAGTCGGCGCCCCAGTCATAGCCGGTGCTGGCTGTCCGACTTGAACATCCGCTACCGGTTCATCAGTTTGCCCTACGATCTCGTCTGCCGCATCAGATTCGTATACCACTGTCACTACGAAAGAATTTGTTGCAACGTTGCCGGCAAGATCTGTGGCGGTGCAGGTAATAGTCGTGTCCCCGACGGCAAACATGGAGCCGGAAGGCGGATCGCACGTCAGCTGGACAGGATCGTTAAAGTTGTCGGTTACCGATACTGAATACTTGACTTGCTCGCCGGACTGGCTGGTGGTCTTCACCGTCAGGTTGGGCGGAACGGTGATGGTTGGCTTGATGGTATCGGGCCCAGTCCTGACCATGACCAGGAAAGACGCGGTAGCCATATTGCCGGCCACATCTGTGGCGGTGCAGCTGACAACGGTGCCGCCCAGCTTGAAGACCGAGCCGGAAGGCGGGGTGCAGTCTATGGGGACTGCGCCGTACTTGTCCGTTGCAGACGCAGAATAATTGACAACCGTCCCCGAGCTTGAGGCGGTATTCACTATCATGGGGCTTGGCGGCACGGTGATGACAGGGGGCGATACATCTTCTTCTGACAGCACCACGGAGACGACAAAGCTGGCAGTGGCATGGTTGCCGTCGGAATCAACTGCAGTGCAGGTAACGGTTGTGTCACCTATCTGGAATCTTGAGCCGGAAGGCGGGGTGCACTTGACACCCACATCGCGGTCACGGTTGTCCGTGGCAGTGGCAGTAAAGTATACCACCACACCCTCCGCAGTCAGCGCTTTCTTGGGGACATACTCTGGCACGGTAATGACAGGCGGGATGATGCTTCTATCAAGAACTGGCGACCACGAAGGCTGCGATTCGCTGATCTCGGTATCGGTAATCCTTGTCTGTGCCAAGCCGTCGGCATTCATCACGTAAATCTCCGGGTTGCCGTCCCGGTCGCTGACAAAGGCTATTTTACTACCGTCTGGAGACCAAGTGTGATCGCTGTCTTCGTACGGATTATTGGTCAGCCTTGTCATGTTGGCACCATCAGCGCCCATCACGTAGATTTCACCGTCGCTGACAAAGGCGATCTTCTGGCCGTCTGGAGACCAGGACGGGTCAAGATCGCCGGCCGATTCGCTGTACGTAAGCCTTGTCAGGTTGCTTCCGTCTACATCGACGGCATAGATCTCTATGCTTCCGTCTCCGCGGTCGCCGGCAAAGGCTATCCTCTTGCCGTCTGGAGACCAGCTAGGCTGCTGATCACTTGCTGGGTTGTGCAGCAGCCTTTTCTCGCTGCCGCCATCTGCATTCATTATGTAGATTGTATGTGTGCCGTCCCGGTCGCTGACAAAGGCTATTTTACTACCGTCAGGAGACCAGGCAGGCTGAATATCCGCTGCCTTGTTGCTTGTCAGCCTGACGTGGTTTGTGCCGTCGATATTGATAACATAGATTTCATAGTTGCCGTCCCGGTCGCTTGCAAAGGCTATCTTTCTGCCGTCCGGCGACCAGGCAACATCCAGATCGCTGGCATTGTTTTCTGTAAGCCGTGTCACGTCAGAGCCATCCACGTTCATGACATAGATTTCCTTTCCCTGGACCGTGTCTCTTACGAAGGTGAGCTTCTCATTAATTGGAGCAGCGTAGGATGGAACCGCCGCGCTGACCAGGATGAAAGATAGGATCAGCGCTGAAAGCAAGATGCCGCTAATGAGGTTACTGGTCACTTGACACGACTAAGCTGGCCCTTTAAAATAACCATTTCGGCCAGCAGGTTGCAGGCGGCTAGCAGCAATTCAATGTTGTTACAGGCATTGGGGACGTCAAGGTCAGGCCGTTTCCTGACAAATGGCCATTCTGGCGCCCAAGAATTCAGGGTAGCGTGGTTTTGCAAGGGTTTTGGGCAAAACTCAATTAGACATTTTAACTGTACTGGAATTCTCAGTCTCTGTTCTGGCCCCATGGAACGAAAAACGCCTGTACCATAATAAAATTAAATCAAACGCAAGACAGCAATGAAAGCAGACATAGTACGCATTTCTGCAATAGCAACCGCAGCAATATTGCTGTCATCACTGCTGACCATGCAACAATCGGCTGCCCACGATGACCATGGAGGCTCCGGAAACGACCTGACTGGGGAGATCGGGGTTCTGGTATACACCCATGGCGACATGATGAACCACGAAGGCACGCCCAACATGGACAAGATGATGGCCATCGACGGAATGCTGGAAAAGAACTTCAAGACACCTTCAGAGCTGATCTTCCACATGCCCTACGATTGGGACGATGGACTGGTAAGACTTGACGAGAAGGGTGTCAGCTACGCCATATTCATGTACACAGACATGTTTGGACCAAACTCAACGGTCATCCACAACCTCACGCGCGGGGTATTCGGCGGCATTGATGAATACAATGTCTGTCCCGGCGTTCCCATGGGAGACGGATGCATGTACATGGGCGCGCTGACCGAGCCAGCGTCCAAGGTAAGCGACACGATTCTTGTATTTGCAGAACCGGCAAGACCGGACCACCCCATACTCAAAAAGATCTTTGTAAAACAGGCCAAACAGGTGAGCGAGAATCCGCAGAACGAAGTTCTTGTTCTGGTAGGACACGGCGCCAAGGCGGATACAAACGACGCGGCCCAGGAAAAGGAGCTTTCTAATGCTGCAATGTACGTGGAGATGAAGATGGGATTTGCAGATTCAATTGGAGTGACTGCAAGAGAAGACTGGCCAAACCTGTCACCGGCTGCAGTTCAGCAAGCCGTCGACGAGGTAAAGACAATGCTGGAAGAAACAGGAGCTGAAAGAGTTGTTCTGGTGCCCGCAACCGGCGGATCCGGCTTTGTCAAAGTCGCCACTGCCCTAGAGCAGGAAGGGATTGACTTTGTAGAGGCTCCAGGCCCGCTGCCGCTGGGTGAAAAAGAGTTCAAAAGCTGGGCAAAGCAGGTAGCAAAAGAAACCATTGAATTCATTGAAGAAGAAAGGCCCACAGAATCCACCATCACGCCGTACTGGGACAGAGAATACTACCCCAAGCAGGTGTCAAAAGACGACCTGAACGATGCAACAAACGACGACTCTAGTTTTGATATCAAGAGGTTTGGTATTGACAGCAACGGAGACCTGTTTTTGAGCGTGAAAGGAGAGGCAGGTTCCACGGTCCCTGAAGGCCAAGACATCTACGGGTACGTGTTTGTCACCGATGCAGGAACATACGCCGTAACAGCGCACCTTGGAAACGACACGCCCGGCGAGGATCATGAAGACAACGAATGGCATGCCCACAAGGTAACGCTGGAGGATGGCTGCATCTCGTCTATCACGCCGGACGGCGAGGCAAGCGTCCAGAACAAGGCTGTTCTGCTCAGCGAGACGTCGGCCACTTCCATCTCTGAGGTGATGACCATACAGCTGACAGAGCAAGACGGCAGCACCTGCATCACAGAAGTGTTTGATCAGAGCTCCTGATCACCACCCTTTTTTTACTAAAATCTTTGGACAATAAAGATATTTTATCCCGCACTGCTCTGATTGAACGAGATTGAAAAGGGCGCTACTGATAATCGACAGGGGCAGCAGAGAGACAGAAGTCCGAGACGAGATGCAGCAGCTCTGCGCCATGGCCAAGCAAAAGGCCGGCTACGATTTTGCTGACTATTGCTTTTTAGAGGTTCTGCCGCCGTACATAGAGGAAGGCATAAGCCGCTGCGTATCCAGCGGCGCGGACACGATAACCGTGATGCCTTATTTTCTGTATCCCGGCATGAAGCTCAAAGATGCTGTGAAAAAGAGCGCGGCCATAGGCCGGGACAGGAAACTGAGAATCTCGATAACAAGGCCGCTCAGCTACCATCCAGACCTGACGCGGCTTGTTTTTGACCGGCTGACTTTGCTAAAGAAGGAAAACAGGATCCAGCATCCGGACAGCGAGTGCGATGTCCTGGTGATTGGACATGGAAGCAGCGACAAGAACGCGCACGACGCCTTTGTGCACCTCACAGATACCATCAAGCCGTTTTATAGAAACGTCACGTTCTGCTTCCTTGAGCTGGACAAGCCAAGCATCGAAGAAGGCATAAGCGCGGCCCTTTCCAGAGATCCAAAGGCGCTTCTTGTGATGCCCTACTTTTTGCACAAGGGCGCGCACATCAAAAAAGATGTTGCCATCGAGATCAGCGCATCCTTGGAAAAGCATTGCTACAAAAACGCCTTCATGGCCAGGCATCTTGGCGTCGACGAGATACTTGCCGATCTGATAATCGGGCGTGCTTCTGAAGTCGAGAAAAGGACAAGGCCGGACAACAGCAGCGGGACGGCAGCAAGCCGGTCCATGGCTGTGCGGGCCTTTGATATCGAGAAGAAGAGCTTTGAGATGATAGACGCGGAGGTCGGACCGCACAGCTACAGCGAGATGCAGTGGCCGATAGTCCGCCGCGTGATACATGCAACTGCAGACTTTGACTTTGCCGGTGCCGGCAGGATCCTGTTCCATGACCGGGCCATAGAGTCTGTCTTTAACGCCATCAAGAACCGATGCAACATCGTGACAGACGTCGACATGGTTGCAGCAGCAATAAACAAAAAACTGCTCGCAGAGCTCGGACTTGACGTCTTTTGCCATATCTCTGACCCAAAGATTGCAGAGCAGTCCAGAAAAACGGACATGACCCGCTCAGAGCTGGCCATGCGCCGGGCAGCCAAAGAGATGGATGGCGGCATAGTGGTCATCGGAAACGCGCCCACCGCGCTTTACGAGGTAATCAAGATGGTAAGGGAGGGGGTGACAAAACCGGCCCTGGTGGTAGGCATACCGGTGGGCTTTGTATCGGCACCAGAGTCAAAAGAAGAACTGGCCAAGACAGACATACCTTTCATAACAAACGTCGGGCGAAAGGGCGGCAGCCCTGCTGCATCGTCCATAATAAACGCCATACTGCTTCTGTACAAAAGCCGGTCAGCGCCGTGATTGCCTGACACAGAACTCAGCCAGCCTCCGGGCAAGTTTTCTGTCGGCAAAGTGCAGGTGCATGTATGCGGCAAGACAGTTTCCCACCAAGAGGCCGTCCTTGCCGTCGGTTATCCCGTTGCCCTTTTTCAGGGTGTATGCAAACCGGCTATCATGGGCGATATTCTCAATTTCAGAGTAATGGAATTCATGGCCGTGCAGGTTTGTCCTGCCAAACATGGGCGCCTCGCAGCCTGCCTCGGTGTAGTTCAAGGTCAGCCGGGAAGTCATCTTTGTGTCTGCGTCTATCAGCCCCACCATCCTTCTGGCCTTTTTGTCGCCCCGGTACCCGCTTATTGAGCGTGTCAGGTACATCAGCCCGCCGCACTCGCCGTAAACTGGAAGACCCGAATTGGCGGCCTTTGAGATCGAGTTTATCATGGACCGGTTCTTCTCAAGCCGATCGGCAAGAACTTCTGGAAAGCCGCCGCCAAGGATTAGGCCGTCGATGTTTTCTGGCAGGCGCTTGTCGTTTACCGGGCTAAAGAACGTCAGCTGCGCGCCGCAGGCCCGCAGCGCATCCAGGTTGTCTGCGTAGTAAAAGTTAAAGGATTCGTCAAGGGCAACGGCCAGCCTTGCTGCAAGCCTTGCTGGCCTGATCTTTGCAGGTTTTGCTTTCAGCGGGTTTTTTCCGCACAATCCTTGTACCGCGTCGATGTCTATTTGCTCAGAGATGATTTTTGCAGCATCAACTATTGCCCTCTGTTTTTCCTGCTGCAGTTCATACGCAGGCACAAGCCCAAGGTGCCGCTCTTCCATCCGAATCTCTTTGTTTCGCCGGATTACCCCTACTACTGGCACCTTTATCCTACCATTCAGCGCGTCGGTGATGTAGCCGGCATGACGGTCGCCGGCCACGTTGTTTAGTATGATCCCGGCTATCCTGATGCTTTTATCAAAGCGCAGAAATCCAAGCACAATGGCTGCTATGGACCGCGCGCTCTTGGATGCGTCAACTACGAGTATCACCGGAGCATCTAGGATCCCGGCCACATGGGCCGTGCTGGCATAGTTGTCCTTGCCGGACATGCCGTCAAAAAGCCCCATCACGCCCTCGATGACGGCAACGTCTGCATCGGCACAGGAATTCAAAAAGCAGTCCAAAACGCCTTGCCGTTTCATCAGCCAGACATCCAGGTTCCTAGACTGTCGGCCTGTCACAACAGTGTGGTACGACGGGTCGATAAAGTCCGGGCCAACCTTGAAGGGCTGCACTTGCAGGCCCTTCTTGCAAAGGCCGTGCATGACGGCAGTGGAGACGGTGGTCTTGCCAACACCGCTGGTCACGCCGGCAATGACGATTCTTGGGATGCCAGACAACATGCTTGTCTGCCTCGGCATTTTTTATTAACTTACCTTGCAGATCAAATGCTTAAATAAAAAACCGCATGCTTTCTGAATATGTTAGGTGATCTCGTCTACGAAGCAAAGGGCAAAGTCATTGGAAAGAGGGTTCTAGACACCGAGGGGCCAACTATTGAAGGGACTTATTCGACACAGGGAAAAATAAAGGGTATAGAGGTCATGGAGATGGGCACTTTTTCAAGTACAATGAGACCGGGCGGCGCAATGTATGGAGAGGTTAAAGCTGTGTTAACGACTCCTGAAGGCGATATGGCATCGGCAAACCCCAAAGGCATCGGCCGCTCTACAGGACAGGGGGCAATCAGTTACAGAGGATGCGCCCTCTTTAACGCAAACGCGACGGGCAAGCTCGCGTTCCTAAACAATGCTGTTTTGGTAGTCGATGTAGAAATAGATGCGTCAGACAACATGACCATCAAGGGATGGGAATGGAAGTAGAGAAGAAAAAGGAGCAGCATTTGCGACCTTCAGATGGATTTTTATTCCAACGGCCGCGGACTAGCAGTTGATGCCTTCTGACAGGGGCCTGGTCATAGTCTACACCGGCAAGGGAAAGGGCAAGACCACCGCGGCACTAGGAGTGGTGCTTCGGGCCGTCGGCCACGGCTACAAGGTGGGCATGATCCAGTTCATCAAGGGCGAGTGGTACTACGGCGAGATGACCAGCTCCAAGAGGCTTGAGCCCGAGTTTGAGATGATTGCCGCAGGAAAGGGCTTTGTGGGCATCATCGACGACGACCACAAAATAGAAGAACATCAAAACGCCGCCAGGCACGCCATCCTGCTGGCAAAAGAAAAGCTGGTCACAGAAGCGTACGATGTCATGGTGCTTGACGAGATCAACTATGCTGCAAAATTAAAACTGATATCGGTGCAGGACATCCTAGACGTCATTGCGTCCAAGCCGGACAAGACCACCCTCATACTCACCGGCAACTATGCTGATGACAGGGTGATAGAGGCCGCCGACCTTGTTACAGAGATGAAGGAAATAAAGCACCCCTACAAGCTGGGAATAAAGGCCAAAAAAGGCATAGACTACTGACGGCTAAAAGGCAACCTTAAAGTATGCCATTTGCATCGTCTACCCTACCGCAAATGTCCGCTGCCGAAGAAACCCAGAAACTTCCAGAAGAAGGCGAGATTGTTATAGCCACCGTCAGGGAAGTCACCGGGCACGGCGCATACGTTATCTTGGACGAGTACAACGGCATGACCGGCTTTCTGCACATATCTGAGATTGCCACCGGCTGGATCCGCAACATCGAGCGGTACGTCAAGCCCAAGCAGAAGGCAGTGCTCAAAGTCATCCGCGTCAACAAGACCAGGGGCGAGGTCGACTGCTCTTTAAAGCAGGTCTCCGGCGAGGAGCGCAAGTCCAAGCTGATAGAGGTAAAGAAAAACGAAAAGGCAACGGCCTTTATGGACCTCATCAAGGCCAAGCTGAACCTGAACCCCAAGCAGGTCTCAGAAATAGAGGACAAGATCCTGCAAAAGTACGACTATGTGTACGACATCTTTGAGGATGTGGCCAGAAAGGGCCCGGATGTCCTGCAAAAGATCGAGATCCCCGACGAGATCAAAAAGGCCATCGAAGACGAGAGCAGCAAGATCCAGATCCCCCACGTCGAGGTCCGAGTCGTCATGGAGATAACTTCCAAAAAGCCAGAAGGCATCGAGATGATAAAAAACATCATGTCGGGGGTAGAAAGCAGCAAGGGCAGCACCAAGACCGAGGTCACGTACATCGGGGCGCCGCGGTACAGGGTGGTGGTGACAGCCGAGAACTTTAAGGTGGCTGAGAAGGCCATGAACAACGTCATCGAGAAGGTGCGCTCCGGCATTGAAAAGCAGCACGGCATGTTTTCTGTCACCCGTGAAGAATCCAAGAAATCCCATCAAGGGTAGAGCATATGAAGCATCTCATACGCAAGTGTTCTTCCTGCGGAGTCTACACCCTCAAAAGGGATTGCCCCAAATGCGGTGGCTTTACAATGGACCCGCATCCTGCAAAATACTCTCCAGATGACAAGTATGCCAGGTACCGCCTTGCCGAGAGGTACGAATCCGAGGACAAGGACTAAGCTGTGATGAATACGCAGGTCTTGTAATTAGGAATTTTGTTTAAAAATAAAGAGGCCATGGCAGGGCCTGCAGAAACCTAGACCCGTCTCAAGGTAAATCGCAGGCTGAACCTGTTTCCATCTGGACCTGTTTCAACGCTTAGGAAGCTGGGGCCAAAGTTCAGCGAGATCTTTGTCCATGGAGAGCACCACTTGCCGACCATAAAGTCGCTGGTAACAATCTTTACTTCGTCATGCCAGCTGGTAAAGTCGTACATGTTCATCTGTTGCGGTGTCAGAGTGATTCTTGAGATCCCCCTCAGCAACCCGCCAAAGAGGTACTCCATCTGCAATTTTCCAATGTTGTCCTGTGTGTATGTAAAGACCTGCGTTACCGGCGTCAGTGCGCTGTCTGAAACCAGCCTTCCAGTCCACCTTCCCAAAACCTCGCCGGCTGCCGGCGAACGCGCCTGTTGATAGATGGTTTCATGGTCATCCTCTGTCATGAAATCAACGGAGTAATTCCTGGACATGCAAAAGTCAAGGATGTGGTTGCCAAAGGGAGGCAGGCCAAAGAAAGCCTTTCCCAGCACCACGTCCTTGTCGACTATTTTGAGAAGGTCGTAGAATATAGAGAACTCGGGGCTGGTGTACTTTAGGTGGACAAGCTCGCCAAAACCCTCAAATGCTTTTAGCTCAGCTATGTTGGGCGCGTCTATGCTGGTCTCAAAGGGGTGAGTTATGCCTCTTACTTCATCTCCCTGCTTGTGGAAGCGCTTCCAAAAGCCTCCCAGGTACCTTACAAGGGTAAAGTCCTGGTCTAGGGGGAAGAAGCCTTTCCAGTATTTGTTGTTGTAGATCATCAAACTTTCTTTGTCAAAGTGCCACCTTTCTTCAGGAGGCGAATTCTCGTCTGCATTGACCAGGGTCTCTACCGGCAGTTTGTTTGCTGACTGCCGGAACATCGTGTCCAGCCTCTCAGCCGTGCAGAACATGGGCTGGGCAATGGAGCACGTCTCGCCAAGGGCCGGCTTTACGCCCAGGCCGGAAAACTGCGCATCCCAGACAGAATTGATGTGGTCGGCTGCCATGGCAGCAATTGCCATCACCGTGATCTGGGGGTTGACGCCAACTGAAGTTGGAAATACGCTGGCATCACACACAAAGAGGTTTTGAAAGCCATGAACCTGGCAGTGCGAGTCCACGACACACTGATCGATATCGTCGCCCATCCTGTTTCCACCCTGAGGATGCGCCGATGCCAGGTTAAGGGCGTCCGGGTTTGTTTCAACGGCGTGCACGAGTCTTGGGATGTCGTCGATGCTCTTTAGCCTCGTGATGTCGGCATGCTCGGTTATGACCTCGTTTGCGCCGACATCAAACCACAGCTCTGCCAGGGTGGCCAGCCCCCTTGCCACAGTCTTGATGTCATTTGGCGACAGGGCGTGGTGGATTTTTGCCCGGCCGGTTTCAGTCAGAGTCACGGTGCCGTTTGGATCGTCTTTTACAAGAACCCCGGCCATGGCATAGTGGGTAAAGTCTTTCATCAGCTCAGCATGCTCTGCAAGAAACGAGGGAAGGCCCATTGAAAACTGGAATATGGGAAGAAAGATGCTCTCGATAAGAAAACTGTTGTCCTTTACCCCGTTTGTCACTCCAAACTCATGACAGGTGTACGCCATGGGAATGCCATTGTAAGCGTTGATCTCTTGATCAAACTTGCCAAGCAGGTGGACTGCCGGATGAAAGCTCAGCCCCCGGCCGGCTTTGCCCAGCGCGATCTTGTTTTTCATCAGCAACAGGGAAGAGGCGATGGCGCCGGCCGAAACCACAACGGCCTTTGCGTTTACCCGGATCTTGAACTTTGTTGTTCCAGCGCTGTCAATGAAATCACCTTCAACTCCGTCAACGAGGCCGTCAGAATGGGATATTCTTTCTACCGCGCAGTTGCAGTACATCTTGATCTCCGAGTTTTGCAAAGCCCGGTGGATGTAGGTTATCAGCATGTCCTGCCTTGTTTCATAATGGCATCCAAGGTGGCAAAAGCCGCACCTCATGCAGTCTACACTGTTTCTGTCGTTCTCACTTGCCTTGTAGCCTTTAATCGCGCATGCCTTTTTGAGCATCAGGTTGTTCTCGTTTAGTTCTTCTGGCCGGACCCGGCTTACATGAACGCCGTTCCACACCTCGTCAAGGGCTGCCTCCCACCGCTCATCTGGGATGTTGACTCCCATGGATCTCCAATGCTCCCGGATTATGGGCGGAGTCTTGAAGCAGACAGCGTCGTTGATTACTGTAGTACCGCCCAAGCACTGGCCCTGAACTATGACCATCCTCAGGTTGTCAGAAAAGATGGCTCCCCCGTTCTTCCAGAGAAGGGGGATCATGTCGACTTCCCTTTGATTCATGTCTTCAGAATCATAGTATCCGCCTTTTTCCAGCAAAACAACGGATCTTCCCTGCTCGGCTAATTTGCAGGCTATAATGGCGCCGGCAGCACCGGAGCCAATAACGCAGACATCCGCGTTTTCAACAATGTCATGGGTGACCAGGGAGTACTTTTCCTTCCTCTTCTCGATGTTTTCTAGACCAAAGATTGTTCCAGGCACAACCATCACTCCTCCTCGCCGTGCTCGTGCTCATCATGCTCGTGCGGATTCCAGGGAAGCGAGTGCTCATGTGGTGTGCGCTTTGGGTACTGGGGCACCTGTGGCCCGGGGTATCCCACCGATTGCATGACCTTTGGTCTTGTGTAGTATGACCAGCTGGCCAGGCCTCTAATCATCTGCGTGATGAGCCTCTGCAGGTCAGCCTGGGAAATATCGACAGTGTCTCCTATCTCATTAAAGGAAGCCACTGTTCTTTGGAAGGAATTGGCGTACGGGTCATCAAAGGGCCTTGTGTCCTTTACCACGATATCGAAAAACTCTTCATCTTTGGCCTCACTACGGACGTCAGTCTTGTGCAATACTCGATAAGCGTCTCTTACAACCACGTACACATCGGGCCTCCTTTCCAAAAGCTCGAAGGTCTCGTGGAATACCTTGTCGTCAAACTCGATCTCAAACTCGCCTTCAGAATTTGTTAGCGTGCTTCCAAGATAATCGTCTGCCGTCAAGTCACTATCAAAAGCCTCTACAAAGAGACCGGAAACAGGATTTCCCTGCTCGTTCTTTACCTTTCCCTTGATTTTGTATTTCAAATCAAGCAACTCCGGAAGTGATACATTAGAGACGCCGCAGGCGGGGTTTCCCGATTTTCCCCTGCATAACCGTGTTCATCTTTGAACCAAGCAGGATTGTATCTACAAACACATTCGTCCTGTAAGGTGGCTTTAGGCATGAAAATTCATCAGACAAGAAAATAATAAGCGATATGCATGCAGTGCAAGACAAAAACTGATGGTTTTTGCTGTGAATTCGCGCATAAAGCCGATAATATTGCATATTTTAAGGCATGGCTCAAATTAGCACAAAATCAAAAGACTTATGAATAAATTGCCAATGCTAATTCGAACTGTATGGCCTTGAAAAAATGTGTTGAATGCAAACGAGAATACGATGAGAGCAATTTTGTGGGAAACCAGTGCAAGGAGTGTCATTCTGCTTACATGGAATCCCTTGGAGGCGAGGACCAGTACTCCTCCTGAATCTGCCACGATAGGAAATAAATAAGGAATTTACCGACCTTTGAATTGGGGCATGAAATTCGCCATCGCCGGCGCCGGCGTCGCAGGTAGTTATCTGGGCAACATGCTTCAAAAACGGGGCCACGAAGTCGAGATCTTCGAGGCCTCAAAACCGGAGAACCACTGGCCGGTGTGCGCATGGGGCGCCTCGCGGCACATGCTGTCCAAGTTTTCTGAAAAGGCCGGCTTGAAATTTGATGACTATATCTTCCATGTGGGCCAGCGGCTCAAGATGGACCTTCCAAACGACAACGTGGAGTACCTTGACCTTGTAGGGCTTGTGACGTACAACAAACACAAGTGGGAGCACGACCTGATGCAGGGAGTCAAGATAAACTACGGCGTCAAGGTTACAAAAGAATCATTTCCGTTTGGCGACTATGATTACGTGCTTGACTGCACGGGGCTTCACCGCACGCTTTTACCCCGGTCTGAGAACGACTTTATCATACCTGCTTACGAGTACCTGCTGGAAAACGTCCGGGGAATGGACGAGTTCTACGTCATCGGCTACAAGGGCGCGAAGGGGTATTTTTGGTACTTTCCGCTGGACAACGGCCGGGGATACATGGGTGCCGGCGACGTCGAAAAGAGATACCAGGGCATCAGCGAGTTCTTCCAGAACCACCCCGAAGCCAAGGTAGTCAAAAAGATTGGCCGGCCGATTCGGCTTGCACCGCCAAAAAAGATGGAGCCGTTTTACGACGGCAACATAATCGGTGTCGGCGAGTCCATCGGCTGCGTCTTTCCGATGCTTGGAGAGGGGATCATTCCTACCCTGATATGCTGCGACATCTTCCTTGAAGCCCTTGACCAAAGCAAGTTTGATTTCAAGAAATACAGAAAGAAGGTGCTTGACCGGTTCAACTACTACGACGACGTCTACAGGATCGTCAGGCTAAAGATGGACGGCAAGCTGAGCACGGTAAGGCATGCAAACCTGCTTCTCAGCATGTACCGCAACATGAAGAGAGAGGAGAAGCGTTTTGGCTTTGAAGTCACCTTGGAAAAGATGACGCGGCTGGTAAACGCTTTATAACAGCAGACACTGGCTTAGTCAGGTTGAAGAAGGCCAAAAGTCCAGAGGAATCCAAGGCAGAGATGACAGTCATCATGCTTCCATCAGACGCCAACCCCAAGGGAAATGTGTTTGGCGGAGTCATACTCAAGCACGTGGACCTCATAGCTGGCCTGGTGGCCAAGAGGCATGCCGGGCACGCCAACGCGGTGACGGCCAGCATCGATAGGATGACGTTTCTTAAGCCGGTCTTTATCGGCAACGCCCTTATCCTCTCGGCAAGGCTCAACTATGTCCGGCGGTCTTCGATGGAAGTCGAAGTCACCGTCGAGTCAGAAGACCTTGACGACGGAACCAGGGTGAGGACTGGGACGGCCTTTGTCACCATGGTTGCCCTGGACAAGTACGGCAAGCCCACCGAAGTGCCGCCGCTTTTAGTGCAGACAGAGGAGGAAAAGGCGCGTTTTAGGGAAGGAGAAAGGCGCATGGAGCTCCGGCTAAAGGAAGCCGGCAAGATCTGAAAGCAATCAGTTAAGATAATTGAACTAAAATAGATCTGTGTTTTTCCGGAAAAGCGCTGTATCTGGGGACTTAAGTAGTATCTGTTTGGGCTCTAATTTCGAGAAATTTTTCTTACAAACCTCTTTAAAAGCAACAGCGATCACATTTACAGAACAGAATTCAGTAACTACTGTTAAATTGACTACGAATGTATCTCCAATGATTTTATCGAATTATTATTGAAGTCATTAGCCGCGTATTTTTTGTTGGAGCAAGATCACCGTATATCATAGAAGGCTTAGCATTTTTCAGGGGTAGTCCATCCGTGCGTCGGGAAATTGTCATCCAGTCAGCAAAATCGGGATAGAGTGGGATCGGTTGAAGAGCGATCGAGGCGCCAGGAAATTGCATAAGAGACGGGATGCGCTTCTACGGTGACTCAGGCAACTTCTCCCACCACTTAAAGTCGAAGGCCTCGTGTATTACGTATGATCCGCAGTGCACTTCTCCCATCCATCTGTGGAACAGATCCCAGTCATCTACGAATATTTCATTCGAACCCGGCATATTCTTCCTTGCCTCCTCTTCGAATATCTCCTTTCCGTCTTTATTAGTGGGACCAAAGCCTTCTGGGAAGTAGAATTTGTCGCCAACTTGCTGAAGATTCACCAGCGATGGAACGAATGCAACTCCATAAGGAACACCTTTGACTAAAAACCACATGTATAGGTCTGGCACCCTAATAATGGTGGGATCGGGATCCGCTGCGTCAAGGATAGCTTCGACTGCATCTTCTATATGCTTTTGGGCTGCTTCGTTACGATCTTTAAAGACCTCATCGTCCAGTACTTCCTTTACTGTTATAATGGCAGGAACCCCTTTTCCTCTAAGCGTATTACTATCGATCCCAGTCACCTTGGTTAACCAGCGCTTTGCGTCTGAAACCAAGACGTATTTACTTGTTCCATCCGGCTCGTCAATCCAGCCGTAACTCACTCTTATGGGCTTCTCCACAATACAGTCAGCAACGCAGGTGGCAAAATCAGGTTTATCAGATCCGGCGGGACCCATTACCACTTTGGTAGGGGTCTGGAATACTCCAGTTATCATTATCTCATTTTTGGTAAAAAATAAGATCCTTGCGACCTGACCCGCTCCCTTGCCCTCATAAATTCGCAAATACTTGAAATCCTTGTCTTTAAACTCGGGGCTTGTGAAATCTACATTATTATCAATGAGCTTATTCTTGTCGCCGCCTTCAGCCTTCAAGCTCATCCCTGCGGTAGTATCGCCGACAGCAAAGAATACCGCATCTTCAGGCAACGGCTCTAACAGGCTAAGGGCGAGGGCTGTGTCTGCTGCCACCACGGACCAGCTATCGCCGTCTCCAACAAAACTAATCATTTCATCCACATGTCCTACTGCAAGCCAGCTCGTATCGAAATTGTCTATGTCAAGGGGCATCTGCACCTCCTGGTCTTGGAAGAACTTCAGAAGCTCGGGGCTAATGGTGTTGCCCACAACAATCCGGCCTAACGGCCAGTCTTTCGTCGGAGGCATTACTTCTATGTTGCCGCCATAATCGCCACTATTTTCCATATCAGGATCTGAAATTAGGTTAAATACGCCTGTACCACTTTCAAGTAGTCCTTTCACAGGCCATTCATGAACTCGTACAACTGAGTGATGCAATAACCTCAGGACAACGAAGTGCTTTTCCTTTCCCGGTGCCTGCGTATAGCCCACCTCTATCATGTCTTGTGTCCACTGGTCTTTATCGCGTGGATCGATTTCATCATGATGCTTTGAATTTGGTATCAGATTTCCTGTCCCGTTTTCCCACACTTCCTTGAAAGGCCGATTATTTGGTAGCAGAATAAAGGGTGCGACCTTTAGCTTTACCTTATCCGTCGCCAATTCTTTGTCATCCCTCTTTACGACAACTTCCAAGTCAATTTCACCATCAAAGCGAGCAAAGGCAGATTCATCGGTGAACTTGAAACGCAGTCCCTCTATTCCGAACGATGTATCTCCTTTTTTTAATATTTCAGTGATTTCGACTTCTATTTCACTTGCATCCGGACCACTGAAATTATTTGCAATTTCCAACGAACCAGCTCCAGTGCCATCGAAAATGTGCACCGACTGGAGATCATTTAAGGGGTCAGAGCCAACCGCCCTCAGGAACACCTCCAACCTATTGTCACTTGCGGCGGTTTCATCTATTACCGTTCGGAATACAATTTGCGAGATGTCTTTTGCATCATCTTCATTCTTTATTATTCTGCTCTCCTCATCTTCAGTCATGCCATCCTTAACAATGAATTTCCCAATGAATTTCCCTCCATCCGGGATTCCATTTCCGTCATCGTCGTCGAAATTGACCATATAGATTGCCCCGCGAGTTTTGGACCATTTTTCTTCATCTTCCTCATCATCAACATCATCAACCTCCCCGTCCCGATCTGTATCAACATCGAGGTCGAATTTGAATTTGAGGCGGATTGTGTCGTATCCAATGTTTGAGTTGATATCTTCTGCGTCATCATCCTGCTCGTTTACGATGATGGTTTTGATGTTGTTGCTGCCTGAGACCAATCCTATGAACTGACTACGACCGCACCCGGTCGCAGGCGCGGTGATTTCCTGGTCGAAAAGCGTCCTTCCGTCGACATCCTTGACCGTGATGGATGTAGAAGACGAGCCATCGGCTAGCTGATAGATGATATCGAAACCCACTGCATTAACTGGAGAGTCAAAAGTCAGCTGCAAGTCATCATTCTCCACACGAGGGTCGGGCCCCGCACCCAGCTCTGCGCCTCCCGGAGACAGCACATTTCCCGTGGTGGTAGACTTCAACCTGCATGTAACTACGTCGTGGTCTACCGGATCGAACTCCGCCGTGGGCGTAAAGGTCTCGGATTTACGAACGACTACCAGCGGCGCGCCGATCTGCGTAAATGTTACGCCCAACATGTTTTGACCGCCGATATTTGTTCCGCTATTCATACCATCAAAGGTAATTGCTACAGGTGGAGAGCCGGCGGCGGAATTGAATGCTGCCAGACTATGGGTCAAGGAAACAGTGGCAGCTTCTGCCTGCTGCACAGAACCGGCCGGAAGACCGAGGGATGCAACAAAAGACCCGGACTGCAAGAAGATGGTCGTGGTCAGACTGAAGGCAAACCCGACTAGGACCGCCGCAGCTAATAACGTCCATCGTTTTACCATCTATCGGTTCTGCCCGCTTAGACAATAGTAGAAAGAATTATAAAAGCTTGATTGTGGGCCTATGGAAGGCTTTTACCTTGAATTAGATAACTTAGCAAGAATTCGCCTGATTGAGAAAACTCTTCTGAAGAAGACAAAGATCAAGTAGGCAGTTAACGATGTCGGTCGAGCTCGTTTAACAACCGTTACTGCATATTTTTCATAGGTGCACTCCTTCATAATAGTTTAACCTGATGACAACATTAATTACGCGAAAAGGTCTAATCAAAGGCATTGGATGAAACCTTAAAGTCCAGAACAGCAGCAAAATAAGTCGGTTCTTGACAAGGATTTCCTTTAGATAATCTTCCAAAAGCTCCTTTCTTGCTTCCTTGTAGAATGGCTTGTAGGTTATTCCATACACGTCCAATTCTTCCGGTTTTATTGTATCAATCATCCTTTTGCCAAGTTTTTTTAGCTTGTTGGCCAGAGAAACGTCGGTTGCTTTTGTTACAATGTCTTTGACTATTGCTTCGGCAAATGTGTTTTCATCTGAAAATCTTGCATTGAATTCGCGTTCTACCGTTAACCAGTCTTTTGATTCTGCTACAATCTTAAATCGACGTAAAAGAACGGTCTTGCCAGTCCCACGAAGTCCTGAAAGTACCGTGTTTCTAGGCAGACCATGTTCGAATGATTGGAGGGACCTTGCAAATGATTCAAGGTACTCATCCCTTCCGGCCAGGTATTTGGGCTCAATGCCGTTTCCCGGCATGAATGGATTGGGCAATTAATTATACAACCAGTTCGAGATAAACAAACGTCAACGAAAAAATGTTTACTTTTGTTGACATTGATGAGTTAGCCGACGCCTAATTGTAGAATAAACGCTAGATACGCCTATTCCAGCTTTTCTTTGCACCACAGCATGGTTGTTTCAACATCGTCTACCACCTTATATATCAAGAGTTTGGAATCGTTTTCAAAAGATCCCTACTTGCATGGAGGTTATTCCATCCACACAGGCAATTTATTACCGGCTCAAAAATTAATTAGCAACCACCAACTAATTTTATTGCATGACCGCGCGAAAGAAAGATACGGATTCCGACGAGAAAAAAGACTTTGAAAAGATTTCTGCAAAGACCAGGCAGGCGGCCGAGACCGTAAAGGAGCTGATACACTCCATACCAGGGGCAATTGAAGAGAGAATTGCCCTTGACGATCACATCAGCAACATTTCGCGGGAAATGGAATACATGCTGGACAGGATAGACGACGTGACAAAGGCCGAGCAGAAAAAGCTGCTCCTGGCGTACAAGAGATTCCTGGAACAGAACCTCGACTCGGTCAACAGAAGGCTGGACAAGCTCTAGCACACCAGCTAGTTTTTAATGGCGGATTGAGAAATACAGTCAATGGCTAGCAGGCAGCATCTAAAGAGGCGGCATCAGGGCAAGAACCTGCCAAAGACAGAAGAAAAGGCCGCGGCAGTCCTGTCGTGCGTCATCTGCGCCGCCACCTTCAGACCGTCGGAGCGCACCTTTGAGCAAAAGCTGGTTGACGACACATCCATCTGCCCGCCATGCTGGCAAGAGATTATTGCTTCAGGAGATTAAAAAGAGGAAAAGTCGCAACATTTCAGCGATGATGTGGCTTTCTCGCCTAGTGTTCACGAGCAGTTAGGCCCTTCACTATCTTAGTTGGCCCGCATTGACGCGTCCATGACTTCGTGATCTGTTATTAGCAGGTCACTCTGCTTGATGGTGTGCGTCAACGTTTTCCGACTCTTTGACAGACCAAGCCTTTACTTGATCTCCAACGCTGATCGGAAAATCACCACCTGTGCTGGGTTGCGATTTTTTCCCTGCCATATTATCCACGTTCTAATATTTAAGAAATTCGTAGCTTTTTAAAAGACGTCAGAGGTGCGGAAACCTGCTGCACAAATCCATATCCAACCGAATTTCAGACTTTGGCTGCTGCTTTCAGGGTTGGTCGAGAAAAGGACTGCTTAATTATTCCCCCTGCATATTATAGGCTGATGCTATTATCCGATGAAGAGGTAGCAGAAAGGCTAAGCCAGCTGGACAGCCAGTGGAGCTTAAAAGACGGCAAGATAGTCAAGACTTTTAGCTTTTCTGCCTTCAGGCAGGCCGTGGATTTTGTAAACGAGGTTGCAAAGGTGGCCGAAGAGCGCGACCACCACCCAGTCATCACCATAATCTGGAGGACGGTCAAGATATCCTCCATATCCTTTGACGTTCAGCGAATCACAGAGCGCGATTTTGCGCTGGCAAATGAAATAGAATCTTTGTGGCAGAAAACGTTCCAGCCTAAAGAGGGAGCGTGACCGGTAAATGCCGACAGCTTACGTCCTTATCAGCTGCGAGCCGGGATGCGATCATGCCGTCATCGACGAGCTTCGCACTCTATCCGGCGTTCAGGAGGCCAGCCAGATCTACGGCTCCACCTTTGACATAATTATAAAGATAAAAGCGGACACAGAGAGTGGTTTGAGGGACATCATCAGCCGGCGCGTTAGGAGAATTGAAAAGATCAAGGCCACCCAGACCATGATGGTGACGAAATGACGCGGCCAGACAAGAAATCTACACTCGCATCATTGTAGTAGATTTAGAAGAACAACTGAAAATCATGTTACCAGTGAATTTGAGATGCTGACAAAGGTCTTGCAGGGAAATTCTCAGGTAACTTTGTTACCTATCAATAGTCAACAACGGTTAATATAATTTTCATCGTCATCATACCTGTGGTAAAGCCTAACTTCACCAACAAAAGACTGGTGATAGCCGCTGTCATCGCTGCCGCCGGCCTGCTTTCGCTGGCAACAGTAGCATCAGTAAGCGCGCAGCAGGCAGACATGCAGAACGGAATGCCGCAGATCAACGGCTCGGTAAACGTAAGGGAGCAGATGAGCAACTTTATTGACGAAAACCTAAAGGTCTCATTTACCGCGGCTGCTGAAACTGCCCAGCAACAGGTAACCGATGGCAAGGTAGTAAGCGGACACCTTGGCGTAGTGCAAGGATACCTGGTGTACACATTCTTTGTGGTCAATACAGACACCGACACCGGCAAGATGGTAATAATCGACGCAGGAAATGGAAGCGTGCTGCACGCCTCAGACGAGTTCCAGCTTGGAGAAGGCTTCATGCACGGAGGCTTCAAGCACGGATACGGCAAGGGATTCGGCCACTGGGGCGAAGGTCATTTCCGCCACTGGTAAAAGTCACCAGTATCCCTCCCTTTCTTTTTTAATTCAAACATTTGGACGATATACATCTGCATTTTTAGCAGCTTCAATAAATACTACTTTGCCCATTATAGTATGGGTCGATCGAAAATTGTCTAACGCCAAGACATTCTATGAGCTGAAAGTAGCAGCCAAGTGGTCAGACAATGCTGAAGAAAAGAAGACGGCCATCAGAGAATTGTCATCCCGCGGCGAAGAAGCGATCCCCTCCCTGGAGGAGATCCTGAGCGTAACTGCTTATGAGGACATCAAGGCAGCGTGCATCGAGGCCATAAAGGCCATCAAAGCAAACGGTACTGCTGCCGATACAACCGATGTTAAAAAAAAGGAAAGTTCCGAAACAGCGGCAAAAGAAAAGCCAAAAACTAGCTGACCAAACCCCTTAATTTTTTGATGTTGCCGCAAGTTGATTCATCCGCTTTGCAAGGCTCTCTGGTGAGTAAGAATAATAGATTCTAAATGCGTTGAAGATATAATCTTTACACCGTTTAATCAATTAAAATCATTATTTCGCAAGTCTACGAGATTCAATGTTAAATATTCAAATAGCCAATACATATCGTGGAAACCTCTAACATTCTCTTGCAACTGGGGCTAGCCGAGATTTTTGGAGTGGCAATAGTGGTGATCGTGATTCTTGTAATAATCGCCTCTTCGATTAGAATCATAAGAGAGTATGAAAGGGCGGTTGTCTTCAGGCTGGGCCGGCTGATTGGTGCCAAGGGCCCTGGCCTGATAATACTTGTTCCCTTCATAGACAGGGCCGTAAAGGTCGACCTGCGCGTTGTTACCCTGGATGTCCCCAAGCAAAAGATAATCACCCTTGACAACGTTACTGTGGATGTTGATGCTGTAGTTTACCTTCGGGTAAATGACCCAAACAACGCGGTCGTCAAGGTAAACAACTACCTTGTTGCGTCAAGCCTGCTGTCCCAGACCACCTTAAGGGACCTCATAGGGCAGACGAATTTTGACGACATACTCTCAAAAAGAGAGGAGATAAACAAAAGGATGCAGGAAGTCCTGGACGCTGCCACCGACCCCTGGGGCGTGAAGGTAAGCTCCGTTGCGTTAAGGGATGTCTCGCTTCCAGAAAACATGCACAGGGCCATAGCCAAACAGGCTGAAGCAGAGCGGGAAAAGAGGGGCCGGATAATAATAGCAGAAGGCGAGCTGACGGCTGCCGAGAAGATGGCGCAGGCCGCAGACTTTTACGTCAGGAACATGGCCGCCATGCGGCTGCGAGAACTGCAGACATGGACAGAGATCGCCAGGGAGAAGAACATGATCGTTGTAACCGGCGGTGACTCGACGGAACTTGGAACCCTGCTTGGGATCGTCAAGGAAAGGACGCCGGCGGTTCCGCATCTCGACGAGAATCAGATAAGGGAAATAGCCAGACAAGAGATCTTTAGCGTGGTCGAGAGTAAGAGAGAAAAGAAAAAGCAAGAAGAGCCAAAAGACACGGGGCGGGAAACAGAAGCGCAATGACGGGGGCGGATGATGACTAGTTTATCGGGCCAATCCAAGTTCAGACATGTTTTGTTTGCAGCCTCTGTCTTCTTTACGATTCTTGCAGTATTTCCTGGCACAGCTTCCAGCCAGTCAGAGAACAAAAAGGTGCTCTGGGTCGATGTCAAAGATTTCATATCGTCGGCAACCTCAGAACACGTCGCCTCGGCTGTGGAGCGCGCGTCCGGGCATTCAGCAATCATTTTGGCGCTGGATACCCCCGGAGGATCGGTGGATGCGACCCTTGACATCATCACAAGCATGCAGCAATCAGATGTTCCGGTTATAGGCTACGTCTACCCTTCAGGGAAAAGCGCATGGTCTGCCGGGACGATAATTCTTATGGCATCGGACTATGCGGCCATGGCACCGGTCACTACCATCGGTTCTGCCCAGCCGGTAGCCGGCGGCGTGCCGGTCGATGACACCAAGATAGTAAATGCGCTTACGGAAAAGGTAGTCTCACTGGCAGAACTGCACGGCAGAAATGCAACTCAGGCTGCCCGGTTTATCACCCATAACGACAACCTGACTCCAGAAAACGCGCTGCGCCAAAACGTCATAGAGGCCATAGCAAGCGATCCTGAAGATCTGCTGCAAAAGGCTCACAACGCCACCGTGATGACGCTAAAGGGCCCCAAGGTTCTGGATACCGCAGGTGCAGAGATTGAAAGGCATGAGCCAAGCCTGCGGGTCCTGCTTGTCAGCGTGCTGGCCAACCCACTTCTTGCCACCACGTTTCTTACAGTAGGCTTTTTTGCCCTCATTTACGGACTTGCCAGTCCGGGCTTTGGAGGCGAGATAGCCGGTGCAACTCTGATAATCCTCAGCCTTGCCGGCCAGGGATTTGACATAAACTGGGCCGCCTTTGCCCTGCTGGCAATAGGGGTGGGGCTTGTCGCCTACGAGCTTTACACCCCGGGTTTTGGGGCCATAGGGATCGGCGGGATTATCGTTCTTTCCATAGGCTCTTCGCTGATGATAACGCAGCCGGTGGAGCCGGTCTTGACCACTGAACAGCACCTTGGAAACCTTGCATTGTTATCAACGCTGACGACGGTCCCCTTTGGCGCATTCTTTGGCTTTTTAACATACAAGGCATGGCAGGCAAAGAAGAGAAAACCTTTGCAGTTTGCATACCAAAGCGAGGAAGGGACTGCCCTTGATCCCATTGTGGGAGGCAAGCCTGGATTTGTGTTTGTGGGTGGAGAGTACTGGAAAGCCAAGAGTGTTGGGCAGGACATCAACAAAGGCCAGAAGGTAAAGATAATTGGAAAGCAAGGCGACACATTGCTTGTTGAACCGTTGCAAGACAAAAAAGGGGAGTCAAGCCAGTGATCTGCAGAATGATTCTTGACTGCATCTAGAATCTTCTGTGAGGGGGTGGATGCTTTAGAGGATTCCGGTTATGACATCCGGATTGCATGAATATCGCAGAAATGTATTTGGAATAGACCCCGTCTGTCCTATGCCAAGATGCTACTACGCTGTTTTTATCTAGTTGGTTTTGACAGGGCAGGATGCACAGCAAGACAATGTACTCTAGAGATATCTCGAATTTCTTTACCAGTTTCCTTCTTCCCCGAACAATCGTCCACACAACTGTTTCCTTGTATATATTGATCACAATGTGCCTTGCCGCCACTTATCCAAATCATCTCTTTATTTTCATGAAAAGGAAGGTACCTCTGAGCTAGTGATGAACTTCTATTCGAGATCACATCATCATATCTCATACATCATACCGCCAGAGAGGCACAGTCAGCATTATTCACGGATATTTAATCCCAGAGCAAAGCGACCTCACTTCCAATTCACCAATCACACGATTCCTGTTTTAACCTTGCACGCTTGTCAAAATGAGTATGTTGTAAAGTATCTCAATGAGGGCGTTAATGGGAGAGCGAATAAAATAAAAGATATTGTAGGCCTTTACCTGCCTGTAGAGCCCACGTTAGCGTAGATTAGTTGGCCGTTCGCTGACTGACCGGTGGTCTCATTCACAAAGGTTGCAGTACTTGTGACGAGGTCTGCCGTATATGCCACGACATCACCAACATTCAATCCCACTACGCCTGATTCCGTGATTGTGGCGCGGATAGTTACTTTCGAATCGCTGTTGGTTACCGCCACGTTGCTTCCTTGTGCAAGAGTAACTTGGCCTGTTGTCATGTCTGCAACGTTTATCCTCAGTGGTTTGTTGCTTTCCCACGCAAAATAGACCCGGTTTTCAGGGTGAATACCGTCTATGCCAGAAGATGTCACTTTCATCTTTGAGTAGACATAAGAACCCTTTCTTGCTGCTTCTGCGGTAGAAGGCGTCATTGCCAGAAAGACCACACCAATCGCCAGCATAGCGACGAGTGCAGTCATGGTTATGGTCCGTCTTGTGGTATGGTTTTTCGACCAGTTTTTGGACTGCTTCCTCTCCATGGCCTCCCGAAGAACATGGGGGTATATTAATAGCTGGTGCATGTTGTACTGATAACATCACTATAGACAAATATCATAGGAAGGCATTACAGGCAACTCCACATTCTAGACAGACCGTAAAACCATTCTAGCAGATATTCTCTCAAATTTGCCATCCGATCATGTCTAGCGGATTGGACCTGATAGCATAATTACTTCGGTACGAAAAATTCAGCTACAGTTGCCTTTTAAAGAGTTGTCTCTTCAAGTTGTATAAAAGAAAAAAGAAAGAAGAGAGGAAGGGACACGTCATACATGTCCCATCTTGTTCTTGTTAGTCGCTCTGTACAGTGAAGGTAATGGCGGCTGGTGACCCGGACGCGGTACGTGTCAGGACATCACCTGCAACATTTGTGGTATAGGTAGATGCTAGGTCTGCTTTGACCACAGTGCCATCTGGAACTCCGCTATATTGGACGGTAATGACGAACGTGAGCTCAGCTCCTGGAGCCAAGGAAACATCTGTCCATGACGCGGTGCAGCCTGCAACGCAGCTAGACCCTGCAGAGGGCTGGCTGACACCAGCAGGCCCAGTAGAGCTTACGTATGTGAATGTGCCACTACTCAGAGTCCCGCCTTGAATGCTTGCCGTCAATGAAATGTCCAAGAGTGCGGTTGCTTCACCAAAGTTCTTCATTTTTGCAGTGTATACAGTAGTTCCTGAAACCACTCCACTTGTGGGTGTTCCTGTGGGCTCATTGGTGTAGCCAAACTCTGTGATCTTTAGTATCGGCCTCTGGTCGACAAATGCTTCAGCGATTATGGCATTGGGGCTGCTGACAGTCAAGTCCACGGTGACTGTATCAGGGTCGGCTGCAAAGCCAGCAGGCGGAACTGTCTCCTGTACCGTGTATCTGCCTAAACGGAGGTCCTTTAGCAGGAACTGGCCAGCATCCGGATCCTGGTCAAGTCCTGGACCCACTGTGCCGTCAGTGTCGTCTACTACGTTGACACAGACAGGTGTAATTGGGTCAAATGCTGAAGTTGCGCTGTTGAAGTTATGTGTGCGACACACTTGGAATGTGGCTCCTCCTTGCAGTTGTTCCGCATTGTCCACCTTAGTCCAGCGGAGGGTGCCTGCTATGAATTGCTTTGTTGCGTCTCCAGAGTTGCTACCCGTGCCATCAGTGGAACGGGTCAAGCTCACGCCACCGATGGTTAATGTGACTGAAGCGTGTCCAGTTACAGTACCCGCAGTGTTGGAAGTAAACGTGATGCTGCATGTACCACCAGACGTTCCAGGTGAAGCGCATGCGTCGCTCGATACGCTGCTTACCGCACCAGATAAGTCAGTCAAAGTGACGGTGACTATCGTGCCATCAGGGGCGTTGACAAAGCCGCCTCCAAGACCATCGTTCTGCTTTACAGTTGCAGTAAAAGTATGGCTTTCACCTACACTGTTCACATCGTCCGGTGCTATGATGATAAAGGCATCAACAAAGCGCTTTACGGCATCACCAGAATTGCTGTCAGTTCCATCAGTTTCAACTGTAATTGTCGTGTCACCAACTTGGACTTCGGCTGAAGCATGCCCCGTCACCGTTCCTGGTGTGTTTGAAGTGAACGTCACACTACATGTACCACCAGAGGTTCCCGGCGAAGCGCATGTGTCACTGGAGACTTCGCTGACAGCACCGTTGGCGTCGGTCAGCGTTACGCTGACTATTGTGCCGTCATCAGCTGGTTCTTCAACACTTCCAAATTGCTTATTGACGGTAACTGTAAAGGTGTGGTCTTCGCCAACTTCATTAACATCGTCGGGTGCTATACTGATGCTCGCGCCACATATGTCAAAGCCTGCCGGCCCGGCAAAGTCCTTTAGCTCTGCGGTAAATGACTGAGATGAACGGGTCTTGCCCATGAATGTGGTTATACATGGAATCTCCTCACCTTCACCGATCAGTCCTGTTACATCAATTCCAAATTCTGTAAAGCCATTCTGTGGGATGTCTGTGATTTCACCACCTTGTCTGTCCAGGTTAACCCACGGACCGCCGTTAATGCTCACGCCATTGTTGAAAGCACAAGCGCTGTCTGTAGAATCGCAACCCTCCGTTGTTAAGGCGGGTTCGACCAGAATGTATTCGGTGCCAGTCCATTCACGGATGCTAAACTCGCCGATGTCCCCACCGGTGGTAAAGTCCATTGAAACAATGAGGTCACCTGGAGTTCTGCCATTCGTTGTAGAACCGGTAAACGAGCAAGGTGTAGTGTCAGAACCGGGATCGTTGCATGGCACGGCTTCATCAAGCGCAATGTTGTCTTGTAGAAACTCGATGTCTATGTGGCTGTCGCCTGATGGGTCGAGTCTTTCAAACCCAGCGTAGATAACCAGGTGGTCGTTGTCAGGGTTGACTGTCGCATATGCATAGATGTTGACAAGGTCGTCTTTGGCAGGTACGTTGCCAGAGTCCCAATGCCATGTATCGCCTGCGCCAAATATTGGGTCGTTATTCTTGTTAGAGCCTCCGGCACCGGAGAATGTAGTCCGATCAACTTCACTTTTCTGTGAGGTCTCATCCTTGAGGAATGTTGCGGCTATGCCACCAGAACTAGCTAATCCGACTGGTTCTCCAGTAGCATCGAAGAGACCGTCATCTGAAGTACCATCTACAAAACCCCAGTCAGGTCCATTTGCAGCGTTGTCGTCACCTAGTATGTCTGCAGCCTGCACGTCTCCAAGTTCAAATAGGTTGTCGTTGTGTACTGCAATAGCAGTCATCATTGGAAAACCTATCAAGAGCCCGGCCAAAATAATCGCCGCTAGGGCCGCGGACCAGATTTTCTTTCTGTCTTTTCCAGACATTGATCATTATGGTAGAATGTTAATAATAATCTTAGTGTAGTCTCAAAACCACAATAATTTCTATTAATTTCCCAGTTTCACAATAACTTCTATTAATTTCTATGTTTCGTAATAATTTTTATTAATCATACTTTTTAGCAAATCTGAAACAAGATCTCTACTGCCATCCTAGTGGGTAGACACAATACTCTTGTTCGCAAAATCATGCAAAATTTTCATGACGACGCAAATCCAGCAGATCTGTATCAATAAAGAGCACTGTATTGATACACGGAGATCTCTGGTTTCTAATTTTCCTAGGTTCTAATTCTGCATTTTGGAAGCCATTAACGCAGTTTTTGAATCGTGATTTACTAAAATGTGTCTCTTTGGAAAGGAGATTTTTCCATCACAGGGAGGTCCACAATAATTCTACAACCCAAACGAAACTCACTGAAAAAAATCGCGCTGAAGAAGCAAGTTTACAATAGGTATACACGATATCTGTTCTGCAAATCGTAACGGTGGCTCGTCGGCGGGGAATTCTCGACTATTTGATTATCGCCGCTGTTGTAATTTATTTTCTATGGCCTCTCACCATTGCTATCATAATAATTGGTGCTGCCTACCACATCTACAAACCGTACGAGATAGAGGTCGCCAGCAGCTCAAGTGTCGCCGGCATTGAATTCAACTAGGAAGACCGGCAGATGTCCTTTGCAGTGCAAGGAGAAAGCAGTACCAGGGGCACTTCATTCATAAAGGTTAGCAATGTGCTTGAAGGACCGTACATCGTAACCGCAGACGGTGTTTCCACAGACTTTGATATCCTTGAGGATTCCACGGGTCAATCTACAATGGTGGGGAGTTACTCGTATGATGCACACGATGTCGTTGTAGTGGGAACAGTGGTCATACCAGAGTTTCCAGTCACAATGGTAGGCGTGATTGCCGCAATAATTGGTCTAGTAGTAGTTGTGACAAGGACCAAGATATACCAGCGGTAGTTGGGCCATGACTAGCAAAGATGCCATGCCGAAAGTACATGTAGCACAGGTTGAGAAAATCATATTGCTCGGAAATGGCATATTATCACCATGTATGTCTGCTGCGAAACGTGCAGGGCAAGCCGTTTCTGCAACAACGAAGATGAGATGATAGAGTTTCAGTCAGCCCACAGAGAGCATCTGGCCCATGTCGGGTTTCTGGGTGAGGTGTGGAAGTTGACCATAGACCAGTACCTTGGACGCAAACCCGTTGAAAAAAATGACTCGCTCAAGTCCGACTGGCTCTACAAGAATGGCCGAATTACCCTTACCAGGATCCCTGAATGCAGATAATCTTATCTAATTGGTGTGCATAATAATTACAGAGGTGAAGTAGGCTGGTCGACTTTATAGCCATGATAGTGGCCAATGCCCCCAGTTTGCAGGCTCCTGCAGCCAACCCCATGACATCGGTAGGCATCGGGGCCATAACGGCTGGCATGATCGTTTTTGGGATCCTTGGAGCCCTTGTAGCATACTCCTCTTACAAGAGAAAGAAGGAGCAGGACTGGCATGTGGAGGAGTGGCACAGAATCGAAGAAGAGCAGGCAAGGAAGGGACTTGCGCCGTCTGAAACCCGCCGCGTTGAGGCCTAAGCCCCTTTCATTTCTTTTCCATACTTCCAGTCATTTCTGTCCATCTCTTGCAGAAAATCTATCAAGACATTTTCCAGGATCTCGGCTATCTTTTCTCCTTTTTGGGCAGTCGCTTCTCTTGGAGCGCCGGTGGCTCCAGTATCAGTCAACTCGCTAAACTTCCAGTATATCCTTACGTTTTCTGGCAGTCTTGGGACCACCGGCTCTGGGGCCAACTTCATATCCACGAGATCGGGCCGGAGAGCCAGCATGGCCGATGTCTCGGCCTCACCGCCATGCCCAAGGCCGCTCCACACGCTGAAAAGCCCCGGGGCCAGCGAGCCTATCAATACCCACCATGATTCAAGGCAGCATATCACAACGTCAGGATTCTTTTCCTTGACGGTTCTTGCCGCCAGCTCTATAGGAGCAATGTTTCCGTCATGGCCGTTTATTATCAGGATATGGCGTATCCTGTTGTCCGCCAGGCTTTGGAGGATATCGCGTATTACTGCAACCATGGTTTCTGGTTCCAGAGTCATGGTCATCTGGAAATCCCGGTGGTGCGAGCTGACGCCGTACGGCATGGGCGGCAGCACAATCAAGTTCTGGTGTTTTCTGGCAACCCTCTTGGCCAGCTCAAAGGGCATGATAAAGTCAGCGCCAAAGGGCATGTGATCGCCATGATTTTCGCACGCGCCAAAGACAAGGACTGCGACGGTGTCGTCCTTTACAGCCTCCCTTAATTGGCGGGCGTTCATTTCAGCCAGTACGCTCATGGGTTCTTGTCGTGGACTGTCAGGATAAATCTTGTCCTCTGACTAGGGAAACGATTTAAGCAAGATTCACTGGCAAGCAGCCAGATGTCCTCTGGCGACCCGGCAAGGCTCTTGTCTGACAGGCCCATGTTCAAGCTGTATGCGGCAGAGCAGCATCTTGACAACCTGAAATCGCTGCAGGCAGAGCACGGCAGCCTTGTGGCAGCAAGCGTGCGGATGCAGGCAGAGATGGACCTTGACTGTTTTCTGTCGCAGGTGACCGGGGCCGTCGATTCCCTTCTGGTGCAGATAAATGAAAGGTTGGACCTGAACATACCGGTCAGCCAGGTTGACTTTAACCGCGTACAAAGCGAGCTTTCAGCCAAGACGAAGAACTTTGACCTGCTTGCCGGCCTGGATGCGGCAAGGCAGTACGGCAACTGGTACTGGACTCTTTGTGAGCTGAAAAACCACTCGGTTCACCGGTCCTTTGCCTCAATACTGGTCGAGGAAGGCCATCCTGCAAGGCTGTACCTCAAGAAAAACCCTCGTGAGCAGTATAGTGTACGCATGGACATGGAGTTGATACCCTACCTTGAGCAGAGCCTCTCAAGGGTGGAGCAGCTGATAGACCAAATAAGGAGCAGAGAACCACTTCTCCGGTCATGACTCGTTATTTTGCTTCCGGCACGTTACTTGTTTGTTTCATCCTTTTTTCAAGGGCTATTATGGCCGCAGTCAGGCCGATGAACGCCAGCTGTGCAAGTTCGACGGCAAGTCCCATGGAACTGACAGGACCCCCTCTCCCGGTTATGGGGTTGTCCGGTATTCTGGTTATCGCCCATATGGCGATGAACACGGCTGTTCCGCCAATTCCCACAAGGTACCACGGCAGGCCCCACCTTCGTATCATTGGAACCACCCAGAAGATCTGGGCCATCCCGCCCACACCAAACAGGATGGCGTTGTTGATGTTTGATCCGACAGCATTTGAAAACGATACCATGTGCAGCAAACCCGCTACTGCAATGGCAGCGGCCGCCGCGTAGTATAGTCCTCTTTGTGCCATCATCGCTACCAACGACGGACTTGTGTTTTATAAACACCGGGGAACTTTGTTCCCACATCAGGCAACACCTGAAAAGACGCGTAATCTGCCAATTTGCACTGCAGTGTACACCTACTGATTATATCACAGCCACAAGTCGATGCTTTCGACAGAGGGCAGAATACCGGTCCTGTCCCATGCAGGTCTCCAGTCATCAGGGGCAGGACCAACGGGTCCATCCCCCTTGTGCGCCTTTCGGGGGATGGACTCCGAGTTTGGCGCTAAGGAATTCTGCTAAATTCACGATCGTTCGGTGGAGCTGGAAAAATTTGTTTGTTATTATTAGCTTTTAATATATCTGATTCAGGTTAAAAAGATGCATTGGTTGAATTGGATGAGGTGGAAAAATGGATGCTGTCATATGCAGGTGTAAGACAATTCGAAACCGACATGGAACGTTATGACTCTCATGCCCTATTCACGGCCGATCAGCTGGCAAAGGTTATGCCAGAGTCAATATTAACACACATTCAAAACGACCAAGATATAGTAAGAAGATTATACCAATTAAATGAAAAGGGGTTGTTACGATATTTTTCAGGCTTCGATGTTGATGCTTACTTCCGTATTACGACCAACGGAATTATAGTATTCCGTAAATTCTTGAAACCCCTCGCTACCGCGATTGTAAACGACAGTTATGATAAAATCATCGATAAAACAGAAGGCAGTAACGCTGTTAAAAAAGAGCTGAAAGCACTAAGAAAGAAATTGAAAGACAGAACGGAAGACGAGATTATCGATGCATTCATTAACGTAGCCAAAACTTACGGGCCTGTAGCAATTCTATTCTTGGTGCGACTCGCTTATCTCCAAGGCTGATGGCGGCATTAGAGGTAGTGGTAGCAGCGATCAATGACGGCCTAAACAGAATAAACAAGAACGTAATAGAATTACCGACGATAAAATTTAGCCTACCCAGCCAATCCCGAGCCGGGTAGGCAGTGACTTGCAGTACATGCCGCTTTACTTCCCAAGGAATGGGTGTGATTAATTAGGCTGGCCTAATATTTGAACACGGTTACGATTCTAGCGTTAGAAACAATCACAAAAAGGCAAAGGAAAGGGTGTTTCCCACCGTCTTGGCCTGTACCTTCTTGCCCAGCACGTCCTGCGAAAGCTCTGTGATGAGCGTCTTTACGTAAAGCGACCACTTGGCACCAAGGCTGTGCTGGATCTTGAAGTGGTACTTGCCGTCCCGGACCTCGATGCTCTGCTGCATCCATGACACTGTAAGCCACGCCCGCAGCATCTCGATGAAATCAGATACACCCTGCTCGTCCTTCATGAAAGCCAGGATGTTCTTGAACTTTTCCTTCTCCACTTTCTGGGCCAGGTTTACCACCTCCTCGTCGGTCAGCTGGTCCAGCACTTCCTTGATAAAGGCCTCAGTCATGGGAAGAAGGCCCACCTTTCTTTCGTACCTTTCCCACTGGAGGTGGTTTGAAAATATCTTGGCAACAAAGTTGTTGAGGCTCACGCCTTCTGTCTCTGCGTCTGCCCTTAGTTCTTCGATCATGCTGGAAGGAAGCCTGAAGGTGACTGTCTCTGTCTTCTTTTCATCAGGCAAGATATCCGGGTTTTGTTTGTCATTCAATTAAAGGCTTCTTAAGCCGGCTTACCACCTTCTCGTATCGCCTTCAAGCAGGCCGGAGCCGTGGTGTATCCTGTCTATGTGCTTTGAGAGCTCTTCATTGTTTGCAAACTTGGACTGACAGTACGGGCATGCCACTGATTCTTTTGAACTGGTCATGGCTATCTATACACGCCCTTCATATTTAGCAGATGTGTTTACTTTGCAATACAAGGCAAACACGCTGATGTGCAAGAACGATATTCAGACAGTTTGTATGGAGCGGTGCAACAGCACCAATCCCTGCACAGATGTTTGTATCATCGCTCAACAGAGGTATTTTTATTCATGTTCTATTTCCCATAAAACTGCAAGGGCTAGTTGGACAAGAACAGACGGAAGAGAAGAAAAGACACTCAAATCATAGTAAAGGCTGATCCCGATTATCTGAATAAATTGGATCTAAAAGAAAATGAACGTATCAAGATAATTTTCTACAACGAGATCTTGATCGACATAAAGAAGGACATTAACAAAGGAGAATACGTAAAGAAAAAACCATACCCAGACAAGTACCGCAAAAGTCACGGCGTTGATAACTTGTTTGTATACGATATAGGAAACACTCACCGCATAGTCTACACTATCAGGACAGACGAATCCACAAAGATCTATCAATTCTTGGACCTTCTCACACACAAAGAATATGATATTTTGTTTGGCTACAAAACAAGTTAGAGTGTAACTGCTCTTGCCAATGAATTTCTGGTTGCCTGGTTGTTCTTGTCCATGAAAGTCCAAACGATGCTACCATCTTTTGCATACGTTATCTTGTTGCTTTCCTCAAGATAAGCTAGGATTGTTACAAAAGTTGGGTACTGAACTTGCCTTGGCAATTTGCGCCACAATTGATTCTTCGATGTAAAAACCCTGTCGCTTTTGAGCGCGTCTTCTACCATAATGATAGTATCCAGACGCGGCATGCGCTGTGCTGATGGCCGAGAATGCCCGCGGCCTGTTGGTTTTTTGATTTTCCTGTGCCGATCATCGGATGCTGTAATGGTTCTCAAAGATGTTGTACCATAAGCGCGCATATTATTTAAGTATATGCATACTGGTATTATATAGATCGGCACATCGTTGTAACTGCCGGCCCAATCACATTACACGCCATCATCCCAGTTGAAGATCTGGAGAAGCAGAAGAATTTCTGATGCTATCAACTTTTGTAGCTGTCAAGATAACAATATTGCAGACCATCATGAAATGATGTAAGCGATGCCTTTGCAGACAATCCGCCAATACGAGTGCCTTTATCTGTACCGCCCATGCTCACGCAAAACCTTCAGGATCACGCTGTCTAACTTCTCCCTTTGCACGTCTGCATTTTCTTTGAGGTAGGCTGCCAGGTCTGTCGGCGTGATTATCCCCACCGGCTCGTTGTTGTCGCCAACCACCAGAAGATGCCGGACTTTCTTTTGGATCATGATGTCGGCAGCCTCATCCAGCGAGTAGTCTGGCCGGATGGTGATCACCGGGGACGACATTATCTTTTCTACTGTGATGCTGTTGCTGCTACTCTCAGTCGTGCATACGCGCCGGGCCAGGTCCCTTTCAGTCACTATGCCCAGCGCCTGGCCCTCGTCATCTAGGACTGCCAGCGAGCCCACGTTTCTGTCGGTCATCTTGATGGCGGCCTCCTGCGCCGTGTTCAGCACGTTTATCGTCTCCAGCTTTTCGGTCATCAACTCGCCTACAGACATTCTTGCTGACGATTCTTTTCCCATGTTCCCTGGTATTTCAATAACACAAGATGCCATTAAAGTTATAGCGCCGGTTCATGAAACATTTTGCAGTCAGGGACAATCAAGACTACAGAAATGCCTTTTTACATGCTGCAAGTATATACTTCATGACTACCACGCAGATTCCGCAGTGGAGCATGAAATGCGACTATGTCGAGACTTGCAACTGCGACTACGCCTGCCCCTGCAACTTTAACGGATTTCCATCCAACGGCTTTTGCCGGGCCCTGGTCCTGTACCACATAAGGACTGGCAACTACGGCGATGTCAGACTTGACGGCCTGGACGTGGTGTATGCTGCATCATGGCCAAAAGCCATCCATGAAGGAAACGGCATCATGCAGCTTTTCATCACAAACCGGGCCAGCAAGGATCAGAGGGCCGCGCTGCTGGACATCCTTTCAGGCAAGGCCAAAGGAGAAGGAGCGTTTGCCATCTTTGCATCCACGCTAAAGTATGTGCTTGAGCCACAGTTTGTGGACATCAACGTCAAGATAGACGGCAAGAAGAGCAGCTTCTCGGTCCCCGGCGTAATGGATGTTCAGCTGGAGAGTTTCAAGAACCCAGTCACCGGCGAAGAACACGAAGTAAAGGTGCAGCTTCCAAAGGGCTTCGCCTGGAAGCTGGCCGATGCAGCCAAGACCGCGGTGATGAGGATTGTAACGCCAAGCCTCAACTTTGATGAATCAGGTAGAAACGCCTACGTCGCAATGGTGGAGTACAAGGGACCATAACCGGTGAAGATGGTGAACAGGACCCAGCAGGTCATCATAGCATCGCTTTTTTCAGTGTCCGCAGCCAGCTGGCTTGCTTCACAGGTATTTCAGACCGGCATGACAGTCATGGGGCGTTACGACCCACTGTCTGTCTTGTTTTTTGTTGCCATCTGGACTGTGGGCATGGCTGCCATGATGTTTCCGGCCATCACGCCCATGGTGCTTCTCTACAACAGGATGGCCAATTCGTCTGGCAGTCAGACAACGTCTTTGGAAAGGCCGTATCATTTTAGAACCATTCTTTTTGTCGGCTGCTACCTTGTTGTATGGTCCCTGACTGGACTGACCCTGTTTCTGGGCTGGTCAGCCATTATGAACGGGGCGATGGATATCCTGGAATTGCGCTACCTTTACGGCGCTGTCCTGATCATTGCCGGCATCTACCAGTTCAGCTCGCTTAAGACCAAGTGCCTTGGCTACTGCGAGTCGCCCCTCAGCTTTTTCATGAGAAGGTGGAAAAGTGGCACAGCCGGAGCCATCAGGATGGGCGTTTACCACGGCCTGTACTGCCTTGGATGCTGCTGGCCGTACTTTTTGCTCATGGTGGCCCTTGGATGGATGAACCTTCTTTGGATGGCATTGTTTGCCGCAATAATCTTTGGAGAAAAGATCTGGTCCAAAGGGATCTGGATCGCAAGGGTTGCAGGAGTTGGATTGCTGCTGGCCGGCATCCTTGTTGCAGCACAGGTTATCCCTTTCAGCGCAGTGGTGGAAAATGCAGGTATGGAAGATACTATGACTAGCATGAAGTCTTAATACCGGGCAATAGTATGTAAGATCAGCATTGAGGCCATTGAAAACAAAATGGCAGATGCAGGTTTACTACCTTGACAGCTGTAACTGCGACTGGGGCTGCCCGTGCCAGTTCAATGCCAAACCCACACACAGCAACTGCAAAGGTGTCATGGGAGTCCGTATCATAAAGGGTAATTACGGAAATGTCAAACTCGATAGGCTCAACATGGCATGGATAGGCTCATGGCCTGGACCAGTACACGAGGGTCATGGGAAGGCTTCCTTCTACATCGATGAACGCGCAGACGAAGAGCAGTTTGAAGCCCTCTCAAAAATCATTACAGGAGAAGCAGGCGGGGGACCGTTTGCCGTTTACCGAAGCGTTATGGACGAATTTCAGGGACCCAAGAGGGCGCACATCACCTTTGAGGCAAAGGGGATCAACAGCCGCGTCAAGATAGGACAGATCGCAGAGGCACACCTTGAACCTATGAGAAATCCGGTGACCGGCAAGATTCATCGTGCAATAATTGAGCTTCCTTCCGGTTTTGAAGCGACGCGGATGAACCTTTCGTCAACAAAAAAGATCATGGCAAGCGACGGTTACTTTAACTTCAAGTATGATGGCACGTATGGAAGCTTCCAGAAAACCTTTTGGAAAGGACCGTAAAAAAAACCTAGTACACAGCCACTGTCTGCCACAGCAAAAGGGAATACTATTGGTCCTGTTACGGCCGAACATCCCATTAGAAAAGGACTGTGAGAATGTCTTTTTCAGACATTGGGCATCAGACACAGTCGCAGTCCTTTAGAGGTTTGTCAGCTTTGTCAACTTGACTACCGATTCTCTAGTTTCTTTTACCAGATCTTCCATGATCTCGGCCGCGCCCTGACCGCTTTTGAGCAGTCTTAGCCCTTGCCCTGCCAAAATTGGAAAGTAATTGGCGTTGTTCTTTGCCCAGGCTGTCCGGTATATGTCGTCGGCAGCAAGGCCCTGCAGCGGCCATGATAGTGGAGAAACGCCTGATTTTTCAAACTCTGTGATAAACCTGTTCCTGATGCTGCGCGCCGGCCTGCCAGTAAACGCGCTGGTGATGACAGTATCGGTTTCTGCGGCTCCAAGCATGCGCAACTTGTAGGCCAGAAACGCCCCGCTTTCGTTGGCGGCAAGAAACCGCGTTCCAAGCTGCACACCTTGCGCACCCAGGGCAAGGCAGGCGGCAATTCCCCTGCCGTCCATGATGCCGCCGGCAGCCACTACAGGCACGTTTTTTGCAGCATCGACAACCTGCGGAACAAGGGCCATGGTTCCAACTAGCGGAACTGAACCATCCTTCGGAATTTCAAAGGTAGAGCGGTGGCCGCCGGCTTCAGAACCTTGGGCAACGATGACGTCACAGCCGGCATCGGCAACTTTTTTTGCCTCCTCTACCGTCGTGACCATGGCCATGACTTTTGATCCAGCCACATGGGCTTGCTTGACAAATCGACTTGGGTCGCCAAGGGCAAAACTAAGAATTGGAACTTTTTCCTCAAAGACTATTTCGAGTTGTTCTGAAAGGTGGGAAGGCGGTACTGTAATGTTATCCTGCCCTGACGGGTTGATCCCAAGATCTTGGCGGAACGCATCCAGGGTTTTCTGGACCGCCCTTATGTCCTGATCGTTTGGCTGGGGAGGCGCGACAAGAAAGTTGACCCCAAAGGGTTTGTCAGTCATCGACTTGATGGCCTGGATCTGTTCCCGGGTTTGCTCCGGTGAAAGCCTTGCAGCCCCCAGTATGCCAAGGCCTCCAGCATTTGACACTTCAGCAACAAGCAGGGGCGTGGTCAGACCGCCGGCCATACCAGCAAGAACAACAGGATACCTTATCCCAAAAAGGTCACAAAGGGGCGTGTGAAAACCGTTAAAGGCTGCCATAAACAATATAGCAGCCAGCTCTACATATTGGTTTGGGAAACCTTGCCGGGCCATCACGTACAGATGTATTGTGATAAAGATTTGCAAGTCCGCATGTTACAATAAGCAGATCCTAGACTGTAATGCCAGCAACGCGGACAGGTATCCTGCCGGTGATGCTCATTTCTAAACCGTTGATGCAGGCCTTGTACGCGTAAAGCCTCAGGCCCCTTACCAACCCCTCTTTGAGCGCGTCTTGCAGCTGAGGCTGCACACGCACATTGGGAGTGAGGAACTCTGCGTCAGGCCGCTGCACTATCCAGACCACGCAGGGCTCAAAGCCATGGCCGGCAGAATCGGTAAGCGTTCTGACGTGTCGCAGGCCGCGTTCCGTTGGGACATCTGGAAAAAGCGCCACGCCGTCCATCACTAGGCTGCAGGACTTGACCTCCACAAGCCTCTTCTTCTTTTCTTTGCCCAAGAGAAAGTCTATCCTTGAGTCGTTGAAAGCGAATTCCTTTTTCTGAATGGTCCAGCCGGCAAATTCCAACAGGCTTGATTCCTTTATGGCCTGCTCAAAAAGCGCGTTGGGAAAACGCGAGTCGATGCCGACTATGGTCTTTCCCTGCACCACCCCGTACAGTTTGTGGGAGGTTTTCATCCCGCTGGCCTTGCAGAGCAGGACCTGCGCGCCGGGCACAAGCAACTCTGACAGGCGCGCCGGATTTGGCACATGGACCAGGCACGGGCTTGCATCGATATCGACTTGTGCAGAAAACCGGTTTACGCGTTTTATGAAAACCCCTTGCACAATGTTTTGGCAGACCTGCACCGGTATACCATACAGACACGATTTATTATGCCAAGCGCACCTAGATTTTGTAATGGCAGAATTTGTGCCAGCAGAAAAGGTGGCTTTTATCGCCTACAACATCGGCGTTTTTGAGTCGGTGCAAAAGTTCGGTAGCCTGATAACATCCGGCAGGATCACAGGAGCCACCGATCCGGCCAAGGTGGCCGAGCTCTTGACAGAGACCTACGCGTTTTACGATGCCCAGATGCTCTCGCAGCTCCTCAACTCGATGATCCGGTCCAGCGCCGTAAAGGGGCAGCCCATGACAATTGAAAACGTCAGTGCCGGCGAGGTGGAGTACGTGATAAGGCAGCTAAAGGCGGCCGGAGTGTCGCTAAAGAGGTAGCCGCATCTGTGTAAACTTAAAAAAACTTTACATGCTTGTGGTAGAGACCCGTTGCAGTTCAACTGATGATTCAAAGTGATAGCTGCGTCCTAGCTAAAGCGCGGTCTTTCTCATCACCCAAGTCTATTACTTGCATATCTTCAATGGATGCAGCTTTAAGTCCCTTCACTATCTTGTTATCATGAATAAAGAAGTAGTCACAATCGTAAATCCATCCAGTGTAGACATGTAGTGCGTCATCGGCAGATACATGTAATTGATCTATTATTAACCTCGAATTGGCAACTATTGCATGCTCTATTGGAGTTATTCTGAAAGCGGCATGTTCATTACTGTCTTTAATACGCTTTGCAAACGTGGCAATGATTTGTTGTTGTTCTGCTTTTAATAAAGGATCGCGGGGTTTCTTGTCAATCTATCAATGACTGCAACTGCTTCGTTAATCGACCATGTCGAAGTGATGATTTGGAGGTTACCGGCCTCTGCAGCATTTGATACGTCGTCTATCAAGTCCGAGCCCACTTCAGGCACGAATTCTTTGATTATGGCAGACGTATCAAAGTATACTAATTTCTTCACCGATTTTCGTCACGCATCGCGACCAACTCATCGGTGACATTGCCGAATCTCTTCAATATCTTGCGCGTCTTATCCAAGTTAGCTTGCGATTTGTTTGCTCCGTAGTGTCTAAGCAACTCATCCATTTCAGCATCAACCTGTTCACGACTAACAAAACTCAATTTAACTTTAGATTTTTCATCTTTACGTAGCAGCGAAGGCAAGTTACCTACCTCCTAGCAACAAAGGACATGGGTTACATAAAAACAATTTGCATATCGTCTTGGTCTAAGGTCTTCGGGGATGTTCTTAACAGATTCTCAGGAAATTGCCAGACAGATCCGCGGTCTTGCAATCGTTTCCATTGGCAGCTGCAGTGACGTATTACACTGTCGAAATGGAATCTAGTATGCACTGCAATTGCGCATGTCCTTAATCCAGTAAAAATAGACAGAATGCGTTATTCCATGAGTTACTTATCTAACCGTTTCACAGAAGGGGCCGTATCTCTTTTATATCCAGGAACTGCTGGACGTTTCCGCACGTTGTACACACGAACATTGTTGAAGGCACGGAAAAGCTCTTGGTTTTTTCTATCGATGCAGTGAATTTAAACGAGCCGGGTAGCAATTTCATCTCTGCTTTGCAGACTGGACAATTCTTGGCGTTCATCGCCACTAGTCGCCAGCTGTTGTATTTTAGTGATTTGCACATCTTTTGATATTTTTATGATACTTTCATGGATTTCTAACGACTTCCGGCTTGACGTTAACGGGACCGGAATGGCAAAATCTGCTGGATTGTGGTGCATGAAAAATTATTAGGCAGAAACAGATGTTATTGCTTTATTGCGCGCGATAAGAGTTTTTCAGAAACCCGTATTTCATATTGTTATCGATAATTGCTTTGGGAAGAAAATTAATCGTGATATTTTTGAACATATTACGTCATTAAAGGATCAGTTTGAGATAGCAAAAATAGGCAGGAACAAGAAGGTCATTGAAAAATATCGGACAAATATTAATTGCTACATAGACCTATTATACAGCAAGAATGGCTATTCTGTCCGAGACGGCAGGAAGGATTGGCAGGATCACAAGAAGCATCGAGCTAGGTCTCCGCTGCTGCGCGCAATAGATACCATGATTGAAGCCGAATGGACGAAAGACATGATGGATTCAGCGCCCTTTCCTCTATGCAAATTCCGTCATGCAAATACATGGAGTGCTCAAATCAGTAGATATGGAAACGAAGGACAATTTTATACTTGGCACACAGACAATTTTGAGGATGATCGAAGGTTTGTGACCATGGTATATTATGTCCACAGCATTCCCAAAAGATTTCAGGGCGG
Organism: Nitrososphaera sp.; assembly: GCA_029263715.1. Taxonomy (GTDB): domain Archaea; phylum Thermoproteota; class Nitrososphaeria; order Nitrososphaerales; family Nitrososphaeraceae; genus Nitrososphaera. Next base: position 24,692 of record JAJUFP010000007.1, on the reverse strand, counting down.
CGAATTATGCTTAACCAATGGTTTGCATTCGCAGGGAAAACTAATCGGACAAGGAGAAATTACAGAATTGGAACCTTGTAATGATAGAATGCTAATTTTTAATTCACGTACCGTACATTGCGTCAAGCCAACACGCTCATCTGATAAATTTCGTGAAGGCAGATTTTCTGTCAATATCTGGGTTGGAAAAAAAGGCCCACTTCCTGAAGATTCGCAGCTGTAGGCTATTCTATCCTAAAATAATCTGATGGCACCTATGATTGCACATATTTCATTAAGAAATCAAAAGGATCAGCTCTTCTAGAATCGGATCGAACCCATTATAATTGGTCAATAGCCTTAATCTTTGCGGGATTGCTTAGCCTTTAATTCCATGAAAGATTTGCGCGTACCTTCTGTGGCTTTTTCCAGCCGATCAAGTGATTCGATTATGCTGTTTAAATTTTTAACACTCTTGTTGAAGCTAGCGGTCTTCTTACTAAGTATTCCAACTTCATACATAAGCTCACCCAGACAAGAGGCGCAGTCGTCAACTTGATCATGACTTTTGCTCATCTAAATTGCCCGACCTCCTTTTGGAGATAGAAAATCAAGCATATAGGATTTCCACCTCGTTTTGTGTATTTGCCCTTCCTATCCCTATCTCAAGCGCATAAGATGCTGCCAAATTTTTATTGTTAATCATTCTCATGTGGGATATCTCCGCCCGTATGGATTCTGGGATCACCATGGACTGACTTATTGTCTCCTCTCCGTGTGCGTTCTTGAAGTAGATGTGCCAGCTTAGCCTATCGAGATCAACTGTAAATGAAAAGAAATTATTGCAATATGGAACCCAACTTATACCGCAGGGAATATAGGAAGAAGCGGATCCATCCTGTGAGATTTGGACGCTATTTCTTGGTCCGTATCGGAGACTCGCAAGTACCTCATTGAATTGATTTTCTAGTGTGAATCGTACAGCATAGTCTTCATCATGTTCAGCCTGCTCTGATCCAGTACGCGGTCGGCGGCGCTGCGGTTCGGCAGGTCTGCAACAATGAGCCCTAATAATACCATTTTTGAAGACCTGATTTGGCAGCATGATATAGTGGCAGCCTTTAGGGAACATGAGCGCGTGTTTGGGGTTAAAGGGTATCCCGGGAATTGGTTCGAATTTATTTAAAACGACCATGGGTCTTCCACTTATGAGAAACCATCTGCCTGCCTCTGGCGCCTCAGTTAACGGGCCTAATGGATGCGGGTCGAAGCGTTGATGAAAGCCAGTTTGTGTGATAACGTGAGAAAGCAGTTCATTTTTCATGAGATTATATTGGAGAGAAAATATATAAGATTTTCTCAATTTCGTAAAACCTTAAGGTGTGTCACCTGCTAATGACAACAATTTAGAATTATGTTGGCTTGAATATACAAATTATGTGCCCATAAAATCAAGTTCCGAAAGTCTAGATAGGAATCTGTGCCCATAGTAGGAGTGGTTGGTGCACACGACCGATTTGAGGGGATGTTCAACCTTTCCACGGGATTGAAATTTGGTGCCCTCTTTGGGACCATCTTTAGCTTCAACATCAATGTTCCAGGATGAATCTTGACGTTCTTTGTCTTGTGACATGGACAAATCGTCGCCTAGAGATTTGTCCGGTTTGAATGGGTACAGTCCCCCTGAATCACGCCTAGTGCATCTATTTTTTTCTTAACTCTGACTTTAATTCGAGAAAAGATTGCCGCGCTCCTACGACAGCCTTTTCCACACGTGAAAGTGAATCAAGTATCGCATCTACGTTACTGATACAACTCTCACGACTATGGGTATGGTTGTTGAGCAGCCCAACTTCGTAAATCAGTACCTGAAGAGAACTCGTTACACACGCTTGGAGGACTGGTCTGATGTTCTTTCTCAACAACAATTCTGCATTTGCAAAATATTTAAGTTTTGCCTAGACTTATTTTGCAGTTAGTTCAATTGCGGTCAGTTTTGTGCTTTAATTCTACAAAAGAGCCTGCAAGAACCAAAATCTTTAGAAATCAACATCAAAGAAATAAAAGAGAAGCGGACTAGCCTTCTGGCGAGTTCTGCCCGGTTTCCATCATCCCTTTTTCCATTTCCACTTCCCTGTCATGGACTATCTTTTCAATGTCCAGCTCGTCGTACCCTTCCGCCAGGTTCTCATTGACGTGTATGACGCCTTTGTTGATGTTCTCGTACGCGCTTCCGATTCTTGACGGCAGGGCATCGGCCTGTTCCTGCGTGGTGATGACGCTTCCAGGTGGGACGAACTTGTTGTCAGGGATAACGACGCCGCCGGTGATGGTGCTGGCCACGCCAATTGCCACGTTGTTGCCGACCTTGGCGTTGAAGACCAGAGACTCCATCCCTACAAAGGTATCGTTTCCAATCCAAGCCGGTCCATGGACCATGGAGCCGTGGGCAAGGCTTACACGCTCGCCTACCCATATGGCGTAGCCTTCAGAGAATCTTGCGTCGTCGCCGTTGAGCCTTTGGCCATCGGCAGAGAACCGCCTTCCATCAATGTTCTTGCCCTCCTCGGTGGTTTCAAGGGCATGCAGCACAACGCCGTCTTGCATGTTAGAGTAGTCGCCCACATGGATTGGGGTTCCCTCATCGCCCCTGCAGACGGCGGTGGGAGCCACAAGCACCATCTTGCCGATGTAGCAGTCGCCTATCACCACCGCAAAGGGGTGGATGAACGCGTCTTGCTGTATCGCCGGGAACTTGACAGCCGGGTTAAAGTCTGTCTTTACGTTTGAATGGACATTTGTCCAGCCTTTCTGCGTGTCAATCAGGTAGATCTTTTCTTCCTTTGCTTCTGAAAATGTTGCATAGGGGTTCTGCACCAGGATTATGCCCAGCACAAGGATGGCAAATGCTGCTGCAGCCACCGTCATTGCATGTGTGGTATTCATTGGGATGCGCCATATTTGGACACAATTTAATCTTTACATGGTTCAGACAGGACAGTCAACATTTGACCCCATGGAATGTAAAGAGATTTCATGTGAAAAATAAGCAAACTTTGTAAAGACCAGACGGGTATCTTAACTCTTTAATAACATAAATGTGAAAAATTAGCTGAGCTGATGATTGTGCTCACGATTTTTGTTTTACTATTATCGATGGTCGCAATGCTTGATGTCCTGCCATACCCAGGATCGACACTCAGCCTACTGGTAATTGCGTTAATAGCTATTGTTGTGCTGGCAGTATTTCGATTCTTGATCCCGCTCATAATAGCAGCTGTGGTAGCGATTGTGATGGTGATCCTGCTGTTTGGCGGAATACCTGTTCCTTCATAGCGGTGCGCTAACAAGTGTTTGATTCACAGAGATAGTCTTTTGTATCTTGAACGCTAAAATATGGTTAGGATAAACATGGCGAAACTGACTGTCCGTCGGAAGGGGCACACAAGAAAGGCATTTACCGCGAAGCGAGGTGGTAAGAAAGTAAGAGTCGCCGAAACGCGGATAAAGCCCTCGACATTTAAGATTCGTGATCGCGGAAAACCGGGTCGAGGACCGAAAGTCGTCCCACCCCTCAAGGAAGGCGCGTTGGGCGGAGCTGGTTTCTTTGATCGTTCAAATGAGGAACAAGAACGGATAATATTTGAGCGCGCAGAAAAGGTGGGCGAAAGAAAGGTTGTGGGCGAATTGCGCGCCTTGCAGGTGTTCTTCAAAACAACTGACCCACAAAAGTCTGAGCACGCGCTTGAATTGAGCAAGAAAGTTGCAGGCAGCTTCAAAGGTAAGCAAAAGGTCCGGTATCCCAAGGGCTTTAGCAAGAAGCAGTAGATCAAAAGAGGAACATTTCTTTAGTCTTGTTCCTCTATGTGCATTGAACTCCAGACACGGTCCGATATCTGACACCATGCTTAAAATCCGTATGTTCTATTCATGGGCGCAGGCAGCACTATCATCATAATCGTGGGAGGTCTTAAGGATCAACTGCTTGAATTTTGTGCAAATAGACTACTCTAATAGCATCGTCCGGAAATATTGTGGCCAAGGGTTAAGACATAATAGCTATGCATGCCAATAAGATATGAGAGGTATAGTGCTTGAAAACTCGAAAGTCTATACATCGGATGGAAAGAGCGCTGGCAAAATAACCAAAGTGAATACTGAATATTTTACAACCTACAAGAAAGGTCTTGTCACCGATGAAGAATATCGTATTCCACTTGACGCCATATCATCTGTTCAACCCGCAAATGATGACGCCTCCATCGTAAGACTTGCATTAACCGAGGATCAACTTAAACATGGCTACGAATTTGTAAAAGGTAAACCGAACTCTGAATTTGTTAGTGGCGAAGAAGAATCAGAGCCCAAAGTCCCGTTCGAAAAGCAGTTAATCCATTATGAAGCGATGAAACCATTGGAAGAGAATATCGCTATTGCACCACCAACTGAAGGGTTGCCACAAAATATTGAATACAGCTGCGATATGTGTGCAGAAAAGTTTGATGATGCCAATAGTCTGCAAAAGCATCGCGCAGAAATACACAAAGGGCCTGTTGGAATCTGACTAGCTCCAACGAACAGCCAGTTTCGCATCAATAACCAAGCTGTCATGCTGATCTAGTCTAGATCTGTAGAAAAATGTACGTTATTCAAAGATACTTAACTCATTAATACTATGCAGAAGACCATATAGTATGGCAGCAAAAGGTACCATCTGGAAGAGGAAGGTCAAAAGCAAAGTAAAGCGGCCAAGATCATCGATTCCTCCAGGTCCAGCGGGTCCAGCAGACGTTTCAGGCAGCCAGGTAGGACGTTTCAGATGTAATGCATGCGGTACGCCGTTTCCTTCAAAGGATTTACTTGATGTGCATATGCAACAAGCCCACAAGAGCCTCTAGATAGGGATGTTGGGTTAGACGAGGCCCCGCATTCCACTAATTTTATCTAATAATCCATGCGTATACCACCGTTACAACAGCTGCGGAACTCATTACAATAACTGTAATGGCAGCTATGGTGTTTGAAATCTTTCTGTTTACTTGATTACCGAGAACTTTTTTGTTATTAGCAATTTTCAAAATTACCACCAAGAGCGGAATTGAAACAAAGTTATTGATTACTGCAGTGTATATCAAAGCCTGAATCGGGTTAATATTGGAGAAATTTATCAATAATCCTATAATAGTAGAGGCAATGATCACGCCGTAAAATCTTGGTGCCTGCAAGAATTTTTTGTATAACCCTTCTTTCCATCCACGGCTTTCGGATACTGCATACGATGTGCTAGCTGCGAGTACTGGTATTGAAAGAAGTCCGGTTCCTATTATTCCTGAGGCAAACAACACGCTTGCTATCTGTCCTGAATATGGGGACCCCTCAACAAGCGGTTCAAGAGCCTCCGCAGCTTGCTGAGCCGATGAAATATCGGTGATACCATTATTATGTAATGTTGAAGCAGTGGTGATAATTATAAACCAGAATATCGTCTGAGAAAGACTCATTCCAGCGATTACATCAATTCGCATATTTGCCACATCTTTTTTTGTGATGTTAGGTTTGCGAATACCCACTTTTCCCATTTCCTTTACTTTCCCGACTTTAACATCCTCCTCAACTTCCTGAGATGCCTGCCAAAAGAAAAGATACGGCGAGATGGTCGTTCCAAATATAGCACTGACCATCAGGACGAAATCTTTGTTTATTTCAAAGTGTGGTATGAGAGTGGCTTTTACAATATTAATCCACTCTGAGCTGCTATGAACAACTAAAAAAGCTGTTATTACATAAAAGAAAAGTGAAAAAGTGAGGCCCTTGAGAATATTCGAGTATGTTTTATACGGCACAAATATTTCAGCAGCCAAGATAATGCCGGTGAATACCAAAGTGGACAAGACCAATGGGATCTGAGGAATTATAAGCCTCAGTGACGCACTCATCGCACCGATATTCGCTCCAATGTTGATAGTGTTGGCCACCACTAGAAGCGAGGTTATCATATAGAGTAGTTCTTTTGAATGATTTTCTTTTATGAGTTCAGATAATCCCTTACCGGAGACAAGCCCAATTCTTGCACACATTTCCTCCACCACTACAAGCATAGGAAATGTAACTATGGACATCCATAGCTGGCCGTATCCGAACTTGGCCCCAGCTTGAGAGTATGTAGCTATGCCGGATGGATCGTTGTCAGAGGCACCAGTTATAACACCCGGGCCCAGAATACTCCAAAAGGATTTTTTCTTGGATTTCGAATCCTTTTCTGGGGAAGCAGCCGGACTGGTGTTCGTCAATTCCGTGCGCTTCTGAATTGAAGCGGGGTAATCAAATACAGATTCCGCTCCTTCGCTAACCTAAATTCTTGGAGCCGTCAAGCAATATCAGTGTCAAGGCGTATTGAATCGTATGTTTATCGGCGGCCATTGGGTATCCACTATGAACTGATAGTAGCCTGTTCCTGCACCAACAGTTGCCGGCGTGAAAATATCATGCATAGCTCGCACATCCTTCCGTTCTGGAATCTTTCTGTACACAGTTTTCCACAGTCAAGTAGCATTCCACAATTTCTGCATTGATGTAAACATTCTTTCATCCTCATAGTCAATGCACCCATCGTGTATTAGCGTCAGTAAAATTTTAGATTCTTGACTCACATGGCTACCTCACGCCATGATAGATAATGGGGCGTGCCCACTCCAAAACCAACTACCAGTAATTAACTGGCAACAAGCATCCATGATTCTCATGGTAATATTATGCGATGATTATTTTAATGAGTTATGGACTGTGCGCTTCCAGCGTAACCGTCTTGGGCATGTGAAGATCAGAAACAAAAGACGTTTCTGCTGATCCTGGCGATTTTGTGAAAGAGGTGTAATATTTCAACAGTACCGGACCTTGTGTTGAGTCTATATGCTGACGCGACTCTAAGTTCATTCGTTACCAAAAGGTTTTTGTTTAATTATGTGGACTTATTCATGACGGAGTGAAGAAGTATGAGACACCATAACAAAAGCGCATCAAAAGAGATTGCTGAATTGGAGTCTCTGGGTATTGACCCAAAAAGAGTGAATGATCTGAATGACAAAGTAGAACTTAACGAACTGGCGGATAACATCAAACAGTCAATGTTTCAGGACTACAAGACGGCATACGCCAAAAACGGCGAGAAATACGAAGAAGAAGCAAAAGCAACTATTAGTTAGTGTGGCAGTTCGATCGTTTGGCCAGTAAGCATTTTCACGCTCCAAGACAGTATCTCTTTAAATCTTTGAAGTTCTAACAATGATTATGTCAGAAAAGTCTGACGAGAACAAAAGATATGATGAATTGAGCAAGAGACTAGAAGAGGAATTAGCCAAAGGTCCAAAGAAAGTCATGGATACATTTGACACCAATATACGAAAAATGAAATTACAAGGCATTGAGCAGATGGACAAGGCAATTAAGGAGGGAGATCTCATTTCAGCACTCTACTATCAGCAGCAGGTTCGCCTATGCAAAATGATGCTGCGTGAACTTTGAAAATATCTAATCGAAACATCTAGGATGGTAAGAATGCAGTACCAGATGTCAACTACACGAAACAAGTATTTTCTCCGGCAGTATCCGTAACGCATACCCCTACTTGATAGGCGATTTGGCATTTAATCTCGCATGAAATAGTAAGTCTTTTAGAATTTGCCAGTCATGTACTCACAGATGATGGATTTTGGGAATTCATGAAAGTAAGGAGAAAGGAATTTCTCGACAAAAGGTCAAGAAATCCGCCATCCTGTGGATCCTGATTCTTGCTGCAGTACTTGCAGCAGTCCTTGTAATTAGCACGTACGTGCTTGAGCCACTTCTGCCCGTCCAGTACCTCGTATACCTTCAGGTGGCTGAAGTGGCAGTTGTAGGATATTTCATAATACAGATGCTCAGCAAGATCTTTTACCGGCTTGCGCTCATTCACTCTAAACCGACAGCCGATTCAATAAAGACCCTGGTGCGGCTTGGTGGCGCAATCATTGTCATCGCCTTTATCATATCGTACCTGATCCAAGACCCAATAATTGCTGCGTCTATGACTACAATATCCGGGCTTGTCATTGGCTTTTCCGCGGCCAACCTGATAGGAAATGTCATAGCCGGGATGTACCTTGCAATAACAAGGCCGTTCAGGATAGGCGATACCATCACGATATTTGGACAGAAGGGCAGGGTTGTCGATATCAGCCTCTTGCACACTCGGCTGCTTGTTTTAGAAAATAACGTTGATGAAATGCTGATCGCCAACTCTTCAGTTATTGGTACATGGATAGTAATAGTAAAGGGCCAGCAGGATGCCACGGACATCAAGCGCGACGAAACAGAACCTGGCTTGATCTTTCGCCGCAGCTGGCAGAGGATTCTGAATCATCACAGCAGCGAGGCATGAAAATTGTCGACCTTGAAAGTTTAAGAGCCAAACAAGCATTTCTTTTTCTATGGGGGACGTACTCTGGAATGGGCCAGATCCGGATGATAGAGATGCCTGCCCGTATTCTATTGACTTTAAATGCAAGCCTGCCCCGGCTAAAACAATCAACTCGCTTGAATCCGGAAGGCTGATGCTAACAGTCCGGTTGAAAGGCGACGCTTATGCAGCAAAAGTGAAGGCAGTTGCAGTCAGGCTGGTCAACAAGGCAAAGAAGAAAAACCTTGACAAGGTAGATGGTTCAAGCCGGCTAAAGCGCCAGACCTTGCTCTCGGCCAACCTCATGCAAGACGGCCGGCGGCCAAATAGATGGACTGGGGAGCTAAGCATTCCTGTCAGCTGGATTGAAGGTGGAACCAGAACTTATGAGCGGACTGGGTCGTGGACTCCAAAGAGCAAAGGAGACTTGTTTGCTCTAGAGATCACGTACAGGCTATTTGATGGCAGCAATTGTACTGCCCGTTTTAGCTCAGAGGACGCATTTCATTGGGCGGCCAGGCGTGAAGAGAGCATGTGATGTGAAGCGGAACCTCAATGGACAATATTTAAGAATATTAAATGACAATTAAACATTGATGTAAAATGCCCAAAGGAAAGGCAAAAACAACAAAGAGTGCTAGAAGTTTTATGCAGAGGCACATCAAGAAGCACATTGAAGAAGGAATGGAACAGAAAAGAGCTGTTGCTGCGGCGTACTCTGAAGCAAGAAAAAAAGGCTACAGCATTCCTAAAAAGAAAAAAGCGAAAAAGCGGTAACTAAACAGCTCTGGAAAAGCAATTTCTAGTTGATGAATTAACTAAAATCAACACCGGCAGCTTTTTCACCCTGACACACAATGGTTCGCGAATTATAACTTGTACCGTTTCATCCTTCCTGCGGACTTTATGTCTACGCTCAGCGGTAGATTTTTTGCGTACAATAAATTTCCTTGTCCTCTTCTTGGTTGCTAGCCGAGTTTCTCAAAAAAGCACGCCTCCTGCGGCAGGTTTAAGTTCGATAAAGACGAAATTTATATTCTCTCTATTGTCGCTGGACGAATATAGACGAAAAAGAAAGTTCTCTAGTACACCAGAGCCAAAAGGGCCTAGTGGTACATATTCATCGGAAAATCGAACTCACAGGTTTGTGATCCAAAAACATGATGCTACAAGATTGCACTATGATTTTCGTCTAGAAACAGAGAACGGTGTCCTGAGGTCATGGGCCATTCCAAAGGGGATTTCTCTTAACCCCCAGGTCAAGAGACTAGCAATTCTAACTGAAGACCACCCCCTAGACTACATCCGGTTTGAAGGGGTTATCCCAGAAAAGAACTATGGTGCAGGCACAGTCACCGTTTGGGACACCGGCACATACACAACAAGTCATAGTCTTGAGCAACAATTCAAGGAGGGCAAGATTTCGTTTGAGTTGCATGGTACGAAAGTAAAAGGCTCCTTCTCACTTTTGAAGATGAAAGATCAAAAGTCAGGCGACAAACAGTGGCTCCTGATAAAGGCCAATGACGAATTCGCCTCATCCGAAGACCCAACTCAAACCAGGCCTGAATCAGTACTCACGGGCAGAACCAACCGCCAGTTGGAACCAGCCAAGGGATTATTGCCAGAAGGAAACACGCGGCTAAAGGAATTCCCTAGCTCGGTAAGGCCCATGCTCGCAATGTCCGTTGATAAGCCCTTTGACAGCAAAGATTGGGTCTTTGAAGTAAAATGGGACGGTATCCGGTGCATTTACTTTCGGAACAAGGCAAAGGGCGTACACGAACTTCGATCCCGACGTGGTACATCAATCACTCGCCGGTATCCTGAGATAATGGACATGGCAGATTCGGCCATCAAATGCAACGATTCAGTGATCTTGGATGGAGAGATTGTCGTGCTTGGCGATAATGGTCAACCGGACTTCCAGAAGCATCAGCAGAGAATGAATGTTGACTCTTCAAGAGATATCGCAAATCTGGCACGCGATTCTCCGGCCACCTACTTTGTGTTTGATATTTTATACCGGGATGGAAACAACTTGGAAGAGAAGAGCTTTATCGAGCGCAGAAGAATTCTGTCAGATGTAATAGGAAAAACAAAACGAATCCGCATTTCAGACTATATCGAAGATAAAGGCACGGCTCTCTTTGAACAGACCCGGAGGATGGGCCTAGAAGGCATTATGGCAAAATACAAGTACAGCAGCTATCAGCAAGGCAAAAGGTCTGATGACTGGCTAAAGATAAAAGGAATACTGACTCAAGACTGCGTCGTCATCGGTTATACGAGGGGAGAAGGCAACCGTGAAGGCTACTTTGGATCTCTCATACTGGCCGCGTACCACGGTGACCGGCTTCGCTTTATGGGACATTCCGGAAGCGGTTTTGGCTTTAGTCAGCTTCAAGAACTTTATCAGAAATTGCAGGAACTTAGAACAGAAAAGTGCCCTATCGCCCATGTTCCTTACGTTAACAGAACACCGTTCTGGGTCAAACCGGAGATGGTAGTTGAAGTAAAATTCAATGGCTGGACCAGAGACAAGATAATGCGAGCCCCGATTTTTGTCAGACTTAGGGACGATAAATCCCCCAAAGAATGCATCGTTGAGAGCCCCAAAGATACTAAAAAGGTAATTCCACCCAAGACAGTCAAACCCGAATCATCGAACCTCACGAACTTGGATAAGGTATTCTGGCCCGCCACGGCAGAACATCTCGAGCTTAAGAAACGCGACCTGATAGGTTACTACGAGAAGATTAGCAAGTATATTGCCCCTCACTTGCAGGACAGGCCCCTCTCGCTTAGTAGGTATCCTGACGGCATTTCTGGCAAGTCTTTTTTTCAGAAGGATTGGAACCAGGCCGCTCCTGATTTTGTCAAAACAGTTCAGGTGTTCTCAGAAGCCAGAAATGATATCATCAACCATATCATTTGCAACAACCATGAGACCTTGCTCTGGCTGGCAAACCTGGGTTGCATAGAGATGCATCCCTGGTACAGCCGGGTTCGCGATTACAACGCATGTCTGGCTGAGGCAGAAAGCAACAAACTACGCTCAAATGTATCGGATCGCTGCGGCCTTGGAACTCCAGATTTCATCGTTTTTGATCTTGACCCGTACATATCTGGAGAGGAGCAGAAGCAAGAGTACAAAGGCTTCAAGGCGGCCGTGGACGTGGCTTACAACCTCAAAGATCTCCTAGACAGGCTTGGAATCAAGTCGTACGTCAAGACGTCAGGAAAGACAGGGCTGCATGTTTTCGTGCCTGTCACACCGGATTATTCCTATGATCAGACAAGGGCTTTTGCCGAAGTAATAGGAAAAATAATGATCAAAAGAAAACCTGACGACATCACCATAAAATGGAACACTGCTCAACGGAAGGGAAAGGTATTCTTTGATTACAATCAAAATGCCAAGGGCAAGACACTGGCGTCAGTATTTTCGCTCAGGCCCACCGCCTTGGCGACGGTATCGATGCCCGTAGAGTGGAAGGACTTGGCAGACGTACTGCCGACAGATTTCACGCTGATTACTGTCCCAAACATCATAAAAAAATCTGGCGACCCATGGAAAAATATCCTTCAAGACAAGCAAGACGTAGCCAAGCTCCTTGAGAAAGTATCTTCTCTATAGTACTTACTTTTGCTTGCTTTTGCGCACGCTTGCCTTGAGAGCTTCAAGAAGGTCTTTGCCTGCGCCTATTTCAGCTTCAGGCTCCTTGATCACGTGCGTTTTGCCCTGAGCCTTTGCATTTATCAATTCTTCCAGCTGAGAAGCGTAAGCGTCCGAGTACTTGCCAGGGTCAAACGAGTCTGCTGTCAGGTTTTCTACCAGTGTTTTACCCAACGATATTTCTTGCTCGTCTATCTTGATTTTTGCCGAATCGGTGGATTCAATTCCCTTTATCTCGTCCATCGGCTTGATTTCGTCTAGATAATACAACTGATGCATGATTATGCCTCTTTGGTAGGCCCGCAAGGCGACGAGGTGCTCCTTATCTCTCAAGACTACCTTGCCAATAGCAATCTTGTTTGTACTGTGGAGAACTCTGACAAACAGCACGTAGGCCTTGTCGACAGTTTTGGTGTCCGGTGCCACATAGTAGCTCTTCTCGATGAACACGGGATCCAGGTCTTTTGCCTCGACAAACTCTGTTATGTCGATGGTCTTTGTTGTCCTTATCTTAATTTTTTCCAGGTCCTCCTTTTCTATCAGGACGTAATGGTCCTTCGAGATTTCATATCCTTTCTTTATTTCGTTCCACGATACTTCTCTGTCCTCTACAGGACACCAACGCTTGTAATGGATTCTATGCGCATTCTCGCACAATTGGTTGAATGAGAACTCTTTGTTTTCGGTAGCTAAATATAGTTTCACGGGAATGTTCACAAGCCCAAACGAGATGCTACCCTTCCAGATACTTCTGGCTGCCATCCCAATTATAAAGATCCCAAAAATCGTATTTAAGATCTGTGTAATCGTTTTCAACGCGGATTTGGTAGTTTCATCACCATATTTTCTGGACGGTCTTACCTCTTTGCAGCTTTTTTCATGCATTGCAATTTTTGATGTTTTCTGCAATCAGATAATACATGGAATGTAAATACCATTGTTGCCAATTTACAGATAAAATTGCTTGTTGTCGTTTCTGTGATTCTTGTTTTGCTATTGTCGCTGATACCTTTGGCTTATGCGCAGCCTATCGGTATCCAAACGGTCAGGGCAAGTCCAATAGGATCAATAATACTATTTGTCATCAGCCTGATCGTCTCCACCATCATAATCTATGTCGTGACCAAACTTTTTGGAGAAAAAGAAGGGATAGGGAGAGCCTTTCTAACTGCCATAATTGGTACTATCGTCTATTCGATATCCTATTTTCTGTTTGGAAACAGCTGGCTTGCATCAATCATAGGCGGTTTTGTATGGTTGATTGCATTGCGGGGACTGTATGACATTGGATGGCTCAAGGCATTTGGCATAGCTGTGATAGTATGGATAGCAGCCACACTGGTAGGCTTTGTTCTTCCTACTGCTACAGGACCGTTGTAGTTATGCTTCTGCTTCTCCAACCGGTTCTTTAGAGGTAGACAGGAAGCCTCTGTTCTGCGCAAAGTAAATGTAGACAGGTTTTTCGTTTCGCAGAACATCCAACACATTTTCGAACATTACCGTTGGAAGATGCATCCGGATTATGTCTCCAAGCATGTCGTCGGCTTCAAAAAACATTCCTGGGTCGTTGAACCTCACGTACGCAAGAACTTTGTCGTTGTCTCCGTACAGGGTGATCTGCGCTCTGTTGGTTTGATATCCTTCTGGACTTCCGTACACAAGTATGTGATAATTCTTTACTTCTGTAGCCATACTCCAAAGTTGGGAAGCTGGCTAATAAGCATTCTAGGCAAAAACACCAGGTCTGTTCTCCTACGAATAGCATCTGCAGGTATTCGTGTATCGGGCAAATAGACAGGAATTTTTCTGTCCCATGCGGCAGCGCCAGTCTTGTCTACAAGGCTGAACCAACTTTTGAGATTAATTCCTTAAAAGCAGTCAACAAGTTCCTTTTTACTTTTCAAACCGCAGCGCTTGACTTAAAAAAATTGGCAAAGTCACAAGATCCAAAAGGTCCTATAACACATTGCACAGAAATCAAGTTTCAAAAAAAACATTATTTTGCAAATCGATCAATATATCATAACAGCAAAACTTTCCTTGTAATTAATTGATATATTTCAAAAGCCGCTTTTTGTTATGTCCTTTACCTGCCCAAAGTGCAGTGGTGTTTTGAACATGAAGTACTTTGACGGCGGCTACTGGGTGGCAAGCAAGGAACCGGTTTGGACCTGCAGTACCTGCAACATCTTTTACAGAACAAAGCAGCTAAAGAAGAACCTGTGCTGCGCTTAAGTATCCTTCATCGATAGTTTCGCAAGCATCTGCATCACGGCAGACCATGAAGGAATCGGATTTTCATAGCCATGCAGCAATCGATGACTGTCCAGAAACGGTGTTGGATAATCACGCGAAACAGTATGCAATATTGAATTAGGCAGCAACCTCCTTCAGTAAATCCTTTTAATGAAACCATGGTAAAATAGCACAGGTAGGCAAAGTGCCTGAAGATGTAAATAAAGAGCCCCTTCCTGCAGAGAAGTTATGCAATAAATCCGCGCCGGTTAACTGTCCTTCTGTTCCTCAAGACAAGAGACGTGGCCCTCTTGGCAACGAGGCTAGGGGAAAGATGCATTACGATAACCAAGATGGAGATAAGGAAGATATGGTCAAGACACTTCAGCAGATGCTCAATGTACTGGGTTACACTGATGAGGAGAACAAGCCTCTGGAGGTGGATGGCAAGTTCGATAAACACACTGAACAAGCAATAATCAAGTTTCAGAGGGACGAGAAGAACAAGGACTGGGAGGGAAAGCCCTTAAAGAGCGACGGGCTGGTTGGCCCAAGAACTTCTGATGCCTTGAACAGGGCATTGGTTGGACAACGGTATGACATGTACATAACACCAAAGGACCTGACGGAGAGTTTTCTTTTGGTAACTGCTTCAAGGGAGGCACTTCAGGAAGAGACGGCCATTAATTTTGGCGACGTCGATAAACTAAACATAGTCCTGGTTTTAAATGAGACCCTATCTGCAACGTTATTTGATGATGAGTATAGCAGCGTCTTATCAAATGTGCCCTACGAGTTAGAAGGGCCTGACGGAGAACTGTTGACCGGCGTAACTGACGACGACGGACGCCTTGAACACACCAATGTAAAGCCGGGTATTTACAAAGTGAAGGTAAACGACAGTTCTGCTTTAATCCATTCTATTTCAGATGTGTCGGTCTGCCATCAAAGAATACCAGCAATAAAGGTAAGCGAGGACGAAGATGAGACCGGCGAGGAAGTCACAGCCGACGAGTCTGCAGAGCTGGAAGATGAAAGCACGGAGGTTTCATAAGAGTTGAGTTTCCGGGCCCACTGGCACGTAATAAACAAGGCTGAAAGAAAGGTCGAGATTCGGATCGACCGGTGGAATGGCGCTCCGGAAAATGTTGAAGTGAGGCTGTTTGAAACAGAACTTCGTCGAGGCCAGACAGGTCCAGAAGATCCTCTTGCAATTTTCAACGGGACTATCAACAGAAATGCCAGCGCACCACGCTTCACCTTTACGCCAGCCTCGCCTCCCACCATTCAGAGCGTCAGTAACGACGACAGCAAGACAGGGGATTTTTTCAAGTTTAAATTTCAGGGGCAGAACGACTCGGATTTTGTGACGATAAATGTATTAAAAGATCCCGATGAGCCCCACGAAATTGTTTATGATATTGGTTTTAGAATTTTTGCCGGGGGCGTCCAGCGTTTTCCTCCAAATCCACCTGACAGAGTCGTTACACAGCCTGTTGCAAAAACATCGCCGGTGCTGGTCTGCGTTGACTCGGGCTCAAATGCAAGACCACGGGATTCCGCAGTTTTCCATTTCACAGATTTTACTGTCCTTGTCGGAACAACTTCAAGGACATTTGCTGCAGACATAGAGGGGCACCTTTCAGACCAAGGAAAACTGAAGTTTTATGACGGGAGAGGAGAAAATCTAGCCGATGATGACAATTTCTCCATCTCTGTGTACCCGTTCTGGGCCAATGGTACTGTTCCTGCCTCTCCCGGCGCACCGACCTTTGATACTGAAGACCCCCAGAACTTTCACCAGCTTGGCAATGTTATTTTAGGTTCTGGCAACTCTGGACCCCTTACTGCTGCAAAAAGATTCAAGGTCGTGGTAAATGACAGCACTACTCTAAGTGAGCCCATGCAGACAGTTGATTCTGAGGCCGAGTCCGCCGTAGACCCCGCCAACTTTCAGGACAGGTGGCGCGCCGATAGGAGTTTGACGAGTCCTTCACTGCCAGCCGGTACTCTACCACTCTTGCGAATAGACGAGCCGGGGGACATGACTCCAATAACGCATAACGGGCATGACCTGCGCTTTCGTCCCAAAGGCGGATATGGTACTTTTAACAAATGCAACATCTTTGCTCTCGATATATGCTGGAGATCTGGAATTAAAGTTCCCGTGTTCCGAATGCGCAACGTCCCGAACCATACTGGAGCATGCGATAGTGCTGCCAATATAGCGAATCATCGCGTGTTAAGCTACCCACTGGCTAACATGTTAACGCGCATTGCGGAAGATGCAAGGGAACACGACAGAACCGATCTGGAAGACGTATTTGGCCAGAAATATGGTGAGCTTGTAAGTAATTTTGATCCTGCTCCAGAAAACAGGGCAAGAACTCTTGAAACACAGATCAACGATCGAATCTCAGACGGTGACGTTATGATACTCGTGGCTCATAATGTGAATAACAGCAGATCAGGGCATGTGGGAATTATACGGTCGGTTCATAGACTGTTGATCGACACTCCGAATACCCCTCGCGGCAACAGCGGAATTTTAGCAATCGATTATGCCGGATGGGAGGCCACCAGCTCACGTGGGGCGGTACGGGTGCACAAGGTCTGGAGACTTACTCGTGACGGTGGCAACGCCGTACCTAGGCCTTTGCGGCCTTACTGGACAACAGATACTACTGCAGGAAGGACTACCGGAGGATACGACCTCCATAACGGGCCGTTTAAAGATATTCACATAATCAAACTCGATCCTGCAGACGAAGGAATAGACAGACAGGCAGTGCTGGTAAGTATCCCGTGATTATAATCAGAAAATTCGTTGTATTTGCAACTAGACGTTCTGCTCTTCTCTAAAAGACAGCCCGATTTCTCCACCCTTTGGTTTTGGCACTCTAAATATTCCATCCGAACCGGTCTTTTTTGTTACAGTGGCGGCACCTATCTTTACATTAAATTCTATATCAGTGAAGGGGTTGAGTTCGCTGTCCAGAATCCGTACTTCAAACGTTGATGGCTTTAATGGATTGACCAGGTTTTCGTAGGCAAAGGTTCTCTGCTGACTCTTTGGCGTTGTTCCCGGCTTCTGTCTTGATGTTTGCCCGCTAGTCAAACCACCTTGCACCTTGCTTCTTTATGCCTTTGTAACCCAAAGCATCAACAATATAGGTATGTCCAGATTTTGTAATAGGTTTTTTCATCCGTTTCTACTTTGTATTCTTGGATTTGCCATTAGCTGGTTTCCACCATGAAGCGACCGAGGATATCATCAATCTCAGCATCTCTTTGGATCCGGAATAAAAATACGAAACAATAATCCAGAAATATTGATTTAACACAAAATCCTCAAATAGTTGAGCAACTATTCAAAGTCATGTGGGTATCAGGCCGATTCCCAGATACTTTGACTGAACGGGTGGAACTTGCACGCGCCATACTTAGAATCAGAAATCTTTTCAACCCAATAATAGACGGGGTGGAGGTTACCCAGGGCATCCAGTATTACAAGGCAAGCCGCCATCTGACAGACCCAAACGACCGCGGCAACGATAACATGGCAACACTGGTGGCAAAAAAGCCGGCGTGGGCTCGGGTGTATGTTCGAAGCGGCATTCTTGGAGGCGATCAGACCGTGACTGGTGAACTAGTGATTGACAGAAACATTTCGCCCATCGGCGCCATATGGGATAACGTCGCCACGCTGTCTCCGCTGTCGCCGGGATCCGTAACAACGCAGAGCAACCCGGACTATGCCACAGAGCGCTCCTCCATTTTTTCATCCCTTAACTTTATCATCCCGGCAGACATCATGTGGGGCAAACTTCGCATCCGCGCACGGATATGGCAGCAGGGAGGCGCATCCGACAGCCCCCTTGACACGCATGAAATAATGCTGGACGTCACTCTTTTGCAGACATTGCGGTTGCGCGGTATACTGATAAGCTACAACGGGCCGGATCCGACGGTCAACCCCAATAACCCGCCAAATATCAACCTGCCGGCCCCAACCCTGGCAGACCTGCAGGCAACGGCGGCATGGACTCTTACCACCAATCCAGTCCAGTCGCAGGGGATATTTTCCAGCGCCGGCACGATGCAGTGGAGCACGCCACTGACGGGGATGGCCACGAACCCCGGCGGCTGCTCAACGCAGTGGCTCAACCTCAACGCGGCCGTGGCGCAGATAAAGGCCAACGACGGCAACCGCAGTGATGTTATCTATTACGGTCTGCTGCCGGCTGGAACGCCCATCCAGAACGTAGGTGGATGCGAGTCAAGCGGCGTAAGCACCGGTCCCAACGGCCGGCAGGTTACCATGGCCCACGAAGTCGGCCACGGAGCTGGTCTGGCCCATGGACCATGCGGGACGCCCGGTGACCCCAACTATCCAGCCTACGAACCCTACGACCCGGTAAATTCGCCGACAGCCTCCCTGGGCGAATACGGCCTTGACATCAACAACGGGATCATTCATCCCCCATCGGAAAAAGACTACATGTCCTATTGCTCTCCAAGATGGATCTCGCTTTACCATCATGCGCGGCTTATCGACAACGCCAAGTTTGACCCGCAGGATGTGGGCCCCAAATGGAGGATACCGAAATTGGTGGATCCATTCTTATGGCCTTGGGAGTACATACCGGATCCACCGCCCTGGGAAATCGGTCCAGGAGACCTGCGAATGAAGGCTAGGAAGGTTATCTCTATCATAGGCGTGGTAAATGAGGAACGCGAGATACAGGTGCAAAGCGTAATGCGCGTCATGGCCATCCCGGTAGTAAGCGATGCTGTCCAGACCGAATTGACAGCGCAGCTGATTGGAAGGGAAGGAAAGGTGGTTGCCAGCGCGCCGGTGATGCAACTGGAATCGCATGGCTGCCATTGTTGCCACGACAAGGGTCCGCATCGCGATCGTGAACCTTACTCTTTTCAGGCCCTTGTCCCGGATCTCGAGCCGGGAGCCGCGCTGCGCATAGTCCAGAGACAGGAAAAGGAGCCCAGTAGGATAATCTGGACCCGTAATGCTCCAGACAGAGAACCCAAGATCTCTGAATTCAACGTCAAAGTCGCGCGGTCCTTTGGCCATGCGTCATGGACGGCAGAGCGCAGCACTGAAACTGCCGAATTCTCGCTACAGTTTTCCAAAGACGAAGGAAGATCATGGAACAGCCTAGCAGTGGGCATCAAGGATAACAAATACAAATTCAGCCTTTCAGACCTGCCCTCCGGGCCGGTTGTTTTCAGACTGCTGGTGCATGACGGGTTCTTTACCAGCACCATGGATTCAAAACCAGTCAACCTGCCAAGGCGCGCCCCCACAATCTCCATTCTTCACCCGGCAAACGGATCGGAGTTGATTGCTGGCTCGCCGCTGAGACTGTTGGCCGCAGTCAGCACATCTACAGGCCAGTTGATAGAGCCCAAATCCTGTGTTTGGATTGTGGACGGCAAGGAAGTTGGGCGCGGCCTTGATGTTTGGACAGTTGCACCCGGCAGGGGCAAGCATGAATGCAAATTGGTCGTAGAGGACAGCGGTGGACGCAGCGAGACCAGTGTTTCATTCTCCACTGTTGCAACTGAAAGGCCTACCGATACATCGAAAAGAACCGGAAGAAAAGGCAAAGGGACAGGCTGAAGATCCAGAATTGAATAGACACCCAATTTGATGTCTTGATACGTCGTCGCCCAAGGCCAAGCACGGTCATCTAGCAATGATGTGCAAGACAAAGTACACTATATGCTATTATTCAAGTACTGGACTGTTTTATGTTGTTGCGTTTTAGGACGGATATCTCGCATTGCCGGATTGCGTGGCAGTTACCATCACCCCACCGATGGCGGACTTGTAACCAGAATATATTTCTGAGACTTGCGGCATTACAAAGACTGCAGGAAACATCGGCGTGGGATCCATGATTCAATATAAAAAGAAAGGATCAGATATCACGTATTTGCAGCAACAGCTGCAATCCTCGCTGGAAGAAAACGGCTACAAGATCCACTCCTTTGTAAAGGAAGACGACTCGCGGATGACCATTGAGTTAAAAGAACCCGGAAATTTTGGGAAAGATAGATCGATTAGCATCAAGGAAGACGCCGATACGTTCTCCTTTTTTGGTATTGAAGATGACGAGCAGTTGCAGCAGATAATCAAACAAGACCTCGCGGAAATACAGCGCCAAATGGAATCACAAATGAAGACGGAGACAAAAAATCCAGATGCAGATGTTCAGACCCTGCCCACAAACTGCACGCGATGCGGAGCGCCTCTGAACGTGAGCCAAGAATACCTCGTAGTGACATGCAATTATTGCAAGCTGACAATAATATCGGGTCTGCTGGCCAAGATCCGAAAACACAGCATGCTTGAGAACCATCTTTTTGTACAGCAGGCCGTCGAGGCCGCACAGAGATACATGGACCGGGGGCTATTCAGGACCGGCGTCGCAAAAGAGGCAAAGATCATACGCACGAAATTGCGCTTTGTCCCGTTCTGGGTGTTTGAAGTTGACGCCACAACACGGTTCAGCGGTATTGCCGGAGCTGGCATTTCTGGCGAGATACATCAGGCACAGGAAGCCATCTCTGACAAGAAATCCGGCAAGCTGTCCAGATTTGGTAAGGTGCTTTTGGCTGCGGTAAGCGCATATTCGGAGATGCAGCAGAAGGGCAACCATTCAAGGAGGGTTTCAGACTCGTTTTCCTCGCACTATACGTGGACGGTCATTGCAAGAAACGTGTCCATTTCAGAGATAACATACTTTAACATACCAATTACGAAAAAGATCCCCTTTGATGTAGGCAAGGTTCCAGAAGACGCGGAATTTCTAAACATGGAGCTTGACGAGCAAGAGGCAAGGGACAAGACCAGAGCGGAGGTGGATGCAAAAGAAAGGCGGCATGCAGCAAGCAGAGTCGATTCGCTGTACGACTGTGGGTGTGACATCAGATTGGGCGACGGCGAGCTTATCCATGCGCCAATCTGGTTTGTCCACTACTCACTAGAAGGAGATAATTACCAGATTCTGGTAGATGGATCTGAAGGCAAAGTGTTGGGTGGAGGAAGACCGATTGTCAAACTGTTTTAGGGGGACAGAACTTGTCTGAAAAAACTGGAATACTGGCAAAGATTGAAAACCTTTTTGGAGCAGGCTATGCAACAAAGGAAGACCTTCGCGATCTTGACAAGCAGCTTCGGGACGGTTATTTTGCAGACTTTAAGGCAATGCGCAAGACCTGGGAAGAGATCTACCTGTCGGCATTAAAAAGAGGCATGGCCGGCGATGAATTCAAAAAAGTCATCCAGGTTATCGACAGGATTGCAGAAAAAGTTCATCACGCGGATTACGGCTATGCGGGACTTTTTGATAGAACGGGCCATATAAGAGAGACAGAGCTGCAAAAGATACTTGACCATGACAAGGCCCTTGAACAAGATATTGCAGAGATAAAGAAGGCAATCGAGGAAATGTATGCAGACAGCGAACGTCAGAATACGGATGACTTTGTAGCCAAAGTTAGGAACATCAAATCCTTAATACTTGCCCTTGAGTCAAAATGGAACAGGAGAGAAGAAATCTTGACCAAGGGAGGCGAAGATTAGCATGGCCATAATAGAAAGAGTGGCGTGGGATTACTCTGAGCCAAACGACATGGCCTACAGGTTCCAAAAGCTGAACCTGAAATTCGGAAGCCAGGTCATAGTCAAGGAAAACCAATGGGCAGTCTTCTTCCGGGATGGAAAGGCATACGACGTCTTTGGCCCAGGTAGGCATACGATAACAAGCGCTAACATTCCGTTGCTCACGGGTGCCTTGAGGGCCATTGGCATAATCGGGGATATTTTTGACTGCGAAGTGGTTTTCGTCAGCAACAGTCAGTTCCGCGGCAATTTTGGCGGAAATGGATACTCTGCCCCAAGCGGCGACATAAAATACCAGGCAGAGATAGGATTTTTTGGCTACCTACTGTACAAGGTGGAGGATCCAAAACTCTTTGTAATAGAATTCTTTGGCAACCGTGGGGCAAGCACCTCAAAGGATGTAGAAAACTACATCAGAGGATTCGTAAACGAACGAGTAATCGATGAATTTGGTAACCATGATATTTTTGCCCTTGTTAAAAACGTGGACGAGACTACCGACAAAGTAGCGCTAATAATCAGCAACGAAGGCGCACGCATGGGCCTGAAGATAATAGATTGCATCTTTGAAGGCGTAAAGATCCCAGAAGAGGCAAGAAGGTTTGCTTCTGGAATGGGCCCTCAAGCTATGACCATGCAATACATGAAGGAAACCGCCACAGAGCTGAAAGGTTCTGAAGGAGGCGCAGCTGCAGCAGGCCTTGGAGCAGGCATCGGCCTTACCATGCCCTTTTTGATGGCGCAGCAGCTGCAGCAGGGGCAGCAACAACCATTGATCGTCTGCCAGTCATGCAGCTCAAAGAATCCGGCCAGTAACAAGTTCTGCGGTAACTGCGGATCGAGCCTTATTCCGCCACCCAAGACCCACTGTCCAAAATGCCATTCCGAAGTTCCTGCAGGGGCAAAGTTCTGTAGCAATTGCGGAAATCCGTTAACCCTGTCCGAGAAGACGTGTACAAGATGTGGCACTAAAAATTCTGCAGATAGCAAATTCTGCGGTAACTGTGGTGAAAAACTGGCATAACATGCGCGGACTTGCTTAGCAGTACGTTGATTGCTTTTCCGGTTTCATGGCTGCAGATAAAATGACCTGCCAATCGTGGTTGCTAGAGGCCCCCAGTACATGCACCTAGCAATAGTGGGCACTGCAGCCTCCAATCTCCTTGGGGCGGTCGGACACCTGTTCCGTCACACGGGGATCATTTCACAACCAGTTGGATGATGTAGGTATCTGCAGGATGGTCCTTGTCCCACGACCGGACATAGTCCAGCACAATGGTTGTCTTGCCCTCCTTCAGAGCTTGGAATGTAAGAGTCTCCTTACCACCTGCTCCCAAAAGACCAGAGCCTGCTTCCACGAACTCGGACTTGACAAGCCGCACAAGCTGGTTGTTTGCGATTGAAGACACCTCCCAATGGTAACCCGTGGATGGGTTTGAATCCAGTGTGATTGAGAAGTTCTCTCCTGCCGACGCCGTCACGGCTGTCGAGCTCGATTCTGGGAGCCCACCTATTTCAAATGTCACGTGTACGCCTGCTGAGACTTCTTGTGATCCTGGTACTACAGGCGTTGCCGCGGGAGCGCCGGCTGCATATTCAAATCCTCTTTTCGGATATATCACTGACGGATAGCTGTCAAGGTTGACTGTAAGCACGTTTGTTATTGAAACTCCAAGACGATCAAGTGCAGCCTGTGCCTTACTTTTCGCATCCTCCACTGCCATAGGGATGAGGCTGTTTCTTATCTCGTCCTGTCTTTCTGGTGAAAGTGAGAAATAAAGTGAGTTGACTCTGTTTGCACCTGCCTCGACTGCGGCGTCGATCCACTGCCCGGTCTTGTCCAATACTGCGCTTTCCACTGCTATGCTATTGATAGCCCTATAGCCCACCAGGACTTGCCTGCCAACTGGAGGCGGGCAGTAAGTCTTGTCGTTCTCGACATAGCATGATACCGGCTCCTCCTGGTACTCGTAGACAGGATAGATGCTATAGTACGAAGTGCTTATTTCTGATTCTGGGACACCAGCTGCCTCCAGCGACGTAATGACCCTGTCTGCGATCTCTGCGTTGGCTCCGGCCGCCTGCTGCGCGGTCTTTTCCTGCGTCTCTACAGCAAAAGAGATCGATATTCTGTCAGGCGTCACCTTTGTCGTAGAAACTCCAGTTACAGAAATGCTTCTTATGGTGTCCGATGATTCCGATGCCGCTACCGGGTGTTGGATTAGCAAGCTAAACGGTACTGCAAGTACTACTATTGCAATTGCAATTATAACGTAGTTTTGGTGCTGTCGTGTCATTATCCTGAGATGCATTTACAGCCATATAACACGGAGGATTACACTATATTGCACTGCATGCATTATGTTGCTGCCTAGCAAACGCGACACAAAAACAAGTGTGAGGAGGAGCCTCCCTTTTTACGCCTCGTCTACAAACTCGATGGGGCTGACATCTGCAGATCAGGTACCAACTGTTCGAATTTTTTTGGTTCCGCCAATTTGTTCCAGCTTTAATTATGCTAAAGTCCGGTAAACAGGCGTAAGCAAATGTCTAGATAGTCAAAGAATTTCTTCAGTACATTCAGATAACTGGACCGGGTTGCATGTCTCTTGATGGCACACAGGAAGACTTCCGATGCTTCGGTCTCGGATATTGACACTCGCCAATCATCATTTCTGAAACCGATTTAAGAACAACCAAAGGAGCGGGCCCGGAGG
>JAJUFP010000009.1 GCA_029263715.1 Nitrososphaera sp. | reverse complement strand
GATTTAATAACCTTCTTTCATTCGGCTTAGATTGTG
The DNA here is from genome assembly GCA_029263715.1 of Nitrososphaera sp. Lineage (GTDB taxonomy): Archaea > Thermoproteota > Nitrososphaeria > Nitrososphaerales > Nitrososphaeraceae > Nitrososphaera. The sequence goes on along the minus strand of JAJUFP010000009.1, from coordinate 99,084 downwards.
CGGTCATCGTCTAGTTTGGTCTAGGACACTGGCCTTCCATGCACTTGCGTGCGAAGCCAGCCCGTAACCCGGGACTCGATTCGTAAATGAATCGGGCGGGAATTCGAATCCCGGTGACCGCACTCTTATGTTACTTTGGTACGGTATACACAAAATCCAAACAGCTTGAGAAATTTTCAGATCCTACAAAAATGGTGCTTTTGATAGTGTGTAGACAGCAAAGTCATGAGATATGTGCCATAAAACAACGACTTGTGGGAAACAAGATGATGGCAGAACTATCATAGAATTTCTCAATCTTTTATCAGATCACGGGATGAGCAAGGGCAAGACAGCCTTGCAAATAAAGTGCAGGACTCCATTTTTATACTTCTTTGTGCTAATCATGAATGTCAATTTGGCCACCACAGTAAAAAGAAGGAAAAATGAAGTAAGCTCCAAGCTCTGGCCAGAAGAAGAAAAGGCTCTAAAGGATATCATGACAGGAAAAGTAAAGACAACAACTGTTAGTGGACAAGCATTTGTGAAGCACCTCAAAGATCTAACGAATGAAGAAAAATAATATTAAAATCTGGAATGTAAACTATCCAGAGAATTTTGATAATCAATTCAAAAGACTACCTGCTAATGTAAAGGTACAGCTCATAGAAGACTAGAAGAAATGATAGAGCTTGAAGATCCTAGTGCAATTGGCAAGTGGAAGAAAACAAAGTACGGACCTGTATATGTCACTAACCTAAATGATTCATATCGACTATCTTTCTTAATTCACCGAGAACACAGAATAATTCAAGTATTGAGAGTAGGAGACCACAAACAGGTTTACGGAAAAGACTGACCATGGTCATAATGTTGAGTCGTCTACAGTTTCAGACCTGACTATCTCGGTGATCGCACTTAGTTTGATCCTTGGTAAAATCGAACTTCTCTCGCAATTTTACCGGAACTGGCATTCACAAATTTTCAAAACATGGATAGCAGTCTTCGGGAACCAAACGGCCAATCCTTAGATCCCGTCCACCGACCCGTTGTGAGCGTTTCGGTGTTTCTACCCTTGGCTGCTATCCAAGAATTATACGGACTTGCAAAATATAAGTATTTCCGCCATCCGAAATTGAACTCCATACTTATAGTGAGGCTGTTTTAGCAAATTTTTATCAATATTTGTTGTATACGCTTAATTTTTTCATGCTATTCGATCATGCTCAACGAGCTAGAAATGAGAGAATTTCAAACAACCGCTATGCATGAAACCTGCTAGGATTGACCAGTTGAAAAAATCAGATGCTTAACTGGCCCGCCCAATACACGTAATGCGGGCCAGTGCACCCTATCTATGCTGTAATTGTTCCTTTTGTCGTCCTTTTATCCTGCTATCAGCAGCACGACGGAAAAGCTGTTTTTCGTAGCCACAAGAGCAAGTTTTTCAGCTGCTATCGCGATTCGCAGCTTGTCACTTTGCTTTTGCATGGCCGGACCATTCCCTTGTTTTTCTGTTCTTTTCCAGCGATTTATCTTCTTATGATTTTGTCTGTTTCCTTTGCTTGGCGTCATCTTGCAGTTGCTGGTCCCTAGCTTTCCTTTTCGCATCCTATCGTATGATGATAGTTTATTGAATAAAAGAGTCAAAACAAGGGACGCTTTCAATGACTTTATTTTAACTTACCACAGGATTGGTTGATCACTGCCTTAACGAGATGTGAGTCATGGAGAAAAGTTCAGAATTTCTCGTAGTCTAGGTTCACGATGTTGACTGTAAGCATGGGACTTGTACCGTGGTCCAGACTGTCCAGTATCTTGCTCACTGCACCTGCAGGAATCTCTGAGATCTTTAGCTGGTAGCTCATTTCCATTGTCCTGCTCTGGCCGTCATCCAGCCTGCCGATCTCCCTGGAGACTTTCTTTACTACCACGTCATCGACTGAAAAGACCACATCAAACTTGACGAATTCTGTATAGTCGTCACCTTCATTTTTGACCACCAGCTTCAGGGTAACATCGGCAGCCACGTCGCTTTCATCCCCTGCTTCCGGGGAGGCGATTGCGGCATAGTCCTCGTGTATCACGATGTCTGACGCCATTACCTTTACCTTCGCAGAATTCTTTATGAGAGGCTGCTGGTCTTCTGAATCCTCATACCTGTCACGATCCGTGTTGATTCTGACAGAAATGACACTGTTAGAGGCATCGGTATCCCGGTCTACTGCCTCACTTGCATAATCTTGGGCCGCCTCTTTTCCTGCCTCTGCGGCAGTCTTGATCAGCTCTGCGCCGGTCTGGCCGACATCCTTTCCAAGAGCCACGACATCGCCAAGAGCGGAATCGCTCGTACCGTTTTCAATCATTTCTGATGCGTCAGCGCTGCTGCCAAAAAGTATGGACGGATCGTAAAGGCCGATGGCTATCACTATCAAGGCCAGGAATATTGCTGCAGCAAGAGCCACCGTTGTAGCCGAAACCATGTGCGCCCTGTCTGATATTTTTTTGAAGTTCTTTAAGGGCCCGTGTCAATCCAATTGCAGCAGATAACAAAACAGTTAGACACTGACAGGTCCATTCCTAGGCAACCAAATCACCGGTACTCATCGCCGCAGTCCCCGATGGCCTCAAACAGATCCCGGGATCTTGCTGTAACGCTGTGTATCCTTTCATAGTCATCTTTTTCCAGCTTTAGGTCAAAAGTGCGCATGTTTTGCTGGCGGTGCTCCGCAATGCCAAGGCGTGTGCCGACTATGACGCCGGCCACCGCCGGCTTGTCCAGAACATACCTCGTAGCAACGTTTGGTATGCCAACCCCATACTTGTCTGCGATCTCCTTTAGAACCATGAGAAGATCCTGAAACAGTTTCCAGCCTCCCCAGACATCTACCATCTTTTTGTACTTGCGCAGGCTCATGGTATTCAGTTCCAGAAGCGAGGGTTCAGGCCGGCCCAGGTACCGTTCGGACAGCAGCCCGCCGCACAGCGTGCCGTAGGCAAACAGGACGACGTTGTGCTTGCGGCAGAATTCAACCATCTTTACCTCTGGCCGCCGGTCGATTATCGAGTACTGGACCTGGTTTGATGCCATCTTCAAGCCGGCATCAGCCATGTCCTGCATATGGTCAGTATCAAAGTTGGTAAGGCCCACGTGTCTTATCTTGCCCCTGTCACGGAGCTCCGATAGATGGATCAGGGCATCCAGCCAGCCCATGTTGCTGTACTCCCACCAGTGGAACTGGACCAGGTCAAGGCGCTCGACGTTCATGCGCCGGATTGACCGGTCTATGCTTTGCTCAACCAGAGGCAGCGTGACTTTCCTTGGCTCAGGAACCCACTTTGTAAAGGCCTGGCTTTTTTCTAGTTCCTTTTGCCCGCTTCTGGAAGCCAGCTGGCGTCGGAACTCGCCGATAAAATCCTCTGCTGGGCCGTATATGTCGGCCAGATCCCAGCTGGTAAAGCCGGCATCATGGTATTTCATCATGTCAGCAATGGCAAGATCGCGGTTGATGTAGCCGTGGCCGCCGGCTACCTGCCACATCCCGTTTAGTATGCGGCAGACACTGAGATCAGGGGCCAGTTGAAAAGTCTCCATCGCCAGCTATTTGCCTGCATGGTTTATGTGCGATTCGTTCTTTTTTGACTGGAATCCGCGTCAGCCGAGTTGCGGCTCTCTTCCCTTGAAATGAAGGTATACTGGCTCTATTATCCTGTTGACGTATGTTGCCGTCGCGTTCTTTAGATCCATGGGATGTATCTTTTTGTCAGCAAAGTCGCGTTCAACATCTTTGTAACTGGCGTACGTGACGTTTCCGCCGTACTTGGAGGGCCGCTCAATGACAAACTCCTGGAATTCGTGGAACACCACGTAGCGGACAAGCTCCAGTACCGGGTTTCCTTCCACGATGCCGACCGGGCAGAAGGCCTTGCCTATCTTGTCTCTGATGGTCTTTTCATCGTCATGGATGAGTATTCCGCTTCCCGGCTTGCTCTTGCTCATCTTGCTGGATATCTTGGCGTCTTCTGTAGCATTTTCATCAAGGCCAAGTCTTACCGGTTCTGCAAGACCCGGAAGCAGGTGATGGTGAACGCAGATTGGGACTTTCCAGCCCATCTTTGGAAAGATCTCGCGCACAAGCATGTGGATCTTGCGCTGATCCATGCCAGAGTGAACGATGTCCAGGTCCAAGGCGTTGATGTCCACCGACTGCATGGGTGGGTACAGCAGCTGCGACAGGTCCAGTGCCTCACTCTCTTTTCTGCCCATTATTGTCAGCGAGCGCATGGCCCTGGCAAGGGTCATGTGTTTGCTAAAGCGCACAAAGTTCTCCCAGTATCCTGACGTGTCCTTGTAAAGGTCGCTTCCCGTCACTATGTTGACGCCGGGGCAGAAGAACCGGAAGGCATCGGCGTAGTATTCCGATACCTGCTTTATCTTGTTCCAGTCGCCGCCCAGCTTGTCGTTGATGTAGGTATGCCAATCCGCAAGAAAGACCGTGCAGTTGATGCCGGCCTTGATAAAGTCGTTTATCTTAAAACCTGTTAGGATCAGGCTTCCAAGGTGCAGGATGCCAGAGATCTCTAGGCCGATGTAATGCCTTGGATGGTTGTTGGTCTCAAGCAGCGTCTTTAGCTCTTCGTAAGTGATGACCTCTTCTGTAGGCTCCCGCATGACAAGCGCGATGCGCTCTGCAGCATCCATTTTACGTGTCAAATCCGAGTCTTGCAGCCTATAAATCTTGTACCCCTATCACCGGGGCATGGTCTTCAAGCCAGGCCTTGTGGCTCCTGTAGTCAGGGTCAAAAGTTGCCACAAGATCCCAGAATTTCTTTGAGTGATCCATGACAACAAGGTGCGCCAGTTCGTGGATTATTACATAGTCAATGACTTGCTGTGGGGCTGCTGCAAGAAGCAGGTTGAAGTTCAGGTTTTTCTTTTTTGAGCAGCTGGCCCACCGGGATTTTTGTTTCTTTATGGAAAACTTGTTGTAGTGAAGGCCCAGCTGCTTGCTTATAGGCGGCAGACGCTCTGCAATTATCTGGCCGGTTTGCCGTCTATACCATTCTTGAATATGATGCTTGTATCTGCGCCGGTCTCTAACGTGAAATGTGATGGTATTCAGATTTTCCGAGACCGTTGCTGAATGGAGTCGGTCCTTTACAACTTTGAATTGAAACTTTTTGCCCAGATAGTAAAGGACATGTTCTGATTCAAGATGGCCTGCTTTTTGCCTTATCTTTCCGTAATAATCCGATGTCTTGCGGATCCAGCCTTTCTTGCTTTTGATAAATTCCTGCAGCTCGGCCATGTTGTAGTTGACTGGAGCAACAGCCTCCACACCCCGGAGGCTTGATACCAGGCGCAACCTTTTTGCCCTGCTACTTGTCCTGATGCGCACGTCTAGTGTATGGCCATCGTCCAGCGGCAGGGAAAGGATCAAGCTGGACAGGATTTTATCGAGCTGACTAAAGAATATTATGCACGATGCTGGTACTGCCTGCCAGGCTTTGCCCATAGCAAGCAGAATCAGGATGGACCAGCTTGTAAAAAAGCTGGAGTCGCTAGAAATCGATGAAGGTATAAGGCTCGAATCGGAAAACAAAAAGATGTTTATCAACAGAAGTCTTTCAGGTGTGTTTCTTGTCCAGTTTGGAGACTCAAAGGAATTGCACTACCTTGATTCCGCATCGCAGGTTTTCAGACTTGCAAAAAGCCTTGGCACAAAATTGCATATCTGGACGTACTAGATCACGCCGGCTTGGCGCAGCTTTTGCGGCAGGTAGACTTCTGCCAGGTACTTGAATCCGTGCTTGAAGAATGCGTCCAGCTCGCACTTTTCCTTCCGCTTGAGGAAAAGATCCAGCTCTTTCTGCCATTGCTTGTCCTGGAACCAGGGCTTCTTTTTCATGTCCAGAGCCCTGTTGATGTCCTCTTCAGATGCTGCCAGCCTTGCAACCTCGGGTATCTGGTACTGGTAGATGTCAGAAAACATCATGCCCAGAACCATGGCGTTTGGAGTGACCAGCCTGTCGCTATCGTAGCTTAGAGACTCGCTACCGATCTTGTAGCGCAGCGCGATTCCAAGCCCCCAGGGGTCAGCATCGGCAAACACCACGACGGGCTTTTTCCATTCCTCGTTAAGCGTCCTTACCATCATCCTGGTGGCCCTGTCCGGTTCTCCTGAACCGGTCATCAGAATAGCGTTATATTTCTGGATAAAGCCGGACTTGCGTATGTTGTTGAGTACCGTGTCTTTCTCAACGACCATGACAAAGTCTGCGTTGACGTTGACGATTTCAACGTCGCGTATGTTAGTCGGAATTAGTTGCGAGGTGGCCCTGCTGCCAAGGTTGCAGTCGATGATGTCGCCTCCAACCCGCAAGGTTATGGGGCCGGAGATCATCCCCTTGGGCTTCGAAGTAACAGAGAATTCTTCTCTTGGGACGCCGGTCAAAAGTTCTATGGCTTTGATTGCGTCGTCAGAATCATCCTGGCCCCTCCAGAACTTCTGTTTGTTCTTTTCATCGCCAACGGTACTCAGCGTTGCATAGTACATCCCTCTGATGGTGCTTTCCATCTCCTCGTCCAGAAGCCGCCTCACCGCGTTGGCCATCACCAGGTATTGCGTAAAGGTCGGTATCTTTTTCGTGCTGTCTGGGCTTATCTTGACAACCTTGTCACCTATCGTGAGCATTTTTTTCTCTTCCGACCAGACGGTGTTGTCGTAACCGACCTTTGGCACATCAAGTACTGGCATGGTCCTTTCAAGCATCAGGTCGGTGCTCACATCCTTCATAATCTGCTTGATCTTTTTGACCACTTCTTGATGACGCTTGTCCGTGACTGGCAACTACTTCACCTTCTTTTTCTGCATCACCGCATCAAGGGTGGTCTGCACGCTTTTGTTCTTTGGTTTTGATTTTGCGCCTTTTCTTCTTGCCGCGTTTATCGCTATCTGGTTTTTGTCCCGCTTGATTATTTCGCCGTCGATCTCCACCTCTTTTTCCAGCCGCTGGCCGGTGATCTCGTCTTCTTTTTCCTTCAACGGCTGGCCGGTTATTTCGCCGGCTACATGCTTTTCAGCAAGCTCTGTAAAGGTCTCTTCCAGTTTTTTGGGGTCTACAGAGACAGACTCGGATATGGCGCCTACAATAAGAGGTATGTAATACTTGTACAGGTTCAATCGGCTTTGCGCCTCCTTCATTCTAAGCTCCTTTCGTATCTGGGCGCTGACCTTGCGGTATAGATCCGACAGGCAGGCTTTCATGTAACGCTTGAGCTCGCCTTCAGAAGCAATGCTTTCCTTTCCAGCAGTCTTGTACGGGATCTTGGTCGAGCAGATGTGGAAGAATATATGCAACGGTAGCAGCTCAACGGCACGATCGGATTTGGCATCCGGGTTTGCAAATTGCTCTTTGACTTCCTTTTTTGAGATCCCCATCTTGTTTATCTCGACTTCTGAGACCACTTCCCTTGCCACGTCGGAGCCTTCGTCGTAAAGTAGAGGGATCTTGTTTGCAAATCTATAAAGCTTGAAAGAAGATATGTCGCCTCCATAAGCTATGCCGCATTCCACGATAGTGGGCCTGTTGTTGATAACGCAGGTTCTTGACGAGTAGCCGGTCAGGGAGGGTTTTAGAACCTTGACGGATATCTGCGGCTGGCTTGGTTCTCCATTTCCTCCAGATGCTTCTTCAGACCTGCTTGTAATGATCGTGTATACCGACGTCATGCCAGCGGTAAGAATCTCCTCGCCTATGGGACTTAGATGGTCCGTGTTTGGCATGTGAAACTTGGTCTGCTTGCAGATGTTGACTACTTTGATAAGCTCGTGTTCGTTGTACTTGTCGGCAAGCTTGTTTTCAAGTCCGGCGTTTGCAATTATCTCCTTGGCCTTTTCGCCGGACATCTTTTGGAAAGACTCTGAAAGCACGCCCTGAAGCGTGGTCTTTTGGTTCATGAAATTCATGATGGCCTTTTTCAGTGTCTTTAGGTCCATGTCAGCCGGGTGCGGCAGCACTTCCTTTGCCGGCTCTGACATCACAGACGTCCTGCGCTCAAAGACAACCTTGCCTTCGTCGGTCTCAAATTCCAGGACGGCATACGGGTTGACCACGCTGGTCTGGCTGATATAGTCGTAGATCTTGCCCTTGGTGATGGGGGACAGCCGTGCACGCAGTATGGCCTCTATTCTAAAGCCGGATTCGCCGGATATCTTGCCCTCGCTTTCCTTCAACTGCTTTTTGATAAGCACTATGGGCCGGTTGGTGCTGATGTCGGTCCTAAGCTCAAAGTAATGCTCCGAACCGTCTTCAGAAGACTTGGACCAGACCTTGAGGGGATGATCGGTATCCTTGGTGGAAAAGGCGGCTATCATCTTCAGGCCGACGCCAAAAAGCCCGCGCTGCTGCTTTTCCACGTACTTGCCAGAAGTAAGAAACGAGCATACGGCAATCGGCAGCTTGTCAGCAGGTATGCCGATGCCGTTGTCCTCGCAGGTTATCATCCAGAGATCGTTGGCTGCTTCTAGCGTCTTTAGTGAAAGAGATATCCTTGGAAGTATGTGGCTACTCTCGCACGAATCAAGGGAGTTTTCTATAAGCTCCCGGACTGCCATGTACAGGATCCTTTCGCCGGTAAAGCCGGCAAGCGCGGAATTGTCTACAAAGAACTCTGATTCGGCCTTTTTCTCGTATTTTACCTTGCCGCGATGAACCGCCTGAGATTGGGATAGTGGGACATTCTGTGATTTTTGAGTAGCGACAACCTCAGCGGTAGCCTTTGGTTTCAAACATGAGAGCTAGGCCCGGTAACTCAATTTAACTTTTTATGGAAATTTTCTTGACCTTCGAGATACAAAATGTTGATTCTCACACTTCTGATCCGTACGGCGTGCCGTGGCTCTTGAGCTCCTGTATCTTGAAGCTGGTAAATTCAACAAGCAGGCGCTTTTTGCCCTTCTGGACGACTATAAAGTCCTGACCGGATCCAACCACGCTTCCGTCCACCAGATCCTTCAGATCTGTCATCTCTCGTAATTCTGGAAAATCTGTTATTTATAACCATCCGGGATTGGAGCTAATTTTTAATAACCAGCCAATACAAGTTAGGCGGTGCCCTCCCTGCAATGGAATGTAGCAGTCATGCAGGCCTTTCCAGACCTGACCATATCCATCGTGGGGGTGATAGCGGCTACCTTGACTACGTCTAGCTTTCTTCCGCAGATGATCAAGGCCTACAGGACAAAATGCATGCAGGACGTTTCGCCATATCTCATGGGCTTGTTTGCATCAGGAACAACCCTGTGGCTTGCCTACGGTATATTCAAGAGCGACCCGATAATAATCGGGGCCAACGTCTTTGGAACTGCGTTCAACATGATCCTTCTTTTCATGAAGCGCGCCTACATCCGGTCGTCATCGTAGCCGGCCTGTGTAAATTGGTACGGGTTGTTACGTTCACTGGCATTGACCAGTGCCACGGTATTTCTTATCAGCTGATACGTGCTGTCATGGCATGGGCACATGCAGATTCTGGTCACCGGTCTCGACTCAAAAGTCTCCTTGTAGAATCCCTTGCACAGACCATGGTTATTGTCCAGGCAGTCAGACGACTTGGCCATTCCAACAAGATATGCACCTTCGCACTTTAAACCCTATCCTTTTGGAGAATTATTGATATATTTCCAGGCCAGAAGGTTAATCAGATTGGCCAAGAAAAAAGCTGAGCAGGCAACGATCAAGAAAACTGACAGTGGTTTGACCATATCAACGGGCAAGAAATCAATATCCATAAGCGACGAAGGCGGGCCATTGCTGCAGATGACAAACGAATACGGCAACGCGATAAGCTACAAGATCGAAGCCGGCAGCTTTGAGGGGCTTTGGGATCACCTGTGGCAGTTCGTCAAAGACAGCCAGCACTAGCCATATATTTCAGGGATTGACGACTCAAGGCTGGTTAGTGTACAGGGTGTTTGTAGACACTTTCAAGGCCAGCTTGGATCCGTCGCTTTACAGGCTTTATAGAAAATATCTGTATTCCAGGTACAAGGCCACCGAAGAACTGTCGCAGGGAGAAGTGGTTCACGAGGAGGCAAAGAAGCGCCTGCTCAAGATGGCCGACAAATTCCGCCAAAATGCGTCGTACTTTGACCCTGGCGAGCAGCTGGCCATAAGGGTAAACGGGGTGGAACTGAAAAGCCCGGTAGGCGTTGCAGCCGGCTTTGACAAGAACTGCGACCTTTTGGAACCCATGTCCTACGTTTTTGGATATTTGAATCCAGGAAGCGTTCTTTTGGCTCCAAGGAAGGGAAACCCGCAGAATCCCAAGAAGGGCACCGTCAGACTGGCAATGGATGAAGAAAGGGAGGCCATAATAAACGCACAGGGGTATCCTCACAAAGGCCTTGAGTATTCTGTAAACAACTTAAAGAAATTTGCGTCCGGCCAGAGAGGACCAGCAAGGATCCTGCTCAACTTTTCTGGCATCACCGATGTGTATTCAGAGGATGCCGTGCTTGATGCCTGCAAGGAGATCATTGTCCAGACCTCACCCTACGTCGACTTGGGGTTTGAAGAAAACCGGACATCCCCCAACACTGATTTTAACAAGATACTCCAGACTCCAGAGTTTACAAAGAAAATCATCGACCTTATGAACACGCACATTCCAGGCAAGCTCAAAGCATCCAAGATTGCACCATACGGCAGCCTCCCGCCATCCGAAGACGAGAAGCAGACCCGCATGGAGCTTGTCAAGGCATTTTATGAAAACGGAGGGCAGGCCGTCGTGATTGGGAATACTAGGCCCATAGACACCAAAGAAAACCCCCTTACCAGGAACTTTTCTCGTCCGGTGGCCGGCGAGAGCGGCAGGCCACTTTTCCCATATATGCTAAAAATGGTGGAGGACGTCCACAAGGCCTTCCCGGACCTCACCATAGTTGCCTGCGGCGGCATTTCCAGCGGTCAGGATGCTTGGCAGGCTTATGAGAAGGGGGCAACCCTTGTGCAGCTGTACACTGCCCTGACCTTCCACGGGTTTGGCCTGGTCAGGGAGATCCAAGACACGCTAAAGAGAATGCTTGGCAATGAAACCCTGGAAGGGTACGTCGACAGGCGGGACTCGAAATTCCGCTAGCTTTACTATGACCTACCCGCATAGATCGTTGGAAAACTTTTAATTTATCTTTAATTCTTTTCTTTAAAAAGGGATTCAGGACATTGTCGAAGTATCCTAAGGTAGTTCTTTCTGCCGACCGAACATTAATGTCCCCATACAGGGGAATTTCGCTTGCCTCTTTCTTTGGCTGCGCTCCAGCTTTGGACATGCACAGGAGTCACGACTCCTTCTGGTACCACGTTCTTGGAAACCAGGTAACGCCAAGGGTCTTGTTTGATTTTATTTGCAACCCCATAGAGCATACAAACGGATATGCCAACTATGCGCCGTACGGCCTAAGGAAGGTTGAGGCAGCCCTTCTGCGCGATGGCTACAGGCGCGAGGACGTGGTTGTGGCGCATCCAGACCACATCGAGCAATTTATCGGCCCGGAGACAGAGGTCGTCGGAACATACGAGATGGACCCGCTGGGCATGGGGCCGGTGACCATGACCTTTACTTACGGCCGCAAGCAGACATCCTACGACGAGTTCTATAACCGCGACCTTCACCAGAAGATAATTGCGGCCAAGAAAAGGACAGGAAGCAAAGCGAAAGTGATAGTCGGCGCTTCTGGAACATGGCAGTACAACTATGACCCGGCCAAGATCGAAGAATACGACCTGTACGGCATCGTGGAAGGCGAACTAGGGGGCATAGGACCGGAGATAGACGGCGCTGCCGGCCCGTTCTTTGATGCGCTTATTGCTGGCGAGTTTGACATGGCCAACCCCTTCAAGAAGAGCCAGTTCAAGGTCGAGATCAAAGAGTTTGTCAGGGGCGATAAAACCCATCATGGCAGGTTCATCCACTACTGGAACGAACCCTCTGTTGACGAGATCCCCAACATCGTCAACCCAAGCATGCACGGCATGATCGAGGTCATGAGAGGCTGTGGAAGAGGCTGCAAGTTCTGCGATGTTACCCTAAGGCCGTTGAGGTACTATCCAGTAGAGAAGGTCCAGCAAGAGATCGCCATCAACATGAAATACGGCGGCCTCAAGAACGCGTGGGTGCACAGTGATGACATATTTGTTTACGGCCTGAACCCCAGAACCACGAAGAACATGCAGCCAAACCGGGAGGCCATTGAGGAGCTGTTCAAGGGCATCATGGCCACGGGCATAGAACACACCAACCCGACCCACGGAACCCTTGCAGGGGCCATAGCCGATGAGCGACTGTTACCCAACGTATCGCAGATAATCAAGTCAGGACCCGACAACCATATCGGCATCCAGTGCGGCTTTGAGACTGGAAGCACGAGGCTTATCGGCAAGTACGCCGACAGAAAGCTTTCCCCCTACAAGCCAGATGAATGGCACTGGGTGGTCAAGACAGGCGTCAAGACCCTGAACGAGTATTACTGGGTGCCGGCATTTACCCTCATCATGGGCCTTGATAACGATGAAACACCGGAAGATAGCTGGGAGACCATCAGGCTCATCCACGAGCTTGAGACAGAGCAGCCGGATTCCAAGTTCACGGTAACGCCGCTGACCTTCGTGCCTATAGGCCTGCTGGAAAAGTCTGACTTTTTCGACATTGGGAACACCATGGACCCGGCCAAGCTGGGAGTCATGTACAAGACATGGCAGCACAACTTCAAGTACGGAATCCAGAAGTTCATGGGCAAGGTAGGGCGCGACAACCCCATAAAGAACTGGTTCTTTACCACGCTTGCAAGCAGCCTTGGCGGAGTGCCGCTGACTGCGATGGAAAAGTACGCCAGAAGAAAAGGCCCTGAACACGAGCGCGTGATAGAAAAGATCAAGGCAGGTTACTGGTAAGCTTCATTTAGACCGGCTTTGCCAGTATCTGTAACCACATGGTGGATTATTTTGAAGTCGACAGGCTGGTAGAAGAGCTTGCCAAGCTCTACTCGACGGCCTGCGCCACAGCGTGGTTCAAAATAGAGAACAAAAAACCCACCATCGAGGAATACCGTTCCAAGGTTGTGGAATTCATGAAGCATTTTGAATACACCCTGTCGGTCTTTCCAAAAAACTCTGCGGCAGAGGATTTTAAGCAGCATGCAAGCAAGAAACTGCATGAAGAGATCTCTGACGTTCTTTCAGGGAGAAACAAAGAGGTAGAAAAACGGTACAAGTACTTTGTTGACTATAGTTAGATTTCCTTTCCAAGCTGGTTCAGAAAAGCTTCCATAAAGCGCGTTCGCTCCTTTGCCAGCTTTCTTGCGGTCTTGGTGTGCATGGCGTTTTCCAGCTTTAACAGTTTCTTGTGGAAATGATCCAGCGTCCACAAAAGATCGTCTGGCTCCCTTCCGTTCCTGCAGAATGGGTCTGACGGATTGTAGAACTTCCTGTTCTCAGAGCCGCCGACGCTGAATGTCCTTGCAATGCCGATGGCGCCCAAGGCATCTAGCCTGTCTGCATCCTGCAATATCTTGGCCTCCAGAGTATCGGGGACGAGGTTCTTGGAATAGCTGTGAAGTCTTATGCAATAGCAGACCTGATCGATCTTCTCTCTGGGCCAGCCTTTCCTTTCCAGTATTTTCTCTGCAAGGTCTGCACTTTCATCAGCAGATTTCGACCTTTTGGCGCTGCCCTTTGGATAGACGACTAAGTCGTGCAAGAGCACGGCGGTCAAAAGGACATCCATATCGGCACCCTCTTGTCTACCAACAAGTTCTGCGTTTCGATAAACCCGCATAACATGCTCAAAGTCATGGGCAGGGTCGCCGTCGTAGAATGTGTCTTGGACTTCTTTACAAAGGGCATCCAGCATTCTTGAGAAAATCTCCGAACCCATGGTATTAAGCAGTTGCTCCTAGTTTAGAATTTGTAGAAAAATAATTAAAAGGAAAAAGGGGAGAGTGGATGCTCTTTTAGATGACTTGCCACGGTCTTGTTGCGAATGTTACTCCAAGGCCAGCCCCGATAAGGATACATTGGTAGACAATGCTTCCCATTGGAATTGGCTTCAGAATTGGGTCGCCACTGACGTTCACCGTCTGACCTCTGCCGAGACCCGGACCGATGTGTTCTACGTTAAGCTGTGTGTGTACATGATATGTTCCTGGCTCAAGTGCCTTTACAGTGACTGCATACGGGATGGTTGCACCTGCCGGAATGTCGAAGATGTTGCCAGGTGGGTCTCTAGACAAGAACTCCCATCTGTTACCAGCGTTTTCAGACTCGCTGAACAGAGAGAGCCATGCTCTAAGATCTCTGTTGACCAAGCTTTTGAGCTCGCCGGAAACGGTCAGTGTTTCGCCTGTCTGGAGGGTGTTGTCAGAGAACTGCTCGTTTTCGATTCTTACGAATCTGCTCTGCAACTGTGCCTGCACACCGTGCGCATCAGCAGACGGCATAAGGGCAACTACAGACAGCACCAAGACTGCCGCAAGAGCCGTCACGACCAACGTCTTGCTTTCCATCATATCCCTCTACTTAGCCTTAGCAGAATGAACAAAGATATATACTTTTTTGCTCCGGAGCGATGTCTTATTAATGGATGACGCACAAATGGATCAAAAGGAATGGAAGATATCTCTAGGCTTGCTCTTGCCAACATCGAAGAAATAGGTCCAGCCACGGAAAAGCGCCTCAAAGAAGCGGGCTTTCACTCTATAAAGGACCTCCTGGTCAGGGGGGCGGCGGATGTGGCCGGCGCCACGGGCATGGACATGGACGTATCTGTCAGGATTTGCAACAAGGCCCGCGTGATCCTAGAAGAACTTGGAATCATTGACAAGAGTTTTGTGACGGCCACCAGTATTTACGAAAAGAGAAAGCAGAGCTTCAGGATATCCACAGGTGCAAGGAATTTCGATGACCTGCTTGGGGGCGGCGTGGAGACAAGAGCCGTCACAGAGGTTTACGGTGAATTTGGCACTGGAAAGACCCAGCTGTGCCACACATTATGCGTAACTGTGCAGCAGCCCAAGCAGTCAGGCGGGTTGGATGGCCGGGCCATCTACATAGACACAGAAAACACTTTCAGGCCAGAAAGGATCGTTTCGATTGCAAGGTCCAGATTGATGGACCCCAACAGCGCCCTGGAAAACATCATCGTGGCAAAGGCGTACAACAGCGCCCATCAAGAGCTAATAATAGAAGAAACCGGGCCGGTGATCGAAGCAAACAAGATCAAGCTTGTCGTCGTGGATTCTGCCGTTGCGCATTACCGAGCCGAATTTTTGGGCCGGGCAACGCTCTCAGAACGTCAGCAACGGCTAAACAAGTTCATGCACATGCTTGTCAGGCTTGCAGACACCTACGAGGTGGCAGTCGTGGTGACAAACCAGATACAATCGTCTCCAGACGGCTACTTTGATGCAGCAAGACCCACTGGCGGAAATGTCGTGGCGCATACCAGCACGTACCGCATTTTCTTAAAACGCTCATCTGGAAAAAACAGGATAGCAAGGATGGTTGATAGCCCCTATCACGCGGAACGGGAGGCGTTGTTTGCCCTCTCTGAAGGCGGCATATCCGACGTGGAAGACAGGATAACTTGATATTAAGGCTCGCCCAGTGTCGTAATTAATATGCCAAGATCACATGGTACCAGGAGAAAGGCTCGCTCTATACTGACGAAGGACAATGTCGTCAGGGGCATATCATACCTGCTTCATGATTACAAAGTTGGAGACAAGGTCATAATTGATGTTGACCCCAGAGAACAAACCACCACGCCGCACAGACGCTTCCATGGCCGGATCGGCGTCGTCAAAGAAGTAGGAAGGCGTACCCTCAAGGTATCTGTCATGTTTGGAGACAAGGAGAAGATCCTCCAGACCTTCCTTAACCACGTCAGACCTCTTGCCGTGGAGGCCTAGAAAGTGACAGAGACCATCAAGAAAGAGATAATCACCATTGCCCAGGTAAAGGAGATCCTCGATTCGGTCAAGCAGGATGACATGGATCAGATACAGCGCTGGACGGCCGATTACGTAGGCAAGTTCGCAAAGGTCGACTCCAAGAAGGCCCAGGAAATGGTAAAACAGCTCGTCGAGCAATGCGACCTGACAGCCGAGGAGGCCGTGGAAATAGTCAATGTGCTTCCCACCAGCATGGAAGAGTTGAGAGCCTTTACCTTTGGCTGGAAGAAGCTCATACTTACCGAAACTTTGGAAAGAATGCTAAACATTCTCAAGGGCGATAGTCAAGGCTAAATAATAAACAGTTCCAAGTATAGGGCGGATATATAGAAATTGTCTGGAACAAACGATACGGTCTCGTCAGGCCATCTGCCTGCGAGGATGGAGAGCCACGAACACGGCCAGAGAAAGTACGAAGAGTACGCCTATGTCTTGGACTTTACTCCCCGCGGTAAATCCATGACCGTCAGAGGCCGGGAGGGCGTCATCATTCAGGCCATAGGCGAGGAACGACTCACCATTCTTGAACTGTTGGGGGTGCAGAATGCCACGTTTGACGTGGGCGAGCGTCTGTACATAGGCCGGGAGGGCAGGAACAAAGTAACAAGCGTCCTTGGCAGGCTAGAGTACCACGACATTTCGCAGTCGGCAAAAAACGAGCTTTCGGCCATAGTAGAAAAGATAGTGCTTGCAAACGAAAAACGTTTTGTGGATTACATTAATGTGTCTCAGCCGATAACTCCTAGGATCCATGCGCTGGAGCTTATTCCGGGCATCGGCAAGACGTACATGATGACCATAATAAAGGAAAGAGAAAAGAAAAAGTTCGAGAGCTTTTCCGACCTGCAAAACCGTGTCGGTCTAAGAGAACCAGCCAAGTTGCTGACAAAAAGGATAATTGAAGAGATAATGGGCCAGGCACGCATGAACCTGTTTGTCAGAAAATAGGGTTTGAGGCTAACAAAAACCAGGGCGCTTGGCCAGCATTTTCTTGCCGACAGAACAGTCCTGGCCAGAATCATTGACGCGGCTGTCATCAAGAACGACGAAACAGTCTGCGAAGCAGGCACCGGAAACGGCATCCTGACAAAGGAGCTGTGCAGGGCTGCAGGAAAAGTGATCAGCTTTGAAGTAGACAGAGCGCTGTTCAGAAAAGTGCAGGAGACCCTCGTCTTTCCAAACCTGGAAATCAAGAACATGGATCTTTTCAGGATCGACAACATTGAATTTGATGTCTTTGTATCCAACCTGCCATATTCTCGAAGCAGGGACGCCTTTCAGTGGTTGGCAACAAAGAATTTCAGAAGAGCCGTGGTAATGTTGCAGAAGGAATTTGTAGACAAGATCATGGCAGCCCCTGGCGACAGGGATTACAGGGCCATAACAGTCATCTCGTCCCACTGCTTTAGGATCGAGCGGCTGTTTAACGTGGACAGGAAATCATTTGAGCCGCCGCCCTCTGTAGATTCCGAGGTGATCAGGCTTTTTCCGGTGCACAGGATTTCCGCGGACATGATAAGGAAGATCAACCTGCTGTTCTCGCAGCGCAACAAAAAGGCATCTTCGGTGGCCGCAAAGTACGGGACAAGCAATGCAGGATTTGGTAAAAGAAGGATTGACCAGCTTGCTCCAGATGAGATAATATCGCTCCTGGAATCAGCAGAGGGTTGACAGATGTACATTCCGGCCGAGGATTCCTATCTTCTCTTGGATTGCGCCAAAAACTACAGGGGAGGATGGGCGCTAGAGATAGGAGTTGGATCCGGGTTGATTGCTGACGCGCTTTGTGAAAATTTTGAGTTTGTGGCAGGCTCTGACATAGACTACAAATCTTTGGCATACTGCCATGTCAGAAATAACAGGATAATGCTGGTATGCTGCGATGCCGCCTCTGCCTTTGGCGGCAGAGCAAAGTTCGACCTCGTTGTCAGCAATCCGCCGTATCTTCCGGACGACAGGCAAAAAGACGCCACAGTGCATGGCGGCCCTGTTGGTATAGAGACCACCGTCCGCTTTATTATGTCGGCGCTGCCGTTGCTCAAGCCGGAAGGCAAGATGCTGTTTGTTGTCTCTTCTCTTGCCGATTCGTCCGCGTTGGACTGGTTAGCCAAAAACCAGAAATTAATGAAAAGGACAGTAAAAGAAAAGGACCTGTTTTTTGAGCGGCTTGCCGTAGTCGAACTAAGCAGAACGGTCTAGGCCGGCAGTCGAGGACGTGTTTTCGAAAGAACTAGTATTCCTTATTGCTTGTGCGTCAGCTCTACACGCACAGCCATTTCTTTTGTGAAGGGAGGCACATCTTTGACATCCGGGACATAGGTAAACTCGTTCTTCTCCGAGAAATACGAGTACTTGATGTCATAGTCTTCCAAGTTGAGGGCCTGCTCTACGTTTGTGCCAGTGGAATTGTCAACCACAGTTATGGTCTTGTTATCGTATGCATAGATCTTCATAAAGTCGGCCATTGAAAGCCGAACCGGCCTGATGTATTCGATGTGGACGTCATTGCCCACCGCGTCTGTGTGGATTGGACGCAGGCATTCCTGGCCATCTTCATTTGGTTGCTTGCCCACGTTGTCGGGAAGCATCTTTGGTTGGCCGTCCACAAACACCTCGATCCTTGGGAATATCTGGAATGTCTCAACGTTGTGGGCCTTGAGGCAGACAACAGTAGGATTTGGAGGTGGCGCAAAGGTTGGAACGATGACCAGCGCAATCAGTGTTGCAGCTCCCATCACGATAGGAACTATCAACATCTCCTTTTTTCCCAGTCTTTTACCTGGCTTTTCCTCCTTTATTTTGCGCTTGGGCACTGCTTTACTAACAAAAGCAGGTGTTAATATAACATTGCTTTTTGCACAACGTTATATAGCAGTCAGCAAAAGACGAATTAAGTTTATGCGGATTGTTCAGCTTTCCGATATCCATGTGGGTAGCCTTTTCATCCAGCAGGCCTTTGACTCTGTGGTAGACGAAGTCAACAAACTGCAACCCGACGCCATCATACTCACCGGAGACCTTACAGATGAAGGGATCCTGCCGCAGTTCGAGAAGGCCAGGAAGGAGATAGGCAGGTTTGACTGCAAAGAGATCATAGTGCTGGCTGGCAACCATGATTACCGCCATACGGGATATCTGTTGTTCAAAAAGTTCTTCCCCTCAAAGTCTGTTTACGAATTTGCTGACACCGTCATACTGACGCTGGGCACTGCAAGGCCCGACAGGGACGAAGGCGAGGTTGGATACCGGCAGAACCAGTGGATGGAAAAAACCCTTGCCAAATACACCGACAAAGTAAAGATAGTGGCAATGCACCACCATCTGATCGGAATACCGGACACCGGGACGGACAAGATCATCATCCTGGATGCCGGAGACACGCTGCGAACCTGCCTTCAGTCCAAGGTGGACTTGGTGCTTTGCGGTCACAAGCACCGGCCTTGGATCTGGAGCCTTGGTCCACTGGAGATTGCCTATGCCGGTACTGCATCTTCCTCCAGATTCCGTGGGTTCTTTGAAAACTCGTACAACATTATCGATGTTGAAAACGGCAAGGCCAGCGTAGACATCAAGATAGTGGGCAAGAAGCGCTTCCCGCTTGTAGACCTGGTTAATAGATACAAGCCGTTCCTTGAGACATAGATACCAATAATTAATCCTGATGTGAATAGTGGTCAGGCAGCTGTGAAGATTCAGAGTTAATACTGATTTGTGAAGAGAAGGCATTTGACTGAGCTGCCGCCTGATTTCTTTGACGGCCCTGAATGGCAGTTGTGCATTGCTTACTCCCACAGTTTTGCCGGAATCCGCACAAAATCTGCCTTGATGGAGCAAAGTCAAAATACCAGCGAAGGTAATTAGTAATATTGAGCCCGACTAGTCGGGGTTTTAAGCCGAAAAACGTCAAGATAAGCACTTATGATTATCAAAGATGCTCGTCATTCTATCGATATTATAATTATAAACTATCCAGTGGAGCATTGAACAAATGTTGTATTTCTTTTCTATACTATATGAAGATAATACTTTCGACATGGCTTTTCTAAAGTAGAGGTTAATATACTCCTCTGTCACATGGATATCACATGGCGCAGATGCCAGCACTGATCCCAAAGGAAGTCGAAATCCAGAGACTGAAGAAGATCTACATAATGGTGATCATGCTCGGTTCAATTGCAGCCTCCGTCGAAGTGGACAACTTCGTGGATGGCTCGCTGCACCAGACCGCAATTAGAGACAGTGCTTTCACACCAGCACACTGGTGGCTCTACAGCCACTTCGTGGCACTCCCGCTGGGCTGGGGCTTTGTAGCTGTATATGACAGAAAGGTCCCGATCCTCAGGGGTCCAGGAAACACCATGAACACTGGTCTAAAGATAACCATCATCGGCTATCTGGCAACCATGTTCACCATCGGTGTCAACGAGATGTGGCACTTCTGGTTCGTGGAAGAGATCTTTGCGGTCCCCAACCACTGGATGTTCAACATGGGTGTCGTCGTGGCATTCATGGGTGCTCTAGCCTATGTGGTTAGAGTGTACGCAAGACTGGTGGAACTGGGTGCAGAAACACCGGCAAAGAACCCGTATGTAGCAGAGATGTACAAGCTGGCCCTCGAAGGCAAGCTGTACAGCAGGTCCATCCCGTAAAAGGGAAAGGATTTCGGCTATGTCTGGATCGCAAGATCCGGACTCTGCTTTTTTCTTTATTTTTGCAAAACTTAATTCCAAGATTGCCGAATAGTCATCATGGACATGTCAGCAACCTGCGGAGGATGCGGCAAGAAGACACAGGACTATCCGTTGTTCTGCTACATGTGCGACGACTACTTTTGCTCAGAAACCTGCCACCTCATAAAACACAAAAAACCGTGGCAGAAATACTGATTACTCTCGCCGGAGAGCCACTATCGGCGGCAGCCTTGATGCCTTCCATGCAGGGTACATCCCTGCAAGCACTGCAAGTCCTACTGAAAGCCCCCACACCGTGGCCATGTCCCTAGCTTCGAATACAGGAGTCAACCCGGAAGACTGGGAGTCTTGGGATGCAAAGCCAGCAACAAGGACGTAACCGCCGGCCACTCCAAGCCCCAGGCCTGCAGTCGCGCCAATTATTCCTATGGTCAGTGCTTCCGACAAGAACAATACCAGAATAAAGCTGTTCTGAGCCCCTATGGCTTTCATGGTGCCTATCTCCCGGATGCGCTCGGTTACCGAAGTGTAAAGCGTTGTGATTATTCCTACTGCGCCCACCAGAAGGGCCACGAGGGCTATACTGAGTATGAAGGCGGTGAATCCTTGTGTGAACTGCTGTATGGTCTCAAGTATTGCCTTTGGTGTCGTGATCCCGATATCGTCACCGTAGAGCCGCCGTATCTCCTGCTCAACGGCATCAACAAATTCGCTGGATTCTGCGGCCACCAGAAGGGAATCGTACTTGCCGGCCTTGTGGAGCAGCGAGTTGCCGGCAATCCTGTTAAATACCACCGACGAATCAACGGTAGGATTTCCAGACGGCTTTAGGATCCCGCTGACTACGAAGCTTTTTGTCTCTTCATCCTGCTTGCCCGTTTCCGGGTCAACAAATGAATACCGGACTCTCACCGTCTGACCCACCACGGCAAATGGGTTTGGATCGCCAGGCGGGTTGGCCACTTCGTCTGACAGCAGTATGGCAGAGGGGTCGTTCTGCCTTATGGAGGAGCCCTCAACCAGCTCGATGGTTGGCGCTATCACGTACAGTTTCTGCGGATCAATTGAAAATACCGTGGTGTCTAGCTTCTTTCCTCCAGATTCCAAGGTTATCTGGGCCTGGTATGACGGTATCACCTCATCTACGAAGGGAAGGGAGCGGATCTTGCCTACCACCGCCTCGTTCAGGGTTATCTTTGGTGCCGGCGGCGGGCCTCCGCTGCCAAACCCGCCGGACTGCTGGGTCTGGGCGCTTGTAACGAACAGTATGTTGGGTGCAAGTTTGCTGAACTGGTCGTTGATGAAATTCCCAAAGCCGGCGGACAGGCCGTTTAATGCCACCATCAGGCTGCTGCCGACTACGACCATCAGCACGGTCAGGGCAGACCTTGCCTTTCGCTCACGCAGGGCATCAAAAGAAAGAGAAAAGATCTGGGCGATGTTCATTTGCGGTCTTTGGATTTCTCTAGTTGGCTGTCAAGGACCGATTCGATGTCATCGCCGTTGTCCAGCTTGCTTCCAGCAATAGTGCGTTTTAGTGCAGACTTTCTTCTCCTCCTGATGATAATGACGGCTGCGACTACCGCCGCGGCGGCTATACCGATCGCCAAGGCCATGCTAGTCATCTGCGATGAGTTGGCTTGTGCTCCGGCACTGGCCTGAGAGTTTTCAGGCACAAAGCTGACCTGCGTGTTGATCTCAAAGGTGTGCAGCTCTCGAAGGTTGTCTTTGTACTCTACCTTCAATGAAACAGGATAAGTTCCTCCTCTAACGCCGTCCTTCAAGCTTATTGGTATGCTGAATGGAAGCGGCGAATTTTCTGACAGATCCCCAAGGTACTGCTGGGCCGGCAAGACCGACACCAGGTCCGGCGCGCTGATCAGTTCAATGGTAGTAAAGAGCGCCATGATATTTCCTTCATTTAGCAGGTTTCCAGTGATGTTGGGCCTTCCGCCGATATAGGTGACTTCTATCTCGTAAGCGCGAACAGTAATCTCGCCATCGACGTATGCGCCCAGATTCAGGGTTTCTGTCTTTGCCTCGCCGGCGGACAGGTAATCAACGACCACGTTAAAGGAGGTTGGTTTTGCAATCATGTCTTTTGCCGCAAAGACCTGGGTTGTATACTGCTGTCTAAAGTCCGCGGCCATCTCCTTGACGACCCATTTGGATTCTCCCAGAATCTGGACGGACTCGGATTCTGGCTCAAGGGAGATGATGACGTCTGACAGCGGCTTTCCGCCGATGTTGGAAAGCACGAAGTTGAGGTCGACTATCTTGCCGGCCAGTATGGTAGACGAATTGCCGACGGGAGCCACGCTCAACACGGATTCTGGCGGCTTGGGAAGGACCACCATACCCACCGGTATGGCAGATGTCTTTCTGACACCGTAAGCGTTTCCATACGTGATGTCCAGCGATATCGTCTGGAGAGTCTCGCTGGCAGAGTTGCTTGCATATATCACCGGTTGTATGCTGGCAGACTGGCCGGGTTGTATGACACCAAGCTCAAAGGTCTTGGCCCCCGTGCTTACGGCAGAGGCATTGGCCGTGCCTCCGTTGCCGGTAGAACCGGCTACCGTGACAACCACGCCGGTGGCCGGCGCGCTCCCCCTGTTGGTTATGGTCATGGTGATCATGTTAGATTCGCCGGGAACCAGGCGATCGTCGGTGGATGCGTCAAGTATCACCTTGCCGGTCAGCTTGAAGGGGACGTTCATCTCTGCATTCCTGTACTGCCCGACCTCGACGATTCTTGAATAGTCTACTTTCAGTGAGGCCAGGTATTCCTTGACAGAGGTTCTTTCATTTACATCTACCTGAAAGAATAGGACGAAGGTATCTCCTGCCGGTATGATCTCGTTGTTGGTGGCGATGGCCTGCTCTGAGTTTGTCCCAGAAGCCTTGAAGCCGGAAGGCAGCGAGAGATACCCTGTAACTGAGGTAATGTCCGACAGCCCGCGGTTTACAAGCGTAACAGCCAGCACAGAGGCGCCGTCGCCGGGGGCCACCTCCACTTTTTCAAGAGAAGTCCCTTCCGGGGCAGGGGTTGTCCTGTCTGTCCAGAATGCATCCAGAAATACAGGGCCGCTGTAATTGACATTGAGTAGATCCTGGTAGCTTACTCCCTGGGCGTATGCGCTGATGGGGACTGCCAGCATCAGTATTGCGGCCAAAACCGTGATAACTATCTTCAATTTACTACCTCCTTTTCCACCTGCCCGTCACGTATATGAATGGCCCTGTCGGTGGCTTCTGCCAATTCTGGGTTATGGGTAACCATCACAATTGTCCTTCGGAACTTGTTTGAAAGCATCCTGAGCAATTCAAAAACCTCGTTTCCGGTCTTGGTATCAAGGTTGCCGGTAGGCTCATCAGCAAGGATGATGGCCGGGTCGTTCATCAGGGCCCGCGCGATCGCAACCCTCTGCTGCTGGCCCCCGCTGAGGTTTGCAGGCTTGTGGCCGGCCTTATCGCCGATGCCAAGAACTTCAAGCAGCTTCTGGGCGCGCCTCTGCCGCTCTTCTCCACCCATGTCAGAGAGTATGCCGGGCAATTCCACGTTCTTTTGAACGGTGGTTCTGTTTATCAGGTTGTAAGACTGGAAGATGAACCCTATCAGGTGATTCCTCATCGTCGCGATTTCAGAATCGTGCAATGAGAAAATGTCGATGCCGTTGATAAAGACCCTGCCAGAAGTAGGCCTGTCCAGCGCGCCGATGATGTTTAGCAGCGTTGATTTGCCGCTTCCAGACGGACCGACGATCGAGACAAACTCCCCCCTTCTTATCGTGATGTCAATGCTGCGGAGTGCTGTCACGCTCCCGGCAGTCGATTCAAAGACCTTGGTCACCCTGTCCACTTTAAGAACCACCTGACCGTTGTTGTTATCTTGCAAGCAGTCTCCTCACTTTCTAAATGCCTATATGGAAGACAGCGTAATTAATAAAGATAACTGACCAGTCAGTCAGTTTTTTCTTACTGTAAACCTCGGTAAGAGATAAATACGCTACAGGCTTGCAGAGTGCTACATGCCTGTTGACCCCGTTTGCGGCATAGAGATGGACCAGGAACTTGCTGTATCTCACGAACACGAAGGCAAGACGTACTACTTTTGCTGCGAGGGCTGCAAGAGAATTTTTCTAAAAAAGCCAGGCAAATACTCAAAATGACCTGACAGGAAAGGAGCCGCAGGTCCTGCAGAATCGTGTGTCAGAATCCACGCAGGACATGCAATCTGAGCAGCGCAGTTCACAGTCTTTGGACTCTTCTTTTGGCGGCGGAAAGTAGCTGCGGAAGATGGCGTAGTAGTTGAGATGCTCCTTGCTTCTTAGTCTGACGCCCTCTGAAAGGGCGATCTTGCTCTTGTTTGCAAAGGTCTGGTCGTCGATCATTTTGTCTATGTATTTTTCGAACCGGTCTGTGCCTGCTCCCTGCTCCTGCGCCATTTTTTTCCTCCATACCAGCGGCCCAAGCTCTGGCTCAAAGCACCTCCGCAGGACAAACTTGCCCCAGATTTGACCGTTGTACTCGGTTATCTTTTCGCCTGCATCGATGGACTTTGCAAAAGCCGCAAATTGCTCGTCCAGAAAAGGTGTCCTGACTTCTATGGCAAGGTGCGCCGCCAATTTTTGTGAAGAAAAGTGCATTATCTGCCAGAGCCGGCGCAGTTCCCCGTCAAGTCTCTGCACATCCCCATGGTACCGGGACAGAAAGTTGTAACCGGCGAATAGCTCATCGCCCCCGTCGCCGGTCATCACCTTATTGTAGCCGTCGTTCTTTGCCCGCTGCAGTCCTGCCAGCGCCACGCAGGAATTTCTTATCTCTATTGGATCAAACGTTTTGAAGACCTGCACCACCGTATCGACAAGATCGATCATCGCGGCCTCATCAAAGACTGCCTCGGCATGGGTTTTGGAGTATTTCTGCGCCACCTGTCTTGCGTACGGTATGTCTGGCGCGTCGCTTCCAAGGGCAGCCGTGACAGAGTACTGCGGGTGCAGAATGCTTGCCAGAATCGTGCTATCAAGCCCACCGGAAAGCAGCAGCGCATCTGCGTGGTTTCTGCTAACGCTTTCCGTCAGCAAGCCAACAAGTTGCTGGCAGGTAGGCTTCAATGAAAAATACCGGGGTAAAAAGGGATAATAGGTGTTTTGTTATTCGGCCTTTGATTCCTTGGGCGGCGCCTCGCAGAACTCGGTCAGCACGCCGTTTAGGGATTTTGGGTGTATGAACGTTATACGCCGGCCGTACGAACCAGTGCGCAGGCCTCCAAGCATGCGCATCCCGTTGGCAGAGGCCCGTGCCACATCCTTTTCAATATCGTCTGCGGTGATGGCTATGTGGTGTATGCCCTCGCCACGCTCTACAAGGAACTTCTTTATCGGGCTGTCATCTGCCGTCGGCTCCATCAGTTCGATCCGCGTGTCTTCCAGCTCTAGCATTGCAACCTTGACCTTTTCGTTTGGCACCACCTCGATCTCCAGATGATTTACGTTTAGAATCTTTTGGTAATTCTTTAGCGCTTCATCCACGTTGTTTACCGCTATAGCTATGTGATCTACTCTCATGGCACACTACTATCCTTGTTCTAGTTTATTTAAAGTATATCTCAGAACGAGATCTTGGGCTCGTACCTTCCAAAGACATCGCGCAGCGTGCTGCTGATCTCTCCAAGGGTCGAGTAGGACTTGACACAGCTGATGATATGCGGCATCAGGTTCTCGTCTGTCTCTGCGGCCTTTTGCAGCACAGACAGGGCATGCTGCACCTTTGTCATGTCGCGGCTTGACTTGAACTCCTTTAGCCTTGCCAGCTGCTTCTTTTCTATCTCGATGTCTATCTTATTGAGGGCCGGCTCAACATCATGGGCGTCTTGGTACTTGTTGACGCCAACGATGACACGCTTGTTTTCGTCTATCTCCTTTTTCAACCGGTATGAGTTGTTTCTTATCTCTTCTTGGAAGAAGCCCTTCTCTATGGCAGCCATGGCGCCGCCCATCCTGTCGATCCTTTTCAGGTACTTCATGACCTCTTCTTCTATCTTGTCGGTCAGGCTTTCAACGTAGTACGAACCGGCTATCGGGTCGACCGTCTTTGTAACGCCGGTCTCGCTGGCGATTATCTGCTGTGTTCTGAGGGCGACCTTGGCTGACTGTTCCGTTGGAAGCGCTAGAGCTTCGTCACGGGAGTTGGTGTGCAGCGACTGGCAGCCGCCAAGAACTGCAGCCAGGGCCTCCGTCGCCACCCTGACGATGTTGTTGTCCACCTGCTGAGCGGTAAGCGATTCGCCGCTGGTCTGGACGTGGAAACGCAGATGCGTGGACTTGGGGTCCCGGGCATGGAACCTTTCCTTCATTATCTTGGAGTATATGCGCCTTGCAGCCCTGAACTTGGCAATCTCTTCAAAGAACTCCATGGTGCAGCAGAAGAAGAACGAAAGCCTTGGGGCAAAGTCATCCACCTTGAGGCCCTTGGCAGTGCACGTTTCAATGTATGCGATGGCGTTGGCAAAGGTAAACGCCAGCTCTTGGACGGCGTTGCTTCCAGCTTCGCGCATGTGGTAGCCAGAAATGCTAATTGGATACCATTGCGGCACGTTTTTGGAGCAGTACTCGATCATATCGCCTATCAGCCGCATCGACGGCTTGGGTGGGTAGATGTACGTGTTTCTGGCCACATACTCTTTGAGAATGTCGTTCTGAGTAGTGCCCCTCAACTGGGCCGGCGAGACCCCCTGTGATTCGGCGACAGTGATGTAAAGCGACAGCAGTGTTGAGGCTGTCGAGTTAATTGTCATCGAAGAGCTGACTTTGTCCAGCGGGATTCCCCCAAAACATGTCATCATGTCCTTTATGGAGCTGATGGCCACGCCGGTCCGGCCCACTTCACCTTCAGACTGCGGGTCATCGGAATCCCTTCCAGTCTGGGTTGGAAGGTCAAAAGCAAGCGAGAGCCCAGTCTGTCCATGGTCCAGCAGGAACTTGAAGCGCTTGTTGGTCTCTTCCGCGCTTCCAAAGCCGCTGTACTGGCGCATAGTCCAGAGGCGCTCGCGGTACATGTTTGGGTAAAGCCCGCGGGTATACGGGAACTTGCCGGCGGATTCTTCAACGCGACGCTTGACATCTGTCCGTTTGTACTCGCGCTTTACTGGGATGTTTGAGTCAGTCTTGATGGTCTCGACCATTTCTCTCAGACCTCACTTGAACAGGCTTGCAGCCACCTGCTCTGCAGCCATGTACGGGTCGATCTCCTTCCTTGCAAGTTTGTCTACAAAAGCCGAGTACTTTTTGTTCTCCGACAGCATGACGGCAACTTTTTGCTCCACTATATCTGAAACCATGACCTTTAGCTCTTCCTCCAGCATCTTTCTCTCGCGGTCTTTATAATTAATGCTTTTTTCCTTTAGTAACTTATCAATAGTCTGCGCTAGTTCCTTGATGCCCCTGCCTGTTTTCACCGACGTTTTTAGAACGGCCGGCTTTCTTTCCGTGTCCCCGATAAGGTCGACTATGGTGTTGTACAGCGGGCCGGCGCCGTCGATATCGGCCTTGTTAACGACGTAGATGTCGCCAACCTCGGTAAGCCCGGCCTTGACGGCCTGCACGTTATCACCGGTGTTTGGTGTGAACAGGACCACCGTCAGGTCCACAACCTTGGTTATCTCGATCTCCAGCTGTCCTGCACCGACGCTTTCCACCAGAATCAGGTTGTAGCCGGCTGCATCAAGCACCCTTATCGCGTTTCGCAATGACTTTGATACGCCGCCCACAGCGCCCCTTGACGCCATGCTCCGCATGAACACCTTTTCATCACCAAGGTTGCCCAGCATCCTGATCCTGTCTCCAAGGATCGCACCACCGGTTATCGGGCTGGTGGGATCGACTGCAAGGACGGCCACCTTGTAGCCAAGGGCCTGACATTCAGGGATGAGCCGGCCAACAAGCGAGCTCTTGCCGGCCCCGCCGGGGCCCGTAAAGCCAACGGTCTTGGCCTTTCCTGTCCTGCCAAATATCTCGCGTATTATCTCGCGGGATTCTGGCTCTCGGTTGTCAACAATCGAGATGGCCTTGGCCAGGGAACGCCGGTCGCCTTCAATGAGCCCCTTTACTATTGGAATCACGACAGGTTGTAGACGGCAATATAATAAATCCTTTACACGCCGCCAGTCCGCGCCTTTCTCAATCTTCTAGTTTACCGTCGAATTCTGTAGGGTATTCCTATCAACCAATCAAATGAAACCTGCCCGCTTGGACCCAGTTAGCAACAGTGGTGTTGTATTCAAACGGCTCTGTACGACCCATTCGACTTAAGCTAGCAGAAAATTTGGTTGGACGTCCAACAAAGTTAATAAGTCTGGTTATGGTAGTATATACCAGATTGGCAACATCAAAAATGAAGGGAACAATGTTCAGTAGCTCCGTATACGGGCGCCTTATGGACAGGTACCTTTTCAATTTCCGGGTGGACCCCGATGTTCTTGAAAATCATCTTCCGCCGGTCGACTGGCTCAAGCCCCGAATCGTAAACGGCTCCGGCGTGGTGTCGTTCTGCCTGCTCAGGCTGAAAGGCGTCACCTTCTGGCCGCTGCCATCGTTCTTGGGCTTTGATACCACTTCCTGCGCATATCGTTGCGCCGTCATCGACAACTCTGGAGAAAGCCCCGAACCATCGGTCTATGTACTGGGCAGGAACACGGACCTTCGCATTGTCAATCGTCTTGGACCGGTCTTGTTTTCGGGACCGATGCAGATGATCCGCACTTCCTTCGTGGACACGCCATCCTCCGTCGATATTCGCGCCAGCTATTTGGATGGGCAAAAATTGTTCTCCGCCAAAGTAAGGCCCTCGAAGACCAAAAAGTCAGAATCGCAGCTGTTTAACTCGCTTGATGCTTTTGTAAGTTTCATCAAGGGCGGCGCTTCAAGCTACACACCCTCAACTCACGCCAACCAATATTCAAGGGTCGATCTCGAAGAGGATTCAAACTACTACGAGGCAGTTGATGCGACAGTAGACTATAACTGGCTTGACAGGGCATGGCCAGACGCGGGATTGGTTTTTGACAGCGCTTTTCGGGCTGAGGGCGGACGCTACAAGTTGAGATATCTGGGATCAATGCCAGCACAGTCGCAAAACGAATCTCTTTGCATTCAAAATGCGGAAAAGGTAGTCCCGGCCTGACATGCGGACTAGTTGTATTTTATACAGACGATAGACCTCTAGCACGGAATTCATGAGAAAAGTTGTAACAGGGTAACCATTGATCTTGATTATTCAGAGTCTTATTTAGTCTGAATCGTCAAGCATCATTAAATATTTTAAGCGGAAAAATATGATCTTTTGGTAATGTCAGCAACTATGCAGCAACAAAAGCCAATAAGGATACTGGTATCCAAGCTTGGTCTTGACGGCCACGACAGAGGCGCGCTTGTACTCTGCAGGGCATTCAGAGACGCCGGTATGGAAGTCATTTACTCTGGCCTGTTTTGCACCCCAGAACAGGTGGCCAGCATGGCTGTCGACGAAGATGTTGACGTTGTGGCCATGAGTTTGCTTAACGGAGCTCACCTGACGCTGTTTCCAAAGGTTGCAAGGTTGCTCAAGGAAAAGGGGGCCGGCGACATCCTAGTTGTAGGAGGCGGCATCATTCCTGAGGCTGACAGAAAAGAGCTTGAAAGACAGGGCGTCACTGGAAACTTTGGTCCAGGAACACCGCTTCCAACCATCATCAAGCACATTACAGAGAACGTGAAAAAAGGAAAAACCTAATCAGACTTCCTGATTAGGCCACATCATCTTGCGAAGGTCTTTGCCTACCTTTTCTACCTGATGGTTTTCAATGTCCTTCATGTAGCGGGCAAAGGAATTCTTGCCTTCTTTTTTGTAGATGCTGACCCATTCCTCGGCAAACTGCCCCGACTGGATCTCCTGCAAGACTTCCTTCATCTTCTTCTTGGCATCCTTGTCCACAACCCGCGGCCCTCGGGTAAGGCCGCCGTACCTTGCGGTCTCGCTCACGCGGTTGTACATGCCAGTGATCCCGTACTTCTGGATCAGGTCTGTGATGAGCTTCAGCTCGTGCAGGCATTCAAAGTATGCCACTTCTGGCTGATATCCTGCCTCGACAAGAGTTTCAAAGGCGTTCATGATAAGCGCGTGGGCGCCGCCGCACAGGTCGACCTGCTCGCCAAACCAGTCGGTCTCTACCTCCTCTTTAAAGTTGGTCTGGATGACGCCGGGCCTTGTACTGCCTATGCCCTTGGCCATTGCAAGCACGCGATCCCAGGCCCTGCCGGTATAGTCCTGCTGGACGGCCACGAGGGAGGGAATGCCAAACCCGTCCAGGTACAGTTCACGCACCCTCTGTCCCGGACCTTTTGGGGCCACCATAATCACGTCGACGTTCTTTGGCGGCACTATCCACTTCCAGTGGATGGCCGCGCCGTGCGAGAAGCTGAGGGCCTTGCCTTCCGTGACGTGAGGGGCTATCTCTTTTGAATAGGTCTCGGCCTGCTCCATGTCAGGAATAAGGATGTGGATAACGTCGGCAACCTTGGCGGCATCGGCCACTTCCATGACCTTGTGGCCGTCTTCCTCTGCTGTCTTCCAGGTCTTGCCACCCTTTCTCAGGCCCACCACCACGTTGAGGCCAGAATCCTTCATGTTGGAAGCTTGGGCCCTGCCCTGTATTCCGTAACCAATGACTGCTACTGTCTGATTCTTTATCGGATCAATTGATACCTCATTATCAAGCCACTTCTTGACCGGCATGCCGCTGAAATGTCTTACACGTGTATATTATCGTATGCTGTGACAGATACAGAAATTAGTCGGATTGACCACCATAGGACAGATGGAACGGGATGGCCACTGCATTCATGTTTCGGATCTGCGCAAGCAGTACGGCCAGCTATACGCCGTCGACAGCGTTTCGTTTAACGTAGAATACGGCAGCGTCTTTGGGTTTCTAGGCCCAAACGGGGCTGGCAAGACCACGACCATCAGGATCCTTACAACGTTGATCCACCCGTCATCCGGCGAAGTTAGGATCTTTGGCAAGGACATCGTCAAGCATGCCCGCGAGATAAAGAAGCGGATCGGTGTGGTGCTGCAGGAGCCCAGTTTTGAGGCCAACCTTACTGTGGAAAAGGCGCTGGACCTCTACGGTATATTGTGGGGTGTTCCCGGCGAGCGCCGCCGCGACAGGGCTAGGGAGCTTTTGGAGGCGTTTGACCTTCAGGATTTCAAGGGCAAAAAGAACGACGAGCTTTCCATCGGCCAGCGCCGGCGCGTGCAGGTGGCAAGGGAGTTCATGCATGACATGGACCTGCTGTTCCTTGACGAGCCCACAGTCGGCCTTGACCCTGCTGCAAGAAGGCAGCTGCTGGACTATGTCAAAAAGCAGGTGCACGGCGGCCTGACCGTGTTTTTCACCACCCACATAATGGACGAGGCAGAATACCTATGCAACGAGATAGCGATAATAAACAAGGGCCGGCTGATCGCTAGGGACACGCCGGCTGGCCTGAAGCAGAGGTACGGCCGAATCAAGGCCGTGGAGATAAAGATAAAGGACTCGCCGGTGCAGTCAGTCATGCACATCATCAGGCCCATTGCAGCCGGCGGACTTGTCGAGATTCCGGCAGAAGACACCATACGAATAAGCTCGACAGACGCCCAGGACATGCTTGTCAGGATAATTGAATCCTTTGCCAGGAATTCTGTTCAGATTGAAAGCGTATCGGTCAGCCCGCCGACACTGGAAGAGGTATTTTTGACTGTCGTGGGCAATGACTAGATCTTCATACGCATCATAGAAAAAGTGGCAAGGAAGAACGCTCCTGCAGCCACTGCAGTGATGACTCCCACCTCTATGTTTGTGAATACGGTTATCTGGTTGAAGATCCCTGCCCGCGTTACATCGACGATGTAGGTTAGCGGGTTTAAGTAAAACGCGGTCCCAAGCGCGCCGGGCACCCCCTGCGATGGATAAAAGGCCGAGCTGACAAAGGAGAAGAAAAGAAAAACGCTGTTGACTATGATGTTGAAACCCTCGCTTGTTTTCAGCCGCGTCGATATGATTATGGTTATCGAGCCGAAAAATATCGCGCCCACCAAAAGCGCGTACAAAACATATAGTGAGCCCAGCAGGGTTACCTGCGCGTTTCCGACAAGGGTCGGTGACCCGGCAAGCAGTATCAGGCCAGCGCTGGCAAGGCCCATCAGCATGATGGTCATGATGTTGCCAACGATGTACTCCATCCTGGCAAATGGCATCACCAGTATCTGCTGGAACATGCCGTGCTTTTTGTCGTTCCAGATGATGCTTCCAGCCACGGTGCTGCTGTTCATGACGTTAAAACCGATCATGCCGGCTGCCAGGTATGCCGGGTATGGAACATCGGTGTTTCCAACACCTACTCCCCTGTCGCCGATAAGCGCGGAGTACGAGTATCCTGCGATAAAGATGTAGATAACCGGGAATACAACCTGCCAGATAAGAAAGACCTTGTCTATGGACGCTACAAGGTTTCTGTAAAGCAGCAGTAAAACAGAGTTCACCAGTCCTTCTGATATTTTGATAGCCAAATCAGTATATTAATCAGAGTCAAAGGTTGTCGTCGGATCATTTTTGCGTTTCCCGTGAGCATTGAAAAGGATCGAGACCCGCGGATCTGACAGTTTTGTGCAGCCTAGCACGATTTAAATAACTAGCCGTGGCGACAGACAGGCATGATGTCAGAAGACATGGCCGAGAAAAAGTTGCGCGGCTCCGGCGGTTATGCTATTGCAACGGTAACCGATCAGGAACAAAAGATGGCCAACCTTGGCGGGCCAGAGCTGTTCCTTGCAGGTATCGGAAGGCTTTCCCAGGACAGGTTTATCAAATATTTCTGCAACAAGTGCGAAAGAGAGTTTGAAGGATCGCCCACCCTTACTTACGAGAACCCAAACGAGGATCTGGGCGAGGGTGTAACGTTGGTGGAAAAAGGTGAGTACAAATGCAGGGCCTGCAACGCCACCATCGCGCAGTACCGCAAGTTTGAAGCGCCCTCCCAGTTACCACCGCCTTCCCTGCAAAAGACAAGCCAGCCAGCAGCGGTTCAAGCACCAGCTCCCGTTGAAGGGTTTGTATCCATCCAGTCCCTTGTGGGCATGGCAGCCTACGACAGCGAGGCCATGCTGGTGGGCAGGGTAGAAGAGGTAGGCCTCCGCAGGACCGGTGGAAAGGCGCAGATCACCATCAAGATCGCCTCAGCTTCAGGGGAAAAGAAGGAGCACCAGTGGGACGGCATCTCCAAGATAGGCGATATCATACTATTGCAGTCAGCTGCCAAGTCGGCGGCCGGCAAGTGCGTTTCCTGCGGCGCGCAGAACGAACCTGACGCACAGTTCTGCGAAGAGTGCGGCGCCAAACTGTCCTGATTATTTCAGGATTATTCTGGCGTCGACCACTCTGGCGCCCTTTCCTTCTTCCAGAACTAGTAACGGGTTGATGTCAAACTCCTTTATCTCTGGAAAGTCGGTTACCAGCTGCGACAGGCGCTGCAGCGAGTCCGCGATGGCCTTCAGGTCTGACGGCCTTTCACCTCTGACGCCCTTGAGCAGCTTGATGGTCTTTATGGACTCGACCATCTTTGCAGCCTCACGCTCATCGATGGGTGCGACTCTGAATACCACATCCTTGAGCACCTCGACGTATATGCCGCCCAGCCCGAACATGATGACTGGCCCAAACGTGGGGTCCTGGCTTGCACCGAGGATGGTCTCCTTGGCAGACTTGACCATCTCCTGCACCAGAACGCCCTTTATCTTGGCGTCGGCCTTGTACTTTTTCGCGTTATCCATAATAGTCTTAAAGGCAGCGCGCAGCTCATCGTCGCTTTTTATTCCCACCTTGACGCCGCCGGCATCGGACTTGTGGATGATGTCCGGCGAGGCAATCTTCATGACAACAGGATATCCAATCTCCTTGGCAGCGCTAACGCATTCTTCCTCTGTTGAGCCCAGTATGCTCTTTGGAGTGGGAAATCCGTATGCCTTGAGCACTTCGTAGCCTTCCTCTTCAAGCAGGTTCTTGCGGCCCTGCTGCCTGACGGTTTCAAAGATCGACTGGACTTTTTCTTTGTCCTTGGCAAACTCTAGCGTTCTGGCCTTGGTTGCGGCACTGTCAACCCAGTTCTTGAACTCGTACATCGCCTTGAGGGTTCTTATCGCCGGCTCTGCGTACAGGTAGTAGGGAACGCCGCCTTCTGACATTATCCTCCTGTTCTCGATTCCTTCGGCTAGGCCCATCAGCGATGCAAGTATCGTCTTGTTTGGAAACTGGCTTGACTTTGTCACCAGCACCCTTGCAAGGTCGTCGTAGTTCAGCGTGGCTGACGGCGTGCACATGGTCACCACCGAGCCCACGTTTGGCTGCGACAAAACCAGCTGCAGCACTTTTTCAAACCTGCCAAAATCGGCGTCACCAACAATGTCCACCGGGTTTCGCGGCGAGCCGTATGCCGGTATGACCTTCTGTATCTCCTCCCGTATCGACGAGACATCGGCCATCTTTAGTCCGTACTTTGAGCAGGCATCCGTTGAGATTATGGCCGGGCCGCCGGCGTTAGAAACTATCACCACGCCGCCATCTGGAAGCGGCTGCTTTGAGAACGCGGTGGCCAGGTCGAACAGCTCGCCCATGGTGTCGACGCGAATCACGCCGCACTGTGCAAAGGCTGCCTCGTAGTTCACA
The DNA here is from genome assembly GCA_029263715.1 of Nitrososphaera sp. Taxonomy (GTDB): domain Archaea; phylum Thermoproteota; class Nitrososphaeria; order Nitrososphaerales; family Nitrososphaeraceae; genus Nitrososphaera. The sequence goes on along the minus strand of JAJUFP010000009.1, from coordinate 63,661 downwards.
TCCGAGCCGCCAAGCGCGCCGGTATGTGAAGCGGCTGCCTTGGCCCCTTCCTCCGTCCTGCCGGACTTGAGGACAAGGATGGGTTTTCTCTTTTCAGTTGTTATGTGCTTTGAAATCTCCATAAAGCGCCTGGCATCGCGGATGTCTTCAAGGTACATCACGATAACCCGGGTGTCGTCGTCCTCGGCCAAAAGCTCAAGGACATCGCTTTCATCCAGGTCCACCTTGTTTCCCATGCTTATGACTTTGGAGAACCCGATGTTCTGGGCCTCGGCATCCTCCACCGTTGCAGCACAGATGGCCCCGCTCTGCGAGACCAGCGCGATGCCGCCGTGCTTTGGAGTTACCTTGAGGAAGGTGGAGTTCATCATGTTGTTTGGTGAAAGGCTCATTATGCCAAGGCAGTTTGGACCAATGACCCTTATGCCGTACTTTTTGGATATCTCAGCAACCTCTTTTTCCAGCTGGGCGCCAACCTCGTCTACCTCTTTAAATCCGGCAGAAACAATGATCGCGCCTTTGATGTTCTTCTTGCCTACTTCTTCCATGACGGCCGGCGTAAACCTGCTGGGCGTGGCTACGACTGCCAGGTCCACAGAATCTGGGATATCCAGCACGCTCTTGTACGCCGTGATGCCGCCAACCGTAGGGTTTGACGGTGTTACGGGGTAAATCTTGCCCTTGTAGTACTGTGCAATATTGGCAAAGATGGTCTTGCCAATGCCCGGTTTTTCAGATGCGCCGATAACGGCTATTGACTTGGGTGAGAAGAAAATAGAGTTAGACATGCTGTGAGAGGGGTCGCGCTATGACCATTATAAATATTCAGACAGGCAATCACTGTGCCGTTGCCCGCTGCTTTCGCCAGATCCCCACCCAGAGAAACGTCAGCAGCGCAAATGCAAATATGGTGATCCCAGTAGAAAGGTGGCTGGCAACCACCAGTGGCTGAAGCGAGGTAAGCACGGTAAACAATCCCAAGACAAGCTGGACTGAGACCAGGGTGGCTGCCACTAATGCTGCCTTTTTGGCCCTCCTTACACTGGATGGCACCATGATGGCAGTTGCGTAGATAAAGGTCGCGGCTATGGCAGCGATTAACCTATGAGCGTACTCTACAAGGTACTTTTCTTCCGGCGGCCCAAACAGACCGTTTGGACAGAGGGGCCATTCAGTGCATGCAACACCCTGTTCTAGCGAACTAAAGTAAACGCCGACTAGCATGGTGGTGTAAACTAGGCCAAGGGAGATGAAGGCGATAACGATAACCGATCTCTTTAGCTTTGGTTCTCCGGTCTCCCCTTTCTGCGATGTCACTGCTAAAACAGCGTTCTTGGCTGCATGCAAAACCAATTATTAATCTTGCCACGTGCACAAAAGCAACCTTTATTTTCAAAGCCGGTTTCAAGTTGCGTGTTGACCATAGAGGATCTTGTTGATTCCGGGATGGATGGACTTGTATCAGACCTGCAGACTTTGATCCGGCAGCCCAGCGTTTCTGCCAAGAAGGTCGGCCTTGTTGAATGCGCCAACCTTGTGGCCAGCATGATGCAAAAGTCAGGCATCAATTCCGAAGTCCTGTACCTTGACGACAGGACAGTGCCGCCCATAGTTTATGGTGAAGTCAGATCCAAGTCCAACCCCAGCAAGACAATTCTGTTTTACAACCATTACGACGTGCAGCCAGAAGAGCCGCTGGATCTGTGGGAAGACGAGCCCTTCAGTGGAAAGGTAAAGGAAAACCAGATCTTTGGCCGCGGCTCAGCCGACGACAAGGGCGAGCTGATAACCCGCATCAAGGCTGTAGAGTATTTTCTGAAAAAGACTGGCGACGTGCCCTGCAACGTCAAGTTCATGGTGGAAGGCGAGGAGGAGATAGGAAGCCTGCACGTCGAGCAGTACCTCAGGAAATACAAAGAGAAACTTGCCTGTGACGGCGTTATCTGGGAATTCGGTTACGTCGATGCAAAGGACAGGCCCATCATCAGCCTCGGGATGAAGGGGCTGCTTTACGTCGAGCTGATGGCCAGGGGGCCGTCCAGAGACGCTCATTCAAGCCTTGCGGTGCTCATCGAAAACCCTGCATGGAGGCTTGTTTCGGCCCTCAAGACTCTGCGCGACCCGTCAGGCAGGATACTTGTCAAAGACTGGTACAAGGAAGTCCGGCCATTTACAAAGCAAGAGCTTTCAGTGATATCCAGAGAGCCGTTTGATGATAAAGAGTTCAAGCAGGAGTACGGCATCAAAAAATTTGTCAACAACGCCCGCGGAGTAAACGTCAAGAAGGCCCTTGTTGGCATGCCCACCTGCAACATAGCCGGCTTTGATTCAGGCTACACCGGTCCGGGGGCCAAGACAGTCCTTCCGTCGCAGGCAACTGTCAAGATCGATTTTAGGCTTGTTCCCGGCATGATGCCAGAAAGGCAGCTGGAACGTCTGAAGCGGCACCTGAAAAAGCATGGCTTTGGTGATATCGAAGTCAAGTTCATCCACGGTGAGGCGGCGGCCAGAACGCCGATAAGCAATCCCTTTGTAAAGCAAGTTGAGCAGGCCGCCAGCGAAACGTTTGGCGATGCCATCATCAGCGTATCGTCGGCTGGCACCGGGCCCATGTACTCCTTTGTCAAGGTGCTAAAGGCCCCGTGCATCTCTGTAGGCAGCACGTACATGTTTGCAAGGATCCACTCGCCGAACGAGTTTGCTAGGATCGACTTGTTGAACAAGTGCACCAAGTGCATCGGAAAAATCATGGAAAAGTTTGCCAAGGATTAATAACAAAGCAGAGTGTGTCAATGGCATTGAAACGCGGGTATTATTTTCTGATGGGAGGGGCGGCAGTCTTCATAGTCGGAATAGTATTAACCGTGGTTTACGCCCTGCCCATAGCTAGGCAGATCCAGGCAGAAACATCGATGCTGCAGGACACCGCTATCGAGCCGGGCAAGTCAGCCACCGTTTCTTTGCAGGTAACAAACACCACAAAGCCACTGTCTGTCGTGGTATCGTCTGACAATTCAGATGTCCGGCTCAACGCAGTTTTAATCGATCCTGCCGGAAATACAGGTCTTAACTCTACGTTTACGGAGAACCTGGCTACGGGTGCAGAGCCCACCGTTGCGGGGCCTTACAACCTCACCATAACCAATGTTGACGACTCGCCAACGTCTGTCAACGTGGTTTTCGGCCACATTCCGGGGGTAGGAAGAGAAAGTGTTGACACAGACATATTCGGCGGTGTCATTGCAGGGGTCGGCGTGATCATCGCAGGGATCATGGTTATGATCGTTGGCGTCGTCATCGTTGTAATCGACAGAAGGAAATAACGCTACTTCATGTCAAGCCCCAGTACGCCGGCGTTGCCCCAGTTTTCCTTTGATACCTCGTAGATCAGAACCCGGATGCTTTCCTCTTTAGTCTTTAAGATGCGCGCCGACTCCCTTGTCAGGACCTGTACAAGTTCGCGTTTTTGCTCGACGGTCCTCCCCTGACTCATGGTTATCTGGATTACAGGCATGTTTTACAAAAGAATCGCATGATATATCAGCTTTCAAGCTCTTTTATCCTGTCAAGGGCGGGCGTTGCGTTGTTCCAGAATGTCTCAAAGACTCCCTGCTGGTGAACAACCATTTCCGGGATGTTGCTGTAGACAAGTTTTTCTAGGGATTTTCCGCCGCGCAGGCCGGCAACAAACTCGCTTTCGCTTACCGAGAAACTGGCTTTTATCCCAGCAAGATGGCGCAACTCTGCAAACTTTATGATCTCCTTGCACTGGGCAAGATTTTCAGAATTGATCTCGGTGATGTATCTTATCTGCACTCCCCGATTCTTTGCGGCGATGTAGCCTTGCCTCACGCCCTCGCTCATGGAAAAGGCAGGAATCCGGGCATCGACGCAGGCGCACCAGGTTTTCCGGATGTTGGACTGGTATCTTGAGATGGCTGCAACAATGTTGTCTGAGCCGGAGATAACGACGGTTTGTTTGGTTTCCATCCTCTTTTCCTTTTTGGATTTGAGCCTTAGAAATAGGTTCTTGGGTCTAATCCACTGGCACTGGTATGCCCACGAACTCAGACAGTGCGTCGGCCTCTTCACCGAAGGTGGTTATCATGCACACGCCCATGCCCTTCATCAGCTCAACCATGGTGGATTTTATCCCGTTTGTGGTATGCGGGTGCGATATCCGATGAATAAAGTACCCATCTTTTAAGAGCAGTCGCAGGCGTTCTACAGAGTCGTATGGAGAGCGGATGGCAGCCTCCACCAGCCGGGGCGATTTGGACCTGCTTTTGCTGTGGTATGCCATGATGTGCTCATCGTACTGCGTCATATCAAGAAAGCAGGCGTTGCAGTTCGGACAACAGAACCACTTCACGACTATATACTAAATTTTCTTTTACTTAAGCAATATTCTGTACAATTATGATTTATACAATCAGAGTTATAACTTTATTTCATGATTATGTTGTGTATGCATGTAAAACTTGCATCAAACAAAATAGATATAGTTCAAATGAATGGCGGTTCCAAGTTTTGGCAACTCGGAGAAGAATCGGTACCGTTCTCTTACCAATGTAGTTTGCAAGACTTTGCATGATTTTGCATGCATTATACGCATTTTATACATCGGATTTAACAACGATTAATGCAAAATCCAAACATGAGTCCGCAGACGGAAGGCGACCATAGCCTAATAGAGATCGCAAGAGAGGTTTGTTTAAGGGAAGGCATAAAATTTCATTCTCTTGGTGTCAATCAAATCCGTGGTTTGACCTATTACTGGTGCTCTGACTGTTCGAAAACCTATCCCCTTAGCTATCTTACCATATCTAGAAGGAAAAAAGTATGCACGCAATGCAATGGCTCTGTCAAACTGTATGCCACCAGCAACAAGTTCGGGAAGATCAGGAGAATGATTTTCAGACAATTTAGAAGTCAGAACCCGGATATAACTTAATTTTGGGATCGTTAACTATTTTGCAAGAAAACCGAATTCTGTCACTTTATTTATCCAGTATCTTGATAATTGTAGAGCTTTCTGTTATATCGACTTTGACCGAATAGCCGGCGTTATTGAACATCCTTTCATTGTGTGTTTTGAAAAAAGTCGAGTAATTGATGCCCATGTCATGCTGAATCACTATACGTCGTCCATCAGGTTCGTGAAACTCTCTGTAACTAAAGCCTGCCTTTCTAGACCTACTATTCAAAAGAGAGAGGGCTGCATCCAGATTTGTTGCACCTTTCATAAGCAGAAGTGTGTCCCTGGATTTGTCTGCCGTACGCATCGCAATCTGCTGCAGGGTATTCTGATCCACAGCGTTGAAAAGCTCCTTTACAACTTCCTTTTGAAAGACGGCAAACCCCGCCTTTACAGCAATGCTTTCCCAGTCAACATAGCTTTTCAAGATTTGGTTTACAAGGGTGTTTAGGCTGATCTTTTCTTCGTCAGCGAGCCGACGCAGGTCTGACAAGTAGTTCGAATTTATGCGAAAAGTGATGCTTTCATTCGAACTTCCTTGACCCATGCTTAATAGTGAGTGCAGTACGCTAAATATTTTTCATGCACTGCAAGAATATAACAAATATGCAATTATAGCGAACCAAATCTGGTAAACGTTTTAGATTTGTCAAGTAATTCTTTCTTGAATTCTGAAATCTGAACGGACTTTATCGGTTCTAATAGTCGACTCTTGAGCATCGATTTTCTTGACGCGTCAGGATTTTTTTCTACAGATGTCCCCTTCCTCACTTGATCAAGTATTTTTTTCAAAGAGTAAGAACAGATCTTGCTACGATAGAGGTTCAGGAGAAAAGTTTCAAGCATTCCTGTCGAGTTATCATTGTCTTTGTCTACATCCTTAAAATGCGGATTTCTTGATTCTATCTGAAATACTTCGACCTCATGTGTTGCCTGAGGACGGTCTGCAACTAGTCCGCCGAATTTTTCAAATATATCTATCAATTCATACTGTTCTATTGGCATTCCTGTGGAAAAGTGTAGACATTCTGCAAGGGGCATTGAAAGTGCATGGTCACCGGAACTTGCGGTAACAATAATATCAGTTTCAAATCCAGTTATGGATGAGAGGATCGTATTTAGATACCTGTTCTCTTCTTTAGAGACCCTTTCCCACTTGGCAAAATGCAAGGAGTTATCTTTTATCATAGGCCTGTGGGACCAAGAGACTCTGACGTTGGTGTATGGTGTGTTAGACATGCCAAAGCCGGCGGCGAAAATCTTGACATATTCATTTGCTGCCCCCGGAAGATAGTTGCTGCCATCTATGAATCCCACATATTCCCTGTGGAACATCTTGGCAATGAGCACCCCAATTATCAAAGCTCCTGTTCTTCCGTCTATGATATTTCCCCGAGAATCAAGAATCGAGCGGTAGCCCACCTTCTTGAAGGCTTGTTTGAGCCCTTGATCACTTTGATGTATTACCACCATCCGCTTATCGGTAAATCTTACAAGCTGCCTGATGGCATTGATCTCTACTTGATACTTATCTATGGGTATTCTACTGCTGTTTGATACTATTACTACCAGACATTCGTTAGGAATGCCGGATAGAACTCCTTCCAAGATCTTTAGATTTCCATTCTTGATTGGAATTACTACAGCAAGATCGTTTAGGATGTTGGAAATTTCACCGTAGCTAAATTCTCTAACAGCTTTGTGATGAATATGAGAGCCATTTGCCTTGCCGGAGTCGAGTTCGTAAACCCTCTGCAAAGGATGAATATTGATCGAACCTAGTCTTTCAAAATAACTAGGAACATCTATCTTCATACAAATTGTAGGCATTAATAAAATAAAATATTTGTTATTTGGAAAAATGTTGTTCATTTATCACTTAATGGTGCGGATAATTAGAACGGTACATAGAACACAATTAACATATCTCAACCATTCCAAAGGGCCAACGCAGCATACCGCATTGCAAATCACACCATTAAACACGGAATGTTGGTTGTTTACAAGAGAATTCTAAAAACAACACTCTTCGTTTTTGTCTGCATAAACTTAGAGTGGAGGGGATGGGATTTGAACCCATGACCACCTGCGTGTAAGGCAGGTATCCTAACCAGTCTAGACAACCCCTCCGACGGTTTGCAGGTCAGTTTGGTAGCTCGATATTAATAGTATTTGAAGCTCAGGAAACAGAAATTACAGATATATACCGCAAAAGAAAATTGCTATTGAGATGTTTTCCGATCCGAAGAGGTTTCCCCTACGTCCAGTTTTGGCGATCGCATTTTTTGCATCGATGCTGATCGTTGTCCCGGCTCTGCCAGGAGCATTTGCGCACGGCGGTATGCAGCCACCGGCTGCAGATTTTGGTGGTAAAAAGGCAAGTCTCTTTCTGAAGCTTGACCCGCCGGTGGTGACCGATGCAAGTCAGCCGGTCTTTATCACTGCAAGGTTCTTTGACGAGAACACTAATGAAAATTTCAAGGAAGTGACATACAGGATATTCTTCATGAAAGATGGCAAGGAGATCCCCATTTCCACGGAAGGTGGAATGTATGGCGGACAGGGCTTCTTTTATGATCCTAACGGCAACTTACTTATCAAGATAGTCCCAGAGAAAACAGAAGCAGCGGTTGCAAAAGGCGAGCCAGAATTCCAGTATGGCGGCATATGGAACCGAGGCCAGCCTGTCGAGGTTCGTGGCCCCATCTTTACAGAACCGGGCCTTTACAACCTGTTTGTAGAGATACACACGGTAGGAACTACCAGGACGCAGGTTGAGCCAGTGTTAAAATACGACGTATGGGTAACTCCAGGAAGGGAGCAGACTATCGATGTCCCAGTTGATGGTCAAACCCAACAGGTGAAGGTCAGAAACTATTACGGCGCCATCGACAACTCCAGTTACGACGAGGCCACCAAGACCATCAAGTTCTCCATGCCCTTTGACTGGAAATCAGACATGGTCAGCAGGATTGGCATGCTTCACACAGAGGTGTTCATTCCAAAGACACTCTCTGAATTTGACAAAGAATCCCTTAGCGGCACCGTCAACGGCATAGATACACCGGTCTTTGTGGACAACTTTGGCGAGAACGAGACCGTGGTTCACTTTACCATCTCAAAGCAGCACCTTGAGAATCTGGCAAACCAGATCAGGTCGGAAGACAGAACCCCGTCTCAGGCGGTCTTCACCCTTAGCCCGCCGGATCCTGAAAAGATGGTAAGCATAATGCAGCTTGATGCAGACTCGAGCAGTTACAAAGTCACTTTGACCATTCCAGAATCCATATTCCCGGATCAGCCAATTCCGTTTGGTGTCAAGATCGCCGACAAGGACGGTACGCCCAGATCTGCAGCAACCTATGAGCTGGTCATACTCGATAACCAGGGCAACGAGCTCTCTCGCAGCGGCGGTGTAACAACCCCCGAAGGCATATCCTCGCAGGATGTCACGTTCAACGCGCAGGGCTCCTTCACCGTCAGGGTAGAGAAGATCAACGCTTCAGGGGAATCGGTCCAGTCAAGCATCCAGGTGGTCCCTGAATTCCCGGTGGGCATTGCTTCCATGGCAGCGGCACTCGGCATGATGGCCGTCATCTTCTACCTTAGAAGGTCCAAGAGGGCCTAAATCCTCCCACTTTTTTGGGCAAAGCGTATTAGTTACGAAAACCGTCTGTTTGTTATGCAGGAAGATTACCGGGAACTTTCAAAGCAAGAGCTGGACAAAAATCTCTCAGAACTTGCAGGCTGGAAGGTAATCAACGGCAAGCTCAGCAGGACTTTTGAGTTTGAAGACTTTGCCCAGGCCTTTGCCTTTATGACGCGGGTTGCCATCGAGGCCGAAAAGCTGAACCACCATCCAGAATGGTTCAACGTCTACAACCGAGTCTCCATAGACCTTGTTACCCACGATATCGGCAACAAGATAAGCAACTATGACGTGATGCTGGCAAGAAAGATAAGCGAGATATTCGGCAGCTAGTTATTCTGAGTGCTGGTTCAGCCCCCATCTGGACCTGATGCGCTCTTCAAGTTTGTAAAAGAGAATCCTGTCCACGGCCATGCCGATGACAAAGATGACTATCATGGTGGCCATTATCCAGCCCATGTTTATGAACTCCCGGCCCACGCTAAGGATGTGGCCCAGACCGACAAGGGATATGAGGATCTCTGCTCCTATCAGCGCGTGCCAGGCAAAAGACCAGGCCTGACGAACGCCTATTATCAGAGACGGTGTTGCCGCCGGGATCATCACATGACGAAAGAGTGCAAAGCCACTTGCCCCCATGTTTCTTGCGGCCCGCAGGTAAATCGGCGGGATGTTTCGGATCCCGCTGTAGGTGGACATCATCACGGAAAAGACGGAGCTTATCACCAGCACAAAGAGTATGCCAAAGTCGTTAAAGCCGATGAGCAGGATGGTAAACGGCACCCATGCAATGCTGGGGAAGGACTGCAAGCCCACAGAAAACGACCCCATGGTCTTGCCAAAATCCTTGAAGCGGACCATGGCAAGCCCGACGGCGCCGCCAATGATTATGGAGATGGTAAAGCCTGCCAACAGCCTGCCCATGGTGACAAGGACTCCAATCCCAAGCTCGCCACCAACCACCAGGTCGGCAAAGGATCTTGCCACAAACAGCGGCGACGGCAGTGATGCCTGTGGGAAGATCCCCAGCAGATAGATCACCTGCCAGACGCCGCCAAATGCGGCCAGAAACAGGGCAATGCTGGCAACATCGTTTATCGTTGATTCCCTTTTGATTGGTTGCAGTTCTGCTTCAGCCTTTTGCAAATTTAATCCCCGTTAATTTGGCATCCAGTTGTTACAGGCCATTGCATTTGATCCAATATAACCGGCATCATATGCGCAATGTATGAGCAATTGGCGAAATTTTGGCGCATTTTACAGAGGCGGCAGGCCTTTTTCCACAAGAACCTGGTTTAACAGCCGCAGGTCAAACATGCCATCAAGGTCAGGCTCCACATCGCCAAGGAGCCCCACTTCAAAGGCATCGCTGGCCGCCTTGTTTACAGACTCTTTAAGCGGGTCGTACGTGAACTCCATCCTGCCCAGCGCGTCAAGAAGGTCCTCGGATGGGATCTCGCTTCCAATTATTTTTTCAATCTCGACGCTAAAGGCCCGTATGGCCCCTTCTTTGTTGGCATTTATCCATGCAGTTTCTTCCACATGCGCGGAGAGTAGTTTTTTTATGGTATCCGGGTTGTTTTGCAGGTAGTCTGCCTGGCAGATGATAAGCGAGGTTGAGAATTTTCCTTCCGGCCAGAGCTGGCGCTCATCGAGGAATATGCTTGAGTTGGCCTCCCTCACCAGCCTTGCGCCCCACGGTTCTGGAACCCATGCGCCGTCGATCTCCTTTTTGATCATGAGGGTCAGTATGTCTCCAGGCTTTGCCGGAACTATCTGCGGGTCGCCTCCAAGAAGCCGGACGTCGTAGCCGTTGTCATGAAGATAGGTCCGCAAGGATACATCCTGCGTATTTCCAAGCTGAGGCGATGCCAGTTTCTTTCCTGCCAGGTCATCGGCCGAATCGATGCCAGCATCGTTTCTAACAACAAACACCGCGCCACCACTTGAGACGCCGCCGATCACTTTTATCTGCCCTTCCGACGCCAAGTATCCATTTATCGCGGGGTTGGGCCCGACATACGCAACATCGATCTGTCCTGCAAGGAGCGCCTCAACTGCCGCCGGGCCGGCGTTAAAGACCTGCCGCTCGACTCGGATGTTGCCCAGCTCCCTCTGGTAGTCACCGTTTCCAACCCCGATGACTGCCTGGGCGTGGTTAAAGTTAGGAAAGTAGCCGATCCTAAGGACGTCTGACGGCCCAGAATCGGTCCTGTCAGAAGAGAAAAGCGGCTTGTCGCTGAGCGCCAGAGAAGAGCCGACGACAAAGATCACTATCGCGGCTGATATGCCCAGCTTGACCTTTGAATCCACCTGCAATCTAGCAATCTGGGAGCAATATAATTGAGATCAAATGTGCAGGACGGAAGACACAAACCTAGAAATATATGCAAATTCTGCACATATCACAATCATGCTGGACGGCCTTGTCAAAAACCGGGTGGACTCAAAAAAGCCCCGCAAGGAGGGCCTAACGTGCACCATAGACAGGCTGCAGAGCGTTGACCGCGAGAATTTTTCCATACTTGCACCCTTTGTTGACATTGTCAAGATCTACGGGGCCTTTCCGCTTCTGGCATCCGAGGACGGGTTGAAGAAAAAGATCAGATTCTACCAAGACTTTGGAATCAAGGTCTCAACTGGAAGCACCATCACGGAATTTGCCATCATCGAAAACTCATTTGAAAAGTTTGTAAATGAAGCTTCCAATCTTGGATTTGACATCATAGAGATAGGCGAAAACAGCCTTGATCTCACCATGGAGCAGAAAAAAAAGATAGTAGAGGCCGTCAAGGCCTCAGGCCTGGACTTTCACTGGAAGGTAGGCAGAAAGGATCCAAGGCACCAGCTTGGCATCGACAAGACGCTTCAAAAGATAGGCGAGGCTGTCAAATTGAACTCAAGCAAGGTGGTCCTTGAGGCAAATGAGGGGATAAACGTCGGCATATACGACGAGAAGGGCCTTGTCAAGTGGAGTTTTGTTGGCGCCATCACCAACGAGTACCCTCCTTCAACGTTCATTTTTGAGGCACCCCTTGAATCGCAGCAGTCCGCCCTCATTGCAGAGTTTGGGCAGCGCGTGAACCTTGCAGAGATACACCAGGATTCCATAGCATCGGTTGAATCCCAAAGGCGAGGCTTTCTTTCAAAATCAGCTTTTGGCGTTTCATACATCCGCAGAAATCCAGAGGGTGGCCCGGCATCCAAGTTCATCTATTACATAATCAAGACAAAGCACCCCGTAGAGCAGGGCGAGCTGATGAGCCTAAGCCACCTGCCAAGAAGGACGGTGCAGGCGGCCGTAGACGACCTCAAGCGGCAGGGTCTTGTTATAGAACGAAACAGCCTTGAGGATGCAAGGAAAAAAGTCTACCTGCCAGTCCAGTCAGACTGGCTTTGAGTATGCCAGCAACGCTGCAATGGTCTTGCAGTCCTGTATCTGGCCGTTAAGGCATTTTTTGACGGCGCTATCAAGCCTTACCTTCTTGACAACGATATTTTCATCAACGTCCCTTTCCCGCTTGCTCTTTATTTTCTTGAGGTTCGTTGCCACGAAGAGGTACATGAGCTCAGTGTCGTAGCCAGGAGCCAGGTACCACTTTAAAAATGGCCTTAAATCGCCGGTGTATCCTATCTCTTCATCCATCTCTCTTTCAGCTGCCTGCTCTGGCGTCTCGCCATCCTCTATCTTGCCGGCCGGGATCTCAAGCAACGTCCTGTCGGCAGCGCGTCTGTACTGCGTGACGAGAATCACGCTGTCATCCAAAACAGGTATGATGCCCACCGATGGCCGATGCACAACTATCTCTTTTTCAACCTCCCTGTTGTTGAGGAGGAATCTGTCCTTGCGCATAGATATGGTACCGTCGTACAATTTCCTGCTTTCAATTAACTTGACTGACAACGCATCATTAGTTGAAAGATGGATTAATTACTGATTCGTTAATTAGAAGCTTCTCTGGTACATACGTCGACAATACATCGGTTCAGCTGCTATTTAACAGAACCTACTGAACTGGGTTGTCTATATGCTGTTGTGGCCTCCAGATGCCTTTTTGGACGCAAGGCACATCCAATGCAGGTTAACTCTGGCGAGTCTGGCAAGACAGAGGATGATTCGCCCTCCACAATGGAATCATTGTACTCTTGCATTCCCAATACCCACGGGAAGGTATTGGATAAGGTATGAAATGTCTGGTTTCTTGGAATCGTATACGACTACTGCCATGACATGGAAATCTCCCCACACTTCCATCTGTAAAGCAAACCCCGTGCTCTTGTCTGCCACTGCGATTACGTTAGGATCAAACGTTTCTCGGTGAAGAACGTAGACCACCTTCTCGACTTTATCAAGTGAATAGCCACGTTGGGGTTCAAGAAATAGCTTTACTGTATACCACGTGTTGCCTTCCTCATCCTTTCTTTGAGAGAGCACAGCGTGTTTGAATATAACTCTCCCATCGTAGGAGGACTCCTTTGTCAGTGACCTTATCTCGTTGTCTAACGCGTCAAGCTCCTCTGAGAGTTTGTCAAAATTCATCAAGGCCAGTTCATCTCCTGGGCGGTGGTTTAGCCCTTACCAATGTGGGCAGAGGTTCAGGTTCTTTCGTCAGAATCGACACGGTGTTCTTGAAAGCAAAGTCCAATACTTCTTCCTTATCCCTCACTACGCGTGTGTGTTCCGATAATTGTTTGGCCCGATCCCTCAAGTCCGAAGCTCTTTTGGCCAGCAGGCTCTCCGGACTCTTGAATACCAGCCAAACCACCATCAAGACCACCAAAACGAACATGAATGTTCCTAGGTAGCCCATGATCAAACGGGGAGCATCTTGAGTAAGTTGAACAGACAGAATGCCAATAATCGATTCGACAATCAAGAGAGCAAGTGTAAAGAATCTCAGTGGCGTATCTACCGCCGTGATGGTCTCCACCATTCCTCTTTCTTTTCTCTGCGTGCCTTGAGAAGACATGCAGGAAGTATGTGAGCCCAAGTATTTATGATCTAACTCCTCTATTTGAGGTCATTCACTGATGATAGAAGACGCGTATAGAGCAAAGATGTTTCACAATGATGACCCCAGGTCATTATTGCAGCAGAACTTCCATCAGCGATAAATAATACAGATTCATCTATCTTATAGATGGAATATGGCACGATATGTTTCAGTTGCAAAAACAAGCGATATTCCTGCAGGTCAGAAGAAAAGGGTAGAATTAGACGACAAAGATATTTTGATAGTGAATATTGATGGAAAATTCTATGCCATCGATGACAGATGCGGCCACATGAACATGTCGCTGGCAGTAGGCAAGTTAACTGGAAAACATGTTACCTGCCCTTTTCATGGAGCGACATTTGATGTTACGACGGGAAAGGCAGTCGCAAAGCATAGCGAGCAGATCGACCAGTACGTCCAGTCGATGAATCTGCCGATAGTCAAGACCAAGGATGTAAAGAAGTACAACGTCAGGGTTGAAGGAGACAACGTGCAGGTAGAGGTAGATTAGTCATATGTCCCGCAGCACATCCAGCCCGCCACGCATCAAAACAGCAAGAAGATAGCGAAAAACGCTCAACGATGCCTCTGCAACGGCTGTCTCTCATTTAATTGCCATGCAGTGCGGGCCAACTGCGTAAATACTTGATCGAATATCGTTAACACAATGAACATCGCCTCTCCGCAATCTGACGTGGTAATCGCGAAAACCTGCGGATGTAGAGAGATGGGTAAACAAAGGGTAGCGTATGCCCTTTCAGGCGAATTTCACAGCCTGTGTATGGACAAAAAAGACCTCCTGCAGGCTGAAATACAGGCTTGTGAAAAACTTTTGAAGTATGCGACAAGTGACTCTGAAAGGAAAGTTATCGAGAAAGAAATAACAGAGCTAAGGATGGTGCTAGATCTGATGCCATGAGGCCCCTTGAAGACGTGGCCAGATTGTATAGAAACAAGGCAAGAAAAGCCAATTTTGTAATCTGTCAGTTATGCTACTGGTGTGCATCCTGTCTTAAGGCAGACGATGATTTTCCAAGATGCAAATGCTGCAGAAATGAAATAGTTGACACCCTGCCCATATTTGATGAGGAGTTCTACAAGCAGGACAGTCGTATCCAGCCTGCCGTATGCCAAGTGGCATCGCTGAACGAATGAGTCCTGTTATTCGGTAATTTTATATCCAATCCTGAGCTTTTTGGATCTGTGGAGTTCATCGACGCTGAAGGCAACATAATTGTGCCCAAAGCTGTCAGGCCGATAATTGATCTCGACGAGACCGTGCTGGGCAGCAAGAAAAATGCCAGAAAGCAGTACAGGTACGGCAACCTCCACATACGGGAATACGACAGTCATTACACTGTTCATGCTGACAGGGTAGACCCCCGCCAGAACCCGATAGGCCACCTGCTGGTGGATGCACCGGAATACGTAGTGGCATCAATGGCGGCTGTGTTGGTTGGAAAGCATGTAGGAATGGAGGTTTACCGCAAGAAAAGAAAGGAAGGCAAGGACGCCAAGGGGGCCCTTGTGGATGCAGTAGCCGCCGGGTTGGTGGCCGGATCGTCGACAGGCAAGATTGTTCACGCAGCTGCTGAATCCCTCAAGAAAAACGGGCAGGTTGACTGACCCTGGAAAGTCCAGCCCGCGTTGGAAAACCGGCGGATCAGGAACTGAAAACCACCACACAGGATAATGCCAGGGTTTATGCAAAGCCTTCAAAACTACGCGTCGTCAAGGTGGTGCTCAAGCTGGTCCCCGTTATCCTGAATCTAAGGCGCGACCGGCGCGAGTGGGTCAGAAAGGAGGGCAGAAACGTCAACGAGGAGAAATACCGCAAGCACGCTGAACTGCTCTTAAAGACATTCATTGACCTTGGTCCGTCATTTATCAAGCTTGGGCAGTGGCTTTCCTCGCGCGCAGACATCCTGCCGCAGCCATACCTTGAAGTTCTGGCCAAATTGCAGGACGATGTGCCGCCGGCACCCTTCTCCGAGATAAAGCCGATAATTGAGAGCGAGTTGGGCAAGATAGAAGACATGTTTGAGGAATTCAATGAGCAGCCGCTGTCCGGTGCAAGCCTTGGGCAGGTGTATCTTGCCAGGTACGCCGGAAAGCAGGTTATAGTCAAGGTTGGCAGACCCAACATCGAGCAGATAATCGCAAACGACATCTATGTGCTAAAAAAGATTCTGCCGGTTGCAACCCGGTTCATCGACCCCAACCTGCGTTTCTCAGCCGAGGGGATGCTTGCCCAGTTCATAGAGACGGTCCACGAAGAGATGGACTACAGGATAGAGTCGGAGAACCTGCTGACGATAAAGCGCAACCTGGCCGATGATCCGTCGGTAATAATCCCGGATGTCTTTCTTGAGAGAACCACGCGCCATGTACTGACGATGGAGTACATCCCGGGGATCAAGATAACAGACGTTGCAGCGCTGGATGCAAGGGGCATAGACAGGACAAAACTTGTGATCAAGGTACACAGGCTGTTTTTCAAGATGCTTCTTAGGCACAGCATATTCCATGCAGACCCGCATCCAGGCAACATCTCTGTCGATGACAGCGAAGATGCCAAGCTTATTCTGTACGATTTTGGAATGGTAGGCAGGCTTGACAACGAGACGCGGCTAAAGCTGATCAGGCTCTACCTTGCCTTGGTGGACAAAGAGCCAGAAAGGACGGTAAACGTGCTGATAGAGCTTGGGACACTTGAGCCCACGGTCAACCGGTACGTCGTTGAAAGGGGGATCGGCCTTTCCATCCAATCGATGTACGGCAGGCAGGTAGACAAGATGGAAGTAAAGGCACTGATGGACCTTGCCAACAAGACCATGAGCAGGTTCCCGTTCCGGCTCCCAAAGAACCTGGCCCTGTACATGAGGATGGCCTCTATCTTGGAAGGGATCTATCTGCACCACAAAGTCAAGTTCCAGTTCGTCAAGGTGCTGGCAAACCTGCTGGAAGAAGAAGGTCTTGTACGCGATGCGTACATCGAGGAAGTCAAGGTCGCTGCCAAGCGCATTGCAAAGGGGATCGAAGCGTCCGTCAACATTGCTCCTCTGCTCAAGACATATTTTGAAAACCAGCCCATGTTCAGAACAGAAAAGTCTGGCAGCCCGATGCTTCCGGCAAGCATACTGGCTTCCGCACTATTCGTTGGCTCAGCCGTCATGCTGCCGTACAACTCCATCCTGCCGTACGCTGGCTTTGCAGCTGCGGCCGCTGCAATAATTGTGGGTTACATAAAAAGAAGGTGATTACGTTATAGGAATGCTGGTAGATGTCCCAGCCATAGGTATTCTGAGGACCACAACCCCATCGGTGTAGGTCGCCTTGCCGACTATTTTCTCGTCCTCCTTGACCGAGATGGGAAGGGCCACCCTCTTTTCTATCCTGGCGGGCCTGTGCCTCTGGTAGACAGTACCTGTAACTTCGGATACCCTTTTTGCGCTGATGGAAAGGATGTTTCCCTTGATCTTGAGGTGAATGTCCTTTTTGTCAAAGCCGGGAAGGTCTATCATAACGACCAGTTCGTTGTTATCCTCTACCATATCAATAGCAGGCATGACAAACTCATAGAATTCTCTTGACCGGTTGTCAAGTTCTTTAGCAATCTCTCGGGCCATGTACTTTCCTATGCTCATGATCTAGTTTTGTTTGTTTGGTATAAATCCTTTATTTATCCTAAAAGTAAAAATAGGCCGGCAAGATAGCAACCTGTAATGTACGCCGGTTCTTATGATATGCCCCGATGCAACGCCTGCGGCAAGGAAGTGCGCCCCGGCGAATTGTCCGAAAGTTTCAGCTGCCCAAGTTGCAAAAACGCCAGAATTTGGCGCTGCGAAGGCTGCAAGGGCAAGTCCAAAAAGTACCGCTGTTCTTCCTGCGGCTACGAGGGCAAGTGATCACGTCATCACTTTAAAGAAATTCCTGACAAGCTCTCTCTGGTCTTGCTGAAATCCGATGAAGGCCTCTATCAGCTCCTTTTCTATGGCTATCTGCTTTGCTATCACCGGCCTGAGCTTCTTTGTGTCAAGCGGCGTGATGGAATCAACGGCGCCGCTGCTGTAGGCATGGATGTACTCGTCGATTATCTTGAAGACAAACAGCGGAGCGCGGTCAATGAGCAGGAGCAGGCCCTCTTTCATGGCTTTGCAGCTGGAATCATCGGCGCCGATGGATGAGATGTATGATTTGAGCAGACCTACGCGTTTTGGCCCAAGCTCTTCTATGGACGATGCAACCAGCAGGCCGGTATCCGTCAGGTCGTAGAACGGGACGCCTTCAAGCTGAAGTGCCTTTGGCCCCCTGCGCAGGGGAAGCCGGCCGCCCTCCTTTACCACGCCGGCGGGTATCAATACCTCGTCCAGGTCACGAAAGATTCCAGAGTAGATGTTTTGCCACAGAATACCGTGCTTTTCAGCTATTGCATGGGCAATCGAGGTTCTGGTCCTGAGATCCGGACTTTGTTCGGTGGCCAGATGGACTATGATGCCCCGCTGCCTCTTGGCTTCGCCGGTGAACTTGTTCCTGCGCGTCTTGAACGTGTCAAATATTGCAATGTTGGAGTGATTATCTTTCAAATGTTATCGCCCTGGCTGGAACCTCATTTTTTAACACGGCAGATAATATTTTAATTTGTTGGTTTTCGGCTAAAAATCTTTTGCCATCGAACAATGTAAAATCCCACAAACCGGCTTTTGTAGAAATTATTCAACATCTTTTTATTGATGCATGCCTTGACCAAGGCGGTGGCAAAGGGCAAGATCATCGTAATAGAGGGAACCGACAAGGCCGGCAAGACTACCCAGTCCCGCATGCTGCAGGAATCCCTCAAGGCGCAGGGCAAGATCTGCGTTGTTCTGGACTTTCCGGACTATACAACCCCCATTGGGATGGAGATAAGGGCATTTCTTGACGGCAAGCGCGACTATCCTGTAGAGGTCAAGCACCTGCTCTTTTCGGCCAACAGATGGGAGAAGAAAAAAGAGATCGAGAGCATGCTTGAGAACGGCACCATCGTGGTAATGAACCGCTACTATCAGTCCAATCTTGCCTACGGCGTGGCAAACGGCATGGATCTAAACTGGCTCCTCAAGCTTGACAAGGGTCTGCCCAAGGAGGATCTGGTATTGCTCTTGCTTGTCAGTCCAAGCGTCTCAAAAGACAGGAACGAAATGCCCGATGCCTTTGAAACAGATCCAAAGCTGGCTTTACAGGCCTACAAAAATTATGTCAAGTTTTCCAAACAATTCAAGTGGAAGGTAATAGACGGCTCAAAAAGTAAGGAACAGGTTCATCAAGAGATCCTAAAGATCGTCAAAAAAACACTGAAAATTTAAGTTGGCTGTTTCCATTTAACGTCATCAATGGATTTTGCAGGCGAGATAACCGATCCGGTCCATCGGTATATTCGTTTTTCTGGCGTGGAAAAAGATGTCATCGATAACCCCGCTTTCCAGCGGCTGAGGCGGATACGTCAGCTGGCGGGAGCCCACCTTGTCTATCCAAGCGCCCAGCACTCGCGTTTTGAACATTCCCTTGGGGCCATGCACATCGCCGGCCTTGCGGGGGAAAGCTTGCTGTCCAAGGGGTACATCGATAATGCAGATACGGTCCAGGAGCTGAGGCTTGCCGCCCTGCTGCACGATATAGGTCATGGGCCGTTCTCACATCTGTTTGAGGAAGTGCTTGAAACCAAATCCAGCACAAACCACGAGGAGATTGGAAAGAAGATAATTACCAAGAGTGCGATAGCCGATGTCCTGCAAAAGAATGGCCAGAATCCCGACTTGATATCCAGCCTGTCTTTTGGCCAGTCCAAGGTGGGCTTTCTTAACGAGATCATATCCGGCGGCCTTTCTGCAGACATCATGGATTACCTGCCGCGCGACTCTTTTTTCACTGGTGCAGAGTATGGTAAGATAGACTATCACCGCCTTGTCAGCTCGATGGAGGTTGCAAACAACCGCCTTGTCATCGACAGGTCTGCCCTCAACTCGCTAGAATCCATGCTTATCTCCAGGTACGAGATGTTCAAGGCCGTGTACTTTCACAAGACCGTGAGATCGGCAGAGGTGATGCTTCTGCATTCCATGATTGCCGCCGACGAACACCTCAAGCTCACCGATGCCTCGCTTGAGAACTATCTCAGCCTTACCGACGAGGCCACGCTTGAACGCATATGTGCGCTTGGTGATCGCAATTTTGCAGCCAGGCTTGCCATAGACTACAGAGACCGGCGGCTGCTCAAATGCGTTTATGAAAAGATACTTCACAAGCGAGACCGCCGCAAGCGTGTGGACAGGAAGACCCTGCGGGCGCTTGAATCAGAGATAGCAGATCATGCAGGCATTGACAGCAGTTTTGTTTTTGTCGACGCCTCCCGGGCTCCTTCCATGCCTTTGACACCGAGCAAGGACGAGATGTATTCCGTTCTTGTAAGCGACAAGACCGGCGTCTACGAGATGCCGGTATCAGAGATCCCCCTCGTTGAGTCCATCTCCGGCTTTTTTGACATGCTGCGGGTCTACACCACCGCCGAGAACAGGCAGGCCGTGGAACGATCTGTTAAAAAGGTGCTTGGCGATCAGGAGTCCCTGTACATGGGAGTGTGGAAGCAGCATGGCCGATAAAAAGCGCGTCGTAATCAAGCTTAGCGGCAAGGTTTTCAGTGCTGAAACAGGAGATGAACTGAAGAGATACGCAAAGATGCTTTCCGATATCGACAGCAAGGCCCAAGTCGTGGTGGTGGCCGGTGGTGGCAAGGTAGCGCGCCACTACATCGATATTGCAAGGAGTCTTGGTCAGGACGAGGCAAGCCTTGACATCATGGGAATCGAGGTTTCAAGGCTGAACGCCAAACTGCTAATTGCAGCCCTTGGTCGCAAGGCATACCCTGCTGTTCCAAAGGACCTTGAGGAAGTGACCCAGGCTATTGAAAGCGGCAGGATAATAGTATCCGGCGGCCTGCACCCCGGCCAGAGCACCAACGCCACGGCGGCCCTGATAGCAGAGAAGATCGGCGCTTCAAGGTTTGTAAATGCCACCGATGTTGATGGCATATACGATTCTGATCCCCGGTCCAACAAGAAGGCCAAGTTATTCAAGGAGATCACTGTCAAGCAGTGCTTGGAATTGCTTGGAAGTGAGAATTCTTCGGCCGGCGGTTATGATTTGATGGATATCGTGGCCCTGAAAGTCATTGAAAGGTCCAAGATCCCCACCACTGTGCTGAGGTCCGAGCCGGACATCATCAAAGACGTCATAATCAAGGGCGCGTCTGCAGGAACGCGCATCATCGTCTAGGAAACGGTTCTGATGGTTCCGGAATACTCCTGCATTCCGTCGGCCAGCATTTTTTTGAATATTTCTTCGCCCTTGTCTAGGGGCATGGGCTTTGACTGGGCTTTAGCGTATCCGTCCTTGTCACAGATAAACAGCATGGCTTCGTCTCCACGGGTCATCCTGGCCGCCAGCTCTTCTTCTCCCACCGGTTCAAATCCACCTGTAGACTGCTTTATGGTGTATGTTAGCATTGCAAAGCCCGTATAGTCAAAGAGCTTCATCTGGGCTTTTTGCGCCCTTTCCTTGCCTAGATGGGCTGCCTTATGATACTGCAAATCTGCTGACTGCTAACAGAAAGTAAAGTATAATCCTTGTGCACCAAACGACAGATTTAAACAGAAGACTGGCCGAATGAATTTTGATCGTGAATACCAAGATTATCTACGCTGCCGCCGGAGGCATAGCTGCCGTGGCCGTGGCGATGTTTTTTGTCATGGGAAATATTTTCTCCGGAGGTCAGCAACCAAACGCCCCGCGGGAAACAGCAATTGTAGCCCCGCCTATTGCAGTAAAGGACATCACGGTAACCAAGCTCGATGACAAGAATGCTAACGTTCAGATCACATTTACATTGGACAACCCCAACCAGGCCACCCTTTTACTGGAGACAATTCACTACAACATCTATGTCGATGAATCTCATGTGACGATAGGCGACGTAGGCCAGAGCGCCGAAGGGTTCGTGAGTTCGCAGGGTGAACTTTTCCCAATAGTTGCTGGTACTACCCTTACCGTCAGGGACACAGAGACGGCCGTCAGGAACAGCCAGATAGGGTCGGCATGGGACAAGATGGTTTCAGGTAACGCCAGCTACGTCATAGAAGGCACTTACTCATACAGGTTGACTGCCGCAAACCTTCAGACGACAGCAGAGGAAAAGGAATTTCAACTGACGTTCCCCTGACATTTTTGACATTACAATCCAATTACCCTAACAAAAGGTGCTACGCATGGTATGTCATCATAGTTTACTATGAACAACATGTAGTAGCCGGGCGGCAACAGATTCCTGTTGGTTGGAACATTGACCAGCAAACCGTTCGTGCTTTTACAGCTAAAATCTAAACCAACGTACCTTTGCTCGGTGTTAAGACAATGTGTGGTTGATGAAGGTCTGATTAGCCCGACTGCTTTGATTTCATCTGCATTTTCGGTTTCGATCTCAAAGGTCTGCCCATAGTCTATTATCTTGGGGCTCCTTGATACAACGGGGCGCTCCTTTCCTTTACAAAGATATGGCGGTTTGAATATCTCTATACGCAGCTCATTGCATTTTCGCATGGGGTTGCTTCCTGCCGCCATCACCCTTCCATCAGGCAAGAGAAGGGCGTTTGAATGATACAGCCTGGCGATTTTCATCTCAGCTAAAGGTTTCCATTTTCCTTCATTTGTTATAAAGATCTCCGGTTCAAGAATCGCGTCTTTGTCGGGTTTTATTTCCCCTGGTTCTTCCTCAACACAATCATGAGTATCGTCATTATGGCCATGCTGACCTACTTTGCCTCCCAAGACAAGTACGTTCTGGTCCGGCAGCAACACCGGATACACATAATACCGTTCATGTTTCATCGGACCAATTGTTCTGTACTGGGGATCTGGTTCTGAGAAATCGATCATCTCGACTGTGTTTGTGGCGTGATTTGCCAGAGTATCCCCTCCGCCGATTAGGAGAACACGAGCCTTGTAGTCAGGAGGAAGGAGTGGAAGCAGTACCGTGGTTCCCTCTTGTCTGTGCAGCTCCCTTGGATGCGGCAGGGGCTTCCATCTTCTTTCTGCCATGTTAAAAGTAGCTATCCTGAAACCCCACAATGAGAACGGGAAGGTGAGGTGAGTGTTGTACGAACCTGCGTAAAACAACTCTCCATTTGGCAGCAGGTGAATCCGTGGATAAAGTGGAAAGAACTTGTCGCCTCCCCGCAGCCGTTGCCAACCTTTGTCTTTGTCGGAATAAACTTCATGGAAAGGCAAGAACACCCACGGAGGCCATTTCGTGAGCCCTCCAAAGGTTGCGATTCGGCCGTCTGGAAGCATCACACATGTTGGGTACCACCTCCCATATCTCATGTTTTTAAGTCTAGTCCAACTGAGGTCCTCGGGATCAAAAACGTAGGCATGCTCAAGACCCGAGAACGGTATCAGAGGAAACGGTCTTCCAAATATTCCGTCGTACTGAAATGTTCCTCCTGCAAGAAGCAATTTGCCATCCGGTAGAAAAGCATGGCCTACGCAGAAAACGTCGCCTTCTATTCCGTCGTCAGAAATTTCATAGACTTGTCCGTCTGATTGACCGGAATAATCAGGTTCAAAGATTTCTGGTTTGTCCCATCTTCTTAGTTTGGATGGGTCGTTGCCGGAGCCACCAAACGCCAAAACTTTTCCATTATGAAGTAATGCCACGTGTACTGGTAGATGTTTGAAGTGTGGTTGAATTATTTCCCATTCGCCAAGATCCTCTTTACTACAGGTGGAACTCAATGTCAATAGTAGAGTCCTCAATTATATTAGTAATTGAAGACTCGAACTTTTTACCAATGGGATCTTTTTGAATCCACGACTCTTTTTAGACAGCCTGCATATGCAACGTTTTACAGATAGATTTTGAACGCCACACCACCGAATCGATCATGCTAAAATACTTGACCAAAATACACAAAAAATATTAGTTTTTGAACCTTTTCATCAAAAATATCATTGTCATAGAATCTCTTCATTTTATGATAATATCATCAAGTGCGCTGCACCATACCGATAAAGATAATAACTTTTGAGCTAACGTTCACCGCATGTCAGAAGAACTATTCATGTTCGGTGTGACCATAGGAATGTTCGCGATCCTTACGGGCATAGTATTTGGGACAAGGGCAAGGAGGTACAGCAGCGGGTACACTCCAAGCGAAAGCCAGAGCAGCCACGGCGGGGAGTAGTTCTCCTCTCACTTGCCCGATAATTTTCCGAAAATGTCTGCCAGTATGTCGCCGCTGGAGCTCTTTATCTTCTCTCGGGCAAAGCATCGTTCGTAATATTTGCAGCGCAGGCACAGGTCTGACGGCTCGACGATGGGGACCTTGTTTTCCTTCAAAAGCGCGCTCAGCACCCTTGCTCGTCGGATGGTTTCTTCAAACATCCTGTTGTTTTTGGTTACAGAGAATTCTGCCGTCTTGCCCTCGGCATCCATATAGATAAGGAAGCCATCGTTTTTGTTGAAGGCAAACAGGCAGGCGTTCAGATACAGCAGGTGCCTCGGGTGCGGGATCTCTGGCAGCTGCGACACAACTTCAAAGCGCACGACAAATTCGTCGGCTATTATCATGTCAGCGTTTACTTCAAGGGTCAGGTTATCCACCCTGTATTCTCCTTTGATGTTGCTCAGGGCGTGTCGTAGGCCGTTTCCCAAAAGTATGGAGATCTTGGAATTGTTATCAGGTGCTATGGAATCCCTTCTTTCGTAGTAGGCAAGCCGGGTACAAAGTGAGGCTTCCAAGGCATGGATCCTGTCGTTGTTTGTCTTGTCTATTTTGATGCTAAGATCATCATACAGCCTGTCAAATGCCTTTTCTATCATCCCCCGCAGGTTGCGATCTCCAAGCATCTTGGCGCGATACCACTTGGTGGTATATATTGTGTCGTGTCACTAAAAGCCAGCTTCGATCGGGTCTTCTGGCTTCATTAGTTCTCTTAACAGGATCGTTGCATAGGAGCCCTTGGGAAGCTTGAACGAAACGGTCAGCGGATCCTTTCTGTAGGAAAAATCCCTGCACCATATGGGCGCCTGCCGAAATCCGCCCTGCTGGCTCAGCTCCTGCATCTCTTTTATGTAGAAATCCTTTGCCACGACGCCTTCCTGCCCCATGAGTTCCTTGGTCAGGGTTTCAAAACGCCCTTTTCCGGCCTGAAAGGTGTAGCCGGCCATCCTTACTGCCGGGACCATCAAAGCATTCGACGATGGGTCGAATTTCCTGACCCGACCAAACACTGCAGGTCCTTCCATCTCAAAACAGAGGTCACCGGTAGCAGGACTGACGATATCTTGGCCGCTGATTATGACCTGACTTAGGCAGCGGTTGAAGATGTAGGCCTGGTAGGCTTGGACAAACAGCCGTCTTATCGTTATCGGGACTGCCCGGAGAACCGAGACGTGGTCTTTTCCGGCCACCAGGGCCGATAAAAGGTAGCGCTCTATATCCATGCCCCGCGGCAGGGCTTTTAGCACTTGCCTGTAGTTGGCAGGATCCTGGCACTTGGCCCGGATTTCCCTGCTTGCCGGCGAGTCGTACTCTGTTGTGTAGCAGAGCAGGATCTCGACGGCCTTTTTGAAGTTCCGCCGGACTATCTCCCGGCCAACGAGATGGGTAACCAGCCTTTCGCTTCCAAACCGCTGCAGGCCGTAGAAATTGCCGATTCTGCCCATCTGCGGCACAAAGTCTTCAAGGTCAGATCTTTTGTATCCGTGTATGGCTATCTCAAACTGGTTTCCAAGCAGCGACTCTCTGCCAAGAGGCCTTTTTGTAAAGCCCTGCAGCGCAAGCCTCGTGTGCCGGGTGTTCAATTTAGCCGGCGGGCTCTTCCACGTTCTTTCTGTGCTGGCGTACTGCCTTGTCACTGCCTTGGCATCCTTGATGCCCATCACTTTCAGACGGATGTGCAACTCGCGCTCAATTTCAATAATCGCGTGGTTCGAATCAATGCCC
The DNA here is from genome assembly GCA_029263715.1 of Nitrososphaera sp. Classification (GTDB taxonomy): domain Archaea; phylum Thermoproteota; class Nitrososphaeria; order Nitrososphaerales; family Nitrososphaeraceae; genus Nitrososphaera. Next base: position 37,999 of record JAJUFP010000009.1, on the reverse strand, counting down.
TCTTTTTCAAGAACATAAAGCGGATAGCGGTGCGATTCGCTAAAAGCTGGCGAGACATTTGAGAGAAGCGAATCATCGACCAGTTCAGAGACCCGGAATCCCTCGCTGTTCTGCTTTATAGAACCCCCTATACCCTCAAAATCTGTGCAATAGCATTCAATTCCAGCCAGCCGGTCTATCTTTGGAGGGTTCATCAACCCTGCTTGCGCATCCTGTTTTATCTTTGTAACTTATATGGTTCGTTGCCAAATCACGGTTATGGCGTATTGGCTTTTTAAACAGGAACCTTCCAGCTACAGCTACTCTCAGCTTGAAAAGGACGGCCGAACAGTCTGGGACGGAGTGGCTAACAACCTTGCCTTGAAGCACCTGCGCGGCGTCAGAAAAGGCGACAAGGCCCTGTTTTACCACACTGGCGATGAAAAACAGATCGTAGGTGTCATGGACATCGTTTCCGATCCGTATCCAGACCCAAAGGACAGATCAATGGTAGTCGTGGACGTCGCGCCATCCCGCAGACTCAAGCCTGTCACACTGGAGCAGATCAAGTCTGACAAAGCGTTTTCCAGCTGGGAGCTGGTCAGGATCTCGAGGCTTTCAGTCATGCCAGTGCCAGATGAGCTTTGGGACAGGATAATCAGGATGGCAAGTTAGAAATTCTATAAATAGGGATGGAGTCTGAACCACCATAGTTGACCCCAAGAAAGCAGTTCTTCCTGGCAGTCGGCATAATGTCGGCGCTTGGTATTGGCGTTAGTACAGCAATAATCGCGTTTGGCGGCGGATTTTCTGGTGGCGGCCCCTCTATCTTTAACCCGCCTACAGAGAGCGACATTTTTGTCGTCGGCTCCAACGTCAAGGACGGCATGTCTCTTGAGTACACCGTGACGGCCAGAGGGCCGCAGACATCGCTGGTCGATGGGAGGGTTTCCATAGACTTTGACCAGGCAAACGACAGCTGGAATACCAGGTTTAACGTCGTCAACGGTACATCTTCTTCAAAAGAGTTTGTCATCATGCTTTCAAAGCAGCTAACCAATGAAGGCCAGGTTGACGAATTAGTCAGGCCGTACTTGGAGCCCGTCGAGTCGTCCATCCTTGCCATCCGGGACATGGACTATGGCGGCCGCGACAAGTACCTGGTGGTAGGCGCGCCCTGGGATACGATATTCTACGGTTCGTCTTCTACCACCGTCAGGGTAACAAGCCAAGAGACCGTGCAGACAGCTGCCGGCTCTTTTGATTCCTATGTTCTTGGCTACAAGCTCAAAGAAAATGACAGCAAGATATGGATGACGCGCCAGGTCCCGTTTCCCGTCAAGGCCGAGGTCTACGATCCAGACGACCAGCTCCTATACGAGTTTGAGCTTGTCAGGGCCAGCAACATCGGCTAAGGACTATTTCCAAAATACACGTTCTGCATCAGCCAGTCGGCGTATTTTCTGACCCTGTCGTCTATTTGGCACCAGAGGTGTACTGAGCCGGGCAGTATTTCCAGCCTTCCACCATCTTGCATTACCACCTTGACTCCCTCCTTGCCCTCGTACATGTATGCATCCTGGGCCCGGACATCGCCTAGCATCTCAACGGCCTTCTGCTTTATCGCATCCCTTGGGATGGGAAAGGTCCTGCGGAATTTGTCCACAACAACGCCAACGTTCTCGCTCCCGTACGAGTCGACATCCGAGACCTTGGCTGGAACCGGAAAGTGCAGTTGCATATCGACGTTGTGCCTGGAGCCAACAAAGAGCGCCAGCTCGTTGACCTTCCTGTAGGCCATGTGCGGATTCTTTTTGGCGATGGCCATCAGTGCCTCGCGATTGTCGGCAACTATCTTGTGAAAATCATCCATAATCGCCGAGAAAGTGGTTCCCATCGCCCATCTCATGGAATCTGCGGATTAATTAGCGTGACTATACTTATTATAGAACTGCGTGGACAGAATGCCGTTGATCAGGTCAGAGCAGCTCTACAACAGGGCAAAAAAGGTCTTGCCTGGTGGAGTCAACAGCCCTGTTCGATATTATGATCCTTATCCTTTCTTTGCGGTTTCATCGCATGAAAGCAAGCTGGTCACCGCAGATCACAAAACGTACATTGATTACTGCATGGGCTACGGCGCACTGCTTCTGGGCCACGGCTACCCCTCCGTGCTGGATGCAGTAAGGGAGCAGCTGGACAAAGGTACGCTGTACTGCGTGCCTACTGAACGCGAGATCAAGCTTGCAGAGACCATATCAAAAGTTGTTCCGTGCGCCGAGATGGTCAGGACCGTAAATACTGGCTCGGAGGCAACCATGAACGCCATCCGCCTAGCAAGAGCATTTACAAAAAAGAAAGGCGTCATCAAGTTTGATGGAGGATACCATGGTGCCCATGACTATGTACTGGTCAAGGCAGGATCCGGTGCTGCAAGCCTTCCGGCGTCAGAAGGCGTTCTGGAAGAGTCATCGGCCCAGACCACGGTTGTGCCATACAACGACGCCGCTAGCCTTGAGCGAGCCATTGAAAAAAACCGCGACACTGCTTGCGTGATCATGGAGCCTGTTCTGGCAAACATTGGCCTGATTCTTCCAGACAAGAATTACCTCAACGACGTGAGAAAGATAACGCAGCAAAACGACGTCGTCCTGATTTTCGATGAAGTTGTAACCGGCTTTCGTCTGGCCCTTGGTGGGGCCAGCGAATTCTTTGGCATCAAGCCGGATCTAGCAACATTTGCAAAGGCGCTTGGCAACGGCTTTCCCATCGCAGCTATAGCCGGCACAAAGGAGATAATGCAGCAGCTGGCGCCGGCCGGCAGGGTTTACCAGGCAAGCACGTTTGCTGGAAACCCGGTTTCTGTCTCTGCAGCAATTGCAGCCCTTGAAACCATGATGGAAGCAAGAGACGCTTTGTACCCAAAACTTGCAAGAACATGCGACAGCATAGTGGAAGGCATCAAAGAAGAGCTGGAAGACATTGGCGGCATCGACTGCGTTATCAACTCCATAGGCTCGATGTACCAGATCTTCTTTACCGCGGAAAAGGTCAGAGACGAGGCCGCCGCGAAGAAGGCCGATGCAGCAAAATTCAGGAAGATGTTTGACGAGCTTTTAAAGCGCGACGTGTTCATACCGCCGTCCCAGTTTGAGACATGCTTTGTTTCGTATGCCCATGACGAGGAGGACGTTGACAGGACCGTGGAAGCGTACGGCGAGGCATTGAGGAAGATAAAAGAGCGGAGATGAAGACCATCAACGTAGGTACAAGGGGAAGCAGGCTTGCGCTGGCCCAGACAGAGATAGCGCTTGCCGCCCTGAAAAAAGCCCGGCTGGGAGTAAACTTCAATGTTGTCACCATAAGCACCAGAGGCGATGTTGACAAGCGGCCGCTGTTTACGATGGACGAAAAGGGCATCTTTGAAAAGGAGGTCAACGAGGCCGTCAGAAAGGGCGAGGTCGACTTTGCAGTCCACAGCCTCAAGGATGTCCCCTCAGAGCTTTCAGACGAGCTTGTTGTTGCATGCATACCCAGGCGGGCCAGCCCCAACGATGTCCTTGTCAACGAGAAGGGCCTGAAGTTAAAAGAGCTATCTCCCGGTTCGGTTGTAGGCACGAGCAGCCTGCGCAGGGCAGTCCAGCTGATAAGGGCGCGGCCCGACCTTAAAGTAAGGCCCATCAGGGGAAACGTCGAGACTCGCGTCAAGAAGGTGATAAGCGGCGAGTACGACGCCGTTGTGCTTGCCGAGGCCGGACTGTCAAGGCTGGGGATGAAAGACGTCATTGTCCAGCGTTTCAGCATAAGGGATTTTATGCCGGCCCCCGGCCAGGGTGCCATTGCCATAGTGTGCAGACGTGATGACAAAAAGATGATGGACATGCTAAAAAAGATCGAAGACCCCAAGTCAAGGGCGGAGATCATGGCTGAGAGAGCCCTGATAGAAAAGGTGGAAGGTGGCTGCAGATTCCCGCTTGGCGCGGTGGCCGTGGCCAAAGACGACAGAATTGTGCTGTATTCAAGCGTGTTTTCTGCCGACGGAACCAAATCCCTCAAGGTGAGCAAGACTGGCAGCATGGCAGAGCCAGAAAAGCTCGGCATCAGGGTTGCAGACACGCTGCTAAAACAGGGCGCCGGCAAGCTGGCCGAAGGCTGGCGCGATGCGGTAGAGGAGTGGAACAAAAGGATATGAGCGGCAAGGTTTACATCTGCGGCGCCGGGCCGGGCGACCCCAAACTGATGACGGTCCGGGCCATGGAGCTTTTGAAGAGCTGCGATGTCGTGCTTTACGACAGGCTGGTAGGTCAGGCGATAATCGACCAGATTCCGGAAAATACGGAGAAGGTTTACGTCGGCCGGGCGGTTGGCGACCCAACCACCCACCAGAAACGCACCAACGAGTTGATGGTCAGTTACGCCAAGAAGGGCAAAAGTGTCCTAAGACTCAAAGGCGGCGACCCGTTCATTTTTGGGCGGGGGGCCGAAGAAGCAGAGTATCTGCTCAAGCACGACATAGGTTTTGAGATAATCCCCGGCATCACCTCTGCTATAGCATCGCCAGCATATGCAGGGATCCCCTTAACTCACCGGCGCTACTCATCTTCGGTAGCCATCGTGACCGGCCATGAGGGTGCGGAAAAAGAAGAAAGCCCGCTTTCCGTCAACTGGAAAAAACTTCCCGGCGCGGTGGACACGATTGTTGTACTGATGGGAATAGGCCAGATCGAGCAGATCGCCGGTGACCTGATGAAGGCAGGCCTCAAGGGCAGCACGAAATTTGCCATAGTGGAAAGTGGCACAACCGCAAAGCAGCGTGTGGTGACCGGGAATCTGGCCAACATCGTCAAGGTGACTGGCAAGAGCCAGATAAAGCCGCCGGCCATCATCATAATAGGCAAGGTTGCATCCCTGCACAAAAAACTTGAATGGTTTTCAAGTGTTAAAAATGCCAAGCCTGGCTGACAGAACCGTTGCCATCACCAGAAGCGAGCAGGAAGCCTCTGAGTTCCTGCAGATGGTCAAGAACGAAGGCGGCACCGGTATCGCGATTCCCACCACAGAGGTAGTGTCAAAGGGCACTTCCGCAGCCACGGAGTTTATCAGCCTGCTGTGTGAAAAAAAACATGATTACTGTGCCTTCATGAGTGCGCAGGCAGTTAAGGTACTTTTCAGCCTTGCAGAAAAAGATGAGATCCTTTCTGCGCTAGGCAAAACATCGATTATCGCTGTCGGCCCAAAGACCAGGCTGGAGCTGGAAAGGCACGGACTTCACACCGACCTGATGCCGGAGAAATACTCCTCCATCGGCCTGCTGGAGTTTTTCTCCAAAATGAACCCAAGGGGAAAGAAGATCATAATCCCCAGAAGCGGCGCCTCAAACGAGTTTGCGGCCAACGCGCTATCAGAGATGGGCATCACAGTTGACCAAGTTTTCCTTTACACAGTCCGGACTGCAGAGGTTACCGCCGCCTGGCAGGAATTCTACAAACTGCTTGTACAGAAAAAGATAGACGCCATTGTTTTTACCAGCGCGTCCAACGTAAGGTCTTTTTTTGAGATACTGGGCAAGCTGGCTTCTGACAGAATCCAGCTGGATGATCTGACTGAGGTGATATCGATAGGCCCCTTTACCACCAAGGAGCTTGATGCTATGGGAGTCAGGTGCAAAGAAGCCGGCGAGCACACAGTAAAAGGAACGCTGGAGACGGCAAAAGCTATTTTCAGCCAGCGCCGCTAAGCCATGTGGCAATTTTAGTTGTCAAAGGCGCAGCTGCGCCAACAGGCCCGCCAGCGCTTTCCAGAATCCTTCTTGCAGAAGAAAGGCTCTCTCGGATTATGATCGCCTTGGGTTTAGGGGATCCCATCTGGCTCTCCAGGGTTTGTATCTCTGACGCCAGCTCCTCTTTCTCTTCCTGTTTCATCTGGGCCTGCCGCAGAACCTCTTTGAGGGCCAGAACGATTTCCTTTAACTCTTGCTTGCTATTTTCACTTATAATGATGGTCTGGTACGAGCCAGGACTTGCCTGCGAGATGTTGGAGTTTATCATGCTGCCTATGCTGATGTAATTGACAACGTTGGCCGGAAAGTGCTCTGTAGGGGATTGCGGCGTTGTCAATGCTGCCTCTACCTCCTTGACTCCCTTGTGTTTGATATGCAGGCCCACATCAAAGTACCTTGGCGCGACCAATCCGGATGTCGTCGCCTCGACCAATTCTTCGCCCCTAAGGTACTGTACTATGGCTTCAGCAGTATTATCATCAAAACCCAGCGGCTCGGCAACATGTCCTACTCTGACCATCTTGCTTTGATTGCCGCCAGCAAGCTCCCAAAGTTTATGAAGAAATTGAAACCGTTTCCTTTTCAGTTCTTCAAGGGAGCTCATTTAACGCTGCATACGGGTTTGCTCTTATTAACAATATCCTGTATCTACTTGTCTACCCTCAGGTCGTCGAGCAGTCCTTCGATGTTTGTTATCGGCCGGCCGTTTGCATCTGCGATCTTTTGGTGTGCCGGCGGGTATTCCATGTAATTCTGGATCCTGGCTGAAAGGCGCTCCTGGTACGTCGGCACGTGTTCGTTCTGGAAGAATACGCCTATTGGAATCTTGCTGCCCCACTCGTTTGACTTTTCAACCACCTTTGCCATTTTTTCATTCAGCTCTGAGGGATCGTTTACCACGCCGTTGTATCCCGTGTCTTCAAGTTTGTAGATTCTGGGCATCACCCTCTTGGTCTCCGGGTCTATGTTGTCTAGGCCCTGGAACCACTCCTTGGTGTTTATGTCGTTGTAGGTCGGGCATGGCTGCAGGACATCTATGAAGGCAAGCCCCTTGTGCTCTACTGCCCTTTTGATGATGTCTTTTAGATGCCTTATGTCGTACGAGTATCCGCGGGCAATGAAGGTAAAGCCGGACACCAGCGCCAAGGCTACGGGGTTGACGGAATTGTTGACGTTTGGCTGCGGCAGGGATTTTGTCTTCATCCCCAGTTTCAGTGTGGGCGAAGCCTGGCCCTTGGTAAGGCCGTAAACCGCGTTGTTGAATATGATGTAGACCATGTCGACGTTGCGTCGGCCAGCGCTGACGAAATGTCCTGCCCCGATGCCAAGGCCGTCACCATCGCCGCCTACTGCAATCACTTCTAGTTCCGGATTGGCCAGTTTTGCGCCCTGTGCAAAGGGAAGCACCCTTCCATGCAGCGTGTGTATACCGTAGGTCTTGATGTAATGCGGCGTCTTGCCGGAGCAGCCGATCCCAGAAAATATCGTGGCCCTGTGCGGCGGGATCTGCATGTCTGCCAGCGCCATCTGTATGGCGTTGAGTATTCCAAAATCCCCACATCCGGGGCACCAGTCGTTGTGGACATCGGTCTTGTAGTCTGCCAGCTTAAGTGCCATTTTTCAACACCTGCCTCCTTGGAGCATTACCAGAAGATATTCGCCGGACAGCATTATAAACCTCGTCTAGGGACATGGGCCTGCCATTGTACTTGACTACCAGGTAGTCGGGCTGCCTTCCGACATGCTGCCTGACAAGCGAGCCAAGCTGGCCGGAATAGTTCATCTCGATATCAACAACCGTCTTTGAGTTGCCCAGCAACGACCTGACAAGGTCTGAGGGGAACGGGTTTAGAAGCCTGACCTGGATGAATTTGACGCTGATACCGTCCTTCTGCAGCCTGTCGATGGCGTCCAGTATCGCGCCCTTTGTTGAACCCCAGCTGACCAGAACAATGTCAGCGTCTGGATTTCCGTACAGCACGGCCTTGTCCTCGTCGGCAATTTCCCTTAACGCAAGGTCCAGCTTGCTCATCCTTTTGTCCATCATCTGCACCCGCAGTTCAGGATCCTCGGTGATGTGGCCCTCCTCCGTGTGCTCGTCGCCGGTGTTCCAGAATATCGCATTTTCAGTTCCAAGCGGGATCCTCGGACTTAGAGGGCTGTCAGACAACTTGAAACGCAAATAGTTGCCGGCCGCGCCCCTGTCTGAGTCGGATATCTTGTCGGCAACAAGGCCCCTGTCTATTCTGGTCTTGTTGGTGTCAAAAACCCGGCACGTCATAACACTATTGGCTATGGCCTTGTCCAGCATGTGTATGATGGGCATCTGGTACTTTTCTGCAAAATTGAACACCTTGATGGTGTCGTAGAAACTTTCCTCGATGTCGCCAGAAGCAAAGACAATCCTTGGAAACTCGCCGTGCCCAGCGTTGATGGCGAAATTAAGGTCTCCCTGCTCGTGCCTTGTTGGAAGGCCGGTGGAGGGCCCTGCTCTCTGGTATAGCGAGACTACAACAGGCACTTCGTTGATTCCGGCCCAGCCAAGCGCCTCTGCCATCAACGAGAAGCCCGGCCCGGACGTGGCCGTTGCAACCCTTGAGCCGGCCAGCGCGCCGCCTATGGCCATGGCGATGGCGGCAATCTCGTCTTCGGTCTGGACAACCACTGTGGAACCCTTGTCGCCAGAATCATAGAGATCCAGCACATCGTTTGATTCAAGAAACTCGCTATCGTCTGACGCTGGCGTGATGGGGTAGTACGTCTGAAACCGGCAGCCTGCGACCATCTTGCCCATAGCCGACGACTGGTTTCCCTGCACCAGTATGATATCCTTGTCAGCAGGCTTGGCCTGCAATTTGTATCTGAAGCCATTCTGGTCTGCAAATTTTGCCTTGGCATAATTGTATGTAAAATCTGCGGCCTGCACGTTTGTTTCCGCTACTCTTTTTTTGGCCTTGAATATGAACTGGATTGCCCTTGCCAGCAACCCGCTGTCAAAGTCCGTCAGCGCCATCGAGGCAGAAAGGGCCATGACGTTGGTCATCCTGGTCAGCTTGCTGAGGGCCGGATCGTTTACCTTCTTGGCAAATTCTTCTAGGAGCTGGAAGTAAGGCATCGGATAAAGCACGACTCCCCGGGACCTTGCGTGCTCAAGTGCATCCTGCACTGAAAAACCAAGGCCGGCCTTTTCCAGCGTTTTTTTGATCCTGGCCGAAGCGTGGTCGTCGATGGTGGGCACCTCGTCTATCTTGGTCTCGGCGATATCGGCATTGTAGATTATGCCGCCGCCCTCCGACACATCGCTAGAGTGACGAAAGACCGTCTCTGCATCGAAGGATACCAGCATGTTTATGTTGTCGACATGGGAGCGGATCGGTGTTTCCGCTACCCGGACGGTGAAGTAACTGTGCTCTCCCTTGATATTTGAGTAGTACTCACGTTTGCCGAAAACGTGCAGGCCAGCCAGCGCACAGGCCCGGGAGAATATGTTTGCCGCCGAGTCCACGCCGCTGCCCTGCGCCCCGCCTATGACCCAATTCAAAGAATTCACTAATTCTGGCATTTGGATAACAAATTATCCTTGTTTTTCTGCCTTTTTAATGCTTTAGAAAAAGCCGGTAGTCTATGGATCAGCCGCCGCCAGTCGCAGCCTCAAAGAGGCAGCACTCGCAGTCATCCTTTTTGCCGCAGTAAGGGCAGGCGCACATGCAGGCATCAAGCGGGTTGCCGCAGGTGTCGCACATGACAACGTCATCGGTTGTCATCTACCCTCATCACGGGGTTTTGGTTATTATACTTTATTTCGCACGCAGGATGTTTAACGCCGAGCCGGCCTTGAACCACTCTATCTGCGAGGCGTTGTACGAGTGCTTGAGCATTATCTCTTCGGAACTGCCGTCGCTGTGGTGCACCAGACATCTCAGTGGCTTGCCGGCCTGCATGTCCTTCAAGCCCACTATGCTCAGCCGGTCGTCTTCAAGGATCTTGTCGTAGTCAGCCGGGTTGGCAAAAGTCAGCGCCAGCACGCCCTGCTTTTTCAGGTTGGTCTCGTGAATCCTTGCAAAGGACCTTGCTATCACGGCTGCGCAGCCAAGGTAGCGGGGAGTCATTGCCGCGTGCTCCCTGCTGCTTCCCTCGCCATAGTTGTTGTCACCTATTATGATCCATTTCAGTGACTGGGCCCTGTACTGGCGGGCGATGTGGGGGAAAGACTCTGTCTTGCCCGTAAGCTGATTCTTGCCGTTTCCAACCTGGCCGCTGTACGCATTGACGCCGCCAAGGAGCAGGTTGTCGCTTATCTTGTCCAAATGTCCGCGGTACATCAGCCAAGCTCCAGCAGGCGATATGTGGTCCGTGGTGCACTTGCCCTTGACCTTGGCCAGGACTGGCAGTTTTTCATAGTCCCTTCCATCCCACGGAGCAAAGGGCGCAAGCTTTTGCAGCCGGTCGCTGTCCTTGTTTATGATGACTTCAATGCCGCTTGGGTCTTCGGCCGGCGGCACGTAGACATCCTTGACGTACTTGAAGCCTTCTGATGGGACTTCTGGCGCAGGCTTTGGCGGCTGCAGTTTGAACCTTGTGCCGTCAGCGGCCACTAGGTCATCGGTTACAGGATTAAACGAGAGCCTTCCACCCAGCGCAAGGGCAATGACCAGCTCCGGGCTTCCGATAAAGTTCATCGTCTCGCGCCGGCCGTCGTTGCGGCCCGGGAAGTTCCGGTTGTAGGAAGTTACGATGGTGTTGGGCTCGCCTTTCTTCAGCTCCGGCCGGCTCCACTGACCGATGCACGGCCCGCAGGCATTTGCCAGCACGTTTGCCCCGATCTTTTGCAGCGTCTGCATCTGGCCGTCCCGCTCGATGGTGGCCCGTATCATCTCTGAGCCAGGTGTGACCTGCAGCGGGACTCTAGTCTTGATCCCCCTGGCCAGTGCCTGCTGTGCAATATCCGCAGCACGGGACATGTCCTCGTAAGAGGAGTTGGTGCAGCTTCCAATGAGTGCAACAGAGATGCTGTCAAGGTAGTTATTCTTTTTCACGTCCTCAGACATCCTGGATATCGGCCTTGCCAGATCCGGTGTATGCGGGCCGACTACGTACGGCTCCAGCTTGGAAAGATCGATCTCGATCACCTGGTCAAAGTATCTTGCCGGCTCTCTTTGCACCTCCGGATCCTCGGTAAGCAATTCCATGTGTTGGTTGGCAAGATCGGCAATCGCGCCGCGGTTGGTGGCACGAAGGTACGTCTCCATCCGCTCGTCGTACGGGAATACAGAACACGTGGCGCCGATCTCTGCGCCCATGTTGGTTATGGTGGCCTTGCCGGTGCAGCTGATGGTCTTGGCACCGGGACCGAAATACTCGATGATGGCGTTTGTGCCGCCTGAAACCGTGAGCTTTGAAGCCACGTAGAGTATGATGTCCTTGGGCGCGGCCCAGCCGTCAAGTTTGCCGGTGAGGTACACCCCTATGCGCTTTGGATACAGCAGTTCCCAGGGCATGCCGGCCATCACTTCTGCCGCATCCAGTCCGCCCACACCTATTGCCAGCATTCCAAGGCCGCCGGCGTTTGGAGTGTGCGAGTCCGTGCCTATCATCAGGCCGCCGGGGAAGGCATAGTTTTCCAGCACAACCTGGTGGATTATTCCGGCGCCGGGCTTCCAGAATCCAATACCGTACTTTCTTGAGGCAGACTCTAGGAACTGGTAAACCTCGTTGTTTTCAATGATTGCAAACCGGGTGTCCGTGGCGCTGTCAACCTTGGCCTGTATCAGGTGATCGCAGTGGACAGTGGTGGGCAGGGCCGCCCTCTTCAGGCCTGCCTGCATGAACTGCAGAATCGTCATCTGGCCTGTGACATCCTGCAGCGCGACTCTGTCCGGGTTCAAAAACACGTAGCTCTTGCCGCGCTCCGGGTCGTAGACATCGCCATCAAGATGGCCTATCAGTATCTTTTCGGAAAGTGTTAACGGTCTTCCAACCAGCTTCCTGAACTTGGAAACATTGGCTTCAAGTTTTGAATAAACGCGGCTTACAAGCTCCGCGGTGGTCTCGATTTTAATCTGGTTACTCATTTCGCCTGAATATGGAAAAATGCCAAAACGGCATATTTAGTCCTTCTCGGCTCTCTACAAATAAATACATCGGCCAAGCAGTGCTTGCTCAAATGACCAAAAAAGCAGCTATCATCAAGGGAGATGGCGTTGGCCCAGAGATTGTCGATTCCATGATCAGGGTTTTGAAGACCTGTAACTCGCAGATTGAATTGATTTTATGCGAGGGCGGCTCCGAGCAATGGGAGAGGAGCGGCCGCAAGGACCCATCGTACATTCCAGACGCCACGATGAAGCTGCTTGAGGAAAGCAACGCTTGCTACAAGGGGCCGACAACTACCTTGCCGATACCCAACGCTCCTAGAAGCGTTGCAGTCACGCTTAGACAAAAGTTTGAGCTGTATTCAAACATCAGACCCATCAAGACGTACAAGAGGGTCACCCCAAACCATGACCTGGATTTTGTGTGCTTCAGGGAAGCAACAGAGGGGCTTTACACCGGCATTGAAATGCAGCTGACAGATGACGTGGCAATTGCCATCAGAAAGATAACCAGGTCAGGTTGCAGACGCTTTGCCAATGCAACGATGGACTGGGCCAAGAAATACAACCTGAACAAAGTCGTTGCAATCACGAAGCGAAACATCCTGAAGATAACCGACGGCATATTTCTAGAAGAGATGCAAAACGCTGCCCAGAGGTACGGCGGTATTGAAGTTCAAGAACTATACATAGACAACATGATGCAGCAGCTGGTCATCAACCCGGAGCAGTTCAACGGCACCGTGCTGGCAAGCACCAACCTTTTCATGGATATAGTCTCCGAGCTGGCGTCCGGCGTCATCGGATCCATAGGGCTTGTGTATTCATCAAACATGGGAGACAGGTTTGCCATGTTTGAGGCAGCTCATGGAAGCGCCCCAACGATTGCCCGGCAGAACAAGGTCAACCCTACTGCGGCGATACTTTCCGGCGCATGGATGGCAGAGTACCTCGGAGAGTCTCACATCAAAGATGCCATATTCCGCGCAACGGAGCAGGTGATAAACGAAGGAAAATACGTCACAGCCGACATCGGTGGAAACGCGTCAACAACCCAGATGACTGACGCCATATGCCAGATTGCAGAAAAACAGATCAAATAATTCCGGCATCATTTAATACAAAGCCAGCCCCTGTAGATCCAGTTTGGATTACAAATTCGCTGCGGTAATTGCAGGCATAATAACCGTCATGGGAGTGCTGATAGCGTTTCCAAACCTGAACCAGCAGCCAAATACCGACCAGGTCAGCGACTTTAAAATCGAATACAGCAAGCAAAGGCTGGTCCGGTCAGAGGCCGGCTCCCTTGCAGCCAGCAGCGCAGAGCTTCTAACCATCGATAACAGCGGCCTGGCAGCGTACTCGACGGGACAGTCGCCTGAAAAACAGATGCAGCTGAGCAGAGAAGAGTTTGGCAGGATCAAGGGCCTTATCCTGGAGACTGGTTTTATGCAGATACCCCGGACGGACTACCTGCAAAAAGAAGGTCTTTCAGAGTTCACAAAGTACACCCTCAGAGTAACGGCAGAAGGCAGTCAAAAGACCGTCAACTGGGTTGACGCGGCTTCGTACGAGGGTACGATTCCCCCCATAATCTCTAACGTGGGGCTGCAACTTGACAGCGTTATTGCAAAATTCGGCTGAAACATATATAGAGCATTTTAGGTCATTGCACCTGTAATGACAATATCGCTTGTCGCCAGCGAGCCGGATGCCAAGGGTGTGAAGGTAGAGAACGCCGAGAGCGTCAGGACGGTTCGTGGAACAACCTTGCTAAAACGCGGCTTTGCCCACATGCAAAAGCACGGCGTTGTAATGGACGTTACAAGTGTCGAGCAGGCCCAGATAGCTGAAGAAGCCGGCGCGGTGGCCGTGATGGTCCTAGACAAGCTTCCCTACGATGTCCGCAAGGCTGGCGGCGTTGCCCGGACTGCAAGTATCAAGGTAATCGAAGAGATAATGGATGCGGTTACCATCCCCATAATGGCCAAGTGCAGGATCGGCCACATCGATGAAGCCCGGGTACTACAGGTGACCGGCGTGGACATGATAGATGAAAGCGAAGTGCTTACCCCGGCAGACGAGGAGCGGCACATCTGGAAGTGGGATTTCACTACCCCGTTTGTAAACGGCGCCAGAAATCTCGGTGAGGCCCTGCGTAGGATAGAGGAAGGCGCGGCCATGATACGAACCAAGGGCGAGCCGGGCACCGGCAACGTTGCTGAGGCCGTTACCCACATCCGCATGGTCAACAACGAGATCCGCAGAATAAGATCGCATTACCAGGACGGCGACAAGCAGGAATTGATGAAGGCAGCAAGGGAGATGAAGGTCTCGTACGCCATCGTTGAAGAGACGGCAAAACTCGGCCGGCTACCGGTGGTCAATTTTGCGGCCGGTGGCATAACAACGCCGGCGGACGCCGCGTTTTTGATGAACCTTGGCTGCGACGGTGTCTTTGTCGGTTCGGGAATCTTCAAGTCTGAAGACCCCGCGCAGAGGGCCCGGGCCGTTGTACTTGCAACGACGTTTTACGATGACCCCAAGGTGGTCAGGGACGCGCAAAAGATGGTGGATGAAAAGAAGTCTCTGCTTGGTCTTGATACCAAGAACCTTGAGCTTAGAATGCAGGAAAGAGGACAGTCGGCTTGAGCAAAAAATCATCTGTTGCCATCGGCGTCCTTGGATTTCAAGGCGATATCGAGGAAAACGTTGCAGCAGTAAAGCAGGCTGCCAAAGAGATGAAGGCCAGCGCTACCGTGCAGCTTGTCCGGTACCCCGAAGAGATGGAGAAGATGGATGGCCTTATCCTGCCGGGGGGAGAAAGCACGGTCCAGAGCAGCCTTGCCGCCATACAACAGTCATTGCCTGTCCTAAAGAAGCGCATTGCCGAGGGCATGCCAGTCCTAGGCACGTGTGCCGGCATGATCATGCTTTCCAGACGAGCCTACGACCGCGTGGTGGGAGACACCAAGCAAAAGATGATAGGCAACCTGGACATCGTCGTTGAACGAAATGCTTTTGGCAGGCAGAACGACTCTTTTGAGGCAGATCTGGATATCGGCATCGTAGGAAAGGGCAAGTTTAAGGGGATTTTCATAAGGGCGCCGGCGGTAAGCGAGGTCGGCAAGGATGTCGAGGTCATTGCCAAGCACGGAAGCAAGATAGTCGCTGTAAAGCAAAAGAACATCATCGGCACTGCGTTTCACCCAGAGCTTGCAGACGACGCAAGAATGCACAAGTATTTTCTCAAGATGGTCCTTGATTACAGAAAGGGCAAGGCGTAACAGCACTCATTCCAGTGCATAGGCCGCCCTTGCAACCACTTCCGAGAGCGCAGGATGGATGTGCACTGTCCTTGCAATGCCGTCAACGCTCAATCCTGCCCTCATGGCCACAAGCACTTCATGAATGAGCACAGATGCATGGCTTCCAAGGATGTGGCATCCCAGGATCTTCCTGTCGTGGGGCGAGACAAGCAGCTTTACAAATCCATCCTCATCTTCTATTGCCTGACCCATGGCTGTATCCTTGTACTGGTACGATGACTTGGTATAGTGGATTCCTTTTTCCCTCAGCTCCTGCTCCGTGTAGCCGGCCCCAGCTACCTGCGGCCAGCTAAAGACGGCGTGCGGCATGGCCGTATAGTCCACCGCCACCTTTCTTTCTGGAAATACAATGTTGTTGAAGGCGTACTGGGCTTCAAGGTTGGCGCTATGCTTGAACAGGTACCGGCCAACGGCGTCGCCAAGGGCAAAGATCCCCTCGACATTGGTTTCCAGGTACTGGTCAACAACGATAAAGCCTTCCTTGTCCACCTGAACTCCGGTTTTTGCCAAGTCAAGCGTATCGGAATTGGGGATCCTGCCGGCTGCCACCAGAAGCTGGTCTGACTGCAGTTCCAGAACCTGCCCAGAGGAATTCTTGGCCCTCATGCTTATCTGGTCGTTTTTCTTTGAAACCGATTCAACGTGGTATCCCAGGCAAACGTTATATTTTCTTGAGAATATCTCGGTAAACTTGGTAGAAACCTCCTCGTCTTCATCCCGCAGAAGGACATTTCTACGATGGATGATGTTTATCTTGGTTCCAAGCGAGCCAAAAAAGTGGGCCAGTTCCGCGGCTATGTATCCGCCGCCTATTATGGTCAGCACCTTTGGCTGCTTGGTCAACCGTAACGCCTCGTCGCTGGTGATGTATACGTCATCCTCCAGTCCGCTGACTTTTGGGATGCCCGGCCGTGTGCCGGTGGCTATCAGGATCCTGTCCGCGGTGATGGTTTCGTTGCCAACTGAGATCACCTTGTTATCCACAAACCTGCACTGATGTGGAAACAGGCGCGGATTTTCTATTTCACCAAACGCATTTCTGATCTGCTCAGAGTCCGTGTCTATAATCCCGTTTGTGCGCTGCACGATCTTTTCAAAGTCAATTGTGACTTTTTCCACGTTGATTCCAAAGGCCTTGGCAGTTTGGATGATCTCCATCACGTCAGCGCTGTGGATGAGCAGTTTTGAGGGTATGCAGCCCCGGTTGAGGCAGGTGCCGCCCATCCTGTCCTTCTCAATTATGGCGACTTTAAGGCCGCGCTGTGCAGCTGCGTTGGCAACGTCAAGACCAGAGCCGCTTCCTATCACAATGAGATCAAATTTTTCCAACAGATACTCGACTTGACCATCTTAGATAAACATGGTGGCTGCCGTGCAGTGATTTATAAAAGGAATTGACCTCAATGCACGCGCATGACTCCCAAGAGGAAGTTCCTTCTGGCCGCCATCGGAGGAGTTGCGATAATCGTTTTTGCCATCGTGAAATTAGTCTTCAGTCTGGCAGGTCAGTAAGCACTTCTCTGGCAGTTGTGGTGGAACAAATCATGCACAAAGGATTTATTCTAGTTACCAAATTCGGGAAATATAATGTTGGGAAAGAAATTGTTTGTTTTCATCATCGCCCTGACATTGGCCTTCTCTGTGGTAAGCAGTGTTGACCCTTTCTTTCTGAACAACACCAAGGCCTTTGCAGATAATGGCAGCAATGATGACGAAGACGAAGAAAAACAGAACAGCAATGAAGATGAGGAGGACGACGATAGCAGCAAGGATGATGATGAGGACGAACGTGATGATAATAGCGGTAAAGACGAGGAAGATTCCGAGGATGATGACAATAACGATGAGAAGGATGATGACTCTGACGAAGAGAAAGACGATGACCAAGAAGATGACGACAGCAGAGAATCTGAGGATGATGACAGTGAAAAGGAAGATCACAATGATGACAAGGATGAGAAATCCGAGGACAAACTTGTAGAGCAGCTAGGCGAGAACAGCAAGGCGTCCCTGAAGATCAAAGACGAGACAGAACTGGAAGTGGAAATTGAGGACGGAGACCTTGCCGACGGCATGTACGATGTCCAATTCTCATGCGAGGATCCAGAAGTTAACAAGACATTTGATATCATGGTGACAAACGGAAACGGCGAGTCAGAGTTCGAACTTGATTTGGCTGAAGCAACATATTCTGGATGTGAGGTAAATGTTGGCGGCCTATCTGCATCATTTGACGAATTTACCGTGGCTGCACGTGAGGACGAAGATGATGAGGAGGAAGAAGACGATGAAGACAGAGACCGCGAGCAGGATATGGACCGTGAACAGAAATCAAAGGCAAAGCTTGACGTAGAGCACGACGGCGTAGAAATCGAGATTGAGATGGAAGGCCTCAGCTTGGCAGACGGCCTTTATGATGTCATGTTCTCATGCGAGGATCCAAGTGTAGACAGAACGTTTGAAGACGCCTTTGAGGTAAAAGATGGTGAGGGAGAATTTGAGACCAAGTTCGACCTTGAAGAAGGTACATACAACGGCTGCAAGGTAACCATCGATGAGACCGTCGTAGCATTCCACCCCTTCACGGTTTTGAACAAAGAAGTCAGAGAGAGCCGGCACGATAGGGAACAGGAGATCGTTTCTACCAACACAGGCAGAGAGATACACGAAAGGCACGTCCAAGCCCAGCCGGCAAGTCCCGGACCTTACGAGCCAGGACTAGAGTATACGCTTACTGTAGCTGGAACAGCTGAAGACGGCGACACTGTAGAAGACGCCGAGTTGAACCTTGAAGCAGCGGTCTGGAAATCCAACAGCGCCTTGGTCTTCTTGGACATCCTTGGCGGAGACGTAACGATCGGAGACAAGACCTACGAGATTGTCCTCGGCTACGGTCTGTTCTCGATGAATTCAGACACCCTGCGAGCCAGAGCATTTGCTGTAGACGACGCCGGCGATGTGTTTGTGCTCAAGCTCCGCGGTCAGGCAGAAATGCATGACGAAATGCCAGAAGATGAGAACGAGCTGGATTCGCTCCACCTCATGTTTGAAGGAAATAGCGGCCCATCCAAGAACGAACTGAACGGCTGGGAGCTTTTCCTTGACGGGGCAATTCAAAAGTCCGAATGATAGGTAATGCAGGCATCCGCCTGCCACCTTTTTTAATTTCTTTAAGTTTCATTTTGGCTTAGCCGACCATACTTTCTTTGGAACATAAACATGGCAATTCCAGCTATCGCGGTTGGAGTCAGGCTATAGTATACAGCATATTCCAGGCCAAGGTTATCCCAGATATATCCAAAGGCAAAATTGCTTACCAAAAAGCAGGCGCCCAGCACCAGGTTAAAGACGCCAAAGGCCGTTCCCCGCAGGTCTGATGGCACGAAACGGGGAACGACGGCCCGCTGCACGGTTTCGTAGACTCCGGCATACAGCCCAAAGACTGCGGCAAAAACGTAGGCGTAAAGCGAGTTTCCAGACAGCAGGATCATCAGGATCGCGAAAGCCGCAAAGATTGCGTAGCCGAGGATCAACACCCTTTCTTTTCCAACCCTGTCGGCAAGGATGCCTGCAGGAATTCCAATGACCGTATGAAATACGTTTATCACGGCGTAGACCAGGGGTATCATTTCCTTTGCCACGCCCAGGTCGGATGCCCGGAGCAGGACGAATGAAAAGTTAAAAGCTCCAAGGCCAAAGATTCCGGAGATCACCAGAAGCAGGGCAAACTGCTTGTTCGTCTTTACAAGATGGGAGATGTTTGAAAGTATCGTTCCTGTACGCTTTTTTACCGCAACCTCCTTGACAAAGAAAACCAGCACCAGCAGCGCGACGACCCCGGGGAAAAGGGACATGACAAATACGCCGCGCATGTCCATGACCTGCAGCAGTCCAAAGGCAGCCACCGGGCCGACGATGGCTCCCATCTGGTCAAGCGTCCGGTGCATCCCAAAGGCCCTGCCGGCCTTTGATTCAGAGACCGAGTCGGCTATCAGCGCATCGCGAGGAGCTGTTCTCAGACCCTTGCCTATTCTGTCCCCGGCCCGTACCAGAAAAGCATCCATCCAGCTGGCGCTGGCAGCAAAGAATGGTTTGCTTGCGGCAGAAACGGCGTAGCCGGCCAAGACAAAGGCCTTCCTCTTACCGGTCTTGTCAGAAAGAGAACCGGATACCATGCGAAAAGCGTAGCTGGTTAGCTCGGCCGAGCCCTCGATGGCGCCAAGAATTGCCCTTGAGGCTCCCAGTGTGCTGACCAGGAAGAGCGGGAGTATGCCCAGCACCATTTCTGTGGAAAAGTCTGTAAAAAAGCTGACAAGGCCCAGCGCGGTAACGTTGCGCATGCCTTTTTCCTGCCCCCTTGCATCTGGAGAACCGCCAGAGCTCATTTTCTAGCTGCTCCAGTATTCTGGGAAGACTTGCAGTTTCAAATCGAGTAGAATGGTTTTGTTGTATCTTACCTTTAATGTTTCACAGGCTACCCTCTCCCCGGCGTGCCTTGGCAGTTAAATCCGCTTTTAGGGCCCGGAAATTCATGGAGATCGAATCGTTTATCCAGCTGCACCTGAAAAAGGAGCGCCGGCATATCAGCAAGTATAACAATCCAGTGATCAACAGGCATATCCAATACCACATATCAATGATCGAAAAGGCGCCGCGAACCATGTCCGAGATAGAGGCCATGATCCAAAGGAAGAGGATTGAAATCAAGAACGCACGCAGCATTTCTGAAAAACAGCGGCTAAATACAGAGTACGACGCGCTAGAATGGTTAAAGGGTGTAGTGAAATATCACAACCATGGCAGACTTTCGGAAGACGCGTATTATTGTTAAAAGGACCTCAGACGACCATTGAAATAGTAGGGACCAAGATTGAAGGTCGAAATAACGGATAACTGTAATTCAAAACGCAACTATCCAGACAGCAAGCTAAAGTAAGTCTTTATGTTCACTAGAAACATGGCAAAGAAACCCCAAGAAGCAATTACTATCACAGTATCACAAGCTTACAAATCGATCAATATGTGCAAATCAAATGCATGGGCACTCATGAATGATGCTATATTCTTATGTGCAAATGACCGCCTACAGTACGTTCCGGTCCTCATGCAACTTGCATTTGAGGAGATCGGCAAGGCTAAAATCATTTATGACAAGATCAAATCAGTTAGCCAAGCCAACACAATTACACTGACAAAAAGCGATCATTTGTACGATCATGAGTTTAAGCTGAAAGTCTTTCTTCAATTATTGGAGGAAACGCACGAAGACGAAATCAAGACGGGAGTAGTCTTTAGCAACTATCCTGAAGAAAACAAACAGGCGAGCAAAGAATCCGAACCGTGCCTAAGGAACTTGAAATCTTCAATAAAAGAATTGATCGAACAAGGTCATAGGTTGAGATTGGATAGCTCATTTGTTGATTTTGACGTACAGACGGGAGAGCCTAAGATTGGACATAATTTAGATAAAAGAACCCTAAAATCAATGGCTGAAGCATATCAATCTGTAAAAGAACTGTTCGTTTATCCGCCCATTTGAGTTTCTGTAACCTAGCATTTGACGCCTTAAACTATGACCTTTAATTATGCGGGACCAAATCCAAGACTGTTTAAATATTAGGCAAACCTAATTAGGCCCACCTAACTGACCATGAACGTATTGACATTTGATGATCACTCAACTGCTATGCCGTTGCTGCAAGAGCTTGTGGACGGCATGTCGTACAGGATAATCATGTCCACCATCGATGATGCAAAGACTGCTATTCAGATTTCCTTGGAAAACTCGCTTCCATTAAGCTCGACTTACAAAAAGATCAAAAAGCTCCACGAAGTTGGAATCCTGTTTGTAGAACGAATCGAGCTTGACGGAAAGGGAAAGAAGGTCTTTTACTACAGAAGCAAGATCAAATCTATGGAGTTTAACCTTACAAAAGATCAGGTCGTCCTGCAGTTTGAAAAGAACGATGTCAGAATATCCTCTGCACTGATAAACATAGACAACATCACTGCATCGTAGCACGATCTGAATATGTGTTGATGTTGGAGTATGTTTCTTGATGAGATAACGCTTGTAAGCATGGTCATTGTAAAAGAACGAGTCTTATTTTTTAGAATGATGTAAACAAAAAAGGAGGAAAAAGAAGGGATCAGACCGACGGTCGGAATATCGATCCCCTGAACCGGGCCATGGCAACGACGCTGGCCATCACGACCACGATTATGGCCATGGTTACCGGAAATTCTGGAGTCACAACTGCCTTGGCGGTCTGAAGATCGGTCTTGATCATGCTTATGTGAGCCTTGACCTCGTCAACGGGCCTTCCGTCGTCGATCATCTTGACCAGGTTCACGCGCATGTCGATCTCGATCTTTTCCATGAGCTCGGGGTCGTCTGCTTTGATATCGCTTTCGATGTTTTCGTAGTTTTCAAGGTATGCTTCTACAGCTAGTGCCTTGGCCCTCTGCGCATTACCTTCTTCGTATTCTTCTGCTGCCTCATCCAGAAGATCATTTATCCGGGCTATGTATTCCCAGCCGCCAAGTTCGGTCTCTTCCTCTTCTTCTTCAAGGCCCAGCGCTTCTTCTAATTCATGCACTATGCCGCCGATCACGATCTCTACTTCTTCAAGGCCGGCGTTGGCTTTGGTAAGCGAGTTCAGATGTTCAAAGAATTCTTCTGTCTCCTCGGCCTCATGGCTCGGAACCTGTGCCTTGAATGAATCAAAGACCGCTTCTGCTCTTGCAATGAACGCCGTCGAGTCCTGGTACTCTATCATCTCTACAATCTTGCCGCCTTCAACAGCTTCTTCATATTCATGCTCCGCAGTTTCAAGCAAAGTGATCACCACCAATGCGTTGAATTTTGGATCGCTTCTTTCTTCCTGTTCTATAACAGAGGTGTAGGCTTTGTCAAGCATTTCATTAATTTCTGCTACCTTGCTCTGGAAATCTGAAGCAGAAAGGGTATTTGCCTGGTTTCCCAGTGCGGTAAGAGAACTCTTTAGCTGGGTACTCAGCGCTTCATCGTGTTCGGCCAGTTCTTCTTCAATCAGGGAGAAAACTTCTTCGATTGGATGACCGGAGTGAGCGATGGCAAGCTCGACACTTCCGGCTTGTTTGTTTGCCATGGCCTGCGCCAAGTGTCCCTTGATGAATTCGATGTTGGCAGCAAACTTTACATTCTCATTTTCGGCGCCGGATGGCACCGCCTCTTCAAACTCATGCATTATGCCGGATACAAGGGTCTCGATATCGCTGGGATCAGCCTTTGCATTGACACTGTTGACAAGCTGTTCAAGAAACCCTTCTATTTCTTCGGCCTCGTGCTCGTCTATATCGGCCTTGACGGTTTCAAACAGTGCATTTGCCCGGCTTATGAAGGCGCTTGCGTCCTGGTATTCGATCATCTCCTTGATCTGCCCGTTCTCAACTCCTTCCTCGTATTCATGCTCTGCAGTCTCTAGGAGGTTTGAGATCACGACCACCACAGTAGCAACCTCTATATCTTCACCGGCAACGGCCTCAACCGCCTCGTCAATCAGGTCGACTATTTCAGTCACTTTTTGTTCAAATGCCAAGCTAGTATCTGAATTGGCTGCGTTTGGAAGGGCTGTGAGTTTTGCCTTCAAGTCTGCCGCAAGTTGAGGGTTTGCATCAGACAGCGGCTCTTCCATTAGTGTAAATACTTCTTCAATTGGGTGACCTGCGTGAGCAATGGCTAGTTCTATATTTCCAGATTCTTTGTTTGCGACTGCCTGTTCCAGATGGCCTTTGATGAACTCCGCATTTGTAATAAAATCAGACTCTTCTTGTGCAAATGCCGGAGTGTTTACATTTAAGACCAATGGTGCAAAAGCTATTATTGTAGCAATCGCAACTGCACTAATCTTGGCAGAGAGATTCATAGAGAAGTCACTTTTTCTGCCGAATTTAAAACAAGATGCAATTCTCATTTCTGAGAATATCAATTTTATCTAACAATTCCCAGAATGCGCATACGAATGCTTTTATTGTCCAACAGGAGATCAATTACGGATGGTAGGCGAAGCGATTGCAAACTTTGATTCCTATGTCATCGTCGCTGTAGGATTGTTTGTGGTCGGCCTGTTTGCAGTAATGGTTTATGAAAGATCTGATTCAAAGTTCAGGCAGCATCAGCAGCATGGAGCTGCAGACAAGGACAGAAAGTGAGCTGCTAGAAAGACTAGTATCCGAGAAATTCGCCAGGGAAGGATTCCAGCAGCTTACAACAATACAGAAAAAGGCCCTGCCGGTGATTTCAAGGCGGATCAACTGTCTTTTGGTTGCCCCAACTGGCTCTGGCAAGACAGAAGCTGCGGTGATGCCCGTGTTTACCATGCTTGCCCAAAACCCTGCCCTGCAGGGCAGCATAAGGGCCATGTACATTACCCCATTAAGGGCGCTTAACAACGATGTCCTGAGAAGGGTTATTCACTACGCCCAGTCCGACGGGCTGCGCGTCGAGATACGCCACGGTGACACGGCCATAAAGGCCAGAAAGAAGATAGTCGAGGACCCACCGGACATCCTGATAACAACGCCAGAATCATTGGCAGTTGTGCTTACCAGCGAAAAGATCCTTGCCGCATTGAAGGGTCTTGAGTTTGTGATCATCGACGAGGTGCACGAGCTGGTTCCAAGCGAACGCGGCGCGCACCTGTCAATAAGCCTTGAGCGGCTGCAGGCGGCATCAGAAAAGCACGTAACAAGGATAGGTCTTTCCGCTACTGTTGGCAACCTGAAGGAGGCTGCCAGGTTTGTTTCTGGCACGGACCGCCGGTATGCCGTGCTGACGGACGGCTCGTCAAGAGGCTACGATATAGACGTCAGGTACGTCAAGGGCTCGCTTAACAACGTCGCGCACTTCATCATCGAGTATGTCAAGGACAACAAGGTTGAAGGATCCGTCCTGCTTTTCACCAACACCAGAGACGAGGCCGAATACCTTGGCACCATAATGAAGAACCAGTCGGAGATCAAAGTTGACATTCATCACGGCTCGCTGTCAAAGGAGATGCGCGAGGAGACGGAGCACACCTTGAGGGCCGGCGAGGCCGGCATAGTCGTATGCACCAGTTCATTGGAGCTGGGTCTTGACATCGGTTCTGTAGATCTGGTGGTACACTACGGCTCTCCAAGGCAGGTTTCCAAGCTGATGCAGCGCATAGGCAGAAGCAGGCACAAGCAGAGAACCTTTGCCAAAGGGCTGCTTGTAGTAAACAACCCGGACGACGAGATAGAGGCCTTTGCCATCATAAACAGGATGAAGAGAGGCTCCATAGAGGAACAGAACATGCACGAAGGTGCGCTGGATGCCATGGCCCATCAGCTGGTGGGTCTTGCGATGCAGACTAGAGATCCCATCAGCGTCGATGCGGCGTTCGACCTTGTCAGCAGGGCATACCCGTACAGAAACATTGGGATACCCGATGTGGAAAACTGCCTTGAGATACTGGCAGGTCACAACATCATCAAGTACGACAGGGAAAAGAGATCCTACGTGCGCAGGATAAAGGCGTACAAGTACTATTTTGAAAACCTGTCCATGATACCGCATGTGCTCAAATTCGAGGTTGTCGATACCATAAGCAAGCGCAGGATCGGGACTTTGGACCAGCAGTTTGTCGGCGACTACGGAGATAGGGGAAACGTCTTTGTCCTCAAGGGCTCGCAGTGGCGCATCCTGTCAGTAGACGAGGGAAGGATGACCGTCAACGTAGAGCCCCTGCGCGGGGCTGCCATAAACATCCCCTACTGGGTTGGCGAGATGATACCGGTGGATTTCAAGACCGCAGAGGAAGTTGGCAGGATCAGAAACCAGGCGGCAAAAAAGCAGGTCAAGCTCTCAACGCCCATAATGGACGACACGCTGTCTGCACTAAAAATAATCCCGGATTCAGAGAACATTGTCGTGGAAAGTCTGGGTGCACGAAACACCGCGGTGGTTCATTCTGCATTTGGCTCAAAGATCAACAACACGCTGGCGTCGCTGCTTTCAACCATACTTTCGTCCCAGCTTGGCTACGTCGTGGAGTCAAGGTCAGACGCTTACAGGATAATGCTTACCTCAAGTGCGCGGCTGACCCGGGGCCGCATAGAGGCCACCCTTGCCGACGTGTACGACCTTGAGCCCGTCATCATTGCCTCGCTTGCCGGCACGCACCAGATGAACTGGAAGGTCTGGATGGTGGCCAAAAGGTTTGGGATGCTCAGCCGCGAAGCGTTGTACGACAAAAAGGTTGCAAGGATGATCTACGACAGGTATGCAAAGACTCCGGTGAGCTTCGAATCCATCAGGGAGCTTGTCCATGACAAGCATGACATTGAGCAGGCGCGCAGGGTTCTTGAGGACATCAAGCAGGGCAGAATCAAGATCCACTGGATCGAAGTAACGCAGTTTTCTGATCTCGCAAGACCGATAATGGAGCACTCTGCCAAGTCGGCCGCAGCTCCCCAGAGCATCGAGAAGGGAGTCATAGAGCTGGTAAAGGAGCGGCTTGAAAAGACAAAGCACCGGCTGGTATGCATCCGATGCGGCAAATGGGAGCGGGTAATGGAAACAAGGGAGGCTCCAGAAGGCATTGTATGCCCCACCTGCAGGTCACGGCTTGTTACGGCAACTTTCTGGTCTGACAACGACCTGTCCAGGATAATTCAGAGGAGGCTTGCAGGATCCAAGCTGTCTGAGGAAGAGGATCACCGTTTTGAACGCGCGTGGAAGGTGGCTTCGCTGGTCAACAACTTCGGCAAGAAGGCGCTGGTGGTGCTGGCCGGCCACGGCGTGGGTGCGGACACCGGCGCCAGAATACTGCGAAACTACATCGACGACGAGCAGATGTACAGGAGCATCTACGAGGCAGAAAAGCAGTATGTGATAACCCGCGGGTTCTGGAACGACTAGCCAAGATGCAGTATGGAAGAGTAGGGCCGCATCGTTAGTTCCGGCTTGCCTTCCCTTCCCGGGCCGGCAGTTGCGCCGATGAGCCTTATCCTGTCACCTACTGTTAGTTTGTTGACTGACGAGCTCTGGGCGCGCCATCCTACAAGGCGGATCTCGCCGGTATCGTCTCCAAGCAGCGTGGACGTTACCGGAACAACCTCGCCGGTTTTCGTGCTCACATCGGCAGTGTCCGGCGCCTGCAACACTATTGCTTCCACAACGACAGGCTCGGAATTGGCTGCAATATCCTTTATCTTGGTCTCAAACTTGGACAGGTTTGGAAATGACGAGTCATCGTCAGTGACGCGGATGTACGAGTCCTCCTTGGACAGGGTGACAGAATTGCCAAAGATTCTGCTTGGGACGCACTCTACCATCGTCCCCGGTGCCAGCTGGCTTGCAGTTGCAAGTGAGTTGTCCACAGTCATGGTCAGGGCCCGTCCTGCCCGGTCTGCGGCAAGGCAGACAAAGCTTCCCCGCCCAGTCTCCTCACCAACAGAGATTATCCTCAATGGCATCACGTCCACGTCTTCTTGGGAGCCGGAGAACTCCAGCGCTGTGCCCTCGTCGCCGTGGATCTCAAAATCGCCGCTGCCAAACTGCGGATTGCCCTGTTTTACCCGCACGCCTACCAGTCGCACCTTGGTGCCGGTCTTGAAGACCTTGGGGACGCGGGATTCATCTATGTTCCAGATGACGGCGCGCAGGGTCCGGGTGTTGGATTCATTTGAGATCTGCAGCTGCAGCGACTTGCTTGGTTCACCGCGCTGGTTGACAAAGTCGGTTATCCGCGGATTTGAGTTAACGTACCCGGAAATTACGGCAGAATCCTGCGTTTCGCTGATGCCGTCGACGTTGGCAGTCAGCGAGTCTATAGTTGGTATGGAGGGGTCGTCCTGCGCCAGTTCAATGGAGCTGTAACTGC
Source organism: Nitrososphaera sp. (assembly GCA_029263715.1). Taxonomy (GTDB): domain Archaea; phylum Thermoproteota; class Nitrososphaeria; order Nitrososphaerales; family Nitrososphaeraceae; genus Nitrososphaera. The sequence continues at coordinate 10,932 of JAJUFP010000009.1, read as the reverse complement.
CCAGGTTTATAACAGGCTTGCCGTCAAGGCCGGCCCGCACGTACCCCTTGACTATCTTTATCAGGTCGCCGGCCTGCAGGCCCATCTCATCTGGGAGGTTTACCTGCTTGTCCCAGAGCTTGACCTTTACCCTGGAGCCCCGGTCAAAGACTACCAGCGTCCGTGTGGTGGACTGCTCGTTGGTCTCCTTTCTTGTAAATTTGTAAACAGGATAGATGTTCATGATCCGCCCGACGACGGTCACGTCCTTGGCACCGATGTAGATGTCTTTTAGGCCAGACTGTGTTTTTGGTATGCTGTCAAACGAGATCCCCAGGTCAGCAGCAACTAGGAAGAGCGCCCCCTGATCTGTAAGGTAGCCGGCACCAACCTTGCGCTTTTTTTCATCAATCATGTCCCGGATAATCTCTGCCGTCAGATCGGGTTTTTGCCTAAGCATTATGTTGACCATGTCTGCAAAATTCAGGGACAAAGACCTTCAGCCAGGGACATCATTGTTGGACTTGCCTATATATCTTGACAAAAACCAGGCGGCAGCTTTGTTAACGGACCAAATCAGCAGGCATGCTTTGAGTTAGCGCACCACCCGTTTGTACCTGACCTGCTGGTGCTTTACCCTTCCTCGGGTTGGAATGGCTATCAGTCAGACGGAGAACGGCTTTTGCGCTTCAAAGGCCGGGTTTTTCTCCCCCACCAGGTAGTAGTTGGGTGTCTGGTCTGGCGGCATGCGCCGGACGATCCTTTTGTGGAACTTTTTGTAGTCGCCTCTAAACCTGCTGTGGTTCCACACGCCCAAGAGCTCGGCGGTAAACTTGCTGTTAAACGTGCCGTCAGACGAAAGCTGGTTGTCCTGGCAGCCGGATATCAGGAGGACGGAGGCCTTGACCTTGTTCCGGGATTCCCTTAGGCTTTTGTCCCCAAGTATGCCGTCGTAGAACTCTTTGTTTGCCCGGTAGGCGCGGCGTGCCACATCAGATGGCATGAACTTGTATCTTGTTTTACGGCTATCGATGTTGGTGCTGCGGATCTCGACTCTGTCACCATAGTATAACTGCTTGGTTACGGTGCCGCTGTGGCAGCTGTCGGACATGACCAGAACCCGGACACCCTGCGCAAACTGCTTTAGCAGCGAGTACAGTTCGTCATCCACAAACTCGCCATCGTACAGGCACCAGGTTTCATCTTCCTCGTCTAGTTCTTCATCGTTGTTGATGTCTGGGAGCTGCCCGCCGTGGCCTGAATAATAGAGCACAAAGATGTCGCCGGACTTCAAGGTCTTTGCAGCCTTGCGGATACTGCTCATTACCTGTCTTCTAGTGGCATTCTTTGTCAAGAGCGTGATCACCTGTTCAAAGTTCTGGGATTTGGCTATCTCTGATATATCCTGCGCATCTGCTTCGCAGGCGTTCAGCTCGCCGGACCAGCCGTCGTATTTTTTTGGGTCTACCGCGTTAAGGCCAATCGAAAGCGTGATTCCCCTTGTCATAAAACGCCCCCCAATTCTTGACTAGGCCGAAACGTTGTCTGAACAATAGCAAAGAAATCCATCATCGTTTTGTAAGAGAGGTACTATAAAAATAGATTCCAGGGTACCAGATGTTGCCATAAATTCAGCGCAAATCAATTACTTCTCCTGTTCTTGTATTGAGTATAACGGCCGTGTGTATTCCAAGACGCTCTGAAGAAGCCAAGGCAAGACCCACCAGTGAACATTCATTTTCTCCACAACCTTCTGCGAATCCTACTCCGGTCTCGCGTATAGATGCCAGGAAGAACTGGTTGTTGCTAACGATATTTCTCACGTCATTGTCAGACAAAGCTATAGACAGCGCTTTCTTTTGTCCCTCAGTAAAGCCGGTAGTCACAATCTTGTCAGGTACTGGCTGCGCGCGGATTGATATTATCTCGTTAGTCCTCCTGTCGATGTCGACTTGAATTACTTTGTTTTCACGAAAAGTTTCCTTGTAGCCTGTGGCATTGTTTAGCTCGCTTACATCGATTCTGACAGTGTCAGATTGGTATTGCCTATCAAAGCTATCATCATAATCGCCGTAGAGAGGCTCTACAATTAGGGAGCCGTAAGTTGTTAATGTTACGTGATCTACATTATTATCGCGCCATTCATAGTCGATATCATAAGTAAGTACGTTGTAAAGCTCTTTCTCTACCTCTGGCTGTGATAGCGCTATCGTCATCGCCAATCTTTCTCTATAAATCAAGACATCCTGATCTTGAACACTTTTTACTACAACCGTTCCCTGAAGCCACGGATGGATATCGCTAAAGTAGTTGTATGTACCTTCTTCCGTGAAGGTGTACGCCCAGCTTTCTCCAGGCTGAATCAAGTTTCGCACCCTGCCAAAGTCGCCGGGTAAGTTTCCCCTGCCTACGATGGTTTCCGGATTGTTATTCTGGTTGACCCAAACAACGGTATTGTTGAGTCCAAGGACAACGGTAACTTCCTTAGGAGTGAAGGTGGCGTTTCCATATGGATCGCTAGCACCTGCAGGGATAATTATGTCGGCAGACAGGGGCGGATTTATCACATCGATCGAAAAGGTGTTTCTAGGAAAAGTGGCATTAATAATGACTCCTGCAGCAATTGCTATGGATACGCCTGTGACTATAGCCACCACTATCGCCGTATTTCTGGACTTGCTTTTCCCGCTCTCTGCACCCATAGTCTAGAATACAAGTGCCAATTACTTTATCATAATGTTTGGACTTCTTGTTCAAGTATTATCTTGATACCCATTCTCTTGTATAGATATTAAGGACATCAACTGGGCTTGCAAAGCCCCACAATGAAAGCAATCAATTTGGTACATCTCAGCTCAATAATTGACCCCCTTAGTATTCCATTCAGCAGGTCTGCTAATAACGCGTTTTGTAGAGACTTGACTTCCACTCACCTAGTTTTCCTTGATTTTCTCGTTCACGCTTGATAAACGTCCTGTAAAAGAGGTCTGCAATGACTGGCAACTCCAGATAGTCGATAAGAATCGCTATCCATGCAGCATAGTATGGAATTTCAATCGCGCTAGATCCGCTAAACACATCGTACACCACCTCATCAGTGAGCCAGAATATGTGAAAGACCTGCACAGCAAGCATTGCAAGAAACAGGGCGTTCTTTGCAGATCCTTTTCGATGATTGTATATGCTCAGAGAATAGTATGCCAGGCCTGTTATCAGGGCAGGAATCTCGATGTAGTCGATCACTACAAAAAGTAGTAAAACGGGTCCGCTCTGTGACAGGACAAAGGCGCTCTCTCCGGTTATCCGCTTGACGACAACATCTGCAGTAAGCCAGTAGAGGTGTATCAGCTGCAAAGATACCAGAAAGAACGCTACCTTCAGGTTCAGGTTCTCGTACCTTTGCCAGAATCTTGCTAGATTGTGTACAGCGGCAAACATGAACAACAACCAACTCGAGTGTACAATATAAAGCACGTAAAATTTTAAAAGAGTTGATTTCTGTCATCGGTCTCCAGAATCTCTGTCAATCTTCCTGCCTTCATAATTGGTAGGCCCGCTGTACTCTGGGACCAAAAAGAGCCACATCTGCGTTAAGCATACCTTGCAACGGCCCTCTGAACCATCATGCTGTTCTTGAGGAGTCATATTTTTCGTAAAAGACAAGTTCGTCAAGCTGAAGGCGATTCTTCCTGCCTTTGATGGTTCTGGCAGGGTATCCAAAACCCACGATTATGGAGGGGCTAAGCTCGTCAGGTATGCCAAAGTCATTCCGAAGTTTTTCTTCTTTGATGCCTGTAAATACGCATGAAACCACGCCATGATTCCATGCGGCCAGCTGCATATCCTGTACCACCCTTCCAGCATCGATCAAATGGAACCGGTATTTTGGGTTGGTAAGCACGATTACTGCAAAGTTTGCGCCTGAAACCCAGCCGCCGCTTGTACTGTCTTCAGCCAGTTTTTTGAGGTTGTCTTTGTTCTGCACCAAGACAAACCGCCAGTGCTGGGTGTTTAGCCCCGTGCCTGTCAGCCGGGCAGATTCCAGAATCCTCGACTTTATCTCGGAAGGAACCTCTTTCTGTGCAAAATCCCTTACATCAAGTTTGGTTGCTATGCATTCAAAGGTGTCCACCATCATTCACCCTTTGTTCTGGCTGCAACCTAGTTGGCTTGCAAATGTCTTAAATCTTTTCAACGCAAGACCGGAAGTTTATCTATAAGATTTTGTAAAATACTGCAGATGTCGAGTTCTGCTTGGATTGCCGGTGTCCTTTTGCTCTTGGGCCTGCTGATACCCCTTCATTCCGTCATCAGGGCAGAGGGCCAGAATGATGGCGTCGTTGAGCAATTCATAGATTGGGGGATACTTGATTACAATTTTTCCGGGTATGAAAGAAACGAAGCGTTGATACTTGGCGGTGCTGTGCATGGATGCTCTGAAGAGCTTGGCAGTGTGACTATCTTTATCTACAACCAGAACAACGAGATTGCATACCAGCGAGAGACAGTACTGCAGGGGTGTGATTTTCTGCGTTATGTGCCCCTTTCATCGCTGAAGGAATCTGGGATATTCAACGTGTATGTCGAGTACAAGGACCAGAGGGACGGCCCCAAGAGCTTCTTTCTAAGAGAGCCGATTTCTGGATTTGCAGATGTAACAGTCGGCGCAAAGAACCGGCTAGCCGGCAATTTTACCATGACTGTAATAACCATTTCAAATGCAAACTATTCCACAACCGCCATCTGGGAGTTGGCGGTCTTTGCTGATGCAGACATCGATCTGTTTAAACTGCCAAAGAGCTGGAGAGGAGAGATTGACAACGGTAACCGGGTTGTCTTTTACACGTTAAGCAACCCAATTGAGCCGGGAGAAAACTCGGCCATCAGGCTTTATCAAAAGGGGCCGCCAATCCAGAGTTTTGACTGGGTCGCATACGACAGTGCAGGCCTTGAAATAGCCAGCGGCTATGCAATAGTTAGACGCTGGTGATGACCCGGCAGGAAATACCTAAACCGCTCGGACATGCTGCTTATAAGGCTCGCTTCAATTTACTTTCTTTATGCCTGAAGTTAGCAGAGACTATCACGTTGCAAAAGATTCCCCTGTCAGTGTGTCCGAGATCACTGATGGAATTTACAGGATATCCGGATTTGTTAAGGAATTTGGAATTACCTTTAACCAGTTTTTGATCAATGATGAGAAACCCACTCTGATCCATACCGGGCCCATAGGGTTGTACGAAAGAGTCGAAGAAAAAGTTCGGGAAATAATTTCACTAGACAAATTATCGTATGTGGCATTCCTGCATTTTGAAAGTGATGAATGGGGTGGAATGGAGTTTCTGAAGACTCCCGGCGTGAAGCTGTTATGCAGCGATCTTAGCTCCAAACTGAACTTGGTTGGATGGAATAATGTACCTGTAAATCATATTTCCTTCTGGGATAATGAGACCATCAAAACAGGAAGAAGAACGCTGAGATTCATAATGACGCCGCATGTCCACCACTGGGACAGTATGATGATTTTTGAGGATACCACAAAATCGTTGTTTACGTCTGACCTGTTCATTCAACCGGGCGATAACAAACCCACAGTCTCAGATGATCTATCGGAGAGCATGATCGCTCTTTATAAAGCAGCCGGAATTTTTGCAAGCGAAGGTCCTGTTAGACAGACTACCCGACGACTAGTAAAAATGGAGCCGCGTATGGTCTTTCCAATGCATGGTTCTTGTATCGACAAGAGTACATTTCCGAAATACGCTGATGCAATCATGAGAAATGAATTTGCATATTCTGATGTTTTGCTTGGGCAAAAGCTCGAGGTAAGTTAGCCTTCTGATGACTTTTGTATAAAACCGATGGCGTATTGATTATCATGAACGTTACGTCTATCTTTTTTGACATTTTGGTGAGCCCGTCGGGACTGGAAGCAGCTTTTGCAGGATAACAGAATCCGTCATCCTTTTATTATTATGTCATTTTTCTTGAGAAAGCCGGCTACAACGTGCTTCCATTTTCCAGCGCCCACGAGTATCTTGTAGTTTGAAAATGCCAGAGGCACCGTGGCAGACTGAGCAGCTGCATAAGGATCTATGGTAGCGCGTGCCCCAAAATGCAGGTGTGCTGCACTTGGGCCCACCTTTCCAACAAAATCCCCGGCATTCATCAATGGAGCGTCCGGGTCTGCAAAGACATAGTATTCATCGCCTTCTTTATTCGGGTCTTCGTCAACAACTGTTCCACCGGTAATTGTGCTGGCCAGCGAGTTCTTTGCAAGGTGAAGGAATGACAGGACACTGTTCTCATTGATCTTGAGCGTGACTTTGTTGGCCTCCCGAAGTTGGCTTTCGTGATCCTTTCTGTATTCTATTACCTTGCCGTTTTTTGGAGCGTAGACCGGGGCGTACGGTGTCCCATCAGGGTAATCTCCGTCGTTTTCGCCGGCCAGAACCAGGTCGTAGCAGAACGCTGAACTGCCCAGATGACTTCCCAGGTCTACATTCATACCCTGTTGAACCCGCCACGGCTCGTTGGTCTTGAATGGCAGCTCTACAATAACGTGGCTCTTCATGATGATATCAGGATCGTTAAAGAGCCTTGAATCGTTGTTGGAGCTCTTTCCTGAAGAGACCGAGGTCCATATGGGGATCGGACTTCCACCGGCAGACGCAGTAGCACCACGCATGCTTAATTTCCAGACCCGGAATTTACCCTCGTTTATTGGGACTGGAAAATCAAAAGACCAGTATGCCATCAGCCAGCCTTCGTTGCCTTCCAGCCTCTTGTCGTTGTAAATAGCCTGCAATTCGCTTTCATTTAATGCTCTATTGGAGATAGCAACTTCATCGATCAATCCGTAGGCCTGCAATGTGGTTTCAAAGCCCGTGGTTCGTCTGCCAAACCTGAGCGTCCCTGAAGGCTTGTCAGAAGTAATGGAGGATATGGTGATATCCTGGTCCGGCAAGGCGACTTTTGCCTTGTCTACAATAACACCCGGGTCGTAGGGGTCTATCCCTTGCTCTGTTTCAATGATGACTGGCTGCTGATACTGGCCGTCCAGATAAAGTTTGAAGGCGTCATTTCTTTTGACTACAGCTAACTGGTGCCATGAACCTTCTTTCAGGCCTTTTGCCAGATAGGTCTTGCTCTGGTTGCCTATTTCAAGAAACAGGACTGGATCGCCGGCTTTGTTGTATTGTTTGCCATGGTCTTTGTTATGTATGAGGTTTCCGGTTTGGTAATTTCCGATTCCGATAAAGTATCTACCGGCTCCGTTTTCAGCAACGATAGGCTGGTAATCAGCATGCAGGAATTGCGGCATGAACCAGATAATTATGGTGTGCTCTTTTTCAAAGAATTCAGAGAAATTAAAGTTGGTGTCTATGTATCCGCCCCAGTTAAGATAGACGGCCTTGTTGTGCACGCCATAGGCCATCAAGTCGGTATACGACAAGTAATTTCCAGCAAAATTTCCCGGAGTCAGGGCATGCAGGTATTTTGGAAAGGAGTGCTCCTTGAATTTCTCCAGGTTATTGGTTGGATACTTGAATTCAAACAGCCTTGCAAGCCCGTCGTCCCTGTTGTAAAACAAAATATTTGCAGGATTGGCAGTACTTTTGAATCTTCCAGGAATTACGATGTCGCAGTTCCCGGGAAGACCGGAGTATTCTTTTATCAGCTGCAGTTCGCCGGACAGGTACTTGAATAGCTTTCCTCTCCCTTCTTTGTCGTAAAAAAAGATGTTGTCAGTGTACGTGCTGGTCATGAAAAATCCAGTTACTATGCTATCCCATCCCTTTTCTACAGTTGTATCAACCCTTTTCTTGGTCAGTTTGCCCAGTTCAGTCTCATAGATTTTAAGATGACCGGTATCCTTGTCATAAAACAAGAGATCGTCGTATGTCAGCCCGCTAAACTGGCCGGACACGATGATGTCCCATTCATCGCTCCAGTCGTAATTTTCAAAAGTAACAAGGTCCCCCTGCGCGCTGATTTCCACGAACTTGGCCTCGCCGTTGTTCTTGTCGTACAGCAAAAGCTCCTCCTTTTGTCCTCCAGCCCGGAAGGTTCCGGGAACAACGATGTCCCATCGCTTGGTAACGTTGTGCTGCTTTAACAGATAGATATTCTTCTGGCCGTCTATCTTGCAGATCCTTATTACCCCTTTTCCGGCGTCATAGAAAAAAAGATCCGAGGTCCGAAGCGGCGTGGTTGCTGTAAGATTTCCGGCCACCACTACATCCCAGGTACGCAAAGTGGTGGTGGATTTTATCTCGTTGATATCAGTCCCCGTTACTTCGTAGAATATTGTTCGGCTGGGGCTGTCCATCATAGTTTGTAAAGATTTGAAATAGAAAAGGCTTGCTCCGGGACTGTTCTACAGGTCTATTAGATTTTCAGGAAATCTTTCAGTCAAAGCGTCCACCAAGATATAAGCAGTCTACCATAGCACGAGGCAGGAATGTCTTTTGGTTCCTGTTCTACGTGTCAACTATGAAGACGCATCCTTCTGTTTTCTACCCATTATTTTGTTCGCTGCACTTTTAGCACCCGGAATTCGTTTTCCAATTCCTTGCATTTTCTTCCTGAAAACAGGTACATACTTGTAAATGCCTGCAAGCGAGGCGATCGCAGTTCCAGCAATCGAGAGAATATCTGCGGGTAAAGATTGAAAGTTTGCAGTGACTTCAAGGTTCTGGGTCGCTTCAACCGCAGATATCGTAACTCCTTTCTCATTCTTGAATGAGTCAAACATCAAAATCTTTCCGCCGCTAAATATGAAAGAGTCCTCGACTTCGCAGGATATGGGCGTTCCGTATTTGTATTTCATGTAGCTTCCAGAATTTATGTTGTTGTTGAGCCAATTCATTTTTTCCCCATTACACTTCAAGATTATGTCCTTCAAGTCTGCGGGAACATCGTTATTACCTATCTTGACTTGATAATGCACGTTCACCAGATACTCCATTGAAGTGCCCTCTGCAATTATTTCATAAAGGCCAGAATATGGATATCCATCATTAATAATGTAGATCCGATTTTCCGAGGGATCCAGGACCATATCCCGAACAGAAAATCCAGCCTCATTCTTGATTTGTGTGATACTACTTAGAGTCGGCACGTCGTTCCCGTAACCAACATCGTACTCGTAAATATTGTCGTAAAATGTTGAAAAGTAGATTCTTTCCGTATTCTTATTAAAAGCGATCAACATAGGCTTTTCTACTAATTTTTCATCTAGTTCATAGTCTCCTACCCCATCTATAATGGAGATAGAACCTTCCTTTGATTCCTCATCAGAATAATTAGAATTAGCTACATAGACATAATTGTTAAAAGGATCAATTGCTATGCCAACTGGATCCGGTCCGGTCTTTACGGTCTTTATCTCGCCTATTAAAGCATCAGAATTAGAATAAAGATCTGGCTCGTATATCGGATTATACCGAATAATGGAGACCGAGCCGTCATCGTTGTTAGTTACATAGACTTTGTGTACATGTGGATTGATCGCAATTTGGGTCGGCCAGGCACCCACCTTTACCCATCTCAGCACTTTCGTGTCTTTAATTACTGCAACCGACTCGGAGCCCTCATTGATAACGAATACCAACGAATTTAATTGATCAATAACTAGATCTACTGGCACATCTCCTGAATTGAGATCAATATCGTTGATCACTTTTCTTGTAACGCCATCTATTATTGAAACTGAGTCAGATCCTGAATTAGTAACGTAGATGCGGTTGGTGTAAGTATCAAAAGCAATTCCTGTGGGGCGTTCTCCAACTTCTATTTCTTCTAACACTTTATGTGTTTGTAAATCAACCACTGAAACGGAATTAGAAATTTCGTTTGCAATATAGAGTATCTTCTCACCAGTGTTATCAATGGCAATATCAGATGGCGTATTGCCTAGTTTCATATTTATTGCATTGTAGTCGATCTTTTCGGGCACATCAGATTCGAAGGTGCTTATTTCTATATTATTTAAGAAGAACCCTTTTGAAAAGTCAAGAAATCGTTCATACAAAGTCTTGATGTCTTGAAAAGAGACCGTTAATTCAGAATGTTTGAATATATACAGATAATCGTTTTCTAGAACAAAGCTCTCCATTACTACATCAAGGGTCCGCTTATCCAAATCAACATTTTCAAAATAGTAAATACTCATAGAACTTTCTTTAAGTGAAATTGCGTTCACAAGAGGATCCACAAAATCCCCTCTCTCCTGCAAAGTTGAATCCTCCTCAAGCTCGTCAAGCCATTCCTGAAGCTGCGTCGACTGCATCTCAAAAGTTAAATCTTCTTCATAAATTACCTCACTTATCCTATCATTTGAATACAACAGCAATACGTCAAAGTCTTCAATTACTTCGGGGTAAGGCCTAGGAACCACTTTAATTTCGAACATTCCTCTTTTTGTTTCAAAGGCTTCATCAAAAATGGCGAAAGTTGTGATTTCTGAACAATCATCTCCTGATTGCAAAACCCAATTTTTAGGATAATTAACCGTCACATCGTAGCACGTGTTTTTATATTCACCGAAACTATCTGCAACACCTCCTGATTCTTGAGCGTATGCACGGGGCATGGTGTAGAGAGCATTAAGGAGAATGCTTGAGAGAAAGTAAGCCAAAATAATTATAGCAATTGGGAAATGAGCCGTGATGTCACCTAAAGTTCGCCGGTACCCTTTTTGCCTCGTCCTATCTTTTCCTCGGGTTTTAGGTTCAAACATTTCTGTTCAATAGAAAAATCGTGGAATGCAATATTCAGCAACCAACGAGTTACAATATTTACACTGAAATATAAGGAGCATGCTATCATTAGGTGAAAGGTTTTCAATTACATTCTTTTCTGAAGGAATAGCTTTGTCGCTTGGATTCTTTTCAAGTATCGTGAGTTTCATACCGGTTTCCGAATCCAGGGTGAGAGCGGGCCCGTCGG
>JAJUFP010000005.1 GCA_029263715.1 Nitrososphaera sp. | reverse complement strand
ATCTCTCGTCTTCCGCCGCCCTTTTCACAATCTGCTGCAGCGTTGTGCCAGTGGTCTCGCTTATGAGGCCGAGCCGGCGCAGGTACACGTCTGCAGTCACCTTTGAGCCCCTGCACAGGTTGTCGTACCATCTCTTCACGTCCTCATGATGGAGGAGCTTCCTGTACTTGCCCCTTGACTTCCTTTTCCTACCTGCCTTGCTGTCCGCGCCGCCGTTCCCTGCCTGACCCACACAATATGCCGCCTTTTTGACTTTTAAGGCGGGTGGGCCCAGGACTATTTGGTGTCGAAAACCACCGGGCCCGCTATCGTACTAATCGGTTTTTGGATAGCTCTATTGCTGTTTACAGACGAGTTTTTTGTTTACAGCGGAACCTAATGGCCGTTGCATTTTTGAAACAAAGATCCGCAGAACTATTGACCTCGATGATGTGCAAAGTTACCTGTACAAGGTCAAAAGAATCTGTTTGTTACAAAGGAATCTGCCGACAGCAATTCGAGCCCAGAGTTTCTGCGAATCCGGTAAGAATGTATAACCTGCTGCGACTTATAATAAACGCTCAGATGATGACCTGTTATCCATGTGAGCGGCAAGCAATGAAATGATCACGACGGTCTGATGAGTAATTCATGTAACTGCTTTAGGATCCTGGATGTTGCACCCCATATCACATACCCGTTATAGGAGAATTTGTACACGTTCCTAGCAAGATGGTAGTGCTCTTTATCTTCCTCCATACTCAAAAGCGTCTCGATAAGAGGGACGTCTATTACCTCCTCAACCTCGTCTGCGGATATGCTGCACTCTGGCAGGCTGTCCTGAACCGTGACAAACGGCACGATAAAGTGATTCGATGTCATGGTCCTGACCGCCTGCAGACTTCCCATCACGTCCGACGGCTTGAAGGCGATGCCTATCTCTTCTTTGGTTTCGCGCAAGGCCGTGTGGAGCAACGACCCATCGTTTTTGGCGTATCGGCCGCCAGGAAAAGAGATCTCACCCTTGTGCAGCTTGACGTTTGAGCTTCTCTTTGTCAGAAATACGTGGGGCTTGTCCTGATGGTAGTGGATTATCAGGAGCACCGCGGCGGGGACGGCTTTTGCCGCATCATCTACAGCATAGGGTTTTCTTACCAGCGCCTGTCCAAGGGAATTTATCAGCTCGTCCTTGCGCACAGCAATACCGGTGGCATATCGACTTAATTCTGTTTTGCTGGATTGCATTTAATAAGGCCGGATCATGCCCAAATGCTGGCAAACGATGAAGATAACCTACGAGCTGAACCCGCCAAAGATAACCGGGCAGGGCACATTTGACAGGGCCCGGCTTGATGCAGACATGCAGTCTGTCGCGCAGCGGGCATCCCGGCTCAAAGGTCTTGTAGCCGGCATACATCTGACAGACTCTGTGCTTGGAATTCCAAGGGTCTCAAGCATAACCATGGCAGGGTTTCTAAAGAAGTTCAGCAACGACATCAAGTTCAGCTGCAGCCTGCGGACGGCCGACAGAAACTACACCTCGCTATGCCAGGCGGCGATTGATGCCATCATGCTGGATGTTGACAGCCTCCTCATCCTGATGGGGGACACGCCGGCCGACGGCCGTGATTCAGGGTTAAAGCCAAGCGTTGCCATCAGGATGCTCAAGGATGAAGGCTACGACGGCCGGATAAAGCTCAACCTGTCCTTCCCTGCCAGGATAAAGGACAGATCGTCGCCGGCCATACAGAACAAGCTGGATGCCCGGCCCCATGCGTTTGTGACGCAGTCCATCTCCTCGCTTTCAGACCTCGGCGAGATCGTTGACCTGGCCAAGCCAAACGGTATCAAGGTTGTCGCCTGCATCATGGTGCCTGCAGACAAAAACAAGCAATCGGCAGAAATGATTGGACTTGACTGGCGCCAGTACGAAAGAAACCCGGTTGATTTTGTAAAAAGTGCAGCCGGCATGGCCGACGCAGTCCTTCTAACCTCGCCTAACAGCTTCAAGTCCGGCCTGGATCTTTTGGGCCAGCTCTGACGTTTACTTTTTCCTTTCCACTACCTCGCCTTTCAGCTCTTCAAGTACCTGCCTGTGGTACACACGCAGCTCCTCGTCTTCTGGCAGCCGCGGCCTCCTGTGGTCAATGGAGATCTCTTTTTTTATGGTGCCCGGCCTTCTGGTAAAGACCACGACCTTGTCGCCAAGGCAGACGGATTCCGTGACGTTGTGGGTGATGAAGACTATGGTCTTTTTTGTGCGCGCCCAGATCAGCTGCAGCTCTACTAGCAAGAGATCCCTTGTCTGGCTGTCCAGAGCAGCAAAAGGCTCGTCCATCAAAAGGACCTCCGGGTCGATGGCCAGCGCCCTGGCTATAGCAACACGCTGCTTCATGCCGCCGGAAAGTTGGTAGGTGTACGCATCAGCAAACTTGGTCAGCTGCATCATGTCAAGGTACTGCATGGCAATTTCATTTCTCTTACTCTTCTCGATGCCCTTGATCATAAGGCCAAACTCCACGTTGTCTATTACCTTGAGCCAGGGGAACAGCGCGTTTTCCTGAAAAACCATTATCCTGTCGGGGCCCGTTTCACTCACCTGCCGTCCATCGAGTATTATCTCGCCCTCGGAGGGCTTATCAAGGCCTGCAAGAATGTTCAAGAATGTGGTCTTGCCGCAGCCAGAAGGTCCCACAAAGCATACGAACTGGCCGTCGTCGATAGACAGGCTGATGTCCTTGATTGCAGACATCTGAATGGCCTGGCCGTCCTGAACGGCCGTGAAATACTTGCTGATGTTTCTTGCCTCAAGCTTTGCCAAGGGCTTGTCACTGCAACCTAGACCAGATCGCTGGTATCGCCAAATTGCTTCATCTTTTGTATGCGGCGCATGTCTAAAATTGTTATGATGACTCCGGCGGCCAGGATGACTATGCCGGCGATGAGCAGAAAGCTGAACGCAAATATCGTCGTGGCCGATGACAGGCTCAGGCTCTTGCTGGCCACCGTCTGCTGGTCTCCAACAAACGCCACGATCTCCAGATCACTGCTGGATGGATTGGTAACCAGAAGAGTATAGTTACCTGCAGTAGCAGCTGGAAAAACTTCAAACTGAAAGGGCGGCTCGATTCTTTTATCAAGGATGGTGTCGCCAGCCGGACCTGTAACCTTGACCGGCGTCTGGCCTGCGGATTCGGGGAGTGCGACAAAATACGCCCCCTGACCAACATCAGTGTACTGTCTGATCTCTTGGGTGCCGTTTGGGCCTATAGCGTACTTGGAGACATCCTGCAGATTAACAAACTGTGTACCATAGTAGCCCAGTATTGCAAAACTGATTGCAGAAATGGCGCCTCCCGCAATCAACAAGATATGGCCCCGTCTTAAGCGCAATTTTAATTGAATAACCTTTTCAAGCATATTATATAATCCTATCAAGGGCCGCGTGAGATAGAATTACGTTCTAAAGCACGAAATATTCTGCTTCTGGGTGGTGCACGACAATGGCTGCAGTCGACTGGTCGGGCACTATCTGGCCTGACTCGGTAAGGGTCATCCCCGATTTTGATGGGTCAAGAATCTGCCACACGATGTGGTGCTGCATGATATCCGGGCAGCTTGGGTAGCCCCAGCTGTAGCGCAGACCCCTCTTTTCGCCTATGCCAAGCTCGGTTCGAATACGCGCATTGACCCATTCTGCCATGGCCTCCGCGGTTTCCACCGCCAGACCGTGCAGGTAGTACGCGTCTGTGTACCTGTCCTCTTTGTTCCATCTATCGATGGTTTCTGTCACCTTTGAGCCGACGGTGACGGCCTGGAAAGCTACTATGTCGTTTTCCCCGAAATAGTCTGCAAGGCAGAGGTGTTTTTCCTTTGATGATCGCGGAAATTCAAAGACTACCTGCCTTCCGTCATCCAGGTCAACGGCCAGTCTGCCGCTGCCCCCCTTGCCTAGGGTCTGGTTGTGGCAGCTGAAATAGCCGTAAACCGCCTGGGGGGCAAACAATCCCTCATCTATGACGCGCCGGGTCCACTCTGCAAATAGCTTGTCTGGGTCGCTTTCGGTAGCGCCCCTGCCCCTGATGCCCCACTGCAGCACAAACAGCGACTTTTTGTTGATATGCTTCCACACCTGGGCAAGGTCGATCTGAGAGGGTCCAAGCCTGATCCTTGCATTCATGGACGGCGGACATGGTGGCTGGACCGGCCGGATGCCGCTGGGCGGCAGTTCGATGTCTGCAACAGCCTGCTTTCTGTCATCCCATCTCTCCAGTTTTTGCCGCCATTCCTGAACGAAATGCTTCCTGTCCTTTGAGACAAGCGTGTTCATCACCTTCAGGCCGTCAAAGGCTGTCTTGCAGTAAAACACACCAGAGTCGTATATACCACCGTCCTTTGCTATCCTGTTGATGTAGCTGCTGTTGATGGCAGCGCCTCCACAGAGGACCGGGATCTCCATCTTGTTCTGCCTTGCATGCTCGACAAAGTACTGCATCTGCTTGGATGTTGAGACCAGCAGGGCTGAAAGGCCCACGGCGTCTGGCTTGACCTCGTCTATCTTTTCTAGGATCTTTTGCAGCGGCACCTGCTTTCCGAGGTCGTACACCGTGTAGCCGTTGTTGACAAAGATCGTCTTTACCAGGTTCTTGCCAATGTCATGGACATCGCCGTAAACGGTGCACAGCACGAGCTTGCCCTTGCTCACGCCCTCCTGCTTGATCAGGTATTTTTCCAGCTCTGCTACGGCAGCCTTCATGCACTCTGCCGATTTGAGGACAAACGGCAGTATCAGTTCGCCGGCGCCAAACTTGTCGCCCACTTCCTTCATGGCTGGAAGCAGCACCTCGTTAAGAGTACTTACAGCAGCTTCATGGGCTGCCTCTCTGGGCGCTTCAATGACAAGCCTGCCGTTTATGCGGACTAGTCTGGCACCTGCTATCCTGTCGGCTATGGCCTGCACGACATCGTCTTCGATGCCGTCTTTGAGCCTGTTGATTATTCTAAAGTGGCAGCGCCGGCCTGCTGGCCAGCTTGAGTCGACCTCTACTCGTTTGCCGGTCGCCGATATGGTAGCTGCCTTGTCTGCCTGAAAATAGGCTATCAGCTCTGCCAGCGCGTTTTGGTGCTTGTTGAGTATCAGGTCCTCTGCCAGTTTTTTCTGCTCATCGCTTATCTCCGGGTACGGGATGATGTCTTTGGCATTGATGATGACTGCATCAAGACCTACTTTTAGAGCGTGGTGCAGGAAGACCGAGTTTACTATCTTTCTTGCATTTGACGGAAGGCCAAAGCTGACATTGCTTAGGCCAAGCACGGTAAAAGAATCGGGAAACCTCTCCTTGACAAGGCGTATACCTTCAAGCGTGTTTTTCGCCGAATCTGCAAATTCAGCCTCGCCGGTAGCCAGTGTGAAGGTGAGCACGTCAAACATGAACTGCCAGGGTTGCAGGCCGTACTTTTTGCCGGTCTCGTAAAGCAGCTCTGCCACTTCGAGCTTTTCTTGGGCGGTCTTGGCCATCCCCCTTGGGCCGATGCACATGGCGATGGCCGGCAGGCCGTACTTGGCCATCAGCGGCGCCAGCGCATGAAAGCGGCTACCGTCGCCTTCAAGGTTTATGGAATTGATTATGGGTCTGCCCGGTATCTGCTGGACTGCAGCTTCGATGACCTTGGGGTCGGTTGAGTCAATGACCAGCGGCGCATCTATCTCAAGGCTCAACCGCTTGACCAGCTTTTTCATGAACTCAAGCTCGTCTGAGCGCTCGGTGGTGGCAACACAAACGTCCAGGCAGTGCGCGCCGTCTTCAACCTGCATCCTTGCCAGGTCTATCAGACCGTCTAGGTCGTTGTTCAGCACCAGCTCCTTGGCCTTTCTGGAACCCTGAGTGTTCAGGCGTTCTCCTATTATCAGGGGCGGCGGCTCCTGCCTCAGGTCCACTGCCTTGAGGGCCGAGCTGGTCCGGGGAATCTTCAAGCCTCAAAAAAGTAACCGGCACGCCTATATTTGCTATTCAGCTGGCTCTGTCAAGCACCCTTCTCAGCTCTGCAATGTGCTGGGGGTTTGTGCCGCAGCAGCCGCCGATCAGGCGCACATTTCTGTACCTGGCGACGAATTCGGCCATCGAGTCTGCTATCTCAGCCGGAGCCATCTTGTAGACGGCCCTGCCGCCCTCGTTGTGTGGCATGCCGGCGTTGGGCATTACCAGTATGGGGAGGTCCTGCTCTGACAGCCACCTGACGCTTGGCGTCATCTCTACCGGGCCTGTAGAGCAGTTCAGGCCAAAAACGTCGATGCCCATGTCGCTTACGGTGGTGTAGGCTGCCTGCACGTTGGTTCCAAGCAGCATCTTGCCGTACTGGTCCAGTGTCACATTGGCTATTATCGGGACCTTTCTGCCAGCCTTTTCCATGGCCATGTGGCAGGCCTCTATGGCTATCTTGACCTCAAGTATGTCCTGGCTGGTCTCGATGAGCAGGGCATCCACCCCTCCAAGAATCAAGCCCTCGGCCTGAAGCATGAATGCTTCTTGGATCTCGTCCAGTGGTTTCTGCCCAAGGTCTGGGTCGTTTGAGCTTGGTAGATACCCAGTCGGGCCCATGGAGCCTATTACATACCGCGGCTTGTCGGTGAATTCACTGGCCACCTCACGGGCCAGCTCTGCAGCCTTTCTGTTCATTTCGACGGTCTTGTCGCCATAGCCGTATTCTTCAAGCTTGAACTTGTTTGAGCCAAAGGTGTTGGTCTCGATGCAGTCTGCGCCAGCCTGCAGGTAGCTTCTGTGTATTTGTTTGATCCACTCTGGCCTTGACAGGATGAGGCCATCGTTAAAGCCGTCCTTTCCATCCGGGAAATCCTCCGGCTTGGGGTTCAGCTTCTGTATCTCGGTTCCCATGGCCCCATCAAAAAGGAGGATCCTCTTCTTTACAGCCTCAAGGAAGGATTCTGGCACGAACACACAGACGTATTTTGCAGTTTAATACCTTTGGACTTAATGGGCAAGATCTGTTGACACTTGGCCTCTAAACTGCATTTTTCAACATCTCGCAGATATGATGACCGCAATAGTCCAAGAAGTACCTCAAACAATAAACCAGCCAGAAATCGTCGTACCGCCACACGTTCTCATTGTAGGCAAAAAGTATGCAACAGACTACCTTGCACCGGCGCTGTTCAGACTGGCGTCTACCGGCGAGCTTTTGATCAGGGCAAAGGGCAGCCTCAGCATCGTGACGGCAGTCAATGTTGCCGAGCTAGTCAAGCGCGACGTGGCAGACATTGCAACAAGGTCTATCTCGATAGGAACCGAAGAAATGGTAGTCGAAGGTTCGAGCAGACGGGCGTCTTACATAGAGATCCATCTTGCCAAGAAACAACAGGTTACTGAAGTAGCCAAACCAAAGACAAGAAGAAAGTCAACTGCCGCAAGAAAGCGGGCTAGCAAAAAGACCGCTGAATAACTCTATTTTTGTCTGCCGGCTCCAAACATGCTCATGATGCTACTTATGATCATTCCTATTGTAGACGCCGATCCAAACTCCTGAAACTGGGGTATAAAGTGCACTGAAAACAGCGCGCCCAGCGCCACCAGAGAACCGTATTCCGTGATCTTTTTCAACACGGTCCTATCACTGTTGAAGGGTGCAAGAAGCATCCCGAGAACCCATGTGCCAAACAGCCAGATCATTACCTTGGATGCAACAAGTGACGGAACAGTAAATGCCACACCAAAGTACATGGCAGTCACGAGAAAGTCGACCTTCATCATGTTTGCAAATATTTTGTTGAATGTCTTCATCCGCACTATATAATGACCGAAAACAGCGCCCATCAGAGCCACGGCTGCCGCACTTGCCGCAACATAGGGAACGTTGTCAAAGCATTGCAGGAACAAAACTCTGGGATCGACGCTTCCGCAAAAGACCTGGGTTGCAACCATAACCATCAGGAAAGTCTTTACAATCACGCTGGCAGTGAAGAGCAGAGCTTTGTGTCGAGTTTCGATAGCTTGACGACTTTTCAATGGCTTACTTCCCTTAGCATCCGCTATGTACAGTGTGTAACATCAAGATACTTAAGGATTGGCGTCATGGCGTGACGCGCGACATGGTGCGGGGGAACAGCACCGTGTCTTTGATGTCCTCGACGTTGGTTATCCACCGAATGAGCCTTTCAATGCCAAGGCCAAAGCCGCCATGCGGTACCGAACCGTACTTGCGCAGATCCAGGTACCAGTCATAAGCATCGGGATTCAAGCCCTCTTTTTTGATCCTGTTTACTATGGATGCCATGTCATCTTCCCTCAGACCTCCGCTGGTTATCTCGCCAAAGCCGCGGGGAGCCAACATGTCTGCAGTCAATCCAACGCCCTGCCTTTCGGGGTCTTCCTTTACGTAGAACGGTTTGACTGCTATGGGATAGCCTACCACAAATATCGGCTTGTCAGCATCCTTGGTCAGCTCCCTTTCTGAATCAATGCTCAAGTCATCGCCAAACTGGATATCGCGCCTGCTTCCATCCTCCTGCACTACCTGAAAGCCCCTAGACCGGAGCGTGTCTATGGCTTTGTCATAGGGCATCCTCTCAAAGGGAGGCTGAACCTTCTTGAGATCGCTGACATCTCTTTTCAGGAATTCCAATTCCTCAGCTCTCTCCGTTATGGTGTTCTGGATAATGTACGAGACCAGTTGCTCCTCGGTGCTCAGTATGTCCTCAAGCGTGACCCATGGGGCCTCGGCCTCAAGGTGGGAAAATTCTGCCAGATGCCGCACCGTCCTTGACCTTTCGGCCCGAAACGACGGGGTAAGGCTCCAGACCGGTCCTAAAGAGAATATCATGGCTTCAAGGTACAGCTGCGCGCTCTGCGAAAGGTAGGCTTCTTCATCAAAGTACTTTAGCTTGAACAGCGTCGAGCCGCCTTCCACCGCCCCTTTAACTATGGTGGGCGCCGTTACCTCCATCCAGCCGTTTTCCACAAACCACCTTCTGCCGTAATGAAGCACCGAAGATCGGATCTTGGCTATGGCGATCATCTTGCGCGTCCGCAGCGTTAAATGCCGCTTGTCCAGCAGCAACTCGTCGCTCTGATACTCGCCTATCGGGTAATCCGGCGGGGCGATGTTGAACGTTTTCAGGGTCTTGCCCTTTATCTCAAATCCTCCCTCTGGTGCCCTTGAATCCTGGCTTACTGTTCCCGCGACTTCCAAAGATGATTCGATGGTCAGTCCAGCAGCCTTTTCGGCTGGAAACACGCACTGGATGACACCGCCCCTGTCGTCGCGAACAAGGACAAACGCGTTCTCCTTTTGCTTGCGCAGCCTGTGCACCCACCCGCGGATCGTGACTTCCTTGCCAACAAAATCCTGAGACTTGACATCCTTTGTCCGGAGGTACATTTACAATGATTTCGAATTTTCCTAGTTGATAAGTGTTCTTGCAAAAATGGAAGTGGAATCGGGTGCTGGCGGTACAAAAATTCGAATATGCTGCATTAAATTGCTATAGCATCACGAACATCCTGTCACTTTTACACTCGTTGGTTGCACGGCCTGTCGGTGACTTTGATGCGTCCTTGTACCATCAGCCGAAAAGCACTTCGATTACACCCAGCGCTACAGCGAGGAGCACCAATACGATGATGTTTACCGTAAGTACTCTCTTTGCCTTTTGCTTTTCATAGTATTTACGCGGCGATATACCCTTTGCAAGAAATATCACCATGAAGCCAATGACCATGCCGATTATGTTGGAAAGGAGCACAAGCGACGAGCCGATGGCTATTTCAGACGAACCCAAGCCAAGTCCAATGCCAATAGTCGTGGCAGGTGGAACAAGGGCGACTGCTATAGCGACACCCACAATTATTTCCGGAATGGCCGTCAAAAGCGCGAGGCCACCTGCGATGCCCAGCATGACTGCGACCACGATGAGTATGGGACTCACCTCTGTCCTAGACTGGATCTCTGGTGTAATCTCGATAGGGTAAAACGCCGAAAGTGCTAGCGTCAGGACAGCAGCAAGGACTATCGATGAGCCTATCATGGCGCTTCCAAACATTAAGGATTCTTCGATGCGCTTTTGCCTGCCAAGGACGGAGTTGAGCGCAAAAGACGATATTGGCCCTAGTAAAGGCGAGATGAGCATAGCGCCTATAATCACAGCGACGTTGTTTGACACAAGCCCGACGAGTGCGACCACAGTTGCCACCAGTATCATAACATAGATGTCTTTTTTCCTTGAAAGAAAAGCGTCGGTCTTGGCGACCAGGCCCTCTATCGGACCTGTCTTTTTTATCTTGATCTTGTCCTTGATTGATTGGAACGCGGATATGGTGCTTATATCAGGGTCTCCGTGGGGCTCTCGCTCTTCTTTCAGGAATGCCTCAAACTTGTGCAGATAATCTGAAATAGTCGATTCAGTTTTGTGGTGTGTTATTACATTGACGCGTTGGCTGGTGTCGAATTTCTTGGCAATCATGTCTACCAACGTGCCTGCTATTTCTCCGGGACATGTGATTATGTAGTGAAAGCAAGCGACCTTGTACGACTCGGCTGCAGTCTTGACGTAGGGTACCTGGAACTCTTCAAGTATCTTTTCTATCTCCTCTGCTTGGTTGGGATAGAGCGTAATTTCTATTTGCTCCACTTGTCCTTATTATAAAAAAGTACGTATTTTAACACTTAACAAATTAACTTCAATGTCTAACTTTTAGAAACAGTCTGCCGGCCAATGCCTTGTATTCTACACATTCACCCACGATAGTCGCACGGAGATTCAACCGTGTGCATGAGGGAGCCTGCCAGCGAGAATTGTGCTGCGCGCTAACACAAAGAGCATTCAACTTGCGGCAAACAACCTGAAACTTTGTAACACTGATTGCTGTCTTAGATCCCCGCATACTTTTTCGCAGTAAGGAGTTTTGACAATTTCAAGTACTTTTCAACTCTGAAATTCTTGCAGGTTGATTTTTGCATGAAAAAGTCCGGTCCTGATTAAACCACATCTCATAACATGTGAAAAAAAGGTGGGTGCGCAATGTTACGATTCACGCTTGCCTTAGACTGCTGCCTTTCTTCCTCTCACAAAAAATGCTGCAGCAACGCCGCCAAAAACAGCTCCAAGGATTCCAACGAAGACCCACGTCTGCTCTCCTGATATGGACAGGAGCGCGGTTCCCGAGCCGCTCTTGGGGTTGTTCAATGCTTCTATGACCTTCCTCTTTGCTAGAATGGTGTGCTCGTTGCATTCAGTCTTGTCGATGCCGTACTTTTCACATTCCTCAAGCTGCTCCTGAGTTACGGAGCCTGTTGGATTTTCAGTCCCATACTGCGCATAGGAGCTTTGCAGACCAGCTGCGGCCAGCGCTATCGTCGCAGCCAAGATGGCTGTTACCAGTTTGTTTTCCATGCACAAACTATGGAGGCAGCCGTGATAATCCTGCGTTCCGCACAGGCCGGTTCATCTCTGTTCTGCCATCAGAACAGGTCTTTCACACCGGTACCTGACCAGAAGGTATGCAACAAACCCGATAACGGCGGCCCCGGCAAACAGCATGGCTGCGGTGACAGGTCCAGTCATACTGCTTTCTGCAAGCACCACCCTCTGCTTTGACATCTCGACTACCTCTTCTATAGCGGGCTGGCTTCCTTTCTGGCTTGGGATGGATTCAGCAGGGTACACAGCAAGCACCGGCTGGGTCTGGACGTACTGGGACAGAAAGACGGCCACAGCCAGGGCAACTGCCAGTGCAGCAGCGCCAGGAACAACGAGGGCCCAAGGATGGTGTTGCTCTTCGCTTTCTTCCTTCCTGACGGCCCTTTCATACAGGCTGAACCGCCACATCTTCCATGCCTCTATCCAAAAGATGGCGGCCGCAGCTGCCGAGACGGCCGTTGCATAGACATTCCAGGCATTCATCAAGAAAAGCAAAACGGGGATGGCCGAAAAGACCGTGGCATAAAACGCCAGCCTTGGAACCGTGAACCGGCCAAAGTCGACGTACTGCTCCAAAGCCTTGACTTTGACCTTTCTTGTTACAAATACCCTGCCGTAGTTGTCACGCGACACAATGCCCATGCCCATCAGCTTCTCTATCTGGTATTCAGCCACGCTGGGGCTTGACAACCCCAGATCCCGCTGTATTTCCCTGATGCCGCTAGGCTCTCTTTTCCTCTGAAGGTACAGGTACACCTGCAGCGTCCTGCCCTGCAGCCTTCGCTCTAGGTCTCTCTCGTCCATCGGGCGTTGTACACACAAGGCGCATTTAAGGAGAACCAACGATCCGGCCTGGCAGGACCTGTTCTGCAGCTAGAACATTGAAAATCTTTCACATTTCAACAGGCATTGTTGCAAAGCTGGCAATGGACACGGTTATAATGGCCGTTGGCCGATACCAAGACATGGAATCCCGTGTCTGGGAGTGCCTTGAGAGTCGCAAGATATTCGAGGCAAAGGATGAAAGGACCACCTTCATGGAGCTTTACCAGGACAGGGTCAGGACGCCTTCTGGCAACATTTTCAATTATACGCGATACATTTCATCAGACGTAGTCATAGTGGTGCCCTTCCTTGACAAAGAGAGGATGGTCATGATACGGCAGTACCGCTATCCGCTAAACAAGATGATGCTCGAGTTTCCAGCCGGCCACGTGGAAAATGGAGAGGATCCGACAACCACCGCATACCGTGAGCTGGAAGAGGAGACCGGATATCGAGCCAAAAAAATGCAGCAGGTCTACCAGTACCACCCGTCAGTCAGCAAGTCGCGGCAGATAGTGCATGTCTTTAGGGCCGACGACCTTGTGGAAGGCAAGATCAACCGCGAGGGGACCGAGATGATGGACACAGAGATTGTAAGCATCGACAGGCTGCAGCAGCTGATAATGGACGGCAAGGTGGAGAACGCCGGCACGCTGATATCCTACCTGCTGTGCTGCACTGGCATGAAGATAAAGGCGGGGGTTTGAAAAGATGGCGTATATGAATGCCATGGTGCTAAACCGGCTGGCTGCCATCGAAACAAGGCCACTCAAACTAAAGCAGATTCCAATGCCGCAGGTAAAGAAGGGAAACGACGTTTTTCTGGAGATAGAGGCCTGCGGCGTCTGCCGGTCAAACCTGCACCTGATAGAAGGCGACTGGAAAAAGTATGGCATCCCGCCCCGGCTGCCTGTAATACCGGGGCATGAAATCGTCGGCGTGGTAAAAAAGACCGGCGAGCGGGTCAAAAACGTCAAGATAGGCGACCGGGTCGGCATCCAGCCGCTTTTCAGCTCTTGCATGAAGTGCGATTACTGCCATGAAGGTCATGAAAACCTATGCGACCATGCGGAGATAACCGGCGAGACAGCACAGGGCGGCTACGCAGAATACATACTGGCCAGCGAGGATTTTGTCACGCCGGTCCCCGACAGTATCGATTCTGAGCATGCCGCGCCCCTGTTCTGCCCCGGCATAACTGCGTACAAGGCAGTCAAGGCAAGCGAGCCGGCCGCCGGCAGGTCTGTCGGCATCTTTGGGATAGGCGGCGTCGGCCACCTGGCCATCCAGATAGCCAAGCTATACGGATCCAGAGTTGTTGCGACGTCGCGCAGCAAAAACCATCTGGATCTGGCAAAAAAGATGGGGGCCGACAATGTCGTCATGTACCAGGAATCGCAGGGCCAGTTCCTAAAGAACCTGAAAAAAGAGGAGGGGCTGCTGGACAGCGCCATCGTTTTTGCCCCCTCAGAGCAGGCCATCGATACCGCGGTCAAGTCCGTCAAAAAGGGCGGCACGGTAGTAGTCGGCGTTTTTGGCAACGTGCCAGAGTTCCTGTTCTACGAGGAAAAGACCATCCGCGGAAGCGTGATAGGCTCAAGAAAGGACATGGCCGACCTTGTCCGGCTGGCTTCTGAATCCTCGCTTAAGGTGGTGGTTGAAACCCACAAGCTTGCCGAGGCCAATGAAGTGCTGGCAAGACTGAAAAAGTCTGAAGTTGAAGCCCGCGCGGTGCTGGTGCCCTAGATAAGAAGAAAGAACGCGAAATAGACTGCCATGTTGGCAGCCGTCACAATACTTCCTACCTTGAAGAATTCAACAAACGTAAACGCCCTGACGCCGCGGGCCTCGGCTGCCTCGATTATTATCACATTGCTTGCGGCCCCAAGCACCGTCAGGTTGCCGGCTATGGTGCTGGCAGCTGCAAGCATCATCCACTGGCTTACATGCTGGCCAGTAAAGCCGCTGTCGGCCATCACGAAATTGTACAGCGCCACGAAGGGAACGTTGCTCAGTATCTGGCTTAAGGAGAGGCTTGCAGCGCCTATCACTCCAAGGCTCTGCGTCCTGTCGCCAGGGTCGGGGCTTGGAAGCCAGCCGGTTATTATGGAAATGGCGCCAGACGACCACATCGAAGAGGTCACGATAAACATCGCGCCAAAAAATATCAGAACGGAATAATCGACACTCCTCATTATCTGCACGCGGTCTCTGCTTGCTGCGTAAATTGCAGTGGCGCCAAGCATGGCCACGACACTGAGGCTCAAGTCCAGCACGTGCAAAAAGTGCAGGACTTCAGAGATGATGAATCCTGCTATTGTTGCAAGCAGCACTACCACCGACAGCCTGGCCAGCCTTGGATCCGATACACCATCGGCCTCCTCCAGCAGCACCTGCTGCTCCGGGTAAACAACTGCCATCTCTTTTCTAAAGTACCGTTTGAGGATAAAGTAGGTCAAAAACAGGTTGGCTATGGTGGGCGCCGTCAGGTACAGCAGAAACGTGGTAAACGGAAGCGGGATGCCGCTCTGGATGGCTATGAGCAGGTTTTGTGGGTTTCCAATCGGCGTCATGACCGACCCCACCGTGATGCCAAACGCAAGGGCGATCAGAAGCACGTTTGGGCTCATCCCTGATCGCTTGGCCACATAGATGACAAGCGGTATTCCAAGCAGCGCTATGGTATCGTTGACCAGAAAGGCTGCCAGGATGCCCATCCCCACTACAAAGACCATGAGAAGCCGGGCTGGTGTCTTGGCAAAGCCCAGCATCCTGACGGCAACGCGCCGAAGCACGCCGGCCCTTTCCAGGGATGAGACGATGCTAAACATGCCAAACAGAAACGCAATGACATCCAGGTTTACAGACTGAAAAGCCGCGTCGATGCTGGTTACCTGCAGGCCCACCATCAGCGCGGCGCCTATCAGCATGGCCGCCCAGATAGGAACATTGAAGCGCCGCCTGCCTATGATCAGGATGTACACTAGCGCAAATACGGCCAGGGCAATGTACTCCTGCACGGCATGGTCAATACCTAATGGGGCTTTATCTTTTGCCGGGGAATTTGATTAACAGAATGCAAAACAGCTTCGCCATACATTATTCCGTCTAGCTTTCGGCCGCATCCCAAGCATGAAGACTGCTATTAACTAGGAAATCGGCAAGATATAGAACGAAAAACGACGGACAAGATTGCTTAAATAAAACTTCCCCATATTATATATGTGATAGAGGATCACCCTGCGATGCCCAAGGGGCAGGACATACCTCCATCAACACAAAAGCCTTCTGCAACAAACGGCGGTTTTGGTTTCATTTACTTCGCTGCTGTTCTATCGACCATAGGAATAGGAATCGTAGTAGGCATGTATCTTGACAACGCCATGGTTAGCGCTTTTGTAGCCCATCTGCTGGCTGGAATTGCCATAGTTCTGCTGAACAAAATTGGTGAAAAAATGGCTCTGAACCAAAGAAAGAACTCAAACGGATTACAAGAGTGACAATTACATCGGTCCGAAAGAGGAAGGCTTGGCGATCGGGGGATATACCACCCCACTTTTTTTATTTTCAGACAGCTTTCATGTCCTTTGCATATTGATAGTAGTAATTGCAGAAGTGATCCTGCATTATTAGCAGATTAGAAAGTATCTCTTGAACCATCGATTTCATGGCCATAAGTAGCATCAGTGGTTCTAAATAGCCAGCAGTTGCAAATTGAAAATGTGGAGTCATGATTGTTGTCAAGAGGATATACAATCTGCAAGCCAATGACAGCGGCTTCAAGGTATTGGTTGACAGGCTTTGGCCGCGGGGAATAGGCAAAGACAAGGTGGACCTGTGGTTAAAGGATATAGCTCCAAGTGCCGAACTGCGGAACTGGTTTAAACACGAAGCAGAAAAATGGGATGAATTCAAACTGCGGTACTGGGAAGAACTGGACAAAAAGCATGAACTGGTAGACAGGATCCTCCAAAAAGAACGCGCTGAAACTGTGTACCTGCTTTACGGTGCAAAGGATGAAAGGTTCAACAATGCCGTAGCTCTAAAAGAATACATCGACAAAAAAGTAGGTTAGGCAAGACCGGCTGTCTTTATCCTGTCAGTTTTTGGCCTTCTTTCGGCAAGTATCACGCCAGTTAGCCCGATGAACGCCGCCTGTAACAGCTCTACAGATATTCCCATGGCATCAATGGGCAGGGCCCTTTCTGTAATTGGGTTGGGCATCCTAGTTGCCGCCCAAAGGGCGATGAGCACGACCGTTCCTGCTATCCCGGCGTAGTACCATGGTTTTCCCCAGCGCCGGATCATCGGGATGACCCAGAACAACTGAGCAATTCCAGCCACGATGAAGAAAATTGCTGCATTTAGGTTAAAGCCTATCACGTTGGGTGCGATCAAAAGGTGCAGTATACCAGCCAATCCGCCCGTCCCAGCTGCTGCGTAGTAAATCGCTTTGGACATTCCCTTGAGTGCTTTACTCGTTTTTCGTATTTAGTTTGGAGGAATACACTGTCTTGTATTGCAATCTTGTTGCAGCAAAAAATCAAAAGGTGTTTTCCCTAACTTTGAATACATTTGGTGCATGTTGTTTGGCCAGACCTTGCCGTCTACAGTAAGGCATGACTTACTTGGCAAGGTACTCTTTACTGACATAGTCAGAAATTACTACCATCTTTATTAACCTTAACAAGAATAGTATTGCATATGAAGGACAATGAGCAACGGGTGTCAAAATGACAGGAAGAACACCTGCATTTGAAATAAACAGTATCATTTTGAATAGGTGGTCTCCAAGGGCCATGACCGGGGAGGAACTAACCAACGATGAATTGATGAGCCTCTTTGAGGCTGCAAGGTGGGCCCCATCTTCCTTTAACAACCAACCTTGGCGGTTCATTTACGCAACAAGAGGTACAGAGCACTGGGACAGGCTTTTCAACCTGATGACTGACTTTAACAAGAGCTGGACCAAAGACGCCGCTGCACTGGTGGTTGTAGTCTCGCACAAGAATTTTGAGTACAACAACAAGCCTTCTATAACTCATCAATTCGATGCCGGGGCAGCATGGGAAAATCTTGCTTTAGAAGCCACTTCAAGGGGGCTGGTCGCCCACGCAATGCAAGGATTTGATTACGAGAAGGCAAGAAAAGAACTGGACGTGCCGGACACCTACAATGTCATGGCAATGATAGCCATTGGCAAAAGAGCGCCAAAGGAAAAGCTTCCTGCACAGCTTCAGGAAAGGGAATTCCCAAGCAACAGAAAGCCGCTACACGAAATTGTAATGGAAGGCAGGTTCAGAAAGTGAAAACGCAGTTCAAGATCCATCCATCGACCAAGATAGGGTACGTCAGCCTAAATGTACCTGATATTTCGCGGTCCTTGGAATTTTACCAGACTGTTCTGGGGTTTCGGATAATTGGCAGGCCGTCTAGCGAGAAGGCGCTTCTTTCAGCAGACGGATCTTCCGGCCTTTTAGAATTGCTGCAGGTAAAGTCCAGCGAACCGGGTTTCCAAAAAAGAGCAGGGCTGTACCACTTTGCAATTCTGCTTCCGGAAAGAAGGTTTCTGGCAGACATGCTTTTGCATTTAAGGGAAAACCGTGACCGGGTATACCTTGATGGTCTGGCCGACCATCTTGTGTCAGAGTCCATCTACATACGGGATCCGGACTTTAATGGCATCGAGATCTATCGGGACAGGCCAAGCTCGGAATGGCACTGGGACGGCAACCATGTCAGAATGGCAACAGAAAGGCTAAACACAGAAGACTTGCTCAAGGGGGCTTCCGGTTGGAAAGAAATGCCTGCCAAGACGGTTATAGGCCATGTTCACCTCCATGTTAGCAACATCGAAAAAGCAAGCAAGTTTTACTCCGAGACTCTGGGGCTGAACCACACGGCCACGTATCCGGGGGCGTATTTCTTTGCCGCTGGCAGGTATCATCACCACATTGCAACCAATACATGGCTTGGAATAAACATACCTCCAGCTTCGCCCAATCAAGCAGGATTGAACCATTTTGGCATAGAACTACCCGATAGAGAAGAGCTTGACAGGACGGTAGAACACCTCTTGCAGAACAACATCAAGCAACCATATGAGCAAGAAGCAAGGTCGGCCTTCTTTTACGACAACGACGGCATAAAGATCCGGCTTTACTGCAGCTAAAAATATACTTGAAGCCCGGCCTTGGATATCCTGTATCTAAAGGCAAGTTTGCCTGCTTTGCAGTAAAAAATTTAGAGTTGATTACTACGGAACATTGTTACATTTCATTTTTAAGCGGGTTTTGCGAAGCAAGGGCCGGAATCTACATAGCATATGAGCATGTTTAGACGTTGGAAACCAAGGGGAAAGATGTACAGTTTAAGGTGCAATCAGTGCGGGGAGGGCTTTTTATCAAGCTACAATCTTGAGGCGCCCATTTGCGGCCGGTGCCTGCAAAAGGCCAAGTCCCTTGATTCAACGGTAGAACATGAAAAGCACTGCGTAAGTTGCGGTAACACCGGCGTGATATACGGCAAGGATTACTGCTACTCTTGCTATTTCAATTTTGGAAAGAAAAAGTAGCACAACTGCACAAAAATTGACAGATAAGCCCTTCAATTCTTGCCGGTAGCCATGAAAGCCAGCAAGGCAAAGCTACAGATGAACCACGACGAAATCTTGCAAATCACCCTAAAGACACGGTTGCTCTGAGACCCTAAATCGGCGGGGGCTCTTGTCCGTCTGGAATGTATATTATTATGTGTGTTCTCAAATGCCCTGAATGTCTGATATAGACCAGCAACTCTGCCAAGAAGTCCTGGAACTTGACGGATCGATCAGGTTTGCAGCACTAGTCAACGACCTGGGAAGCATCGTCGCAAGCGAATACCGAAAAGGCCAGATCCCGTTGTTGACGAAGGAAATGTCGGAACTGTCTGCAGCGCAATCGATACTCAGGATGGGCTCAAGAAGAACCCTCGAAGTCTACCTGGGAAAAACCATCTACGCTTTTGCATTGTACGAAAAAATAAGAAGGGCAGTCATCCCGCTAAACGGTAATTTCATTTTCATGGTGTCTTTTGATGTTGAATCAGAGCATGAACCCATCATACTTCAAAAGATCATCCCGTTGCTGAAAAAAAGCGGCCTGTTGAGCTAATCTCAAACTCGTGAGACTCACGACTCTAACTCCAGTCCTTTTCATCTTAAGCATAAACAAGACATTGTAAATACGAAGGAAAATAGTAGAACACTTTAAGCGAAGATCTGAATTTAAATTCTTGTGTAATTAGCTATACCATGCAAGCTTGGAGGAATTTGATAAGCTCTGGAAAGAGTTTGATGAGAACGAAATAGACGAACCCAACTTTTCCAAGATGACTCTTTTGAATAAGCTATTGCCGTTAGCAGGAGAAAAGAAAGAAAAAATTGAATTGGAGTTGAAAGTAGTCAATCTAGTATTTGCTCTGCGTTGGGTACTACCGCGTACGGAGGGCGTCAAAATAGAGGAAATCAACAGATGTGTTCAACAATATTTTCCAACACGAAATGATAAAGAAATAGCTTATTTTACATCAAGGCTTCAAGAAACGAAAAGTCATCAAAATAGATGGCGTTATGCATTAATCTGTTTTCTTTTAACGAGAAAACCACAGTATTTCCCTGATGCAATTAATAATCTTCTTGAGTGTTCAAATATACATCTCAAACAGAAGGAGATACAGAGTTGTGTTTATCTCTTAGTTGTCGCTTTTAACATAAACAAACTCTATAATTTGAAATATGACGATGACATAAGCAAGGCGGCTTTACACATATGTTTTGATCTGGAAAACACTGAATATGAAAGATGGCTGATAGAACCAACTGAAGTGTTTTGTCTTCTCAATAATAAATCTGAAAAAGAGACTATTGCTAGGCTATTTACCATAGTCCATCGGGCAGCCAAAAGATTCTCTGATAATAAAAATAGTCATCTTCAGCGATCTCTGTTAAAGGCGTCTTTGGGTCTATGTAATCTCACAGACCTCTTACCAGATGAAAAACAGAAACTGCGAAAACAGATACAACTTGTGATTGCAGAATCACACGAAGCCGATGGTAACACTGCATTTAAGGAGAATAACGGCTTGGCCGCAACCAAATGGTATGAAGAAGCCCAACAAGTTTACCAGAAACTTGGGATGTCGGAGAAAGTCAAGGAACTTGGAGAGAAAATAAGAGAATCTGCCAAGATAATACAATGGGAGACAGTATCTACAACAATCAAGCTTCCTCCCCTAGAATTTGATGGGGAGAACGGCATAGAGCTAGTTCGATCAATCTCGAGATGTGAGATGGTACCCAACCAATCCCGTATTGAGCAAGAGGCAAAAGACATCATGGCAGATAATCCAATTTCACATATTTGGCCAACAACTCATTATAACAGAAAGAATCCAATTGCTCATACCAATGATTATGAATCAAGACTGCGTTCTGAAATAAAAAGACAAACTCTCGAGCAGATTAAGCTTGCAGAACACTGGTTTGCAACTGCTGTCAAAAAGTTGGAAGAGCAAAAAAGAATATCCGAAGAACACTTCACAAAATTCATCTCGGACTTTGGACTGCACGATAAAGATTCTTTGGAGCTCTTGAGATCTGGAATAAAACGCCATCTCAATCAAGATTATGTTGCATCGATTCATATT
Organism: Nitrososphaera sp.; assembly: GCA_029263715.1. Taxonomy (GTDB): domain Archaea; phylum Thermoproteota; class Nitrososphaeria; order Nitrososphaerales; family Nitrososphaeraceae; genus Nitrososphaera. The sequence goes on along the minus strand of JAJUFP010000005.1, from coordinate 185,573 downwards.
CTAATCCCACAGGTAGAAAATACACTAAGATTGCTTCTAAATTCCCGTGGTATCTCAACGATAAAGGTGGAGGGAAAAGAAATGAGAATAATGGATAGTCAGATGGGCGGCATTCTTGACAACAACGATGTCATAAAAACACTTGGAAACGATTTCACAAGTTACCTAAAAATAAAATTTACAGATGTTGAGGGTATTAATCTAAGGAATGAAGTTGCTCATGGGCTTCTTCCACTTGAAGAGTTTAACCATGTCACGTCGATCTCGATAATCTATGTAATAATTATTTTAACAAAAATGTCTGTTGAAAAAAGATAACATATTCTTGGAATTGTTGTTAGGAAATAATCAGATTTCAAAGGAACGTGAGTAAAGACTCACGAGTGAAATAAGTGGTAAATTGAAGACTTACAAAATTAGAACTGCTCTACTAATAAAAGCAGGATACATACAACAAAGTGGTGACCTTACAGCCAATTGTTAGGGTTGGAAAATAAGTCGGCTCGCTAACTCGAAAATGAGAGAATTAAGCCCTAGGTGGGATTCGGACCCACGACCTAGGGTTTACGAAACCCTCGCTCTGCCAGGCTGAGCTACTAGGGCAAAAGTACTCTGCAAGTTTGCCGTTGGATATTTAATGCTTCGCGCTAACTTAAAAAATACGCAAAAGGATGTTCTCTCAGAATAAAAACAGCATGGTTTCAGATTTGAAAGTATCGATATCCGGGGTTAGAGGAATTTATGGCCAGAACCTCACGCTGCAGGAGGTATCAAGGTTCTCCGGCCTGTTTGCCAACGTGATCAAGTCCGGCCGGTGCGTCCTAGCAAGAGACACGCGCCCATCGGGCAGGATAATCTCGCAGGTGGTATCGGCAAGCCTCATGTCTGCCGGAGTCGACGTCTACAACCTTGGCGTTGCGCCCACGCCCATGGCCTTTCGTGAGGCAAGAAAGTACGGGGCCGGCATCATCGTAACGGCATCTCACAACCCCCTTGAATGGAACGGACTTAAATTCATCGTAGACGGCAGGGGCTTGTTTGAAAAAGAACTGGAAAGCATGCTGGTGTCCAGAATATCTCCAAGCAATTCAAGGTTTGGCAGCGAATACGAGGCAAAATCAAACTACATCGATGAGGTTGTAGAACTGGCCGGCAAAGGCTCCACGCCGGCGGTGGGAGTCGACGCCGGCGGCGGTGCCGCATGCGGCTACGCCGAGCAGATGTTCAAGAAGATGGGCCTAAAATTCCAGAGCATCAACGGAGTAGCCGGTGTATCGTCAAGGGGGCCAGACCCGACGGCAGACCCCCTGGCCGACCTGCGGTCCCTTGTCACTGCAAACAAGCTGGACTTTGGCTTTGCCCTGGACCTGGACAGCGACAGGCTTGTAGTAGTCAACAGCAACGGCGAAAAACTGGAGCCGGACGCAACCCTGCTTTTGTGCGTGGCAAGGGCCGTCCAGCTTGGTTTCCGAAACTTTGTGACCAGCATCGATTCCAGCGTGGCCATAGCCAAGTATGTAAAACAGCACGGCGGCAGGATCTCGCACTCAAAGGTGGGCGAGGCCAACGTCGTCAGCAAGATGCTTGAGGTTGGCGCGGAGGCCGGCGGCGAGGGAAGCAGCGCCGGTTTTATCATGCCCAAATTCAACATGTGCCGCGACGGCCTTTTGGCTGCGGCCACCATAGCAACCCTGGATGGCAAGGTGATATCAGACTGCCTTGCTTTTGCGTCGCAGTTCAGGCAGATACGCTCCAAGATACCGGCGGACTCTTCTATGCATGCGGCCGTAATAGCCCGGCTGCCGGAGATATTTCGGGCCGAATCTTCAGAGCTTTTGACCGAGGATGGCGTCAAAGCCGTCATAGACGAGGATTCCTGGGTGCTGGTACGGCCGTCAAACACAGAGCACGCCATCCGCGTTTCTGCAGAATCCAGGTCCGACAGGGTCGAATCACTTTACAAGAGAATGGCAGACAAGGTCCGGCAGGTATATGACGAGCAGAAAGCTAGATGAAAGAGAGATAATCAGGATTTTCTCCTCCACGTTTGGGATAAGGGAACTTGACGACGTGGCAACTGTCAGGTTTGGAAAAAAACAGCTCGTCTTCAAGGCCGACATGCTTGTTGGGCTCACCGATGTCCCGCCGCAGATGCGGCCCTGGCAGGCTGCAAGAAAGAGCATCGTTTCCGTTGTCAGCGACCTGTCGGCAAAAGGCGCCAGACCAATAGCATGCATGATCTCCCTTGGCCTTCCCCGGCAGGTTACAAAAGAGTACGTCGATGACCTGGCAAAAGGCTTCAAGGTTGCTGCAAAAGAGTTCGGGGTCAGGATAGTGGGCGGTGATACCAACGAGGCAACCGATCTTGTCATTGACTGCAGCATGATAGGAACCGTCGACAAAATGCCGACAAGGGCCGGCGCACGGCCCGGCGACGTGGTGGCCGTTTCCGGCAAATTCGGACTTGCCGCATCTGGCCTTGCCATTCTGATGAAGGACGCCAAAGCAGAGCCGGCCTTCAAGGAACGCGCCGTCAGCTCAGTCATTGAGCCGGTACCCAGGCAAAAGTTTGGATCGCTTGCAAAGTACTTTTCATCATCCATAGACTCAAGCGACGGCCTTGCCATATCGCTGTACGAGCTTGCCAGCCAGGGCGGCGTTGACATCCAGATAGACTATGACGCCGTCAAGGCGCAAGGGGTTGAAGAGTTTGCCCGGCAAAACAACCTGAGCGCGCAGGATCTGGTCTTTTACGGCGGCGAGGAATACGAGGTTGTGTGCACCATCCCAAAACCCAAGCTGGCCAGGGCCAAGCTTGCCGCAAAAAAAGCAGGCCTTGACCTTTACGTAATAGGTGGCGTTACAAAAGGCACCGGCAATGTCTTTGTTTCAGACAGAAAGCTTGAAAACCGGGGATACCTGCACTTCGGCTGATAACGTTTTTAACCCTCTAAAAAGACGACAGTATCTACACATGTCTGAATCTGAAGTCACGCAGACAAGGTGGGGTGTAGCCCACATCTTTAGTAGTTACAATAACACTCTTGTTCATATCACTGACCTGAGCGGAAGCGAGACCATCTCCTTCAGCTCTGGCGGAAGGCACGTTACTGCTGACAGGTATGAATCATCTCCTTATGCAGCCATGAAGTCTGCAGTTGCCGCAGCCGAGGTGGCCAAGACAAAGGGTATCAACGCACTGCACATCCGTGTCAGGGCCGTTGGAGGCGTCGGCCCCAGAATCCCTGGACCGGGCGCGCAGGCAGCCATCAGGGCCCTGGCAAGGGCTGGCTTTAGGATTGGCAGAATCGATGATGTCACGCCGATCCCCCACGACACAACCCGAAAGCCGGGCGGAAGAAGGGGAAGGAGAGTCTAAACTCTTTTTTATTTTTGATATTTTTGGCGGACTTTTTTATAGCAGTTTGAAAAAGCCATACCGGCCATTGGAACCTTGACAGTTGTTAATGTATCCAATCACTAGATACATTTAGAAAAATTGTTTAAACCTGGAGTCTAGAGCTCTTTCATCTCCAAAGCTGCCTTTATCTGTGCTCCACATCCCTTGTTTTTCAGCTGCTGGCCAAGCCAGCCGATGAACTTGTCCTCAAACTTTTTGCCTCTGGCTCTGTCGATCTCGTACTGATTAGATGCGTACAGCTTTTCTACAAACTGGCCGGAGAGAAACAGCTTGGCAAAGGACCAGCCGGCCCTGTCAAGTGGATCATCTATGGCAAACGAGTTTTCCAGCTCGCAGCGCCTCTGCAGATCCGACAGCATGTTTTTGGCAATATCCACATCAACCCCAAAATCTATGGTTTGAAAATCCAGTATGAACGTGCCTATGGGGTCATTCATTTTGCTTCAGCTTGTCAGAAAACGAGACGAACTTGCCGTGGTCCTCTATCTTGATGGAAGTGTCCAGCCTGACCCGAAGGCCCACAGACCTGAAAAGGGACAAAAGCTCGCCGCCAGAGATCTTTTGCTGGATCTCGCCGGCCGAGATGAGCTCTGCTATCTTGTTGACTATGGCCTCTGTCTGTACGGGAAACTGCGTATAGGCTGCCTTCAGAACTTCATCGCCGCGGTCGTAAAGGTACGACAGGACTATCTCCTTGGCAGACTTTTCCTTGGTGCTCTTGGCCTTTTCCAACTCCGCTGCCTTTTTTCTCATCTCCATCATCTTGCGGGCCTTGATTATCTCTATATCAGAATCATCGGACATTAGCCCTTTATCACCCCTATAGGCACGAGCCGGACAACCTTGGTGGCGATGCCCACCGAGTGAGAAACGTTGGCCACTGCATCAACGTCCTTGTAGGCTTCAGGTGTTTCTTCGACCACACCCTCGCGGGTCAGCGCCTTGACATAGATACCCTTTGACTCCAGGCTGCCCTTTACGCCTTCTGCGGTGTAGCTGCGCTTTGCGGCCGACCTGGACATGGTCCTGCCGGCACCATGCGCCGTCGAGCCAAAGCTCAGATCCAGGGATTTGGGGCCGCCAAGCAGTATCCAGCTGGCAGTGCCCATGGAGCCGGGTATGATGACTGGCTGGCCAAGCTGCCGGTATTTTCTTGGAACCTGCTCCATGCCGGCAGGAAAGGCCCGTGTCGCCCCCTTTCTGTGGACCACGACTTCACGCGTACCCTCACCGTCGACTTTGTGCCTCTCTACCTTTGCAATGTTGTGGGCAACGTCGTAGACCAACTCCATGTTCAGATCGCCTTCGCTGGCCTTGAAGACCCGCTCAAAGGTCTTCCTGGTCCAGTGGGTTATCATCTGCCGGTTGGCCCAGGCAAAGTTGAGGGCCGAGAACATGGCCTTGCGGTAGTTCTCGCCTTCTTTAGAGTTGTTGGGCACGCAGGCAAGCTCCCTGTCTGGAAGCGTGATGTTGTACTTGCGTAGCGCCGATTCAGAGACCCGCAAATAGTCCGTGCATATCTGGTGGCCAAAGCCCCTTGAGCCGCAGTGCACAAGCACGGTCACCTGGCCTTCCTTTTCTATGCCCATGGCCCTGGCTGCCTTTTCATCATAGATCTTGTCAACCTTCTGCACTTCAAGGAAGTGGTTGCCGGAACCCAGGCTTCCAAGCTGCGGCGCGCCCCTCTTTCTTGCGGTTTCCGATACGCTGGCCTGGTCGGCGCCGGCCATGGTGCCGTTCTCCTCGCACACCTCTGCATCGTGGCCTGTTCCATAGCCGTGGTTCACGGCCCAGCTGACTCCCTGCACCAAGAGCTCGTCCAGTTCTGACTTGGAAAGCTTGAACGCGCCCTCGCTTCCAACTCCTGAAGGTATGGACCTGAAAAGCTCGTTGACAAGATCCTTCAGGCGGGGCCTGATGTCTGATTCCATGAGGTTTGTCCTGATAAGGCGCACGCCGCAGTTGATATCGTAGCCGACTCCTCCAGGACTGATGACTCCCTCCTCGACGTCGGTGGCCGCCACGCCTCCCACCGGAAAGCCGTAGCCTTCATGGCCGTCGGGCAGTACAACGACGTGCTTTTTCACGCCGGGCAGCGTCGCGACGTTTGCCGCCTGGTCAATGGTCCTGTCAGTGACCATCTTGGAGAGCAAAGACTCGTTAGCATAAATTGTTACGGGGACCTTCATCCCTCTGCTTGCATCGGCATCGATCCGGAATTCCAGATCGCTTATCTTCCTGATCTTGAGGTTGCCGCCCCTCGTCACGAATTCTGTCAATTCTTCACTCAAATGTTATCGGAAGTTATTATAAGCCTTGCTTGATGACCCAAGATTTATTTTCAGCATTTCTCGCCCTATAGCTGTGCCAATACTACCCATCGACTCTGGACGCTACGGAAGCAAGGAGATGCGCGATATCTTTAGCGATGAAAAAAGACTGCAGTACCAGCTGGATTTTGAGGCTGCAGTAGCAAAAGTGCAAGCCAGTATAGGCATGATACCGGCAGAGGCGGCCAAAGAGATAGAGAAATGCTCCCGCTCTGGCCGGGTTACTCTCCAGCGCGTATCAGAGCTTGAAGCCGTCAGCGAGCATGATACCGCCGCCATGGTCGAGGCAATAAGCGAGCTAGTATCACAGCCAGCAAAGCCCTGGGTGCACTACGGGCTTACCAGCAACGATGTGGTGGACACGTCAACATGCATGCAGATGCGGGATGCTTTTTCGATAATCGAATCCAAGGTAGCCAAGCTTGCATCCCTGCTGGCAGAACGTGCCGTCGAGTTCAAGGACCTGCCTGCGGTAGGCAGAACCCATGGCCAGCATGCCAGCATAATCGCCTTTGGGTTGAAATTTGCCGTCTGGGCCGCCGAGATGGCCCGGCATCTTGAGCGTATTGAGGAAGGCAGGAAGCGGTTCCTTCTGTGCAAAACGCGGGGAGTCGTGGGCACCGGCTCGCTGATGGGCGACCAAGCCCTCGAAGTTGAAAGGCTGGTTGCATCGGACCTGGGCCTGTACCCTGTCGAGGCAGCTACACAGGTGGTGCCCCGTGAAAGGTACGCAGAGATGCAGTTTCTGATGGCGCTTATCGGCTCCACGCTGGACAAGATGGCCATCGAGATCAGGAACCTGCAGCGCACAGAGATAGGCGAGGTTGCCGAGCCCTTCAGAAAGGGCCAAATGGGAAGCAGCGCCGTCCCAGTCAAGCGCAACCCCATCAAAAGCGAGCGCGTTTCATCTCTGGCAAAGATGCTAAAATCGCTTGTCAGCGTTTCGATGGACAACATACCTCTGTGGCATGAGCGCGACCTTTCAAACTCTGCAAACGAGCGCTTTACCCTTCCTATGGCAGCAATACTGCTGGACGAAATGCTAAACGCCATGACCAGGGTAGTGGCCGACCTGAAGGTGAACCGGGAGCGGATAACCCAAAACCTTGACATGACAAGAGGCCAGATCTACGCCGAGTTTGTACTTGAGGCACTGGTGAAAAAAGGCGTAGCCCGGTTTGAGGCGTACCGTGATATCCAGCGGGTCGCCTTTTCAGCCCTTGATACCGGCGAGCATTTTCTGGACGCTGTCCTGAAGGACGAAAGCATAGCAAAGCACCTGTCAAGAAACGAGATTACCTCAATTTTCAGGGCGGAGAACCACCTGGCCGCATCGGTCAAGATAATCAGCAACGTTGCCAGCATGGTGAAAAAGGCCACCAAAACACGGGAGTTAAGTGCCGCCGGTGAGATTTGAGCTCACGACAGCTCGGTCTTCAGCATCACCCCTGAAAGTTCAGGTCGAGTGCTCTCCCAGGCTGAGCTACGACGGCACGATAAAGAATCCTTGAAGCATCATATATAATCGTGACGAGCCGGCCTGCAAGAAAAGCACCGGAAACAGGGTTTATGTCCACTGGCAAACCATCTTCAGCAATCATTGCTGTTGTCCCGACCTTGCATAGGTGGACTGGCGTCAGCAAAAATCAATGCATATATTTTATGCATGCATTATGCTTCATAGTGGGTTTAGCAGCCGCTGCCTTGGTTTTGCTAGTGCAATTCGCTCAAGCGCAGGCTGCAGAAATCACAGTTAAAGAATGGGTAATTCCAACACCGAATTCTGCACCGCATGACATAGTTGTCGATAAGAACGGGGTTGCATGGTTTACAGAGATCAACGCCAACAAGATTGGAAGATTCGACCCTAAAACCGAGGAGTTCAAGGAGTATCCAATACCCACGCCATCATCAAATCCGCACGGTCTGGTCATTGATGAGCAGGGCAATGTGTGGTTTACAGAAATGGGCGCCAGCAAAATCGGCAAACTCGATCCTCAGACAGGGAACATTGATGAATACCCAACTCCGACGTCCAATTCAGGGCCCCACACTCCGATACTTGGCAAAGATGTTCTATGGTTCACAGAAAATAGGGCCTCCAAGATTGGTGCGCTTGACATCAAGAGTGGCACCATAAGGGAATTCTCTACGCCAACTGCATCCTCTTCTCCCTACGGCATAATTGTTGATGTTGATGGGAACCCCTGGTTTGCAGAGCTGTCCGGACATAAAATAGGCAAGGTCGATGCAAAGACCGGCGAAGTTACAGAATACCCCGCCCCCACAAAGGAGAGCGGGACAAGGAGAATTGCCATAGACAGCAACGGTAAGCTCTGGTTCACGGAATACAATTCTGGAAAGATAGGAAGTTTTGATCCCAAAACAGAGGAGATGAAAGAATACGACACCAGCTCTGTCTCGTCCGGACCTTATGCAATATGGGTCGACATCTACGATAACGTATGGTTTAGCATGACCGGCGCGTACAAAGTTGGCAAATTCGATCAAACCACGCAGACCCTGCATGAATATGATCTCCCTACTCCAAGAACAATAATCCGGTTCATTTACGCAGATCATGAGGGAAACGTCTGGTTCCCAAACAACAATAACAACAGGATAGGTGTAATTTTGACTAACACGCAAGGAACACCGGTTGCAAAACCCGAGACTGAAACACCGGTGGCAGAACCTTCAGGGGAAACTGCCGGAGATGAGCAGACAATTGGCTCCGACGGCCTGCTGACCGGCCTGCCAATAATCGGTTCTGTTGTTGCAGTGGGTGTAATATCAGCAATTGTAGCATATGTGCTGCTGTACCGCAAAAAACAGTCAACGTGACAAGTGCCGATGCTTTTGTTTTTCCTCTGATTTATATCGTTAATCAATTCGTTAATAACTGCACTCGTTGATTCTGGTAAACCCGCTCCAGGTTATTTTATGGACTTTTAGGCGCAGTGAACAGGATGTAGTTAACCTGTACAATGCCCTGTCACCGGTAATGCAACTGGCAACTGGTGGCAGTATGCTTAATTTTGGTTGCTGGGACGGTGTTGAAAATCCCATCGCAGCTCAGAGTAACCTTTGCGCACTGGTAGGTGATATTGCCGAGCTTGGCTCTGCCAATAGGTTGATAGACGTTGGAAGCGGGCTTTCTGCTCCCGCGTTGCAGTGGAAATCAACATATGGTTCTGTCAATATCTGCTGTGTAAACATCAATTACAAACAACTGTTGATTGCCTCAAAATCAGTTCGTGGAAACAATGGCCTTTCCTTTGTGAATGCAACTTCCACCGCATTACCTTTTTCAGAGCGGTCTGCTGACAGGATAGTTGCCCTGGAATCCGCTCAGCATTTCAAACCCCTTGATCAATTCATTGTAGAGTCAAGAAGGGTATTGAAACCAGATGGGTTTCTGGTAATAGCTTTGCCTGTTGTAAAACTTGATGCCAAGCATCTGAAGATAGCCATGAAGCTCGGAATTCTTTCCTTCACCTGGTCGTCAGAACATTATAGGTTGGATCACGTCAAGTTCGCAATTGAGAATAATGGATTTAAAATTAGAGACATCCGGCACATAGGACACAATGTGTACGAACCGCTGACTGACTACTATGTTGAAAACAGGAAAAGTCTTAGGCAGAATATCTTGAAAGAGTATCCACCCTTTGTCGAGGGCATCCTGTACAAATCCCTGCTAAAGATGAAGGATGCGTCCGCAAAAGGGATAATCGACTATGTTATCGTGAAAGCATCGTAAGGTCATATCCTGCACGAAGATTGAACAGTATGCTGTCATCAACGCGCATGTCCGATTAGCTCCCTGCTTCCATCGTTCTTTTGCACGACAGGAAACTCACATTTCGATCTCTTTTTCCACATCGTGGTAATGTCCAAGCATTGCTGCCTTTTTTATGATCTCTGCTCTGTGTTTTTCTTCCTTCTGGCCATGCTCTCCGTCGCCTTTCACATATTCATGCAGATGATGCGAATACAAAACAAAGCCCAGAACCGCCTGAACGTATTGCCTTGCGGCATCTACATCATTTACATCGTATTCTTTCTTAGACATTGCTTTTGCAAATCTCTTGGTTAGTTCTTCATTTACAGCATTTGTCAGAAATCCTATTGCTTCTTTGGCATCTCCGGTTTCAATCGCTCTGTCCGCCATCGGGACAACGGGCCCTTCATCCAGACCTGCCGGTTTTAGGCCAGTATACGGCTGTCCTTCGCCTTGTCTGTGGAGCCGAACTGCTGTTTCATAGAACCACAGGTCGATTAATTGAGTGACAGCCGGAATATTTCCAAAATTTCTTGCTTCAAGTGCTTTGTCGAAGGCTTTTCTTAACTCATCTTCAGATTCTTTTTGAACCCATGGTAGCACAAGGTTGACATTACCTCTTTCTAACGCTAACCTGGCTGCTTTTACCACCGGACCATCCATAGTGTCACAATGCGGTGCCATGACTCTTGTAGCTTAGCAATGAACTTAACCGGTCGGATTTCTTTGCAATGCAATGCATTACCAGGTTCTATCGCTGGCGATTTGAGAAGTGCGGGATTTGAACCACATAGTTGCTTACGGATCCATACAATCTTGTTCGGCGCTGTATCACCTAACCTACGAAAAGCGGCAATAACAAAGGTTGTCTCGCAGCGCACGAAGAATTACAGTCCTTCGTCTATATTCCGTTTTTTGGCGTTATCGTTGTCCTCTGAATCAAGACTGTTGCAGCCTTTCTTTGATGGCCCTGTAAATTTCCTGCATCTTCCTGTGATGCTCAGCTTTTGTAAAATCTCCTGCCTTGATAGCGATGTATTCCATTTCCTCATGGTAAGCAATCTTGTCATCTATGGTTGTGGCAGAAGGGGTGTTGTCGTCAGGTATCAATCGTATAATAGTTCGTCAGCAATCCTTTTGAGCCTTTAGTTACAACCGCGTTGTTCTTGCGAAATGTTTTGCAGCAGCAAGGGCCGCGCTTATCGCAACTGCCGTCACAAGTAAAGATATTGTACCAAACTCCGGGATTACACTTGTACCGGTTATGTCGATGGTAGTTCGCCCACCTGCCAGATTCACGTATCCTACCATCATAAAGCCGTCACCTTTGTAAGCAGACAAAGAATAGGAATGACGGATGTCGCCGTTTGCAGGATCCATCTCCGGCCCATACTGGTCAGCAAAATACTGACTACCAATCAGAGTGAGCGGCTCCCCTCCATCCTTCTGAATTATTACGTCTCCAGACAGCAGTTCTGATGGGATTGCTATGCTGTACTGTGCCTGATCATTTCTCTGACTCTCAACGGTCACCGTCATCTTCTTCAAATCCTTGTCCAGTGTCAGGGAAACTACCTTGCCCTCCTGGTTTGCCATCACTTCAGCCCTTGATGTGATGCCGTTTGCTTCAAAAGGAAATTTCTTTACGTCGTCTAGAAAGACATAGTCATCGTTCCAAGTATAGGTGTTGTTGGAGTACTCTGCTTTCAAAGTTATAAAATACTGTGTGTTTGTTTGCAGAAGAGGGTAAGTCTGGAAATGCACCGTAAAGTTGCCCTGCTCATCTGTTATGGCGCTTGACCGTATCAGCGGGGTAGGGTAGCCATAGAAATCGCCTACAATTCTTACGCCGACTAGAGGCAAGCAGTCGTCAGTCAGGGCCTGACCTTCCACTATTATGTCATCGCCCAAAATATACCGGACATCGTTATTCGCCTTAGAAAAGATGCTCCCGTTTGGTTCTCTTATGTTGTAAAATAGCGTCGTTACGGGCGGTCCGCCGTTTTCAACTCGTGTTTGATATGTGATGGGGTTTGGATACCGGTAGCCTTCGTACGGAGAGGAATGTGTGGTAATCACAACATCGTACATCCCGGATGGAAAGTCTGGGGACAAAGCCACGAGCCCTTGATATATGATGCTTTCATCGCCGGCGCTGCCAGCAGTTCTGACCAGATTTACGTCTACGATGCTTGAAAGCCAGCTCTGGGGATCGCATACCGGCCTTTGTAATGCAGCAGTAGCGCTTACCACTGAAGCAACAGGATTTCCAAGGCCGTCGGTTATTCTGGCTGTTATCTTAAATTCCGAGCCTGCCATTACCGTCGCCGGCACCGTGATGTCTGAAACGGTGATTACGTCTGCGCCATCCTTGGTAAATACAATCGCCTGATCCGTGATCTCGTTTCTGTCATCTCTGAGAGTGATCAAGAACCTGTATTCTTGGGTTGATTGAGGTACTTCAAAATCGACTTGGGTGATCCTATCTTTTACTATGACCTTTCTGTCTAGGTAAGTATTTTCTGAAGTAGCAGTGGGCCATCCTGTAGCCGGGTCGATCTCCGTGTCGGCGCTCGAAACTGTAACTGCAATGGTCTTGCCTGTGTAAATCTGGCACAGATCCTCCACACCGATTGGAATGACTTTTTCAGTCACAAAGACGTATTTGTCAAACTTTAGATATATTCCGCAGCCCTTACCATATGCATACGCATTACCGGAAGAAACAGAGATCCAAAGTGTGACAAGCAAAAAACTGCAAGCCATCAAGGATAAGATAAATCGCCGTGGCCGACTAGTTCTGCAAATCATCTACGGATTTCCCCATACCGTGATTGTTGCCCGGTCACGTATCTCATCTACCCCCACCTGCAATACATAGAACTGGTCGTTTTCCTGCCATGAAGGCCAGAACGGCTCGTTGTTGTCAATCTGGTACTGCAACGATCCTGTCAGAAGCGGCTTTTGAATAATTACAAAGAGAAAGTGGCCTGGGTAACCAAGGTCGCCATCAGGGGCAAAGTTCCCACCCAACCTTCTTATGTCGAAGCTGAGCTTTTTCGTGGCCGCGTCGAATTTCATGTTGGAAGATTCGAATTGAACGCTACCGACAAATACAGAGTACGACTCTGAAGGAGATATCGTTACAGTGTGAATATTATTTTGGAACACGTAGAACGGCGTCAGGTACTGGTTGTCAACCAGTTCGTAGCCTTGCTTCACGGGTTCTGCCGATGCCAGATATTTTCCCACTTTAAATTCGGTTGTTATGGGCAGTGATATCCAAAAGCTGTTGTTCTCATCGGTAGCTACGTTATTTTCCTCAAAGACTATCGAACCGTCAGGCCCCTGCACTCTAACATTGGCCGTAGCATTGAGCGGCTTGTACCAGTCGCCTACTTCCATGATGTAGCCAATGAAGTTGACAGTATCGCCGAAATGATAGTAGTTTGAGAAGGCAGGGTGAACATATCGAAGTGTAGGTGCGTCTTCAAATTCCAACACTCCCAGAATTCGTGGAGAGCTTTCGTCCAAAGCTCGGGCCGGCAGAACAAACGACGCGATAAGGACCGAGATCACGAGGCCTGACAAAGAGATCGTAAGGCTGACCCGCTTGATCTGTTTCAAGGGTTAACAATTCATTACTTTCTGGATCCTTTTGAGCTTTATGCAATCATATCGGTAACAGTCTCGAACCTCTACTGCTAAAGTTGTTGATAGCTAATCTAAAAATAAAATCTTCCTTCATTTTCTAGTGCTTCCAGTACTTCCCTGTCTGCTTGTAGCATAATTTCGCTATTCTTCCTAACATATGAAACGATATCGGTTTCACTAACAATTCCAACAGGCTTGTTGTCCTCCTGATCTATCACTAACAAGTGGCGTATTCTGTTTCTAACCATGATATCGGCGGCTTCACCAATAGAAGTATCTGGACTGACCGTTTTAACCGGTGAAGATATTATCTCCTGAATCCTCACTTTCGAGCTGCTCTTTTCGGTCGTACAAAGCCGCCTAACAAAATCTCGCTCAGTTACAATTCCTGCAGCGCTGCCATCTTCATGAAGCACCGCAAGTGAGCTCACATTTTTCTCCTTCATTTTTATCGCTGCCTCTTGAGCAGTGTTTATCACTTTAATCGTCTCCAGCCGGTCAGTCATTATCTCTCCTATCGTAGCGGACGGTGGCTCGCTCATGATATTGGTACTTGTACATTTTGCTCTTATCTTTTATCCTGCTACCTTTCTACGTAAGGTAACGTAAACTTGGGGATTCAGGATCTGCGGACATGAAAATCGTGCTCAGAATTGATGTTAGTTAGCATGACAAGAAAAAGTGCCGGAGGCGGGATTTGAGCCCGCGACCTTACGATTATGAGTCGTACGCTCTAACCAAGCTGAGCTACCCCGGCAAGCTCAGCAAGCGTATTGCCAACTGGAATTTCTCGGCACATTATATAATCTATTCAAACGTCTTCCGGACATCGCCTTCCAGAACGCCCATGCCTGTGTGCAGCCTGTCTATGTGGCTGGACAGCGCTTCCTTTGTGTCAAAGGGTGACTCGCAGTAGGGGCAGACTACCTTGGCTGCGCTCAGGTCCCTGATGTAGGCTATGGCCTTGGGGTTGATGATGCACACCGGCGTTCCCTTCATGGCGGTTTCTGCGGTGGACAGGGTGGTGGCGTGGATCCTGTCAAAGATGTCGTCTCTGCTAATCATCCCGAGCACTGCAGACTGGGAGCTTACAATGAGCTGTCTGACCACATGCTTGTCCATCATGGCCAGAGTCTCCTGCACGGTGCTTTTTGGGCCGACCGCAAGGACGGGGCTTGTCATGATCTCGCGAAGCCGCACCTTGCCGGGGTTTCTTCCCTGTGACATTACCTTGAAGAGTATGTCGGTCTTGCTCACAAGACCAATCGCTTCTCCACTATGGGAAACAAGGACGCTTCTGACGCCTCTTTCTTTCATCTTGCTTAAGGCCTGGTCGGCGTACATGTCGCCTTCCATTATCACTACATTCATGTTGATGAAACTCTCTATCGGTGTTGCCAGCAACGCCGTAATGTTGTCAGGAAGATAACTCATAGAGGATTGCCGCTTTTGTTTTATTTAAGTCTAATCCAAGAAATGCGCAAAGAATATGATAATCCTGCAGTCTCAAATCTGCCTGTCTTCAAACCGCAATTTTATGAGGTTCTGCCCTCCAGCTTTCCTGATCTCGACCAGCTCCTCGCGTTCTAGCCTTTTTACGAGCCGCCATACCGTTGTTTTTGGAAGCTGGAATCTTCCGCGGATCTCGCTTTCAAATGCGGCGCCTTCCTTGTCTACTAGGAATCTTAGCACATCCTGATCTTCTGGCCTAAGCTGCGGCTTTTCTTCAAGAATCTTGGTTACTATCTTGGAAAGGTGCTGCTGGTCGTTAACCGAATCAGGAATCGGGCCAGTCTGCCGTGCGGCTGTCTCAATGGGTATGATCTCTGTCTCTTTATCCTGATCCGTCGTCTGGATCTCCGAGACGGCCGGCTGCCTTGATGCAGCTTCCTTTACCGGCCTACTTGGCACCTGTGCCGGTTTTTGGGATCTTTTCAAGACAAAAAACGCTGCAACTACAGCCGCTACGGAGGCAACAACTGCAAATATCAGGATGTTTGACTGCTGGACATTTCCTATAGTTGAGGCTGCCTTGATGGCAGATTCCTTTGCTTTTAGGTAGTTTCCTGCTTGGAACTCGTCTTCTGCCTGCCTTAACAGCGAGGCTGCGGCTGATGTGTCCAGGCCCCTGCTTGTAGCATTATTGATGATGGAGTCAGCCTGCATTATGGACTCTTTGGCGGCTTCATAGTCTTTGAAGATGACATCTACCTGATTAACGGTCTGAACAGACAGGCTTTCTGCCGCCAAGTAATCTCTTACATTTTCTGCAGCCATTGCCTGCTGCAGCATAGCCGTTGGGCCTGATAACATGATATCCGGATACCTGTCTGCAGCCGAATTCATTGCCTGCTGGGCAAGGCCAATCATGGCATTAGCGCGTTCCTCTGTGCCAAGAAGGCCAAGAACGTATTTCATGCGAACATCTCCTGAAGGAAATACTAGCAGACCATCTTCGCTGTTTACAGATGATGGAAGGACCTGCCCCCAGCCTATGACAGAGCTACCCTTTGGCAGCTGTACAGACAATTCTGTCGGCGAATTGACCGAGAGGATCAAAATCATGTTCTCCCTGACTACAAGGTCTGGAGTAGAATACCTTATCTTTGAAACACCGGTTTGACTGATGGTTATCTCGCCGGTTCCGGCTTCAAAATCCACGTTGTTGCCCTGAGGGTCGGTGACGGTGAGCCCGTTGATGGTGCTCCCAAACAGCGGAATGGTCGCATCCTGGCCGGTGACCCTGACATCGTACTGCACAAATGCCTCGCCGTAGGAATCCAACGTGATGAATAGCGATTCTGGAAGATGATCCTGTGATTGAGCCCGACTCTCGCTGGCTCCCGACAGGACGATGGTGGCCATGACCAGTACCCCTACAAGATACTGAAGGCGATACGCCCTCCAAGGATACGAGAACGACATTATGGTGATAGTCTAAACGGTAAATTGTCAAGTAAACTTATAATTCTTCTGACAGCTAGGGGTAAAGCCTAAAGTTCTTGTCCTTGTAGGCCTCGACCCACTTGAATTTGCGCTGGAGCGTTGTCGTGTAGACCTTCGTCCAGTCCAGGTCCACGTAATTGAGCCACGCCTTGACAACGCGAGGGTCTATGTAGTTTCGTAGCGACGTCCCAAGGTTGTAGTCCCGGGTTTCAAGCTGCAGCTTTAGCTGCACCTGCAACTTTTCAAGCCTTTCCCGCAGTCGTTTTTCCTGAAGGTCTGTCTTCCACTTTCTGGCTGCTATGTCGGCCTCAAGTCTTGCTATAGCTTCCTTCTTCTTGGCGATTGATTCTTCAAACTTTTCCAGCGCCTTTTTGGCAGCCGGATTTTTTGGATCAACTCCCTTTTTGTGGTTGCACGTGATGGCAGCCTTCAGGTTGGCCATCTTGGCGACGTAGATCTTTTGCGCCTCAGAAGAGTCCTTGTCAACCTTGACCGGTGGATTGGAAAGGGATTCTTGCACAACCTTGGTTGCGATGCAGGTCCTAAAGACCTTGGCCGTAAGGCCCGGCACTATCTTTTGCAGAAAGGCATTGACTTTGCGTGAATCAATGCTGTCAAAGATCTGCTCGTCGGGCTTTTTGTCCTTCATAAAGTTCTTCAGATTATCGTAAAGCGCCCTTGTATCATCAGAGTTAACTTCCAGCGTTTTCTGCCATGGCACGCTGTCCTTGCCAAGGAAGTTGAATTCGACCATCTGCTTGCTGTCTGTCTCTGGGAACCTGATGTGCTCAACTCGAAGAGTGCTTGCACCCACGGTATCGGCCTCTTCAGGGTCTTTCTCGTCGCCGACCCTCATAGCCAGCTTGAAGATAAGATAGGCAACGGTGGCAGCCTTGTCATTGGAGCCCTTCATCTTTCTGATGATCTCTCTTTCGACGCGGTCCAGGTGCTCGGCCAGCTTCTTTGCCTTATCGTACTTGGCCTTGTCGCTGCTCTGCCTAAGCTCCGATGAGTCGTGAAGCCAAACATACTTTCTTTTCTCAGTCAAATTCTCCATCCATGTGGCAAGCCATGTGGATGTCTGGTCATGAACGATCTCCTTCCACTCACCTTCGGGGACCGGTGCTTCTTTTCCGAGGTTCAGGGTTACATCCTGCGGCCTCACACGCGGCTTCCATCTTCCGCGCAAGGGATGCTGGCCGCGGCCCATGAAAAGGCCCGGCGGCTCGACCAGCCAGTTGGCTATCTCAACTTCTTTACCATCGACTACTGCCTTGCCGTACATGGCCTTGAGCCTTTCTCGCTCTGCCTTCTTGGCCAAAGACATCTTCTTTTTTTCCTCCCTTGGAAGGTTCTTGATCCTTTCCTTCTCACGCTCTTTCATCACCTTTTCTTCGTCGGCCAGACGGTACGCTTCAGAAAAATCAATGTCGTTTATCGTGATGTCATTGTATTTTTGTGGCAGCAGTTTTTTTAGGTCCATCATAAAGTTCTGCTGGAAAACAGGATCCTGAACATAGTGGGTGTCCTTCTTCTTTGCCCAGGCGTACACCAACTCCTCTTGGTCACGGTTTAGGGCCACCCTTTCGCCTCTGATGGTGACCGTGATTCCCCTTGGCTGGTACTCCGGCGGGAATGCAACACCTCTGTGCTCAAGTGTCTGCCATCTTGCGCGTGCCTGCTGCGAGGGCGCCGCGGTCTGGACTTCCTTCATGTATTTGAAGACAAGACCGTCGGCCATCACTCTTAAACCTTACCCGGGGCCTACACGATGGCACGATCGCCGTGCAGGTCCTCACCTACGGCCGTTTGCTCGCCGTCGATTATCCTTCTGATGACCTCAATGGCTGAAGCCTTGTGCAGGTACTCGTTGTTGTTGCCGCACCTGTACGAGTACGTGCAGCGGGGGCAGCCGCTCTCACTTGTGCAGGGACATTCTGACAGAATTCTAAGCGACCGGCCAAACACCTTCTCCAGCCGGTCGTAAAGTATCCTGCTGGCACCGTTTCCGCCGGCGCTACCGTCATAGACAAATATCAGGCCAGAAGAGCCAAGGGATATCCCGCCCACATCCTGGGATGCACCACCGGTTATCATGGCGCTGCCCTCTATTATGACGTGTTCTGATGCATGAAATCCGCTTGTGGCCACGTAATCGCCGTCCTCGGCTGCTGCAACAGCTTCCTGCGGATGCGGCGCGCGGAAGACAAACCCCTTGGTGGTAAACTCGTACTCAAGTGGGACTTCGAACATGACTTTTCTTCCCTGCGCCACGTCATGGCCTATCTCTCTGTTGGCGTACCCAAGCACCCTTTTCTGGATCTTTAGCAAGCAGTACGCAACCTCGATGCCAAAGACGCGCTTCCGCTCATGGGTCTCGATCACGGATGGCCATTCATCGGTCAGAGCCTTTGTGTAGTACGGGTAGTCAGAGGGGATCTGCTCCAGTTCTGCATAGGCCTGCCGTCCAGACTTTTGGTCAAAGAACAGCTCCTTTACGCGGTAACGCCGGCCGGAAAGAAAGTAGACGGCGTCTTTGTGCAGCTCCTCAAGGGCTTGCGGCAGAGCCCTGTCACCGACAATCCTGTTATTCAGCTTGATGTCAACACTCTGGCCGATCCCCCTGATGCTGTAGCTGCCGAGGATCTGCGCCGCCTTTTT
This sequence comes from Nitrososphaera sp., assembly GCA_029263715.1. Lineage (GTDB taxonomy): Archaea > Thermoproteota > Nitrososphaeria > Nitrososphaerales > Nitrososphaeraceae > Nitrososphaera. The sequence continues at coordinate 166,777 of JAJUFP010000005.1, read as the reverse complement.
AAAGTCCGGGACAAACCTGCCGCCTACAGCTGTCAGCAGGCCTTTGAAAACAAGCCCCTGCAGCGTGGGCCAGACGGCTTTGGATTCTGCCATCGCAATGGGCCTGTCGCAGGCCATGGCAAGAACCTGGTATTCCCTTACTATTGGGTTTGTGGGGTCCGTATATGCAAATTCGTGGTCTGCAAGGTAGTCCTCTGGATGCGACTTGTAGTATTGGCTTATGGGATCGTTTCCAAGAACCAAAAAGGCATAACCTTGCTGGCCGCGTCTAGCTGCACGGCCTATCCGCTGCACAAGGCGGTTTACAGGCACCGTGTCGGACACGACCGTATCAACATCGCCTATGTCTACCCCAAGCTCGAGGGTGGGCGTTGAGGAGATGGCGGCAAGCCTGCCGGTCTTGAACATCTGCTCGACTTCATTTCTTGCTGCCGCCGTCAGGCCGGCCCTGTGAACCCGGATGCCGACTCCCTGCCTTGCGGCGTAGAAGGCCAAAAGCTCGGAGCTGATGTGCGAGCTGCTAAACGCCAGAGTTCTATGCTGCCTCTTTGTGGATTTTTTGACAAGATCGATGGCTAGGGATCTGGACGCTCGTAGCGATGGAAAGATGATGGACAGGGCCAGCTTGCTTCTCCTTCCCCGGCCGCTGACAAGATCCATCTTTCTGCCAAAAAGAGTCTCGCAAAACTCGCCGGCGTTTGGAAGCGTGGCTGAGGCTGCCACGATCTGAAGTCTTTTGCCGGCAAGCCGCTCAAGCCTTGTAATTATGTGAAAAACGTTTGCCCCAAATACGCCCGTATACACATGCGCTTCGTCTACCACCAGGAATTTTGCTGACCTGAGCAGGCGTGAAAAGCTGGTCCTGTGCATCATGTGGTAGTGCAGCACATCGAAATTGGTGACGATTATTTCCGGCGGGGATTCCAGAATGGCCTTTCTGTCTTTGTCTTTCGTGTCGCCGTCCAAGACAGCGACTCTGACTCCAAGGGGGCTGGCCAGTTCAATTATCTTTGGCAGCTGATCCTTGGCCAGGGACTTGGTCGGATATACAAAGATGGCCCTGATCCCGGCATGGTGCAGGGACTCTTCTGCAATCTTTTGTGCAATCGGGATGCAAAAGGCCTCGGTCTTGCCTGACGCGGTGGGCGCGGTTATAACTACATCTGCACCGTTCAGTATCTTCTTGACGGCCTGCTCCTGAAACTTGTAAAGCCGTCCAATCCCCTTCTCTGCAATAACGCGTATTACCGATTCGTCGACCGGGAGCTTGTCAGCCGCATCACCGTATTCAGGTGGCGGCTCTTCCAGCATGCGGAAATCCACAATGTAATCCTGGTCAGAGTGCAACACCTCTTCGATAAGCGGATCGGAGACTTTGTTGGCAGAAATGAGGGCATCAATCTCGTGCCTGGGCCTGACTATCTTTTCCTGCTCCATGAGCCATCGCAGATCGCCGGCCTTGGCCGCCGTGCCGGACTCGCAGCGGTCCAGAAAATCAAGATATGCCTCGTCAAGGCTGCCCGCCGGCGGGGTTATCGTGCATATGTCGCACTTTGAACACTGGAATTTCAGCCGGCCGTCAAATATCCTGTCTGCCGTTACAGAATGGGGCGCAGCGCAGACCGGACAGCGGAAATTGTTTCCCACAACGCCGACGCGTCCTTGCTGGATAAATTTTTTCCGCTATATACAATAATGGCCATGCCCCTGTCTGTTTCGATTTGTCTGGCCTTGGCCGGCGCTACTGGGGCGAAGTAATAGATGTACTGCGGACCATAGTCCCCGTATATGACAGGGTCAACCGGGTCATCTCCCTTGGCAAGGACGAGGAGTACCGACAACGGGCCATCCGGGGCAGGGTAAAACCCGGAAACCTTGTGCTGGATGCAGGTTCCGGTTTTGGGAACATGTCTCGAGTCGCTCTGGCCGAGGCAGGCGGCGACGCACGGGTGGTGATGTACGACCCGATCCCGGAGATGCTTGCCAACGTCAGAAATTTTTTTGGGCCAGAGGTCAACCGGTCGCTTTCTTCAGGAGTTTTTGAATACATGCCCTTCCAGGATAATACCTTTGATGCAGTCATGTGCGGCTACTCCCTCAGAGATGCCATCGACCTGCCGCAGGCAATATCAGAGATGCACCGGGTCCTCAAAACCGGGGGCAGGTTGATAATAGTGGACTTGGGAAAGCCGGACAATCCTGTCATACGGTCCATGGTCGCCGCATACCTAAAGTATTTTCTTGGCATCTCTGCCTACCTGGCTGCAGGAAAGGCCGGCCTCAAGTTCAGAACGCTTTACGGGACATTTTTGCGCTGGCCGCAGAACTCCCAGCTGGAATCCATGCTAAAGACCAAGTTCTCAACCGTGCAAATGGACAAGGGGATGCTGGGTGGCGCAGTGATGATCGCCGCCTACAAATGATGGTGATATGAAAAACCGTGTAGTTCCGCTGGTGGCAGTATGTGCCGCTATAGTCGGCATCACCTACGGAATGCACTCGCCCATCGTGCCGGTTTTTGCCAAGGAAGATCTTGACGCCGACTTTTCCCAGGTGGGCCTGATAGGTATGGTCAATTACCTGCCGTACATGTTTGCACCGTTCTTTGTTGGCATGATGCTGGACAGGATCAACAAGGCATACCTGCTGGCATCGGGGGTATCGCTAAACGTCCTGTCGATATTCCTGCTGTCCATGGTTGATTCTGTCCCGCAAACCATGCTGTTTAGGGGGCTGGCAGGAGTTGCCCATGCCCTTTACTGGCCGTCCTCAGAAGTTATCCTGTCAACCAACTCGTCGCCGGAAAAGCGGGTCAAGTGGATCGCCATCTTTACCGCCGCCTGGGTTGGTGGCTTTATGACCGGGCCGCTGATAGGAAAGCTGGTTCTGGACAGCTTTGACTACCGCACGCTTTTCCAGATTTCCTCAGTAACAATAGCCGCCGCGCTTGTGCCCACAGCCCTGCTGGTGAAATCAGGCAAACCCTCCGTCACGGAGCATCGTCATCGCATGCTGACGCTGCAGGACGTTAGAAAAGAGATCACGGCCGTGCCTACAGTCAGCGCGGTAATAATCTACTATGCCGTAACGTTTGGAGTAACGCTGGCCATATTCCCTGCTTACATGAAGACGGCGTCGATAACAGACCAGAACATCGAGATCCTCTTCTTTGTGTTCGGGCTTGCCCGTTTTAGCACACTGTTTTTCGTACAAAAGATAGCAAAATTCAGCAGCGCTGCACTCGCGGCAGCAGTCATAATAACTGCTGCCGGCATGTTTCTGTCCTATGCCTCTGCCACGATACTGTCGTTTGCAGCAGCCCTCATCTTGATCGGGATTGGCACCAGCATATTTTACCCAGTCACGTTTGGTCTAGTGACAAGGAATGTTCTTCCAGAAAGGATGGGCTCTAGGTTAGGCATCTATGAAACCCTGTTTGGAGCCGGCTGGACTGCCGGGCCCATTGCCGTGGGGCTGTCTTCAGACGCGTTTGGCCCTGCAAGCCCGTACCTGGCGTTCTCTATTATAGGTGCCGGTCTTGCCGGCGCGATACTGGTCCGAAACAAAAAGTGATCATCTGACTATGATCTTTCTTCCTTCAATCTGCAGGCGGCCTTCAGAAAAGAGTCTTACTGCCTCCGGATAGGCAAGATGCTCCTGCTCTAGAATCCTTGCCGACAGGCTCTCTTCTGTATCGTTGTCTAGAACCGGAACCGTCTTTTGCAGTATTATGGGGCCAGAGTCCACCCCCTCATCGACAAAGTGGACTGTGCAGCCAGAGACCTTGACGCCGTACTGCACGGCCTGGCGCTGGGCATGAAGTCCCGGAAAAGACGGAAGCAGCGCAGGGTGGATGTTTAGGATCCTGCCCCGGTACTGCCTGACAAATTCCGTGCTTATTATCCGCATAAAGCCTGCAAGACACACAAGGCCGTTTTGCGGGGTCACATCAAACTCCTGCAGCACGGCGACGATCTTTTTGTCGTAATCCCAGCCCTTCAGGCCGTTTGGCGGCACAACCCTTGTGGCGACGCCGTAATTGGCAGCAGTCTTCAAGCCCGCCGCTTCCGGGTTGTTTGAGATCACCACACAGGGCCTGACATTTTTAGTGGTGCCAGACCTGATCGCAGCAAGAATGGCGTCCATGTTGCTTCCACGTCCGGAGATAAGAATGGCTAGGTTGATCAAAAGCGTGTTATCTGAAAACAAAACCCATTCTTAAACATCTCTAGCTAAATGTTAAAATACTAACTGTCCTCTCTGCTTGACAGCTAAAGTGCCAACAAGCGTCTACCGGGGCCCATCGGGAATCAATGTCCGCCAGAAGAACGGGAGCGTCATTGCACTCGATCCGTCACGTTCTTCTGATTCCGATTTCACGTTCATCTCCCATGCCCACGTCGATCACCTTCACAAAAGCAGAAAGGATTCGAAATCAAGGCTCATTGCATCCAAAGAGACCTCGCTTCTGGCCGGCGCGCGGGGTTACGAAATTGCCGGTGCAGCAGATCGTTTGGATGGATTTGAACTGGTCGACACCGGCCATATTCTGGGCTCACGCGGGCTTTTGATAGGCGATGAAGTCTATTACACCGGCGACCTGTCGACGCGGCAGCGTGCATTTTTGCGGCCTGCCAAGATACCCCATGCGTCTATCCTGATAATCGAGTCCACCTTTGGCAGACCAGAATACGTCTTTCCGGCCCTTGACGACGTGGTGCACAGGACCAACAAGATAATCTCCGAAATGTACAACATGGGCGTTCCAGTCATTCTCATGGGATACGCCCTTGGAAAGGCCCAGCTTTTGACCAAATTCTTTGGCCACTGGGATCCTGTTTACGTTCATGATTCGGTGGCTGCCATGAACACGCTGCATTCAGAGTTGGGAATCGACCTGAAAAACTCTGTATCATGCTCGCAGGTAGAAAATGACGGCCTGCTGTCAAAACACAGGCCGTGGGTGATGGTTGCCCCGCTGATGCACGGCAGAAACGCCTTTGTAAAGAAGATGAAAGAAAAGTACGGTGCTATCACCATCGGCTTCTCTGGATGGGCCGCCGGCAGCGGATACCGGTTCATGATGGGGCTTGACTACGTCATGCCGCTGAGCGACCACTGCGACTACAACGAGCTTGTGCAGGCCGTCAGGCAGTGTAACCCTGATCAAGTCTATACCTTCCACGGATTTGCAGCAGAATTTGCCCAGTCGCTGAGAAAGATGGGCTTTGATGCGCAGCCCATCGGTGAAAAAGGTAAAGAAAGGGTGCCGTCCCTTGATTCCTTTCAGTAGCTACTTTCTTTCCTGATCCCTAAAGTAGGGGATGACCTTCTTTCCAAACATCTCGATGTTCTTGAAGTAGCCCTCTCCCCAGAACCGGATGATGAAGTGGTTCGTGCCTGCCTTGGTGAAGCGCTCAAGCATTTCAATCACGTCATCAGGGCTTCCAACACCGATGGCTGTTCTGGCAACGCTGTCAGGTATCTGGAGTGCAGCCTTTTTCATCTGCTCCATCAGCTCCGGCTTGTTCATGGCGTACTCTGTAAAGTATCTGCGGAAGTCAAACTCCGAGTCCTGCTGTATGTTGTGTACCTTGAGAAGCTCCGGCTTGTAGAGGCTTACCTTGACTGCGTTTTTCATCTTCTGCCAGGCTTCCTCGCCGTCATCGGAGAAGTACACATCAACGTCGTTGGCAAACTGAAAGTCCGTCAGGTCCCTGCCCAATCTCTTGGCATGATCCCTTATTATGTTGGCATGGTGCTTGAACAGCTCCGGCGTGTATCCAATCGGGATCCAGCCGTCGCCGTAGGTTGCGCACAGCTCCAGCGTCTTTGGAGCACCGGCCGCGATGTAGACCGGCGGCCTTGGTTTTCTGATGCTCTTTGCCTGCAGGCAGGCATTGATAAGCTTGTAGTACTCGCCGTTATAGTCCACGCGATTGTCAGGACTGGATTCAAACAGCTTTTCAATTACTTCAAGCTGCTCCTTGAACTTGGTAACGGGCTTGCTGAACTCGATGCCAAAGTCGACAACGTTCTGAGCCTCGCCGGCCCCGATGCCCAACACGCCGCGACCGTTGGTGATCCTGTCCAGTGTAATGGTTGAAAGTGCGATGGCCGATGGGTGTCTTCTTATCGCGTCGGTAACGCAGGTGCCAAGCTCCACGTTCTTGGTGACGGCGCCGATAGCCGCAAGAAGCAGCCATGCATCGTTGACCACCGCGTTCTTCCATTGTGGAACGTTTGAATGGTCCATGGCCCAGACCGAGTCGTAGTCAAGTCTGTCTGCCATCTGAGAAGCAGTAATGATCTGCGTCTCGTCAAGACCAAGCCTAGCTACGTTGAGGCCTTGTGTAAATCCGAACTTTGTTCTCAATCTAGAAAACCTCCAAGTCGTTTACAACAGATTGATTCATTTGTCAATAAGGTCAAAGTGAAGATATATTTAAGTATTTGAAAACAGAGAACGGTTCAGGTTGCTACAGGTTTTTGATGCTTTTCAGAAATGTTCCAATAATCTGGTTTTGTCAAAATAATGCACACAACCGGTCAACAGGATTTGAATTGCGGCCTAAAAATGCTTTTTTGCTAGCTGAGCGCATGCCATGGGACCATGTGGATGATCAATTTATGAAGATGGTAGATGATCTCGTGGTAAACGCGGGAAAGGATCCGGAGCTGGTCGATGGCCTGAAATGGATAGACCTGCAGTCCAGAAAAAAAGGAATCAGCTTTTACGAGATGACCTTCATGATACTCAGAAAACATCAGGCTGAGCTTCGGGCAAAGATGTGGTACAAAAACAAAACCCAGTCTGAACGATCATCTGGCTGACTGGACTGCCCTGTTGACGGCGGCTTGAATCCTTCTGTCAGTGACATCCGGAAGTATGTTAAATGGTGTGAGCTTTTCCCTTGGTATCAGGTCAGCAAGCGCGTTGGCAACTGCCACAAGCAGGGGCTGGTCTATCCTGTGTATCCTGTTGTCAAGTATGGCCCGCATGGTGAAGGGGAAGACCAGCGCGTTGTTCGCGCGGTTCTCGAACTTGTAGCTGCCGGTGGCTATTACTTTGGCGCCGGCCTTGGCGGCAAGACGCGGATGTATCTCCGGGTCCGGGTTTGTAAGTGGGAATATTATGCAGTTCTTGTTCATGGTTCTTACCATTTCCGACGTGAGCAGGTCTTTGACACCGGAGACGCCGATAAAGACGTCCTTGCCCCTGATGGCTTCTGCAAGCGTGGTTGCATTACTGTGATTTGTGATGTCAGCAAGCTCGAACTTGTACTTGTTCATGGTGGCCGGGTCCCTGTCTTTAGTTATGACGCCGTGAGAGTCGGTCACCGTGATATCGTGCACGCCGATGAACTTGAGTATCTTGACTATCCCGTAGCCGGCGGAGCCTGCTCCGGCCACCAATACGCTCGTCTGGCCTAATTTCCTGTTGGTCAGCCGCAGCGCGTTGATGAGGGCAGCCAGCGTGACTACCGCGGTTCCGTGCTGGTCGTCGTGGAAAACCGGGACGTCCAGCTCATCTGAAAGTCTCTTCACAATCTCTAGAGCTTTTGGCGTCTCGATGTCTTCGATGTTTATTCCACCAAATACTGGAGAGATGTTCTTGACCGTGCTTATTATCTCCTCAAAATCAGTTGTCCTCAGGCAGATGGGAAAAGCATCAACATTGCCAAACTGTTTGTAGAGCAGCGCCTTTCCTTCCATGACTGGGAGCGCCGCTTCGGCGCCTATGCTGCCCAAGCCAAGCGTCCTGGTTCCGTCGGTTACTATGGCAACGTTGTTCCACTTGGAAGTGTATTCGTATGCTTTGCCTTTATCGGAGGCGATAGCCCTGCAGACCTCGGCCACTCCCGGGGTGTATGCAAGGCTGATATCCCGGCTTGAGCGTATGGGAAACTTGCTTCTTATCTCTATCTTGCCGCGGTATTTTTTGTGAAGGCGCACGGCTTCATGTCCCAGATAATCGATGCGCTTTTCTGTCAGCTGCTCCTGCTTGGCGTGGTCCTCGGTTTTATGCAACAGCTTTTCTTCTGGCTTGTCCAAACTGCCTTTTCATCAACCTATCAACATTTCTAGCCGATCTGCTGCCCGTCCCGCTCTAGCAATGGCACGTACTCGCAGCCCATCGGACCGCAGTACCTGCCTATGTACACTGCCTTGGGCCTGTACAAAGCTGGCTTTGGGGCTGCCTCGGCAAACTTTTCCTCTATGATGTGAGCCGACCAGCCCGATATTCTTGAGACAGCAAATATCGGCGTATTGAGATCCATCGGGATGCCCATGCTGTAGTATATCGAAGCGCTGTACAGGTCAACGTTGGGGTAGATGGCCTGCTTTTTGTTTTCAAGCATCCACTTCTTGGTGGCCTTCTCGGCACGTTCTGTCATTTCGTACCATTTGTTGCCCTTCTCCTTGGAGATGGCCTTTGAAAGCCTGGAAAGTATGTCTGCACGGGGATCGGTGGTGCGGTAAACGGCGTGGCCCATACCCATAACCCTGCCTCCTGACTGGAGCCGGTTTGCCACCCACTTTTCCACGTTGGCCGCATCGCCTATTTCAAGCAGCATCTTCATCACCTGCACGTTGGCGCCGCCGTGAAGCTCGCCGGATAGCGCGCCGATGGCACCGCTGACTGCAGCATACATGTGGGCCCTAGTCGAGGCGATCTCCCTTGCTGCAAAGGTTGATGCATTGAAACTGTGCTCTGCATGAAGTATGAGGCAGATGTCCATTATCTTGGCTTCCTCTGCCGACGGCTCGACGCCACGCAGCATGTACAGGAAGTTTGCTGCATGCGAGCCCTCTTCTAGGGGATCAACAATGTGCTGGCCTGCCCGGATCCTGTTCCAGGCCGCAACTATGGCGGGGATCTTGGCTATGAGGGTAATGGCGCGCCGGACATGCGCCTCTTTTGAAGCATCCTCTATGTTCAGGTCATAGTCTGCAAGCTCTGATACACAGGACTGAAGCACGTCCATGGGCTGGGCGCGCTTGGGCCTGCTCTTTAGGTTCTTTATGAGCGGCTCTGGAAGGTAGCGGGCCTCCCTTATTCTCCTACCAAAATCCGCCAGCTGGTCGGATTTTGGTAGCTCGCCAAAAAGAAGCAGGTATGAAGTCTCCTCAAAAGTGGAATGGTTAACCAAATCCAGAATATCAAATCCACGATAGATCAGTTTTCCATTCTCGCCATCAATGGAACAAATCTTTGTATCGGCTACCTCGATGTTCCTCAAACCGATATTTCTTGCATCCATCTACGGAGGCTCTTCTCCAAAGTTTCTATATTAAATATGCTGCTCTGCTAGAATACTGTTCGATCAAGGGACATGGATAACCCAACAAAGTCGTCAATTTACATGCGTTTCTGTCTTGCTTGTTTCATGAATTGTTTCTGCCATCTTGAATAGCTCGTCAGAATCTGAAGTTCCAATGATTCTTATAAACCAGTTGTTGTCCATGTATAGGAATAGCCAGTTGACATCTTTGCCGCTTTGGTCCTGTCCAAACTCAGAGATCAATACAGGATTTCCATCGGCAAATTTCATAAGAGGGTGTTCTGACCCACCATCAAAATTCATCGTCCTCTCGTATTCTGCATGCTTCAGCTTGTCGTTATATCTCGGGTCGTCTTGGCCAAAATACTCTATGCCTCTATAAACTAATATCCCGCCGGCATCATAAAATTCCGATATCCATTTTGCATATATTGCGCGACCATTGGTTTCTTTTTCAATTTTCGGAAGGAATCTCGATTGAAACTCCTTGTCATCCTTAAAGTAGTAAAGCGAAACTGCATCCTCATCAGAAGGATTGGGGCCGCTTACGTTTATGCACTGCAAAGCATATCCTTGTGGAACGTATGAAGGGAGTCCAAATATAGGGCCCTTGGTGCTAAATAATGATTCATAGTGCTCAACGCTAAGACAGGATGAGCTGAGATTTGAATTTACAACATGAACTATTCTGGGTTTATTGGGTGAGATCGATTGCGTAGATTCAGAGATGTATAACAAGGCAAACAGCGCTGCAATGACTAAGACAAAGACGAGAATTGAAGAGCTCCCGCCAGCCACGATTCATGATGAGGGCAGGCAGATATATTGATTTGTCCAGACGAAGCAACGTATGAAAGCGAGAAGCCGTGTCCCTTAATCGAACAGTATCCTTTGCCAGCAATAATTATAATGCCTGCTGGATTACCCGATTTGTTTGACTGCAAAGCGCATGACGTACAGGGACGCCGGCGTTGATGTAAAGAAGGTACGCGCGGCGCAAAAGAGCATCGGCGATATCATCAAGGCGACGCACAAGCTGCCGATCGCCGGCAGGGTTCTTTCAGGCTTTGGGCATTACGCCGGGCTTGTAAAGATTGGACAAGAAACCCTGGCGGTGCATTCTGACGGCGTCGGAACCAAAGTCCTTGTGGCGCAGATGATGAACCGCTATGACACGGTGGGCGTGGACTGCGTTGCCATGAACGTCAACGATGTCATATGCGTGGGCGCCCGGCCTGTTGCCTTCATAGACTACATCGCTATGCGGCAACCAAACGAGGCACTCCTAGAAGAAATAGCCAGCGGGCTTGTGGATGGTGCAAGGCAATCGCAGATGGCCATAGTCGGAGGCGAGACGGCCATCGTACCGGAGATCATCTCTGGAGAAGAGAATGCCTTTGATCTTGCGGGCATGGTCCTTGGCACGGTAAAAGGCCGGCCTGTCCTTGGAAGCGCCATCAAGCCCGGCGACCTGATAATTGGTGTTGAAAGCAGCGGCATCCATTCCAACGGATACACGCTGGCGCGCAAGGTCCTGCTATCAAGATATTCTGTGGATGACAATGCCGAACACCTGGTCCAGACGGTGGGAGAAGAGCTTCTGATCCCCACCCGGATATACGTCAGGCCAGTCATGGAATTGCTTGGCAAAGTCCCGGTGCACGGACTTGCCCACATCACTGGAGGCTCTTTTACAAAACTGCCGCGTCTAAACGACAAGGTTCAGTATGTTCTGGACAACCTTCCAACCCCAACCGGCATATTTCGGCAGATTCAGCAGGACGGGAACATAGACATCAAGGAGATGTACAGGACCTTTAACATGGGTGTTGGCTTTTGCGTTATCGCTCCAAAATCAAGCGCTGAAAAGATCATGCGCACATTCAAGAAGCACCGGATGCACTGCTGGCAAATCGGTAGCATAGAGAAGGGTGCCGGCGTCGTTGCAAAACTGGATGGAAAGAAGGAAAGCCTCTAAGCTCCAAAAATTAATATGCGAACAAGGCGCGTTTTGAGGGATATTGCTTGCCGCTTCCGATCCGGACAGTGTCTACCAGCAGGCCTGCAAGGACATCGCCCTGCAGATAAATCAGCACAGCCCGTCTGCTAGGCAGGTCTCCAAGATCATCCGGCAAGTTTCCTCACAGTACCGTCTGGCCACGATGCCAAAAAACGAGCACATCATCGGATACCTTCCCCAGACAAGCAGGTACCGCAAGCTGCTGATGGTCAAACCGGCCAAGACCGCGTCGGGTGTGGCAGTAATTGCAGTCATGCCAAAACCCTACGAATGCCCACATGGAAGATGCATATACTGCCCCGGAGGCATAGAATTCAACACTCCTCTAAGCTACACCGGCAAGGAGCCGGCAGCCAGGGCCGCACAGAGCTTTGACTTTGACCCGTACATGCAGGTCCGGTCCAAAGTCGACCAGCTGCAAAGGCGCGGCCATGATACCGGCAAGTCCGAGATCGTGATTGTTGGCGGCACATTTACCTTCATGCCAGCAGACTACCAGCGGGGTTTTGCAAAATCCTGCTACGACGCGTTAAACGGCTTTCCATCAGGAGATCTTCAGCAATCCATCTTGGCAAACGAGGTTGCTGATAACCGGTGCGTTGGCTTTACGGTGGAGACCAAGCCGGATTACTGCAAGGAGCAGCACATCGATCTGCTGCTGGATCTTGGGGTTACAAGACTTGAGATAGGTGTCCAGTCTCTGGATGACCGAGTCTACAGACTGGTAAACCGGGGACATACGCTGCAGGATGTCGTCGATGCTTTTAGGGTTGCCCGAAATTCTGGCTACAAGGTAGTTGCACACATGATGCCCGGCCTTCCAGGGTCCTCTCCGGAAAAAGACATCGAGGATTTCCGGCGGCTTTTTGAAGACGAGTCCTTCAGGCCAGACATGCTCAAGGTTTATCCAACCCTTGTTTTAGAGCACACCGGCCTGTACAAGCTGTACAGGACCGGCAAGTACCAGGCATATTCCGATGACGATCTTGTAAACGTGATAGTGGAGATGAAAAAGATGGTGCCGCCCTGGATCAGGATAATGCGCGTTCAGCGGGAGATCGAGTCAGCCGACATCATCGCCGGACCTAAAAGCGGCAACTTGAGGCAGATAGTGCTTCAGAGACTGCAGGAGCAGGGCTACAGGTGCAACTGCATAAGATGCCGCGAAGCCGGCCTGCAGAAGAAATACCCAAAAGCAGATGAGGTGGTCTTCAAAAGGATAGACTATTCTGCCTCTGCAAGCCGGGAAGCTTTCCTGTCTTTTGAAAGCCTTGACGGCCAGACCATCCTTGGCTTTCTGCGCTTAAGGAAGATCCAGTCCACCCACAGGCCGGAGCTTGAATACTCGGCCGTGGTCCGCGAGCTTCATGTCTACGGGCAGGCACTCAACGTCGGACATGACGTCGATGCGTCATCGTACCAGCACAGGGGGTATGGAATGAAACTTATGCAGGAAGCAGAAAGGATAGCCAAGGAAGAGTTTGGTGTGGACAAGATCGCAGTCATCAGCGCGGTCGGCACAAGGCAATACTATAAAAAACAACTGGGATACCATCAAGACGGTCCCTACGTTTCAAAGGAGATATAGCAATGGAAGAATCTGAGCAGATAGTTGTAGGCAAGGGTACCTGGCTGGACAAGGTTGCCGACGCCATGATAAGGCGCGAAAAGAGGCTGGGTAGAAGTCTGAACCTCATCCGAGTTGAAAGCGGCCTTGGCGCCTCCGGGATACCCCACATCGGCAGCATGGGAGACGCCGTCAGGGCTTATGGCATCGCCCTTGCACTGCAGAACATGGGTTACAAATCCGAGCTTGTCGCTTATTCCGATGACATGGACGGCTTGCGCAAGATTCCCGCCGGCCTTCCAGACTGGCTAAAGGGTCATATCGCGCGGCCGGTCTCAGAGATACCAGATCCGTTTGGAACGCAGCCGTCGTACGGCGCGCACATGAGCAGCCTTCTTTTAGACGGCCTTGACCGGGCCGGCATAAAATACCGGTTCCAGAGCGGCAGGGAGGCCTACAAGACCGGCAAGCTGGTCAAGCAAATAGACACCATACTGCAAAACAGCGAAAAGCTGGGCAAGAAGATAGCCGAATTTGTGGGGCAGGACAAATACATCAGCGTCCTGCCGTACTTTCCGGTCTGCGCCAGCTGCGGCAGGCTGTACGTGGCTGTAGCCGAAAAATACCTGCCGGAAGAAAAGAAAGTCCTCTACAGCTGCAAAGGCAGCCGCATCGGCAAATCCGAGGTCCAGGGCTGCGGCCATAAAGGCGAGGCTGACATCACAAAAGGAGATGGCAAGCTTGCCTGGAAGGTTGAGTTTGCCGCCCGCTGGCAGGCCTTTGACATCCGCTTTGAGGCCTACGGCAAGGATATCATGGATTCCGTCCGTGTCAACGACTGGGTCTGCGACGAGATCCTCGGGCATCCGCATCCGCTGCATGTCAAGTACGAGATGTTTCTTGACAAATCCGGCAAAAAGATCAGCAAGTCGGCTGGAAACGTGCTGACGCCGCAGATGTGGCTAAAGTACGGGACTCCAGAATCGATACTCCTCTTGCTTTTCAAGCGTATCACCGGCACCAGACATGTCGGCATAGACGACGTGCCGGCACTGATGGACGAATACGACTATTATGAAGACCTGTACTTTGGCAAGATAAAGGAGGATAATCAGGCCAAGCTGACCAAGATCAAGGGCATTTACGAATACATCAACAAGCTGCAGCCGCCAAAGCAGCCAAGCCCCCACGCGCTGTACCGGTTCCTGGCGCAGCAGGCCTCCATATACCCTGACAGTCAGGACAAATACGAAAAGGTCTTTGCACGTCTCGTCAAATACGGCATGGTCAAGGACAAGACTGACAGCATCATGCAAAAGATAAGGCTGGCCGCCAACTGGGCCGACGACTTTACCACCACCGAGGAAAGGTTCGAGGTCCAGCTTTCAGAGAACCAGAAAAAAGCAGTGTTGGATCTAATCGAGGTTCTGAAAGCGTTTGAAAACATACCTGAAAACCCGGAAAATGCAAAGAACCTGCAATCCAAGGTGTTTGATACCGCCAGAAACAATGGGATGGATCCAAAGGAGCTGTTCACCCTGCTGTACAGGATGTTCCTAAATTCCGACAGGGGACCCAGGATCGGAAACTATTTCCTGGATCTGGGGGTTCAGCGTGTGACAGAAACGTTGAGACGCTACCTGTAGTGGCAATTTACTTAAATATCCATAATTTGTCTTATAATTAGACTTGGTGCACCGTAGATTTGCCGAAAGAGCTCCAATGATAGTGGTTTCCGGCTCCTGTATCGATTTTGAAAAAGAACGGCCAAAGATAATGGAATTCATCGGCACTCTGGAATGGGGGGCCCATACCGAAGGCAATGTAGAGTGCTCGTCGATGGGTAAGTCCCTTGGCTGGGATTTCTTCCGGCTATATTTCAACCCTGACTTTGTGGAAAAGCTTTTGGATATTCACCCCGATATCAACAAGCAGGAAGGCAACACGCTTGAAGACCGGTTCGTGCTCTGGCTCAACAAAAAGCTGAAAAAACTAAAGCTGGAATACTTTTTGAAGCTAAGTGATGTTCCGCGAGAGCAGACATCCGGCTTTAGGCTGAACCCTGAGAACTACCGGGACGACGATTGGATGGAAAAGATGCGCTGATACGGAATTCATTTATGTAAAATGCAATCTGAAATATTATTTAGTGCAATTCAACATTTGGCTAATTTGAAAAAATACGCATCACCGCTCGTATAATTCTGATTCGCAGAAATGATGAATTAAAGGATAAGGCACTTTTCGACATCTCTATCTGAGAAAAAATTGGAATAATCAATAATCGCTGTCATACAAAGAAACCAATACACTAAGAAATTGGCTGGTAAGGGTATAAATAGAATAATTTTCGGTAAAATAACGGAATAAGGGTTAAGAATAACCCAGTTCATGTATGTGTGAAAATTGGTAAAGAAAATAGCTCTTTTTAATCACAAAGGCGGTGTGAGTAAAACAACCACTGCATTCAATGTAGGTTGGAAGCTTGCTGAAAAGGGAATAAGGGTTATTCTTCTTGATGCAGACCCCCAATGCAATCTAACAGGCATGGTGTTAGGCTTTAAGGGATATGATGAATTCCAGAACCTCTACAAATCTAGTCAACGCGATATCGCATCAGGACTAGCGCCTGCGTTTGAATCTCGTCCTGAACCTATGAAGTCTGTAGAGTGTTTACCTGTAAGAGAAAATCTCTTTCTTTTGCCAGGTCACATTAGGTTATCTGAATATGATGTGACATTAGGCATAGCACACGAATTATCAAGCTCTCTAGTTGCATTAAGAAATCTACCAGGATCCTTTTCGTATTTACTGAACAAGACCGCTGAAACCTACAGGGCAGATTACATAATAACAGATTTGAATCCTAGTTTAAGCTCAACCAACAGAAATCTTTTGATGACTAGTGATTATTTCATAGTACCCACCAATCCTGATTATTTTTCAGTGATGGCCATCGACTCTTTGGCTCGTGTTTTGCCTGACTGGTGCGAATGGTCCGTGAAAGCGCAACAATTACCAATCTTGAAGGATGCATCTTATCCATATCCACAGGGGATCCCAAAATTCCTGGGTACAGTTATCCAAAAATTTAGGCCAAGGGGAAAAGATCCCGCACAGGCTTTCCAGAAATGGATAAAAGATATTCAGGATGGAATAACAACAAAACTCATTCCCGCTCTTTCTGAAAAGAAAATGCTACTTCCGGATTCGGCTTATAGGAGCGCTGGATTGGATAAAGATTTTACCTTAGCCACCATTCCTGATTTTAACAGTCTAATAGCTATATCTCAAGATAATCAAACTCCAATATATGCACTAACTAAAGAACAATTGAATCAACAAGGCGTTGTCTATAAGCAAACACTAGAATCTCAAAAGGAATTCGACAGAATATTTAGTGAATTTGCTGACAAGATTATCAATCTGACAACACATGCACAAAGCTCTTAACAGATTCGAAGAAAATATTAATTACGTTCGTAGTCTTGGAGCATTATATTCTGCTCTCCGGAAAATGACTACACCTGCATTAGATCTAACAGATATACTTCGATCCGAGCTAGTAATGTCTGTAAGTGTCCTTGATAATTTCATCCATGAGCTGGTGGAAGAAGGAATGGTGGAAGCTTATGTTGGAAACCGTCCGCCCACAAACCATTTTTTAAAATATGATATTTCCATTTCTTTGGTGAAATCAATCGCCATTTCTTCTAACAACGAATGGCTAAGAAATGAAATAAGAAAACGGAATGGTTACAAAAGCTATCAGAAACCGGACAAAATCTCTGAAGCAATTAAATTGATTTCGAATAAAAATTTATGGACCGAAATGTCCACTATTCTGGAGCGTCCTTCTGAAGACATAAAGCGGCAACTGGAACTGATAGTTGAACGCCGTAATAGAATAACCCACGAGGCAGATTCTAATCCTACTTATCAAAATAAGAGGTGGCCTATTGATGAAAAGATGGTAGACGAGGCTGTTAATTTCATAGATGAGTTTGGAAAAGCATTGTTCAAGATTGTCGCAACTTAATGTGAGGCATTTCTTACTAAGAAATTTGCTAGATAAAACCGATTCAGACCGACCAATCTTAGAGATAAACATCGACCTATAATGTCTCTTGTTGTGAC
This sequence comes from Nitrososphaera sp., assembly GCA_029263715.1. Taxonomy (GTDB): domain Archaea; phylum Thermoproteota; class Nitrososphaeria; order Nitrososphaerales; family Nitrososphaeraceae; genus Nitrososphaera. The sequence continues at coordinate 149,766 of JAJUFP010000005.1, read as the reverse complement.
TGAAATGAGATGATTCGTAATAGACACGCTTATCTATCTGGAATCTAGTATATGTGCACAAGAGCATCATAATACACTATGGAAACTAAAATAATGTTACAGATCCTAAATTTTAGTAATTTTCTTGTGGACTACAACTCCATCTCAACTACGCCCTTGGACATGTCGTGATGGAAGAAAATATGAACATATGTCAGTCAATTGATAAGTAAAAGGTCTCGTCTCCGAAATATTCTATTTCTTAAGTAAACGAATCTATTTTGAATTTGTATTTGTAATTCCACGTTTGTCTATACTTTCTAGGTTGGAGGTTGTTCGTTTATAGATACTTTTATGCTTATAACACGGAATTTATAGCCATTCGGAAATCATGCTCTTATGAAAGGGGTCATCTTCGACCTAGACGGAGTCTTGGTCGACTCGATGCCAACGCATTTCCTGTGCTGGAAGACAGCATTTGAGAATATCGCAGGCATCAGGATAACTGAGCGTGACCTTTACCTGCTTGAAGGAATGCGCGGCATCGAGCTAATCCTAAAGATATTTGAGCAAAAGAGTTTCACCAATCAAGAGCTTGCAAAGAAGGTAAGCGACGAGAAGGACCGGCTCTTCAAGCAGGTTCGAAGGGTTGAGCCGTTTGAAGGCGTAAAGGAGATGGTCCAGAATCTGCCCTGCGCCAAGGCCGTGGTCAGCGGATCTGGCAGACGCGACGTTGAAACCATACTTGACGCTGCCTTTGGCTTGGATAACTTTTCGGCCATAGTCACCGCAGACGATGTCCAAAGAGGCAAACCCGATCCGACGGCGTTTATAGCCGCCCTTCAAAGGATGGGGCTCAAACCGCAGAATGCAGTGGTGGTGGAAAATGCGCCGCTTGGAGTCACCGCGGCAAACAACGCGAAAATATCCTGCTTTGTGGCCCTGAACAACTCGCCGCTGACAAGGTCTGACTTTGCCGGCGTCATACCAGCCGGCAGGATAGCAGAAAAAACAGCTTCATTAAAGGGCATGCTGGAGGAATTTCTTAAATGAAAGTGATGATTTTCTCGCATGAATCCGACCTTGACGGCCTGTACTCGGCAGCCATCGGCCTGATAAGATATCCTCAGGCTGCAACCGTCTTTCTTGGCTACGGGCAGGAGAGCTTTCAAAAGATGGCCAACTTTATCTATTCTGCGACGCACTTTTCCAAAGAACGCGGGCTTGTCATCATAGCCGATCTGGGGCTCAACGACGACCTTATAGAAACATGCAGGCAGGTATTCTCCGATACCCAGAGAAACGGCTGGAAGATCCTGTGGGTTGATCATCATCCCTGGTCGCAGGCAGCCATGGACTCTGTGAGGCAGTTTGCAGAACTCGTTCTTGATTCGTCGGGAACCAAGTGCGCTGCCGATCTGATGTACGAAAAGCTGCTGCCTGAAAACAGCCTTGCTTCCAAACTGGCAGGCATGGCTCACACAATGGATTTCTTTACCAAGGACCAGTACCTGACACCCATAACCGAGCTTATCAAGTACTACCAGACCTTGCCTGACTATTACGAGCGGCTCTCCATACTGGCAAGGAAATCTGCAAAGGGGATCCTCTGGGATGTCGAGATGCACGATGATTATGCAAAGTATGCAAAGCTCCGGGACGACGCCAAGGTCCAGGCGCTGTCAACCATCCAGATACGCACGGTAGGCGACATCAAGGTGGCCTTCGTCCAGTCCTCGCCGTACCTGCAGAGCAGCCTGTTTGCTGAAGATGTTTTTGCAGCCACCGGCTCCGACCTGGTCATGTTTTACAGCAGCAAGGGCCGGGTAAGCATCAGACGCAGCAGCGGCAGGATCTCATGCCGGCAGGTGGCCCTAAACCTGCATGAGGGAGGCGGCCATGACTATGCTGCCGGAGCAGTGTTTCAAAGCGATCCTGCCGATGTCCAGTCGGTCATAGCCGAGCTGGAGTCGGCCGTGGCCAAGGCCATAAACGTCCAGATCTCCAAACAGCCTTAAAGCCTCGGACGGCGGTGAAATACTTTAAAACACAGTCGTCGATTAATTATCGGTATGGTAAGCGGGATGAAAGACAAAGTAGCAATTGTTACAGGTGCCGGAGGCGGCGTGGGGAAGGCCATAGCAAAGAGGCTGGTCGCAGACGGCTGCAAGGTGGTTTTGCTTGGAAGGAGCATGGACCGGCTTGCCAAGGCGGCCTCGGAGATGGGCGGCAAGAAAAACCTTCTTACAGTTTCGGCAGATATCACAAAAGAGGCAGAGGTGCTTAGCGCCGTGGAGCAGACGATCTCCTCTTTTGACAAAATAGACATCCTTGTGAACAATGCCGGAACCATCAACGACCCTATGCCGTTTCACGAGATGAACGATGATCAGTGGAACGATCTTATCAGCACCAACATCATAGGGACTTTCCGGATGACCAAGGCCGTGGTGCCAATCATGATGAACAACAAGGAAGGCGGCAACATTGTCAACATCTCATCGGTACTTGGGATACGAGCCATACCCAGGGTGCCGCTGTCTGTTTACGGCGCCACAAAAGCTGCGCTCATCACGTTTACAAAGAGCATAGCCGTGGAATACGGTCAGTATGGAATACGCTGCAACTGCGTATGCCCATCAACCATCCGAAGCTCCCTGATCGAGCCATATCTGCAGGATGAAAATGCACGCAAAGTGCTTGAATCGACATTCCCGCTGCGCCGGATAGGCGAGCCGGAGGACATTGCCAGCGCAGTATCATACCTGTGCTCCGGCGATGCAAGCTGGGTTACTGGCACCGTGATGATGGTCGACGGCGGCGTCTCGGCAAAACAGTGAGGCCACCCGTTAGACAAAATAATATGTAGCCCGGTGATCTCTGCAAGTCGATGTACCATGAAAAGGATAGACCTAATAATACCACACGAACGTCTCGGGGAAGTCAATGAAATACTCCACACACACAGTGTTGGCGGAATGTCTTTTTATGACATCAAGGGCAGAGGAAAGGCAAAACGCGAGCCCGTGGCCGTAGGGAGGGGTGTCATGAGGTACGTTCCGGAATTCGGATTTCGCACCAAGATAGAGGTTCTGGTACCAGACTCCAAGGTAAAGGCAATAGTCGATGACATACTGAAGACGATAAGCACAGGCTCTGCATCCGACGGCAAGATCTTTGTCTACGATGTTGTAGAAACGTATGATATCGGCACCAAGGAAAAGGGCGACGCTGCCGTCTAGAAAGAGTTATAATCTTGCGTCAGGTAGGGATGTGCATGAACCACATAGAAGAGAATGGCAAGAGAACCATGCCTGTGTGCTTTACTCCAGAACAGCTGAAGGTAGTTGAGGAGTACGCCAAAAGAAAGGGCATGCTTAGCGCCAGCCAGGCCATCGAAGAGCTAGCAAATAACTAAATTTTTTTCCTTTTTTATAACGCCGATTCTCCGCGTTTCTTTGAACCGATATCTACCACGTCATCGATATCCGAGACAAAGATCTTGCCCTCTCCCTTAAGACCGGAGCTGGTGCCCTCAAGGATCTTCTCAACCACCTTGTCCACCATGTTGTCATTAACAATGATCATTATGGTCGAGTTCACGTTGAATTCCGGCGTGTACATGCCAGTGCCCCTGCCTGAATGCACCTTTGGGCGGGGTATCTCGCCCCTGCCTCTGGACTCGTAGTAAGTGATGCCGCCAAGGTTCAGCTCTTTTAACGAGGCAAACGCCCTTTCAAGTCGTGCGTGGGGTACAATCGCTTCAATTTTCTTCATAATTCCGATACTGGTTTGGCGTAGGAGTTGCTTTTATTAAAGTATTTTGTAGACTTTGTTAGAAGTTGCAGATAATAACAGAATCTTTTAAAATCTCCAAGCAACCATCACGCATACTTTTTGTAACCCTGACTATCTAATAGTGCTGTAATTGAGGCTTCTTGGCAAAAAGCAGCCCGTGTACTGTGTGGTTTGCAAAAGGGAACTGAAGCACAAGTACAAGCCCCGGGAGGAGTGGAAGATGGATGGCTATCTGTGCAGCGATTGCCACATAGAAAAGACCAGAGAGTTTGCGCTTAAGGAAAAGGAGCCAGACGTCTGTGCCATCTGCAAGTCAGATCTGGGGGATGTGGCTGTCAAGCCCCGATGGCAATGGAACATGGAACCGGGCACACTTCTCTGCCAGTCGTGCTTTAACAACAAGGATGCCGATTTTAACAAAAAACTTGAATTCTGCGCCGTCTGCAACAAAAAGATGGGCTTTATACGCTACAACCCGAAACCTGCATGGAAGATAAACGGCCAGCTTTGCCGCAGCTGCTGGGATCAGAGGAATGCTGTGAAATGACCGGCCTGTTCAAGAGTCACAAGTGCGACAAATGCAACAGGAAGTTCCGCAAGGTTGAGGAGCTGATGCAGCACCAGCAGGTGGTTCACGGCAAGGACCTGCTGTACGAATGCAAGGACTGTGGCGTGGGCTTTACAGGAATGGAGCAGATGCGCGACCACGCAAAGAAATTCCATTCATACAACAAGATAGTCGAGGACAGGAAGAAGGAAGAGGACTAGATAGCCTTTAGCTGCTTGACTATGGGTGGTCTGGCCTTGCGGAAGACCCTAAAGCCGCAGATGCATTTTATCTCGGGGAGCCTGGACAATTCCTCCACCGTCACCGGGGTTCCACACCGCATGCATTCGTAAACAACGTTTACCCCAGACGAACTTTCAGAAGATTCCATCCTAGCTTACGTTTCCAAACCCCAATTTTAAGCTTTAATCCGTCAGGAACCGGGAAAGGCGCTTCTCCTTTCTGCTCTTGACGGAAGACTGGGCCGCGGCCAGAATTGCAATGGGTATTCTCTGCGACGACACGCTGACATAGTCCAAGCCTATGTCGTTGCAAAACTGTATAGAGCGTGGATCCCCTCCATGCTCGCCGCAGATGCCTATCTCTATGTCTTTTTTGACCTTCCTTGCCAGGTCAATGGTCATCTTCATGAGCCGGCCGACGCCCTTCTGGTCTATCGTCTGGAACGGATTTATCGGAACGATGTTCTTCTCCAGGTAGAAGGGGAGGAACTTGCCCTCCGCGTCTTCCCTGCTGAAGCTGAAGGTTGCCTGCGTCAGGTCGTTGGTGCCAAAGCTCAGGAAATCTGCAACATGGGCTATCTCGTCGGCCACAAGACAGGCGCGGACGACTTCCACCATGCTGCCGAACAATATCTTGAGCTTTACCTTGTGTTTGTGCTCAACTTCGCGTTTAATGGATTCAAAGATATTCCTGACATGTATGACCTCGTTTGCTATTCCAGCCTGCGGCACCATTATCTGGGGCTCGACCTTCACGCCGTCTTTGATGAGCTCGGCAGCAGCCTCGCAGATGGCGCGTATCTGGGTTTCATAGATCTCTGGAAATGAAATGCCCACCCTGACGCCCCTGTGACCAAGCATCGGGTTTATTTCGGACAGCTCATGCACCCTTTTGAGCATCTTTTCCCGCTCCAGTATCTCTGCTTCCGCCCTGGGGTTGCCAGATGATTTGAGCTCAAAGATCTCCATCATCAGCTCCTCTTCATTGGGCAGGAATTCATGAAGTGGCGGGTCCAGCAGCCTTATGGTGACTGGAAGGCCCTGCATTTCCTTCAGGATGGCCTTAAAGTCGGATCTCTGCAGCAGCTCCAAGTCCGCCAGAATCTTGCGGCGCTCTTGTACGTCTTCGGCCATTATCATCCTGACGAACAGCTTTATCCTGTCGTGTTGGTTGAACATCCTCTCGGTCCGGCACAGGCCGATGCCCTCTGCTCCGTATTTCCTTGCCAGCGCGGCGTTTTCCGGCGTGTTGGCGTTGGCCCGGATCCCAATGGACTTCATGCCTGCGGCCCATTCCAGCATCTCCTTGAATTCAGATGTGATCTCCGGTTCAACTGTCAGAATCTCGCCTAGGTACACCCTGCCCGTCGAGCCGTCTATCGTTATCTTTTGGCCTTCAGTAACCTGCGTCTTGCCAGCCGCACTGAAACTTTTGCCATCCGAATCTATCTCTATCTGCGAGCATCCCACGATGCAGGGCCTGCCCATGCCCCTGGCCACGACTGCCGCATGAGACGTCCTGCCGCCCCTGCTTGTGAGTATTCCAGCAGACTGCAGGAAGGCCGGTACGTCATCAGGCTTTGTATCTTCCCTGACCAGAATAACCTTCTCTCCTCTCCTACCAAGGGACTCGGCCTTGGCGACATCAAAGACTGCGATGCCGCTGGCAGCCCCAGGAGAAGCAGCTACTCCTGTTGCTATCGGCTTTTGCTTGACGCTGCTGTCTATTCTGGGATAAAGTATCTGTTCCAGAACTTCGGGGTCTATTCTTTCCAGAGCCTCGGTCTTGCTTATCAGGCCCTCGTGGTGCATGTCGACTGAAGTCTTGACGCTGGCAACGGCGCTCATCTTGGCCGTCCGAGTCTGCAGAAGGTAGGTCTTGCCCTTCTCAACGGTAAACTCGACGTCTTGGCATTCCTTGAAATGGTTCTCCAGCTTCTTGCACATCTGATCCAGCTGCGTGTACACCTCCGGCATCTGGGTGGCCATCGCGTCGATGTGGTTGGGAGTCGCCTTGCCGGATACGACATCTTCTCCCTGCGCGTTGACCAGATAATCACCGTAAAGTCTTTTTTCGCCGGTCTCCGGGTCGCGTGTGAACACCACGCCGGTGGCGCTATCTTGGCCCATGTTTCCAAACACCATGGCAACCACCGACACGCCAGTCCCGTTAGCTATTTCTGGCGTGATGCCATGCTGGCGCCGGTATTCCACGGCGCGCTTGCCCATCCAGGATCTAAAGACCGCGTCGATGGCCATCTCCAATTGCTTGAACGGGTCCGATGGGAATTTCTTACCAGTACTCTCACAGACAGACTTGAAGGATTCAGCAACCCTTCGAAGAACCTTTTCGTCTGAAAGATCCTTGCCTGCCGTGATCTTTTCAAACTGCCTGTCATCAATTCCTAGAACTACCTTGCCAAACATCTGGATGAAGCGGCGATAAGCATCCCAGGCAAACCGCGGATCGCCGGTCTTTGATGCAAGACCTTCCACCGTCTGGTCGTTTAAGCCAAGGTTCAGGATGGTGTCAAGCATGCCGGGCATGGACACCGGTGCGCCGGAACGAACCGAGACCAGCAGCGGGTTTGAGGCATCGCCAAACTTTTTTCCCGTCAGGCTTTCAAGCCGCTTGATGGACTTGCGGACTTCGTCCATCAGGCCGTCCGGAAGGCGCCTTCCTGCCTCATAGAACTTTTCACATATCTCTGTGGTAATGATAAATCCCGGCGGGACCGGCAGACCCAACCTGGTCATTTCTGCAAGGCCTGCACCCTTGCCTCCCAGAAGGCTCTTGTTGGTGCCGTCGGCCTCGTCAAAAAAGTAAATCGGCTTGATACCGCTCATTTCCTTAAGATACTGATCATTTGGTGTGCTGGTTTAAAATGTTGTGTGCAGGCCGATAATTTCAAATCAAAGAGACGTTGCATCTGCACTGGCGGTCTAGCTGTCAGACCTTGTTTTCGGCGCACCAACAGTTCAACTGCTGATACAGTTTCTTGACCTTGTCGGAACGGCAGCATTTGCCATCACCGGCGCGCTCAAGGCAGTGGAACACAAATCCGACATAGTGGGCATAATCATACTTGCCACCATCACCGGCGTTGCAGGCGGAGTGCTGCGGGACATCACTTTTGGAACGTTCCCACCGATGGCCATTGCCAATCCGCTGTACGCAGCAACAACCATCTCGGCTGCCGTCGCAATATTCTTTCTCTACCGGTCAGTGAAAAAACACTGGAACCTGCTGCTAAAATTCGACGCCATCGGGCTTGGAGTCTTTACGGTAATTGGCGCATCTTTTGCCTACAATCTGGCAGGGCTCAACTTTCTTGCCATGACCTTTGCTGGCATTATCACGGCTGTAGGGGGCGGCATACTCCGAGACGTGTTTGTAAACGAGATGCCCATAGTCTTTGTAAAAGAGCTTTATGCCACGGCCAGCTTTGCCGGCGTCGTGATGTTCTTTACCCTATTGGCTTTTGGCCTTGATGTTAACACGGCGGCCATACCCAGCATTGCGGCCGCCACATCGTTGCGCCTGCTGGCAATGAAGTACGGCTGGAACCTCCCAAAGCCAAAGGTCTAGGACATTCCGGCGGCCATCTCTGATATCTTGTCGGGCCATGATTTGGCCTTGACCACTCCGCTGGCAACCAGTATGCCGTACGAGCCCAACTGCATGGCCTTGGTGATGTCGCCCTTGTCGGTGATCCCGGCGCCGCATATCACCTTTGACTTGCCGCCGGCAGCCCTGATGGAATCGGTTATTATTGCCGGATTTTCCTTGGATACCGCCCTTCCGCTACCGATGAGTTCCGGCGGCTCTATTGCTATAAAGTCGGGATTGAAGTTGGCGATTCTGGCAACCTCTTCCGATGTGCGCGCACATACAACCGAGATCATGTCCAGATCTCGCAGCCTTTTGACCAGACTTTCAATAACGCTGGTCTCGATCCTGTGCTCGCTGTGGTTGATAAGCGAGCCGGCAGCCCCGTACATCTTTGCGATCTCTGGAACAAAAAAGCCTGTGGTAGAACCCTCTGAAGCATCATCGACATGCTGGCACAAAACCGGGATGCTGACCTCTCTGCAGACCAGGGCCAGAGACGGCTGCGGCGGAGCCAGCACTATCTCGACACCGGTTTTTCTGGCGACCTGCTGCGCGGCCAGGGCAAGCTCTATAGTCTTGCCGGCCGCCGCGTCGCTGTAGTTCTTGAAGTTGATTATGAGGGGCCGGTTCAACGCTTGCCAGCTTTTCCCTTGGTCGGTTTCTTTTCTTCCAGATCCTTGAACTTGGTTTCCAGCTTGGCCATGCGTGCATTGTAACCTTTCTGGTATTCCAGCTCATCAGGGATGAGGGTTGCCGGGTGTATGAATCCCTGGTTGCGCATGAGCATGGCACGTTCTGAAGCCCGCATGCGCTGCAGGTCCCAGTCTGCAGTGCCAAAGCCGTCATGCGGACCTGTAAGCTTGCCGTTGTGCATGCTGAAAACAAGACACGAGACGATGGGTATGGAGTAGTTCAGGCTTGCAGCAGAGTTCAGCTTTACTGGCATAAGCGGCATATGGTGACTTCCCCGCGTGTTTCCTGCGACGTAGTGCGGCTCGTTGAACGCGCTTCCAGCCTCCTCTGTGGCCGGGAAGTTCTTTTGCGTCCTGACTATGGCAATGGGATCGTCCTTTCCAACGTATGTGCCTGCGATATTGTGAAGCCTGTCAGTTGAGGCGGAAACAATCTGCTCGCCGTCTGACGAATAGACAGAGTGCACCACGTACCTGCCAGGATACATCAGGGCCGTCTCAAGCTCCGGCTTGTCCTGCCAGAGCTTTAGGTCTGCTACCTTGCCACGCTCGACGTCCATTATTCTGAACACGACGCCTTCTGCCAGTTTCTCGTTGATGAGAAGGCCAGTGTTGCTGCGCGCGTCAACAAAAGTGCGCCACAGCGGATAGTTGAACGCGCCCGGCTCTGTCTTGTCGGCGGCAAATATGCAGAACACCTCGCTTGGGCGCTCTTCCATCTCTATTTCTGCAACACCGGGACCCATCCCCCTTACGTTGCCAGAAAACGCATCTACCAGCAGATCCTGGCCTGCACCGTAGAGGCCCTGCTCCTTGGCCACCTTCGTGGCCTCGGTAAAGGCATCCCATGCAAGCTTGTGGATCTTCTCGTTGTCCACGCCCTGAGTATGGGTCATGATGATGTGAATGTCATCACCGGTGTAACCTATGTAATAATCAATTAAGAGGCTCTTTGCGCTCTTTGCAACAAAACTACGCACAGTTTCTACAAGTTCGTCGCTTGGACGCGTGTGACCGCCTATTCCACCAATATCGGCTTTGATAGCACTTACTGTGATCTTCATTGCTCAAAGACTCCTTATCAATGGTTAAAAAACCTTCTTCCTTTTCTAGGAGACCAATGAGTTTCTTGTTTCCAAGTTATACAAGACCGTGTATAATAATACTGGAAAGCCTTGACTATCCGCTGTCTAGCATGACTGCAAAAGCCGTACGACGCTGTAGGCATCGACAAGCTCTCATGATATTGTGACTTGCGACGAATTTATGACGAAATATAAATAAGACCCATGGGGCGTTGTTGCCTTATGAGCGCTAGCAAAAAGCCACACATGAACCTTGTGGTTACTGGTCACGTTGATAATGGTAAATCTACTACTGTAGGTCATTTGATGGTTGACCTTGGTGTAATTGACCAGAGAACAATCGAGGCATTCGCAAAGGAATCTGAAGCAACAGGCAAGGGCGATACTTTCAAGTACGCCTGGGTCATGGACAGCATCAAGGACGAAAGGGAAAGAGGTATCACCATCGATCTTGCTTTCCAAAAGTTTGAAACTCCAAAGTACTTCTTCACTCTCATCGATGCGCCAGGTCACAAGGACTTTATCAAGAACATGATTACCGGCGCCTCCGAGGCTGATGCAGCCATCTTGGTAATCTCTGTCAAGCCAGGTGAAACAGAAGCAGCAATCGAGCCGGGAGGACAGGGAAGGGAGCACGCATTCCTTGCCAAGACACTGGGCGTAGGCCAGCTGGTCGTTGCCCTGAACAAGATGGACGATGTCGGCTACCAGGAAGCACGCTACAAGGAGGTCAAAGATCAGGTAGAAAAGATGCTCAAGGCGGTAGGATACAACACTGCCAAGATCAACTTTGTCCCTGTCTCAGGCTGGAAGGGAGACAACCTGGTCAAAAAGTCTGAAAACATGCCATGGTACAAGGGCGTCACCCTCGCTGAGGCTCTCGACGCGTTTGAGCCGCCAGAAAAGCCGATCGGCAAACCACTGAGAATTCCGATACAGGACGTATACTCTATCACTGGTGTAGGTACTGTCCCAGTGGGCAGAATCGAGACCGGCAAGATGAGGCCAAACGACAAGGTGATAGTCATGCCATCCGGTGCCCCTGGAGAAATCAAGTCCATTGAGACTCACCACACACAGCTGGAATATGCAGAGGCCGGCGACAACATTGGATTCAACCTGAGAGGTGTTGACAAGAAACAGATCAAGCGTGGAGATATCATCGGCTCGGCAGACAATCCGCCGTCAGTGGCAAAGGAGTTTGAGGCACGCATCATCGTCATTCACCACCCGACTGCCATTGCACCGGGATACACACCCGTGCTGCATGCTCACACCGCGCAGGTTGCTGCAACAATCTCTGAGTTCGTTTCAAAACTGGATCCAAGGACTGGAGCTACAACTGAGCAGAACCCCAAGTTCCTCAAGACCGGAGACGCTGCCATAGTCAAGATAAAGCCCGTAAGACCGCTGCCAATTGAGACGTTCAAAGACTTTCCAGAGATCGGCAGGTTCGCTCTGAGAGACATGGGTACAACCATCGCGGCTGGCGTTGTCCTGAACATCACCGAAAAGTACGATCCGAACAAAAAGTAAGTGAAACCAGATGCCTCAGGCAGCAAGAATCAAACTTACCAGCACGAACCTTGTCACGCTTGAAAGCGTGTGCAATGAGATAAGGGGAATTGGCGAAAAGAGCGGCATCAAGCTGCGCGGGCCACACCCTCTTCCAACAAAGAAGATGAAGGTGGTTACGCGCAAGTCGCCGTGCGGCCAAGGCACCAACACCTGGGACAAGTACGAACTTCGGATACACCGACGGGTCATTGATGTGGGTGCCGACGACCGGGCCATCAGGCAGCTGATGAGGCTCAAAATTCCGGACGACGTCTACATCGAGGTCTCCCTTACCCAGTAATTCTTCTAAACGAAGAAGCTGGAACTTTTATCTTTTCTTTTGGATTAATTATCTTTGCAAGTATCTCAAGCCCGGTAACTGTTCTCGGACTCGGCTTGCTAAAGTACGAGCCCGCGTCGACAACGTAAAGGTTTCCGCTCCTTACTGCACGAAGATTCTTCCATTTCTCGTTGTCGTCTAGCACCTTCATCTCCTCAAGCGTGCGTTTGATGCCAAATCCGCACGGCATCATGATCACGATGTCCGGATCAAAATCAACTACTTCCTCAATCTCAAGGCGGCGGGAAGGCTCGCCCGTCCTGCTGATGCCGTTGATGCCGCCGGCGTATTCAACCATCTGTGGCACCCAGTGTCCTGCTGTAAAGAAGGGGTCAACCCATTCAATGCACATGACTTTGGGCTTGACTCTGGTTTTTATCGCGCGAACGCTGTCAATCCTCCTCTGCAGCAAAGAAACAAGGCGTCTGCCCTGTTTGACCTTGCCAACCTTTTCAGCTATATCCATTATGCTGACCAGGATATCGTCCAGATCTCTTGGGTCAAGCACCAGTACGTCTGGCTTGCCGTCCAAAAGATTGACGGCCCGGCTGATCTCCTTGGTGAACGGTGAGCATACCTCGCATAGCCCCTGAGCCACTATGAGGTCCGGTCTGGCCTTTTTCAGCTTCTTTTCATCCACGATGTAGATGTCCTTTCCCGATCGCATCAGGCTAACTATGGTGCTATCTATCTGGCGTCCTGACATGCCGGCTGGATCAAAGGAAGGGTGAATTACACGCGGCTTTCTTTTTGCGGCTGCCGGATACTTGCATTCATGTGTTACCCCAACGATCTGGTTTCCGACCCCAAGCTTGTACAAGACCTCCGTCGCGCTTGGCAGAAATGAGACTATGCGCACAATGAAAGACAGAAATCACCACTTAAAAAAACTTCGATTAGGTTCAAATTTCCTTTGATGAATACCAAAAGCATTTTATGGGATGGTGGCAGCTACCGGTTTAATGAACTCCAAATATGCGGTAGCTATCGCACTGGCGGCAATTTTCTCTGCTGCCGTGGCAGTTCCAACCCAAGCTTTTGCTGCGGAGGTTCAAGCAGAAATCGTCCCAGGAGCGTCAACAAAAACTAACGACGCATACTCTCCCAATCCAATTGAAATCAAAGAAGGAGATACCGTGATCTGGACAAACAGAGATGGTGCTCTGCACACTGTAACTTCTGGCACGAGCCCTGAGCCCGATGGAATCTTTGGAATGAGGGACGCAACCAATCCTGTGCTAGTACCACCAAGTAGAACCTTCAGCTTCACCTTCACTGAGGAAGGCGAATACCCATACTTCTGCACACTGCACCCAGCAATGAACGGCTTAGTCAAGGTATCAGAAGCCGGCGGCCCCGCAATGCAGGAAATAACAGCAACACTGGATGGCAACAGCTACAAGGTAACAGCAAAGTCATCAGCAGTCCAAGTATCATCAGTAACCATAGAGCCAAACACATCGGTAGAGGTTACGGTCAGCGGCACAGGTGAAGTAGAACTCACGCTACCAAAGGCCATGATCGATGGTATCAACAAGATAGAAGCCGGAGACCAAGAGATTGCATTCCAGTCAGTTGGTTCCACAGATTCAGACAGTACCATCAAGTTCACTGTCCCATCAGGTGTCAGTGAAGTAGAAATCTATGGTGCTATGGTGGTGCCTGAATTCGGAGTCATCGCAGCGCTCATACTGGCAGCTTCGCTGGTGGCTGTAATCGGCTTTGCCAGGTTCAAGGGCACATCACTTGGCTTTGGAAGGTTCTAATCCTTCCCTTTCTCCTTTTTCTAAATTCATTTTAATAGGGCCCCTGAATAATGATTAGGAGCATGAAGATCGCAACGGCCCTTTTGGCTGTCTTGGTTTTACCGATGCTTTTCATTCCGGCCATGGCCCAGACTGGCGAGCAGATCTATCTTGAAACAACAAGCGATCAAAGCACTTTCAAGCTCGAGATATACTGGACTCCTGCCGACATTGAAAGTGAAAACACCTTCGTCATTAAATTCATAGATCCGGATACTGGCAAGGAAATCGAAGATGTAAAGTATGACATCCTGCTGTACAGGGAAGGAAACGAACGCCCCGAGCTGCGCCGCGTGGATCAGATTTCAACCGTTCAAAAACTGAGATTTAGCGAACCTGGTTCCTATATGGTAAAAATACAAAACATTGAGGGACTCGGCGAGAATGCCATACTGCCCATACAGGTGACACCGGAATTCCCGGCAGGCCCGCTTGCAGTCATGGGCGCGGCCATCTCTGCATTTGTTGTCGCAAGACTGAAACGGTGGCAACAATTTATTTAGCTGATGGGCGACTAACTAGGCAATGATGGGCAAACTCTACCTTCTGATGTTTGCTGCAACTATTACATCAGTCATCGGGACTGTGATGGTTGCTCCGGCCTATGCGGAAGGCATGCGACAACCTACCAGCGGAAACAATTCTCTTGATGTCGTGGTAGAACCAGACTGGAGTTCAGAAACAACGAAATTTCACGTCAAATTCCTAGAACCAGGCACGGACAATATACATGAACATCAGGATTACAACTTTGTAATATCAAAAGATGGCCAAGAAGTGTACAATGCGGCCAGGTCCCAACCCGGAAGCCCAAGTCTGCTTCACAACTCTGAAGGGATGCTGACTATTCCATACAAATTCGAAGAGAACGGCGACTATGCCATCCAGATAACGATCTATGGGCTAGGACTGCCTCCCATTCCAATAGCTGAAGAAACAGCCACTTTCCAGGTAAATGTGGTACCTGAATTCCCCGTGGGGAGCATTGGCGCTGTAGTGGCATCCCTCTCCGGCGTTGTGGCTCTTTCAAGGTTCAGACGGTTCTGGAAAAACTAGGACCTTCTTGACAGCGCCACCGCGGCTATGGCTATCCCGGCCACACCGACGCCCACACCGACTATGCCTATGAGGTAAGCCCTGTCGGCCACGCTTTTCAGCTCGTCAGTGGTCTTGACCGCCTCCTGGACAGCAAGCTGGGCGTTCTGCGCCGAGGACTTGGAATCCTCCACCCTTGCTGTCAGATCGTTTAGATTGGAGCGCAGCTGGTCGACAAAGTCCTTTGGAAGCCCCTGATCATTGCCGCCAGCAGAGGCAGGAAAGTTCAAAGTCTTGGAATCCTGCGCGTCTTCTATCTCGATCTGGCTGTTTATCTCCTGATTGGCAATGGTTCCACTTATGACAACGGCATACTGGCCAAGCTGGGTTGGGATAATGCTTGCATGATAAACGCCGGGCTCTTCCGTGGGCTCCAGATCCAGTGACTTGGTCACGCCACCCTTCTTGACTGTGACGTTAGCAAATGCAAACGCGTTGGTCACCGGTTTTCCATCAGACACCTGCGTGACTTCCAGATCTATGGTGTTCAGCTGGCCCACCAGTGGTGGTTCGATCCCCCAGCCGCCGACTATCTTGATGTTTCCAACCTGGGTCTCGTTATGGGCAAATGCGGAAGGAAACGCGACAAACAAAAGCGGCAGCGCAAGCAAGGACGCAATAAGGACCTTCCTCATACGACGTCACCTTGGTCTGGAATACTTATAATCTTTGATGATTGTTCGGACTTTGTACCACAAAACAAGCAAGAGTCAAATATGGTGCGGCACATAGTCTCGTTGTGCTGGGCCATAGATGGCATTACGTCTTGATTGCAGTATCAGTCCTTGCAATCGTTGCCTCCGGCATATCTTCTGCTTCTGCGCATCCTATTACCGTCAACTCATCTCCAGAACCGTTTGCTAGCCTCCAAGCCTCTCCTGCCGAAGTAATAGTCTATTTCAGCGAGCCGATAGAGCTTCCTTACAGCAAGATTTCAGTCCTAGGACCGGATGGAAGCCGGTTTGACATGAATGACCCGCACAACGCGGACGGAGACACCGCGTCCATTGCAGTTACAGTGCAGCCCGGCCTGCCAGAGGGTGTGTATACCGTCACGACCAAGGTCCTCTCGGCCGTGGACGGCCATGTTGTGGAAAGCGCGTTTACCTTTGGGGTTGGAACAAAACCGCCGGAAGCTCCAGGCGGCCCTTCAGGCGCACCGGCCAAGATCCTGTCGCCGGCAGAGTCCGCATCAAGATTCCCCGGCATGGTGGGCCAAGTTATGGTGGTTGGAGCCGCCTTTGGAACGTTGTGGCTTTGGCGGCCCCTTCAAAAGGTTCCCTGGCTGGCAAACGCCATCTCTGCACAGCGAGCTGCCATAGACAGAAACATGATCCGGCTGGTGATGATTGGCGCTGGCATCATCCTTGGATCAAACCTGGCCATGATCTTTGTACAGGCCATTGACATAGAGGCCGGCATTGCAGAAGCCGTAGCTACCAAGTTTGGAAACGTCTGGATGATCAGGATGATAGAATCCTCTATCCTGATGATAGTGGCAGTCTCAGTTTACCGCAGGCTGGCCAAGAACAACGGCGTGCCAAGCAATGCCGAGATCTATTCGATACTGGTGATGGGCCTTGCCGTTCTGGTGACGTCAAGCCTCATAGCCCACGGCGCGGCCACCGGCCAGATGGCGGCCATCATGCTGGACTTTTTCCATAACGCAGCTGCCAGCATCTGGATTGGCGGCCTTGTACTGATGGGGTTTGTGGCGGTACCAAAGATCCTGGCCATAGCCGATGAAAGGGTCAAGTCGGCCGTTGTTTCGATCCTGATTCCAAGGTTCTCAACGGTGGTGGTAACGATACTGGGTATAGCAGTAATTACAGGCCCGCTGCTTTTATTTTCAATAGAAAGCGATCTATCCCTGACGCTGGCCTCGACGTATGGCCGGATTCTGGCGGTAAAACTGGGCCTTGCCGGCGTCATGATAGCAATGGGAGCCTACTCCCAATTCGTCGTACAGAGAAAGGTGGTAGTGGCCATGAACGGCAGCACAGCCCAGTCTACAGGATTATCACACTTTGCCAAGAGCCTCAAGGTGGAATCTGGGGTTGGAATCGCCCTGCTCTTGATGGTGTCTTTGATGGCCAACGGCGCGCTGCCTGCCGGCGAATTCCCGCAGTACCAGCGGCAGCAGGATGTCTCTGCCTTTGCCGAAACTGCAACGCCGGTTTCAAAAGACTTTGCCCAGACGCTCTACACTAGCGGCGGGCGGATCGACCTATCGATAAAGCCCTTCGTTGTCGGGCAGAACAGCTTTGACGTGTCTTTCTTTGGATCCGACGGCCAGCCGATACAAGATATAGAATCAACTACCATCAAGCTTACCCAGATTGAAAGGGGCATCGGCCCCATCAGCGTGGATACCACACCAAAGTCTGCCGGCGTGTTTAGCGCCGACGCAGCTTTTAGCCTGCCTGGAACATGGAGCGTGGAGATCGAAGGCGTCAGGCCGCAGTCAAGCAACATGGTGGCAAGCCTTGACGTTGAAGTCAAGCCGGCCATCTCAAGCCTGTCGTTTGCACTAAAGGAGTACAGGATACCGGCCCAAAGTCTGCCGCTGTTCCCTGTCTTTGATTCGCAAAGACAGTCTGTTTGGACAGGAGACACGCTTCCAAACAGCGGCAGAATATGGCAGCTTGATGTGCAAACAGAAAATTACACGATGCACAAGATCGAAAACGCCAGCCTGATCACACAGGTGGTGCTGGACCAGTCCGGCAGGCTGTGGTACATAGACCCGTCATCAAGCCTGCTTGGTGTGTACTACCCGGAAAACAAGACTGGCAAGCAGTTTGACCTGCCAGTGCAGGGCGTCATATCCGGATTGGCCATCGATCAAAATGAAAACCTGTGGATGCCAGTGGTCCAGCCAAACAAGGTGGTCAGATTCGATCCAGCTGCTGAAACGTTCTCAACGATAGACTTTCCGACAGAGGAATCAAGGCCGGTTGGAATCTCTGTCGACAGCTCTGGCAAGGTTTGGATAGCCCAGGCGGTGGGTAGCATAGCCATGGTGGACCCGGCCACCGGCAGCATAACCGAATATGCACCGAAAAGTTCTACCGACCAGCTGCATGCGCCAACGGCAGTCTTCCAAGATCCTAGGACTGGTGAAATATACGTTGCCGAGCATGACGGGCACACGGTGTCGGTCTTTAGCCCCATCTTTGAGACTTTCAGGAGGTACCCATCCATAAACGAGGGCGGGCTTCCCTTTGGGATGGCCATGGACAGCTATGGAAACCTGTGGTACGCGCAACACGAGATAGACAGGATCGCCGTCATAGACCCGAGGACTGGAGAGGGCACCGAAGTCAAGATACCGACGGCTGGCTCATTTATCCAGTGGCTGGCTTCCGACGACAAGGGGAGGATCTGGTTTGCAGAGCAACGGGGTGCCGCGCTTGGCAGCATCACCATAACTGCCAGCCCTGTGTTTGAGCCGCCAGGCCAGGACGGTGAGCAGCCAGGACCGACTGGAGGGCAGATACAGGACATCGGGTTTTCATTTGCCGACGTCGCCGGCCCAGGGATTGCCGCCGGCATTGTTATCAGCGCGCTGTTTTACGCCAAGAGTGCTACAGACCTCAAGCGCAACCTGCGGGCCGCCATGAAAATAAGGCAATAAAGACGTCCAAATCCAGATCAGTCTTGTTCTATGGTTGTACCACTGGATTTATTAGTAGAACGAGCAGTAGAATTACTGGATGCAAAAGGGTAGCCGGGCTAGCCAAGAGTCCGTCAGCAAGCCCATGCTTTTGGGGCTGACGGCCGCCATAGTAGCCGGCATCATAGCTCCCATTGTTCTGCCGCATGTTACCCATCCCTCGATGATATATCACATTGTTCTTCATATTGCCAGCGTCATCATCGCCGCCTTTCTAAGCATAGTCTCGCTCATCGCATACAAAAGGGCCGGTGGGACGCGCACGCTCTTCATGACCCTTGGATTTATGGCCCTTGGAGCTGTGGAGGTATTTTACCTGTTTGAGGCCACGGGGATGCTTGTTTCCCTTAACGTGCCTGATATTGACATAGAAGCTCCGCACCTGATCTTGCTGGCGATGCTCACCCTTTTTGGGATGGGAGTGTTGAAGGTGAACAAGTGATATGGAACTAAGCCAAGACTTTGATACTCCTCAACTCATCATGCAGCTCATAGAGCGTGAGCCAGGAATTCGTTACCGCGAGCTGCTGCGGCTGACAGGCCTTGTCAACGGCGTGCTTTCGTACCATCTATCAGTCCTTGAAAAAAGCGGTGCGATAAGGGTCGACCGGCAGTCAAGGATGACGCGGTATTACCCGGTCAACATTTCAGAAAAAGAATCCCATATGCTGGGCTATGTGAGGCACGAGCCGATGCGGCAGATAATCACGTTCATACTCCAAAATGACATGAGCACGTTTAACGAAATAGTCGACCATACCAAAAAGGCTCCATCAACAATTTCGTCGCATCTGAAGCGGCTCCGAGAGGCCGGCATAGTCCATGTCAGGTACGGCGAGTACCAGCTTTACGGCCTTACCGACAAGGAGCTGGCAGCAGAAGTCCTCTCGAAGTATAGATCAACCTTCATCGACAGGGTCGTCGACAATTACGTTGAAATGTTGGATGAGCTTTAAACAATTCCGCATGAAGATCCTGTTCGTGCTTGCAGTCACCGTCATGCTGCTTTTTGTGCAGTACGCGGCTGCGGACCCGCTGATGAACGCGACGCGGCAGCGAATAGGCAACTATGACTTTGAGATAGCAACAGACCCAGTCCAGCCAGTATCCGGGAAAACAACCAAGATCATGCTCAGGATAGCCAGCGTTAATGGAGATGACCTAGTAGACGTCCCGGTGGTAATAAGGCTGGTCAAAGATGGGACGGAGCTAAAAAGTATGGGTCCGATAATTGTTCCGTACGGCCATTATGCTTTTGAGCACGCATTTGAAAAGGAAGGCCGCTACGTGCTGTATGCAGACCTCGAAGACTATGGCTATAGCGGTGAGACTCTGACCTTCACATTCTTTCTTAACGTGGCCGGTCCAAACGACTTTCTGTACGTGGCTCTACCAGCTGTCGGGGCTGCGGTAGCCGGCGCAGTCGTTTTTATCAAGAAAAGGAACAGGGCGTGAAACATGTTCCGCTACATTTCCTTGGCCATGATTTTATTGACGGTCATAGCTGCCAAGCCTGTTGCCGGGCACTATTTTGGAGCAGTAAAAGACGTTGACGGATATCGGGTTGTCTTTCAGCCATCGCCGCAAACACCTGTGGTGGGAGGTGACTCGGCGCTTAATTTCAGCGTGCTTGAAAACAACAACAATATCTACAACATGTACGCCACCTTGACCATAACCGAAAAGGGTTCCGGGCAGACAATTTACAAAAGTCAGGAGCGATGGTATGAGACAAGCGATATCAGCATCCCCTACTCCTTTGATGCCGTCGGTGACTATGTGGCGACGCTGGAGGTAAGAATAGCAGGAGATGACAAATACGAGGCTCAACCACTGGTCGCAAGCTTTGATGTGTCATCTTCAAGGCCCGGTGTACCATTTGACGAGCTGATGCTTTACTACGTTACCCCGGCAGCAGTAGCAATAACCGGGATTGCCGTGTACATGCGTTCTAGAAACAGAATCTGATACTTCGTACGGTGAGAGATGTGTGTGCAAAAATCGACTTTGCGGTGAAATTAATCGTTCGTATAGATTTGGGTATCTCTAGTGACGTAAGATAGCTTTCTTACAATTGGTTCTGCTAACTTAGAGGCACATAGGATGTTGAATATTTTTATAGCAAATTAATATGCTCTATTTTAGAGCTGAAATATCTCTTGTCACAGACTTTTCTAATTCCTATAAAAAACCTTAAAATTTATAGACAATTTAAGATAGGCAATGTTCTTTTCGTTTCTTCTCCATCGAATGTAAGGGATAAGCGCTTCACAAAAGTTATGAACGAAATCATGACCGCTAAAAAAGATGTGCAATCAAAACGCTATTTATATCAAAAAGAGAAGTTTGAGAATCATTCTATTGCAATAGTAGAGATTAACAAAGATAACGACAAACAGGCACAAGAAGAGGCAGAGAAAACTATCGACCACTCGCTTAATGTGTTGAGGTTTTATCTTAGCTACCTGTCAGAACACGATCCTATTTTCTATAGCATGTTTATGGGAAGAGAAGGCACAACGTTCACAGGACTTACGGCGGCTTTAGCATTCAGAAGTGATGGCACATCATATTTTAGCTCGAAAAGAATCGGTCATATTTTCGGATTTGAGGTGAATAAAAATGTGATGCATCAAATTAGAAAGTCGTATTTTGACAAACTAAACAAACTACTTCTCAAACACGAAGAGACGCTAAGTCCGTTTGAAAAAAGTCTACTTACTTCAATAGACTTTTACGGTTATGCAATGAATGAATATAACTTAAGAAACAAATTCATCAGCTTCATGATTTCATTAGAATCCCTACTTCTTGATCAACGAGAAAATAAAGGAATGCTTGCAGAACGTGTAGCACTAATTATTGAGAATGATGCTGCTCAAAGAGAAGAAGTTGCAAAACTAGTTCGAGATATGTATGATATAAGGTCCGACATAGTTCACGAAGGAAAAGACGAAGTTACAGAGGCTGACATCAGACATGTTTCACAAATTGTTTTTCATGTAATCTTGACACTTCTTAGCTTTGCAGATAAAGTTAACGATAAGAAAATGTTAAGGAGTAGATTGGCGATGCTGAAATTCCGTTCTCCAAAATTCAAGTTATAAATTGAGGTAGAACTGCCCATCGGCCATTAGCAAGTTGTACCTTTATCCAAAGACCTAAGCCTACCGTTTAACCTTGAGCTGAAGTATTTTACAAGACCGGCGCTTTAAAAGAAAGAAGAGGGACGCCAGAATTAATTAACAAGGCCTAAAAAAGCGAGATATAACTTTGAATAAGAAGAAAATAATGTCTGTCTTGACAATTGCGGCAGCAGTGTCCACCGCATTAGGAACTATTTATCAAGGCATTAACTACTTTGAAGATAAGAAAGAATACGAAATTGACAAAGAGGTTATTGCAAAGGGCGAAAAATTAATGTCTGAATACGACATGTTGACAGATAGGTATGACAATAAGGAAATAACTAATAGTGAATATTCTGCAGAATTAAAATCTTTAATTCCTTTGTATGAAGAACATCTTAATGAAATTGACAATCACAGGTGGA
Source organism: Nitrososphaera sp. (assembly GCA_029263715.1). Lineage (GTDB taxonomy): Archaea > Thermoproteota > Nitrososphaeria > Nitrososphaerales > Nitrososphaeraceae > Nitrososphaera. The sequence continues at coordinate 127,784 of JAJUFP010000005.1, read as the reverse complement.
GCAAGGATGGTGCGACAGATGCAATTTACCATAGACGGTTAATAGAATTGTATCTAGACTCGATTCATGAGAAGTTAGAAATATCTTCCAAATACCATAACAGCTAAAGCGCAAACCATGCAGACATTGTTTACAGGATTGCACTGTCCAACTTTAACGATCATCTACAGGACTTCCCAAACACATCTTTGCCGTCCTGTATTATGACGTGTTTATCCTGAACCTTGACGTAACAGCTAAAACCTGTAGCATGACGCACAAGTAATAGGCGATCACATGGGCTAGCCATTGCACAGCCTGAGCTTTAAGTGTATTGTATAGGGTGTATGGAATAGGAACCTATAGAGACTTTATAGCACTATGTAGATTTTGAGCGTAAAGCCGTTTTGCGCACACACATCTATCTCTCCTTCGTACCTTGTACTAGAATCCTAATAAGCGGAAACAGCAAAGATCTAACCAGATGAAGCAGAAAATCGCCACGGTTCTACTTGCCGCAGCAATTCTTACAGGACTTGCATTGATACCAGTAAACAGGGCGTTTGCCCACACCTTTTCCACCGACGAGAGCGCATCGTTTCTTTCGCTTATGGAGCAGCTGCGCGTACATCTGCAGCTGGTCGAAAACAACCTTTCAACAGACATGGCCATGGCAGAAGAGCATGCCCAGCATGTTGCCATGCACCTGGATGAAAGCATGATAAAAGAGATTGCGGAAAAGAACGAACGCATAGCCAGGGACCTTCCTGCCTCGATAGACGATCTAAACAACCTGTTTGAGACCGGGGCCGACAAAACCGCGATAACTGAAAAAATAACCGATATCGAAAACCTGATTGGAGAAGCCGTCAGCGTCAGGGTGGATAAAGAAAAATTAAACGACCCCACAGTGCAGGCGCTGGTCATCGCTGACATTGTGGATGTGGCCCTTACAAATTACAACGCCGCCTACGGCGTTGGCGAAGTACATGTCCATACAGGCATGACTGAGGCCGGCGGGCATGGACAGCATTCCGGCGACGGAATGCCGGCAACCGAGATAGTCAACATGTCCGCATACCAGATCTCCCAGGGATTGGCTGCAAAGGCCGGAGAACTCTTTGTCATTCTGAAGCCGCTTGCGCCAGCCGAGTCCAAAGGCGCGATGGATGCCGTGGAATCTGGAATTGCAAAGCTAAAAGATTCAATCGACCGTAAAGAGTCTCTAGAAGCCGTAACGGTAATTGTTCATGGCCAGATCCATGAAAACCTGCAAAAAGCATTCAACCTGCAACTGGAAGTTCCCGGGGAAGCAATAATTCTGGAGGCAAAAAGCACCACCGGCAAGTTTACGGTGCACATAAACTGGATTTCAAATGACATAGGAGAGGAGAACATGTTTGGCATCGAGATCACCGATGACGCTGGCAAAAAGCTGGACGCCAAATACGATATCATGCTTTACAAGGATGGCACGCATCTGGATGAAACGCATCGGGCTGAGCAAACCGCAGCAGAGCAGCACTACACCTTTGACGAGCAGGGCAACTACATGATTAGGCTAGAGAACATCAACGGCGAGTCAGAGACTGTGGACATACCAATACAGGTAACACCAGAATTCCCTGCGGGAGCCCTTGCACTGTTGGGTGCTGTTCTTGGTGGCGCGATACTATTTGGCAGACGGAAACTGACGAAAATCTAATCATGGTTTTCCGTCAGCATTCTTTTTCTTCAACAAGAACAATCTTTATTTTGAGTATCTGATCTTGTTTTAACTGTGTTCAGACATTACGCGATTTCTGTTGTCCTAGCTGCCCTGTTGATTCTTTCTATTTCCAATGCGTACGGACATGGACTTGGCTTTGATGAATCGATTCCAGTTCTCATCGCCGGCAAGCAGGTTTCAGTAGAGGCAACCCTCAAGCCTGCTTCCATTGAAGAGGTGCAGAAAACACAGCCGGTGTTCACGGTTCGGGCCCACGAACCAAACAGCAACGCTACCATTGCAGGCATGGACTACAGAGTAAGGGTGGAATCCAAAAACGAGCTCATTTTAGACCAGAGGTTCCGGTCCTCCGATGGCCTCGTCCTTGCTAAACTGGTACCCGACAAGAACGCCGCCGGCGCACAGGTCAACGGCCAGCCGGCATCTTCCAACCCCGTGGACGTGGGGCAGAGCCTGCCGGCAGAGATAAAAAGCAAGATGCTGTCGGACGGTGGCCTTTATCACGTTGCAGTCACGCTTGAAAAGACCAGCACAGGCCTGCAACTTCAGGAGGATAGGACTTTTGACCTTTATCTGAGTGTCTCAAAGGTACAGGACTTCCAGGTCGAGACGGCCGGGGGTCCACAGACTATGTCGGTCAGGACATACTACGACGAAGTAACAGATTTCTCGTACGACCAGACAACAAAGACCATCTCGTTTTCCATGCCGTTTAACTGGAGCCTAGAATACGTCAATCAGGTTCAGGTCCTCCACATGGAAGTGCAATTCCCAAAATCGTTTCCAGACCTGCAGGTCAACGGTTACCGTGGAATTCTTAACGGGCAGGAGCTCACTTCTGAGTCAATACAGATAGACGATTTTACCTACGAAGATAAACGACTGGTTCATTTCGTCATTTCCAATTCCAAGCTGGTCAGCATGGCTGATTCAGCAAAGGGTGACAAGGCAGTTTTTACGTTGTCAGCGCTGGAAATACCCAAATTCCCGATGGACCTGTTTTCAAACAATGAAAAGTACCTCTGGCAGCTGTCCTGGGGGCCGGAGATAATCAGGACGGGCGCTCCAACGACCTTTGTCATGAACCTGCAGAACCCGACCACCGGAGATTTGGTCAGGAATTCGTCATTTGATTTTGTTCTTACAAAGGACGGAGAAGAGGTCCACAGACAACGCTTGTCGTCCAATCTGGGAACGTACTCTTACCAGTACACTTTCCTGCAACCTGGAACGTACAGACTTGCCGCCCAGAACATCAACGGCGAACCGGAAAGCGCACAGATAGATCTTGTCGTGCTTCAAGGCACGGCCACCGGCACATCTTCCAGCCAGCCGCAGCCCAGTCAACAACCATCCGGCTGCCTTATCGCCACAGCTGCCTTTGGATCGGAACTGACGCCGCAGGTACAATTCCTGCGCGGATTTCGGGACAATTACATACTACAGTCTTCGTCAGGCTCTGCTTTTATGAACACCTTTAACACTGTCTACTACTCCTTCAGCCCGCAGGTTGCTGATTATGAAAGGCAGCAGCCATGGCTTCAGGCAACCGTCAAAACAGGCCTGTATCCACTGTTCAGCGTTCTGCTTGCTTCAGAAAAGGTATTCTCCTTTGCAGGGGGTGGCGAGGCAGGCACGATACTGGCCGGCACAACTGCCAGCACACTGATAGGCGCGGTCTATGTATCTCCTGCTGTTGCGGCAGCCACCATTGCAGCAAGAAAAAAGATCGGCAACAAGGTATTGCTGGCTGGGCTGATGGCTACTGTATTCTTGCTGGCTTTAACTGCCGCCGCACTTTCACTGAATTTGCAGGCTGTCCTTGCCATCAGCACATCCGCGTTCGTGGTTTCTGCAGCAGCAACTGCAGCACTTGCAGTGGCCCGGGCCGTTGCAATTGCACGGGCTAGGTGACAACCTCGTCTAGGCGGCCCTTCCTCTTCGCTATCTTTACTTCGCGGGCTATTCTCCTGCCCATGCTCATCGGCTCGTCGTAAAGGAGGCCGGAGTATGGCGAGCCGTCTATGTACAGGTTAGTGCCTGCAACTATCCTGGCTGAAAACTCAAAGGTAGTAAAGCGCCCCTCCCTGTCGTACACCCCTTCAAGGCAGAAGGGCCCCGGCATGCCGGGCTTGACCAGGCGCTTTGCGGCAGCAACAAAATCCTCGCCTATCTTGTAGACTTCTTCTAAGAGCGACTCCCTTAGCACCAGCGGCAGGTTGCCAACAACGTTGTAGGACGGCTCGACGCCGGCTCCAAGCTGCTGCTTGGCTGGGATCCGGCCTATGCCATCCACGTCGGATTCGTAACGCCTGTCAATACCCATCAGCTCCAGCGTATCGGTTATGGGTGAGTAGAAATACTGCAGGTAGACTGGAACGCCCCTTACAAACTCTTGAATGTAAAGATCCTCTTCGCCTCTTATCGCCTTTTGTTCTACGAGCCTTCTGGCCCCTTCCTCAAAGCTCTGGCGATCCCACGCAAGGTAGTACCCGCGGCCCCCGGCAGCTCCGTGCAGCTTTACGATGCACAGACCGTTGATCTCGTTTTTCGACTTGACAGCAAGGGGGATCCTCAGACCAGCCTCGCTCATCAGCCTTTCTTTCATCTCCCTGTCTGCCTCCCACCTTAGAATCCACTTGTTTCCAAAGACCGGTGTGTCTATTTTTTCGATCTGGTCTGAAGTCATCTGCGAAATGAGTGTGCCATGGGGTATCAGAACGGCATTTGAGCTGGCAAGCTTTTTGCGGCAGTTTTCTTCAAGAACCTCGTTAAACCTGTCAACGACAATCATGCTGTCGATAAAGCCAAACCGCTTGTACAGGCCGACGCGTCTTTTCTCGCATACAAGCAGAGTTTTGAAACCCTCGTCCTTGGCTCCTTTTAGAACCTGCAAGGCGCAGTGAGAGCCTAGGGTGGCAATGGTAATAGCTTTGGCGGATTTTGCCAAGACGGTCTTGATTGTTTTGGGGAATTTAAAATCCTTCTTAATATTTCGTATTTATTACTGTCTGGAAATTCGATAACTGTGGAAAGCAGGGTACAGCATACTGCCGAACATGCGTTTATCGGCGCGCTGCAAAAGCTTCTGGACAGGACCATGCAGGTAAGAAAGGTGGAGCACAGCAAAGATGGCAACACCGCTTTCATTGTAATTCCGCAGCTGGACATTGATACCGTTGTCAAGGCAGAAAAGATGGTAAACTCGTTGATCTCCGAAGGCCGCGCCGTAAAGACAAAGTCTTTTCCATCACTTGAAGATGCAAAAAAAGAGATTCCCGGACTTAGGGCAAACGAGGCTAGGATATCCGGCGAGGTTCGGGTCGTGGAGATCGAAAACCATGATGTGGCGGCCTGCGCGATGGAGCATGCCGGCAATCTAAGTGAGTGCGGATTCTTTCTTGTTACACGATTGTCAAAGAAGGGAAATGAGTACGAAGTAGATTTCGTTGTAGGCCAGCAGGCAAAAGAGATAGCAGTCGCAATTTCAGCCAAGTTACTGAAAGTTTGCGAAGAACTTGGGGCCAACCTGAACACCGTCGAGAATACCGCAAAAAAGGTCAAATCCGACGGCCAAAATAACCTGAAAAAACTAAAGGCCCTAAGCAAGGAAAAACTTGCCGGCATACTGCCGCAGACCAGGGGCCAGCTGACCGTCTTTAAGGGATCATTTTCCAACCTGGCAGACGAGCAGCTTATGGAGTTTGCCGGCGAAAAGATAACATCTGCCAAGACTGTTGTCGTGCTGTCAAATGCCGGTCCGGACTCTGCCTATCTGACTTTTGCAAGAAGCAACGACCTTGATCTAGACTGCAACAAGATATTCCGCGAGGTTGCCGGTCCGGATGGCCGCGGAGGGGGCAAGCCGCATTTTGTAACCGGCATCATCGACAAAGACAAGGCCGCTGCCATAATCGACAAAATAGCCGATACTGTGCTGTCGCATGGCTGACAGCTTTTTCAAAATCGCTTGCTTGTATTATGGCCGGCGAGATGACTTGGCCTTTTGTTCTTCTCTGTACTGCTCTACTATTGACTGTATTCTTCCTCCGTACTTTTCTTTGTAATTATTCCTGCAGGAAGTGCAGCAGAAAAAACGCTCGATGTTTGCAAACTTTAGCACCTTGGGTTTGCTGCTGATAGGCCCGCCACAAAAATCGCACTGCATCTTTATCCGCAGATCTTCTGTTTTGTGGAACTGCTTTTTCTTTAGCGCTTGGGCGTCTGCAGGAGTGAACTGCTTCCTGCTTCTGGTGTCTATCTTGGAAAAATCGATCTCTGGCCTTACGGACTTGATAAGCCCGATATTTACAAGCCGCTCGTACCTGGCTTTCACGGTCGGCGTGCTCACCTTTATCTCCCTTGATATGGCCCGAAACGACTTTCTGCCATCCTGCATTAACGAGTTTATGATGGCAATGTCGGTATCATCAAGTTGCACAGGCATAGTTATTTTCCGTTCTGGGCTTATAACCATAATGTTGCTAGCAACCACTCTGGGGGCCTTTTGTCATGCCATCGATTCGGCAAAGTCCCGAACATATTGACTGAGGCAGGATTCCAACCTGACAGACACGGAGCCGGAGTATTTTGCAAAAATTAATAACCTCTTCTGTACAACTCGCCATATTTAATTGGGCGATCTGCTAAAAGAAGAGGATTTAGACCATTGGAGAAAGACGCATAACTCGTCGGAGATAAGCCCGGCTATCGGAGACCGCGAAGTGGTAATCATGGGATGGGTTTCCTCCGTGCGTGACCATGGCAACATACAATTCATAATACTTAAGGACATGGCCGGCGAGACGCAGGTCACCGCAAAGAAAAGTGAGGTCGGTGAGCAGCTCTTTGCCATGATAAAGGAGGTAAAGGAGCACAGCTCCATCTGCGTGAAGGGAAAGGTCAGGCCGCAGGAAAAGGCGCCAAACGGTGTCGAGGTCGTACCAACGGAGATAAGGGCCTTTTCAATAGCACAAAAGGCCGCGCCGTTCATGACGCAGGGAAAAACCTCGCCGGTTGGGATTGATACGCGTCTTGACCTACGAGCAGTCGATCTCAGGCGCAACTATCTCGGCTCTGTCTTCAGAATCCGCCAGACAGTGCTAAACTCGATACGCGAATTTCTATCCAGACAGCAGTTCATGGAGGTAAGCACGCCCAAGATGATAGCCACCGCGACGGAGGGGGGAGCCGCACTGTTTCCAATATTCTACTACGACAGGGAGGCCTTTCTGGCCCAGAGCCCGCAGTTGTACAAAGAGCAGCTGACCATGGCCTTTGAAAACGTGTTTGAGATCGGGCCCATATTCCGAGCCGAGCCTTCGCGGACCAACCGACACCTTTCTGAAGCTACTTCAATAGATGTAGAACGGGCCTTTGCCGATTACAACGATGTCATGTCGCTTTTGGAGCGGATGATAGTCAACATAGTCGACTCGATCAAAGAGCGCAACAAGGCAGACCTGCAGTTCCTTGAAATCTCAATACCCGCCCTTGAGCTTCCGTTTCCCAAGTACACTTATTCCGATCTCATAGACAAGCTGCAGGAAGCCGGCGAGCGCATCCAGTGGGGCGACGACATATCGCCGCAGGCGCTCAAGAGCCTGTCTGACGAGCGGATGAACGGCTTTTACTTCATAGTGGACTGGCCTGCTTCTGCAAAACCCTTCTATGTCAAGCCAAGCAGCGCTGATCCAAAGATATCTGAATCCTTTGACCTGATGTTTGGCCCCCTGGAGATGTCCTCTGGAAGCACAAGGATCAACCGCAAGGATCAGCTGGTAGAGCGCATGCAAAAGCAGGGACTAAAACCAGAATCCTTTGACTATCACCTTCGTGTTTTTGACTACGGCATGCCGCCCCACGCCGGCTTTGGCATGGGCCTTGAAAGACTATTGATGGCGCTGGTAAAGATTGAAAACATCCGTGACGCGACTTTCTACCCAAGAGACATAGACAGGTTGGCCCCTTAAATGGTTACAAAGGAAGAAGTAAAGCACCTAAGCTGGCTTTCAAGGTTTGATCTTTCTGACGAAGAGCTATCAAAATACACGGCGCAGATAGAGCAGATAATCTCTTACCTTGACAAACTTGACAGCATGCCTCTGGAAAACGTCGAGCCAGTCAAGGCCAAGAAGAACCTTGCAGATCTGCGAAACGACCAAGCCACGAACTTTGCTGGCGAGGTCTTGGGAACAAAGTACCGCAAGGACGGCTTTGTAAAGGCACCAAGGATGGTCTAGCATGCAGTCCCTGTACAGACTAGGCGTGGCCGAGGTGGTTCAAGGCGTAACATCCAGAGAGTTTTCTGCCGAGGAATACATACACCAGCTGCTTGAAAGAATAGAGCGCGTCGAACCAAAAATAAACGCATTCATAACCGTCAGCAAGTCGTCCATAGACCAGGCAAGGATTATTGACAGGAAGATCCGCGACGGCGAGAAGGTGGGGCCGCTTGCCGGGGTTGTGGTGGCCATCAAAGATAACATCTGCACAAAGGGCATGAGGACCACTTGCGCCTCAAAGATGCTGGACGATTATGTTCCGCCGTACGACGCGACGGTGGTAGACAGGCTGCAGCAGGCCGGCGCGATAGTGATAGGCAAGACCAACATGGACGAGTTTGGCATGGGCTCTACAACAGAGTTCAGCCGGCATGGGGCGACCCGAAACCCATGGGACATAAACAAGGTTCCAGGCGGCTCTTCTGGCGGGAGCGCGGCAAGCGTGGCCGCCCTTGAATGCACAGTCTCGCTGGGATCCGACACCGGAGGCTCTGTCCGATGCCCGGCCAGCTTTTGCTCTGTAGTTGGCTTCAAGCCCACATACGGGCTTGTAAGCAGGTACGGGCTTGTTTCATACGCCAACAGCCTTGAGCAGATTGGGCCGCTGGGCAAGACCGTGTCAGACGTGGCATCCGTGATGAACGTGATTGCAGGGTTCGATGAAAAGGACAATACCACCGCCGCCGGCCGGCCGTCGTATTCTGTAGATAAAAGACCGCTTCGGGTTGGCCTAGTAAAGGAATTTGTCGAGGGCGCCGATGAACAAGTCTCAAAGATAATCAGCAACTCCCTTGATGTCTTTGCAAAGGTAGGCTGCCAGTGCGAAGAAACATCGGTAGCATCGGTGCAGTATGCTCTGCCGTCGTACTACACCATCGCCACGGCAGAGGCCAGCAGCAACCTTGCCCGGTACGACAACATCCGGTACGGCTTTGACATGAACCCTGAAGGATATGAGTGGAATACCTACTTTTCCAAGGCCCGAAGCAACTTTGGCGAGGAAGTGAAAAGAAGGATTATCACCGGCTCGTATGTCCTGTCGTCCGGGTATTACGGCAAGTATTATCTAAAGGCGCAGCAGGCCCGCTCGATTCTGATACGCGACCTTAAATCGCTGTTCAAAAAGTATGATGTTCTGGTAGGTCCCACCATGCCCATACTGCCTTTCAATATGGGCGAGAAGGTGGACAACCCGCTGACAATGTACCTGGTAGACGTGGACACCGTTGTGGCCAACCTTACTGGCATACCTGCCATCTCGGTTCCAGCCGGATTTGCCCGCAACGGAATGCCGGTGGGACTGCAGATAATGGCTGATGCTTTCTGCGAGCAGACTCTGATAGACGCCGCAAGCATGTTTGAAACGGAAGCCAAAGTGCAAAGGAGCCCTGAACTGTAGATGCAGACCAAGATCGGACTTGAAATCCACTGCCAGCTGACCGGGCTTAAGAGCAAGCTCTTCTGCTCATGCGGCACGGATTACCGGGGAAAAGAGCCCAACTCCAACGTCTGCCCGACATGCCTTGGGCTGCCCGGAACGCTGCCACTTTTAAACAAAAAGGCGGTCGAGTTTGCATCGATGATCTCGCTGGCCCTGGACTGCAGAGTTCCTGAAGAAATAATGTTTTACCGCAAGAACTACTTTTACCCGGACCTTCCAAAGAACTTTCAGCTTACGCAGTACAACGCGTATGGCATAACCAGCATTGGTGTGGACGGGAGCCTGCAATACGGCGATGACAAGGTCGCCAGGATAAGAAGGGTGCAGTTGGAAGAGGATCCCGGCAGGGTGGTATACGAAAGCGGCAGCATGGAAAAGAGCCTTTACGCGCTAGTGGACTATAACAGGGCCGGCATCCCTCTAGTGGAGATAGTCACGGAGCCAGACTTTTCTGATCCAAAGGATGTACGGCTGTTTTTGAACAAGATCACGTCCATAGTTGAACACCTTGGAGTCTGCGACACAAAGCTGGAAGGATCGGTTCGCTGCGACGTCAACGTCTCAGTCCAGGGCGGCTTGCGCGTCGAGATAAAAAACGTCGGCTCCTTTAGCGAGGCAGAAAAAGCTGTCCGGTACGAGATAGCCAGGCAAAAGACTATGGTCTCAAGGAACATTGAAGTCAAGGCCGAGACGAGGCACTGGGACGACGCAAGAAAAATAACAAAAGAGTCCCGGTCCAAAGAAGAAGAGCAGGATTACCGCTACTTTCCAGAGCCAGACATACCCGCCATAACACTCGGCAAGGACTTTGTTTTGTCGCTAAAACCATCCATGCCAGAGCTTCCGGATGCAAGAAAAGAGCGGTTCATTTCAGCTCTGGGCCTTTCGCCGCACGTGGCGCAGGTTCTGATAGAAAACAAAGAGCTTGCAGACTTTTTCGAGTTAACAATAAAACTGTACAATTCACCCAAAGAGGTTGCCAACTGGATCGTGACGGACCTGATAAGTTTTGTAGATGAAAAAGACCGGGAAGGGGGCAACCTGCTTGCCGGGCTCAAGGTTGGACCAGAACACATCGCCGAGCTGGCAAGGATGGTGGAGCAGAACACCGTCAACAGGACCATGGCCAAGCAGATTCTGGGCCAGGTAGTTCGGACCGGGGAGATGCCGTCTGTGGTGGCTAGAAAAAGCCAAGCCACCAGGATAGCTGACAGCAGCGTCATTGCAGACGCAGTCGAGGCTGTCTTCAAGGCCGAGCAATCCGCGGTGGCCGATGCAAGGCAGAACCCAAACGCGGCCAACTTTTTGCTTGGCAAAGTGATGCAGCTGACAAAGGGCAGGGCGGATCCCAAGACTGCCCTTGAGCTTATTAACAAGAAATTAAGAGAGACGACCTAGCCCTTTTCCATGCACAGGGGCAGCTTGCCAGCATGCTTTTCAGCGTACTCTTTGAGCATCTGGTCGCTTTTTTCCGCAAAAGATGAAGTGAGGAGGTACCGGAACCTCTTGGCCTTGCCAGTGCAAGGGTCCGAAAGCCGCTCAAGCAAGGCTTGCCGGACGTTTTCCGACCCTCCAATGTACATTATCTTCATACTGGCATGCATGACAAAGACTCCGGATGACTCGGGGACAGATCCTACTCTGCTGGCGTCAAAATCCAGCCATTCAGACCATGGTTCTTCGCCTGACATTTGCCTCACGCATGCTTTTTCTGGGCCATCTTTTCCAGCTGGTCCGCAACGATGGGCAGAAAAGCCCCCACGTCTGTCACTATACCGATGGCCTGCGCTGTCCCCCTGTCTATGAGCTTGGTTACGACCGGCTGGCTGATGTCCACGGCCACCACCTTGACGGAGGACGGAAGCATGTTGCCAACAGCTATGGAGTGAAGCATGGTGGAGAACATCAGAACCATCTTGGCTCCCTTCAGTACCTGCTTGTACTTGCGCTGCGCTTCCACAACGTCCGTGACCACGTCGGGTATGGGCCCGTCATCACGAATGGAGCCGGCCAGCACGAAGGGAACGTTGTGCTTGATGCATTCGTACATGACACCTGACTTGAGGATCTTGTTTTCCACCATTGCCTTGAGGCCGCCGGCCTTGAACACCTCGTTTATGGCCCGCATGTGGTTTCTGTGACCCCTCACTGCCAGCGTCCCGTCCTTGACGTGCATTCCAAGGGATGTCCCCAGTATCGCATTCTCAACGTCGTGCACTGCCAGCGCGTTGCCGGCCAGCAAACCATCGATAAAGCCCGTCCTGATAAGCCTCGCCAGCGCTTCTGAGGCGCCGGAGTGGACCAGCACGGGGCCGGAGACCACGATTATCTTGCCTCCTTGTTTCTTTGTGTTGAATATGTCTTCTGCAACCTTGCGGGCGATGTGCTGTGTCGGCCTCTCACTGGAGCTGCTGCTGCTCATGAACTGAAAGATATCGACTCCCTCGCGGGGACGCTCCTGCGGCGTTATCTTGACACCGCGCTCGCCTACCACTATCATGTCGCCCTTGGCCACGTCACGGATCATCTTGCATTCTGCAGTCCTGTTCTTGGTATCAACGACGATGCACTTGTCCATCATCATGTTCTGCACATCTATCCAAGATCCGCCGTAGAACACCTGCGTGGGGTTATTTGTGGTACTGTAAAAGTCGTCAGGCATCACCATGTCTGCAGACGCTGGCAGGAGTCTGGCTTCCTGCACGGACACGGACTGCGCGCCCTCGCGGTAGACGGCCTCAAGAATCCGCTCAAGGTGTTTTTCGTCCTTACCGCGCACCAAAAGCCGCGCATAACTGGGGTCCTTCTTTCTCTTTCCCACCGTGAACTCAAGCACCTGAAAGTCTCCCTTGAGGTCCATGATGTGGTCAAATATCCTTGTGAGTATCATCGAGTCGATAAGGTGACCCTTTACCTCTATCTCCTGCTCGTGCAGACCGGTCAAAGCAAACCGCAATAAGATATTCAGATATTAAAGTTATATCGGCAGCGAGAGCTTGCCAAAATACTCCGCCATGTTCTGCTCAGCTTTTAGCTTGGCAACTATCTCGTTTTTCACATCTTCAGAGAACCACTGGGCTATGGTCTTGGCTATCCCTTTGCTGTCGCAGAGCGCTATCATGTATCCTGTCTCTTCCTTTACCACTGCAAACAGGTTCTCCTCTCCAACCGGCTCCCATTTGTTGTCCTTGTTGTCCCTCAGGGCCAGGGCAGGCATCGCATGACCGGCATATCTGGTCAGCAGATCCTGGGCTGCTTTGACCCGCTTTTCGCCCATCTTCAGAGCCGTAAAATACTGCATTACCTGTGTTTAACGGGAGCCGGCCTTATGAATATTGGTCAGGGGCGTGCATTTGATGGCCTTAAAGCGTCCAGAATCTCCTTTACAATGTCGTCTTTTACATCAACTGTCTTGCGGGCAGATTCAAAAAACTGCTCAAGCAATTTGGTGGGGTGGCCATCCTTTTCATACCTGTCTGCCTGAAATGCCATCTCCAGCTTGTCAATCCTGTGTACAAACCGCGCAACTTCAGTCCTGTCCTGCTGGTATTCCTTCCAGATCCTGCTGTATTCAGACCGGAGTTCTGCCGGCAGACTTGAAAGGATCTTCTTCATGGCCCTGCCTTCTCTGGCATTTTTTTGAGAAGAGCTGATCTCGCCGGGCATATAGTCGCCGACGATGGATTCTGCCAAGTCATGCAACAAAATCATCTTCATCACCTTCCGGGTATCAAGGCCTGTCATGTCGGAAAGCACCATGCCCAAGGCGCACATGGAAAAAGTATGTTCTGCTACCGACTCTGGGTTGGAGATGCCAACCTTCGATGCCCAGCCGGCGCGTTTAACTGACTTGAGCTGCAGCACGGCCTGGAAAAATGAAGCAAGGTCTTCTGCCAACTTTAGCAGCCCCCGGAACGCTGAAAAGAGTTAGGCGCGTAATCATAGCCTTGGTTCATAGTTAGTCACAGCAAATCCGGCAAGAAATTTCGCCACATCGTTTTCAGGAACTTTTGGGATCGAATCAAACAGATACGTGAAAACCACCGTAGCGATGGCCATCGCCGCGGTTATGGCTACTATCATTATGACGTTTCGAATCTGGCCCAATCTACGTCCTAATGCAGGGAATTACCGCATTTTAAGGTTGATCTTTAGACCAGGCAACGTCTGGAACGTTCTGCCTCTTGTTGGCAAGTCTAGCAGAGACAAAAAACAGGTCAGAAAGCCTGTTCAGGTACATTACAACCACCGGATTGATGCTGGCCATCTTTGAAAGGGCTACAGCTGCCGTCTCCGCCCTTCTTGATACGCTTCTGCAGACGTGGAGCAGCGACGCTTCTGCACTGCCGCCAGGCAGAATGAAAAATGTGATGGGCGCCAGTTCTGCTTCAAACTTGTCGATGGTTGTTTCAAGCTTTGTAACCATGTTTTCGCTGGTGCGCCGCGTGCCGTACCTGCTTTCTGGATAATCCGGATCTGCAAGGTCAGACCCAACTAAGAAAAGGTCATTTTGAATCCCGGTGAGTGCCTCAATCAAGTCAGAGAAGATGCCTTGTCTTGGCCTTAGAAGCGAAATTGCAAGCCCAATGTTGGAGTTGATCTCATCGACCGTCCCGTAGGCAACGATCCGCTGGTCGGCCTTGCTGACACGCGCACCTCCGATAAGGCCTGTCTCTCCCTTATCGCCGGTCTTGGTGTATATCTTCATGAACTGAAAAAGATGGACTTGGTGATTTAAGATTAGCTACCGGCCAGCCGCGCCTTAAAGAATTCAAGCAATTTTATTGCATCCATCTCCTTCAGGCTTTTCCTGCTGGTCTGTATGTAGTTTTTAAACGCATCAATGTCTTGAAGACCGGGGTATTGTTTTTTGGCCAAGTCGATAATGTCTGCATAATTTCTGTGGGGAAAATAGATGCCTTTTGCAACCTTGGTCAGTGCGACCTTGGTCTTTTTGCTGATGACGCCCTTCTTGTGGGCCAGAAAGAGGTTGTATCTTATGTCTATCATGGCCTCGGACTGGAGGCGGAAATCCCCGTCGGAGAAAGTCACGGCAACCTCGTCATCGGCGTTTATCTTGTTGTTCTTGTACAGGTTAAAGATCCTCCCAATGCCTATCATTCCAAACTTTTCCAGCTCGACGGCGCGCAGCGCACCAAGGCTTGCGGCTCCGGCTAGAAGCATGCCTTCTTTTCTTGCCAGCTGGTACACCTCGATGGGCGTTGGTGGGTAGTCCTGCAAAAATACGCCGTCGACAAAGCCGACCATCTTTACATCGGGGCTTGCCGCCAGCCTGAGGAAATCCCCTTTTTTTGCAGGCGGCCTGTAATCCGCATCCGGCAGTATGCTGCGTGCCTTTTCATGGCTCAGGCTGGGGCCTAGAAATATCACTGGTCTTGCCATTGTCTAAAACACGCCCTTGCACGTACTCCCATCACGGATTTGGTTATCTTGAAGGTCTCAAGACCCGGCACTACGGCCCGTACTACCGGTATCTTTAGGTCCGGATTGGTGAGGTCCACAATTATCACGCGGTCAAGGCCCACGCTTTTGAGTCTTGAGATAATGAACTTGATATCGTCTAGGATGTCTTCGTGGAAATAGGTCCTGACATCAGAGAACTGGATCTTTTTGGTAGACTGCATGAACTGCCATGCTCGCTTGTCATCGGTGTTGTTCTCGCCGTACTTTATCTTCCGCAGGTCATCGCGGGCTCCCTGGATGTTGGCTGCCCGTGTCTGGGAAACCTCTGTTATGGCCCGCAATAGGGCAATCCTTGCATCGGGATGGGTGCCGTGTCCTTCCGCCAGGTAGCCGTAATCATGGGATATCCATTCAATGCTGCTGGCGTTGAACGTGGGTATGCCGATGTCCGATGTGATGTCCTTTATTATCAGCGGGATGCCTGCCTTTTCAAACTTGGCTGCAAGGTTCCTTACCGGTTCAAATTCCACGCCGGATATGTCCACTTCTGGAAAGACGCCCGGATCATCAACAAAGGAAGCCGCCGGAATCGGTGGCACCGGAAATCCAGCAGTGTTGAGGGAGTGCACCACGCTGCGCATGATGTGGAAGGGGATGGCACTGGCCCGCAGCTCTGCAATGCTCATGGCATCGCGTTCTACGACCTCGCAAAGCGAGTGGCAGATGGCCTCCTCCATGACGTTTCCTGAAGCAAGACCGTTGGTGTGCGAGTACGCAAACGGGTTTACGGCTGGAGGTGGCGGCGAGTACCGGAACAGGGCGATGGAGGCAGGAACCATCACCTCCTCGCCTGAGACTAGGTCAAAGCCGGGCAGAAAATCCATCAGCATGTCGTCGCGGTAGTCAAACCTTGTGGGCTCGACGATGCTGTCTGGATGCAGAACATTGCAGGTTTTTGACAGCTCTGCAAAGCTGGACCTGACAAATTTTCGTGGCCCTCCTGCAGGAAGGGAGGAATACCGCTCTATGCTTTCCATCAGCGCGCTGGCCATGGCATGCTCTCTGGTCGGGCCCTTGCCGCTGTATACCCAGATATAGTCTTCAGTCCCAGGCAGCACCGCAGAATAATTTGGTATGCGCAGCACATCCATGTCTGTGATGTCGGCAAGCCTTGTAACCCCTATCTTTTTTGATAGCGGGATTACTTTTTCCAGGGTTTCCTGTGCAGGCTTGATTCTGGAAGTGCCGTTGACGGTCCACTTCTTTCTGCTCTGCAGCTCAATCAGGGACACTGGCTATAAAGCCCCCACCAAGTTCATATCAAGCTTACTGGCCGAAATATCGTTTATTTATCCTTCTTACGGCTACCCATACCATGGATACTCCGCAGGAGCTTGAATGGTACCTCCGCGATCATTTGTTCCGGCAGTCCGGCAAGGGAAGAACGCAATTTGAAAGGAGCGTGATAGCCGCAGAGATGGTCAGCCTTTACCTGAGGTACCGGCAGTACGATCCGCAGGAGCTCTCAAGAAGCATGGATCCGGTGCTTGATAGGCTCATCTCCGTTCAAGTGCTCCGGCAAAATGGAGACACGCTTGAAATTGAAGGACAGCTGGTCAGGATGCAGTGCTCCAAGTGCTTTTACGTGAACTACCTGGTAGAAAAGGAGCAGAAGAGCTGCCAGCGCTGCGGTGTCTCAGAACTTCACGAATTCCCAAAGAAAAGGCTGTAAGCCAACTATTTTTAAGCTAGATTTCCGATACCAATCCTGTTGCCAGCAAGCAGTAATGCGAAATTGCAGGAAATGTGCGACAGAGTCTTTGCCATCGACCAGTCTGTTCGGTTCGCCGGCGTCCTTGACAAGATGGGTAAACTGTTGGCCGGCGGCATGCGTCCGGGCATCAAGCCACTAGAGTCAATAAAGGACATGGACCGCCTTTACGTCGAGATTGCGCTTCGAAACGCCATGCGCAGCGAATTTGACAAGGAGTTTGGCCGCACCGTTTACGCCTTCTCCGAAAGGGAGAAGATCAAGATCGCGGTATTTCCCATGCAGGACGGTCTTATCCTCCTTCTATCGCTTGAGCGTGAAAAACCGCACGACAGGATAATAAGTAAGGTTCTGGAACTCGTAAGCTGATGCCAAGACGGGCCAAACATGATCGCGGCGACGAGGACCTGGTGCCGCCAAAAAAGATAACCGGAAAGGAGCTGACCCAGCTTGAGGAGCTGAGCGCTCGGCTTACCACGCTTGTGGAAATGCTGGACGAAAAGGGTGTTATCAACAAAAAAGAGTACGGCCGGCTGGTGGCCATGCGCCTGCACGAGATATCGAAGGCCGGTGCCATACAAGAGCTTGACGAGGAACTGTAGTCTTGCATACAACTAGGATTATCGCAGTCTCTATTGCAGCCGGCATAGTAGCCGGCCTGATCCTGGCAGCCTTTAATTCAACTGTAGTCAGGCCGTACACTGTAAAGCTGGCAGACAATTATTCGACTTTTCTGGAGGTTACCGGCGAGCTGGACTTTGATGCGTATGAACGGAGCCTGCAGTCGCTGTATCTCTGGCAGACGGCCGGCCCCATCATCACGGGCGGCATTTCCGGCGGGGCATTTGCCGCAGTTTATGCCAAGTTCCGCACTTCAAAGCCGCTGATGGCTGCCCTGATAATTGTGGGCGTTGCCTGGTTCTCACTGTACGCCATGCCTGCAGCCAAGTACCCTTCCAGTCTTGAGGCTCTCTTTGATCAAGAGGCTGCACGATCATACTATTCTCTTTACTCATCTTATTCTGCTATTTCCGGGCTTGCAGCTCTGGGATCGGCAATAGCCTTTTGGAAAACCAGGCGGAAGAACTGGCCGTTTGGAGCTGCTGGAGTTTACCTGGCAATAGTTGCGGCGATGTACTTTGTGTTTCCGCCGTATCCGGAGGTCGATTATGTCGATCTGCAGCTTCTCAACGGGTGGAGGTCTGTCAGTGCGGCCGGCATGACCGCATTCTGGTTTTTGCTTGGCATCATTGCTGGAGTTTTGCTTGAATTTCTGGGAAGAAAAGACACCAAAAAAGAGATACGACCAGGCTAGATATCTTTCAAGTGTCAGCTTTTTAACTTTGTAAGTGCGGATCTGTTGGTACATATAATGGCCACGAAGGCTAACGATACTTTAGAAAAGGCAAAAAAGGTATTGGAAAAACACCGCGATAAAATAAGAAGCAAGTATTCCGTTAAACAGATGGGGGTAGGTTACAAAATAGAAGGAGGCAAGATAACCGACAAGATTGCAATCATCTTTTATGTCGATAAGAAAATCAGTCAAGATGAACTAGTCTCAAAAGGACTTACGTCAATCCCTAAAGAAATAGAAGGCATACCAACCGATGTGGTGGAAATTCCAGGAGGATTCAAGTTGAGAAAAAACGTGGAAAATAAGTAGACAAGACACCGTTAGTTTTGATTCTAAAAAACCTTATTATCAAGATCTATGGGATAACTGGCGATGGCTTCCGAAAACATACAGAAAATTTCTAAAATAATTAAAAAACATCGTGAACGTCTTGTTGTCCGCAGCAAAGTCAAGCAGCTAGGAATCGGTTACAAAGTTACCGAAGGCAAAATTACAGAAACAGTAGGCATGGTGGTTTTTGTAACAAAGAAGCTAGCCGATGAAGCGTTGCGGAACATGCAGATAGAACCGGTAGCCAAGGAAATTGATGGAGTTAGTACAGACATCATAGAAATTCCAGGTGGTTTCAAGCAAAGGGGACCGGATGACGCAAGGTACAGGCCTTTCCCTGGAGGAGTGGCCATGATCAATTACAGGACGCCAGCCACAGGAACCCTCGGTATTGTTGTCAAAATGCGCGGCATGAACTCCAAAAGGCTGTATGCTCTGACAAACAACCATGTGGGGGCAAACGAGGATGTCAAAGGCCTCGTTCCACCCGCCGCCAAAAAAGGAGACTACTGGATCCAGCCCGGCGCTCATGGGGGAGGAACAGTGCCAGCCGATATCATAGCAAAGCTATACCAATGGAACAGGATAAAACCCTCTGCACCGGGTTCTGTCAATTACTATGACGCTGCTGTTGGAGAGATAATCAAAAGCGAGCTTGCAAATGCCAGGCCCTACGAAATTATGGACATCGGTTCGGTAAAGGGGATGGAAGACATCAACCTGGGAGACACGGTCATGAAACGAGGGCGAACCACTCTAAAAACCGTCGGACGGGTCGTGGCAGTAATGCAATCCGTAACCGTCGAGTACCGGGGTTATCCGTGCGATTTTGATGATCAGGTGTTGATAGTCGGAGAGCCAGTAGCAAATCCATTCTCGCAACCCGGCGATTCAGGAAGCGTCGTCGTATCTGCAGATAAAGATCCTAAAACAGATGCGTACAAAGCAAAGGCATTGCTGTTTGCAGGTGGAACATCTACCAGCAACATCGATTTTACGGTAGCAAGCCCCATAAGGAGGATAGCCAGGGACTTTGGGCTGCTGATCTGAAAAACAAAATTATCTTTTTTATTTGGTTTCGTGAATCAACGATTCTGTCGGTTCTTGGGGTGGAATCAACGTAGTTATTGTACTATGGCAGTTTCTCTGGATGCTCGTTTCTTCTATGGGTTTCCATCTGCTCGATGGTATCGAACCCTTTCTTGCAAATGTCGCAAGTCGATTTCCTATGCTTACGTCCGGTTAGATAATCCGCCAGTCCCATGAGGTAGATGGTGAATCCCCACATGACGCGTTGATCACATATTACACTTCATCGCTTATAGGTATTCGATGAATAACCAGCTTAAAGTTCTCTGGCAATTACGCAGCTATTCGTTTTTCTGCTGATTATCAGGGCTTGGTATGGCTGATCTGCACTGTGTAATTCTCGCTTGAATGGGGCCATACTTTTGATGAACCACTTAATTCTCTTTGACGCATACTTGAGCGCTTTCGCTTATAGGGGATTTTGGGTTGCTAGCCTCAAGCCTGTCGGCCAAACCCAAGAAATGGCGCCGGGAGAGGGATTTGAACCCTCGGGACCCTTACGGGTCACAAGCTAGCTGGACAGCTTGATTCCAGGCTTGCGCCCTACCGGGCTAGGCGACCCCGGCAACAAACTCCGTGTAAACACGTCTGTATATATTTCAAACATCGCCAAGTGCGAAAGATAAAATTGCGGTTCCTCGAGGCGGTAATTACTTTTGAGTGTCAAAGGAATATCGGAAAAATGCAAGACCGGCAGCCACGTCGATTGCAACGATTGCCTATGCCAGTGCCATATACCTGGTACCATGGAAAACCTTGCAAGGAAAATAGCAATGCTTGACCGCAAACGCCCGGGAATCGGCGAGAATATCTAAAGCTCGTCTTCCTGCTCCAGTTTGTTCAGGTCAACCTTGGAAGGCACGTCTGCCGTATAACTGGCGTCCTGCGCGCCCTTGGACTTCCAGGCCTTGGGGTAGGTGTCCGGTTTCATTATCAGGCGCTTCATGACAAAGGCCACACCCTTGCTGTTTTCCTCTATCTGCTGGCGGGTCATGGCAGCACCGGCAAGGCCGATTATCTCGCCCTTTAAAGTGTAAACACCGACCAGCTCGCCGACCTGCAGGTCCTTTGGCACTGCTATCACGCCGGGAACTGCCAGCGGCGCACCGTGGCAGAGCGCGTTGACTGCAGTGTCCCTCACGGTTACTGCACGAATGCCCTCAAGGCAGGTCTCTATTGGAAGCACAAAGCGGCGCAGCTTGCCATCATCGCCGGTTTCCTTGTAACGCTGGTAGGCATCAGCAAGGTCGTGCAGCCTTACCAGTCCGTCCTTTTCTGACAGGTTGCTTACCCTAGTGCGGCGCAGCTCAACCATGGTGGCACCTGGAGAAAGGACTTCGCCAACGTCGTAGATCATTTTGCGTATGTACGTTCCTGCCTGGCAGAGGATCCGCATCAATATGAGCCTGTCGTAATCTTCCATGTAGTCAAATTCGTAGATTGTCCTTACACGCGTTGCACGTTTGACTGAAGAGCGCTGCGGCGGCCTCTGGTATATCTCGCCGGTAAACTCCTTCATTATCCGTCTTACTCTTTCAGCAGGGGCGTGGGCATGCAGCCTTGCCAGGGCATAGTATTCTTTGGGCCCCAAAAGCAGCACGGACAGGGCCTTTGTTGCTTCTCCAAGACCTATGGGCAGAAGGCCGGTTGCGCCGGGATCCAGAGTCCCGCTGTGTCCGGCCTTGTCTATCTCTAGTATTCTTTTGACCCATGCCACAACCTCGTGGCTTGTGGGCCCTGCCGGCTTGTCTAGTAGGATCAGTCCATACAAAAGCAGCGATTCAACCGGCCTCTTGTCCGGGTAATGCCCGTACTTGTCGTCGGTGACATCATCGTCCACCTTTACCAAATCTTTGAACTGGGAAAAAGTCAACACTCTCAACCTGTGTGGTACCTTACAATCATCTTTGATACTTCGATAAGGGCGTCAAGCTTGAGACAGTCGGTATTCAATGAATAGTCAAAAACCGACAGGTTTTCGCCGAATGTAAAACCATACAGGTTATAGTAGATCTTTTTGTTCTCCTCGTCTCTCATCCTCACTATTCTTTCGGCCTCTTCAAAGCTGATGTTATCGCGGTTGGCCATCCTCTTTGCCCGGTTGGCCTGAGACCCTTTTAACCAGAACTTGATTATCCTGCTGTCGTCCACCAGCCAGGGAAGGGTGTAGCTGGTAATCACCGCGGACTCTTTTCTCAGTATCTCTTCAAGCTTTTTGTCCACCAGTCTGTCAAAGCTTGGGTCCTTTTTCCGCTCTTCCATGAACAGCTTTGCTTCTGGGGTGTCCCACCAGTCACTTCTTGAAGTAGAAGTGGCATAGCCTTTCTCTGAGGCAAGCATCTTTAGGATGTCGCCTCCGTTGTAAAGGGTCAGGTCAAACTCCTCAGCTAGGCTACTGGCTATCGTGGTCTTGCCTACTGCTGGCCATCCCGAAATAACTATACTGATCTGTTTTTTGGCCATTTTACATGCTGGGCATGCCAGTCTTTGTTATCTTGGCGATTATGCCGCTAAACGCAAATGATGTAAGCAGGAACCATCCCCACAGGTACACTTCGCCTGGTACAGTGCAGGCTCCCTTGGGCTGGCCGTTTTCATCCAGCTGGGTGTGATTCTGGACGTCTTCATCGCTGCACATTATCCACGGGATAAATACTGGCGAGATGGAGACCACCTGACCGAATATCGATGGGAAGACAAATATCCAGATAAGAAATGATGGTATCATGTAAATGAACATCGGCCTCATCTGTTGCTGCTGAACTTCCATGGCCATCTTGTTGACGTAGGCCTGCTTCTTCTTCAATTCCTCTATTCTGACTTTATCGCCCTTCTTTACGGCGTCGGTGTACTGCTTGCGCCATTCGTTTGTCTCCTTCATTATCTTGTTGGTTCTCTCTACATCTGTGGTCTTTTTCCTCAGCATCGCAAAGGCAAAGCTCATCCCCACAGAGATTACCAATGCCACTATGGTGGCAGAAACGAGGTCCGGGAAGATGGGGTGTCTTGTGTATTGCGGGTTGAAGAACTGCAGGATTATGCTGTTAAAGTCGATCATTTTACTTCCCCTGTCAGTATTCTTGTTACTTGGGCTGCCGCTTCATCAACCTTGTTGTCTCCGTTGACAACCACGGAGAATGGGGCGCCGGTGATCACAGAACAAGCTGCAACCATTGTCTGGGAAATATCCAGTTCCTTCTGAACTGCCTCAACCGACAGAACGTCGCGCTGCCTTGTCTGATCGGTCTTTCTGCGCTCGACGATCTGCTGCGGGTCTGCAGAAACCAGTATGAAGTTGGTGGGATTCATGATTGTAAGAAGCCTCATGGGAAGACCCGGGTAGTATCCCTCATTTGTGTTTATAAAGAGGTGGGTGTCGACGATGACAACGTCGTCGTGCATTTCTGATATCCGTCTTGCGGCCGTCTCTTGCAATTGTTTTTGTTTCTCCACTGGCAGCTTGCGCATCTCGTCCCGGTTCTGCAAGCCGGTTTTTTTGGCCTCTTCAAACATCAGGGTTCCAAAAACAACCGTTGTTGTCCTGCGGCTCCTGGCCAACAACTCTGCAGCACGGGTTATGACCGTAGTCTTGCCCACGCCGGGGATTCCAATTATGATGGCGCGTTTATTTTCTGCCAAGTAGAGCCGCCAGTTTGGGCATGTACGTGTCAACCTGTTCTTTGACCAGTGTCTGGTAGTAGCTTACCATGATGTTGACCATGAGCAGAATGCCTGTTCCCGACCCAAAGACGTTCAGAACATCGGATAGCGATGCCAAAAGGCCTATGATTACACCGCTGATGATGGTGAGCGCAGGTATGTATCTATTGAGCAGGGATTCTACGGAGCCTTCTGATCTTCTGAAACCTGGAACCTGGACGTCTGCATCAAGCAGGTTTCTTGCAGCTGTCTTTGCAGAAAGACCACCAAGCTCGACCCATAGTCTGGAAAAGACCGTGACTATTGCGGTGAAGAATATCACGTATACTACAGCTCTTACGGGGTCTGCCGCCACGGTTTCAAGGCTTCTTGGCGATGTTATGTAATACAGCACGCCGCCTGTTGGAGTCTGGGATTGACTAGGATCGAATTGAGCTAGCCAGTTAAAAGCCGGGTTCTGGTTGTTGGGGTTGTAGTTGGCCCAGAGCATCTGCCCCATAAAGATCGCGTTGGCCAACAGGGCTGAAGCCAGTATGACTGGGATAACTGACGTGTACAGTAATTTGATGGGATAGACTGCCGTGAATCCCCTGTATTTCGTAGAAACGATGGGTATGTCAACGTGTATTCCCTCGATGTATACTAGTATGAGTATGACTCCCACGGTCAGCGAGAGTGCAAACAGGCTTGGAAGCTGACCTGATCTAAAGAACGCGTCGGCTCCGTGGCCGTCGATGGTTGCCTGGATGCTAAAAGGCAAGATGCCTATGGGCCCATCGCCTGCGGGAAGTGGGCTGAACACACTCCACAGTATTGTCTGGGCAATGCCTGCCATGATGAAAAGGCTTAGACCGGAACCAACACCCCAGCCCTTTTGAACGAGCTCGTCTAGGAGCATCACTATGACGCTTGCTCCTATAAGCTGCGCAATGACTATGGGGATTATTTGCGGGCCTGCAACTAGCGGTCCGTAAACGCTCACGCCGTAAAGCGCACCTTCAGCGACTATGACGATTATCGTTACTATCTTGGTGGCAGACGTAAACAGCGACCTGTCATCTGGATTCTTGAAATCAAGACGAATGAGATCCGAGCCCTTCAACAGCTGCATAAGCAAGCCAGCCGTGACTATGGGGCCAATTCCAAGCTCCATGAGGGTGCCTTGCTGTGCTGCAAAGATGACCCTGGCAAATGCAAGAAAGTCGAATTTCGGGTCGTCTGTAACACCGTATAATGGGATCTGACCCATTATCAGGTAGACTAAAAGCGCGATGCCGGTCCACGCAAACTTCTCCGTTAGGGAGATCTTTTTCTTTGGCTTGGGAACCTGAGGAACGTACGCAGAAGCTGCTCTGATGACGCGCCTTAGGCCGCTCTCATTGGACGTCGTGTTCATCTGAAATAACCTCGCCACCTGCGGCCGCGATCTTGGCCTTGGCGTTTTCCGATATCTTGGCTACTTTGATCGTGTAGGCGCCACTGATCTTGCCACCGCCAAGTAGTTTGTCATAGCCCAACGCGGTGAGGTCCAAAACTACCTTGCCGCTTTCATCGGCCTTTCCGTGCTTGGCAAAGACCGAGTCGAGGTCTCTTATATTGAGCCACCTGTTCACGACGTTACGGTTAAACGAATTAAACGGATCGTGGCCAAAGTGATCGGGTTCTTCTATTACCGTTCTTATCCAAAAGTGCTTGTGCTTTCCAGCACCGCCAATACCTCCTCTTCCGCCTGCCTGCCTGTGCTGGCCTACTTGACCCCAGCCGCAGTACCTGCTTCCACGTTGCCTTCTACTTTTCCTAAATCTGGTCGCCATAATTCTCACTGTTATGCTGGAATTGATTCACGTTTGCGGACACCTTAATTAAGTCTTACTAGAGCATCCTTTTCACGATCTCGGCTAGCTCTTTGTCGTCGCCGAGCACTCCTTCCTGCGAGTACTGTGTCTTTGTTCTCCTCTTGAAGCCACCCTTTGGCGGGCTGAGGGCAAACCATGGTTTGATGCTTTCCAGTTTTGATAAAGCAACTTTGTTGTCTGCTATAGCTGTCGCCAAGTCTTCGACGCTTGCATATTCTTTGGGGAGATCTTCCTTTGTCAGGGGCTTGTAACCTGCCTTCCTGCCTCTCTTTTCAAGCAGCTCCTTTACAACAGCCGCGTCTGCCTTGGTCCAGGCCACTACTTCTTTGACCTTTCTTAGCATTCCAAGATTCTCTGGAGTCTCCGGAACTATTGTTGCGCGGAACCGCTTGTCAAGGTTCAGGTTGTCCAGTGTGGTCTTGGCCCACTGGGGAATGTTGACTGTCCCTTTTATTCTGACTACAAGATATGCCATAACCATCAACCTACGCTGTACGTGCTCCGCAGCGCGTTAAAGATCGCCTTGGTGGTAGACGACATGGTATTGGTGGAGCCAAAAGTCTTTGTCCACGCGTCCTTTAGGCCTGCCAGCTTGAGCAGGCTTCTGATGTTTTCTCCGGCTACCAGTCCCAAACCCCTTGGACCTGGCAGGATCTCGATGGTAACGCTGCCGCCCTTTCCACTGACTTTGAAGGGCACGGAGTGGTGCTGACTGCATCTGCACTCCCAGCTGCCACAGCCCAGCTTTACCGGGATAACGTTAAGGTAAGCAGCATTGGTGGCCTTGTCAATTGCAAGACGCATCTGGGATGCCTTGCCCTTTCCTATGCCAAACCAGCCGGCCTCGTTTCCGACGGCCACCACGGCGTTAAACCGGGTCATCTCTCCGGCGTCGGTCTGCTTTTGCACAATGCCGACGTGGACGACCTGGCTCTTGATATCCGGGAGCAGGTGCTTTACTATTTCTGACTCTTGTATTCTAAGGCCGTTTTCGTATATCTGCTCTATCGAGTTGATCTTGCCGCTTAGGACCATCTGACCAAGCGTGGTACGCGGCTTCCATTCTACCTGTTGCTGACCTGTACTCATTTCTTCTTGCCTCCTTTCTCACTCTTTTCCTTTGATTCCTTCTTTGGTGCCTTTTCTTTTGCACCTTTATCTTTTTCCTTTTCCTTGGGCGCCTTCTTTGCAAAGGGCTTGCCGGATATCTTTTGAGCTATCTCTTCAAAGTGTGACGGGTAGTCTTCTGGCTTCAGGCCGCTCTTCAGAAGCGCAGAGAATCTTGAATTGTATTTCTCCTGATCCTCCTTGAGGGCGGCGGCATAATTGGCAATGTGCTTGCCGGTTATCCTGTCGTCTTCTGGAAGGGATTCTTCAGAAACCGGTATGTTGACACCTGCATCAACAAGACCTCTGATGCATGCGGCTACTCTACTGGTGAACTTGTACATGCCCAGGTAAATCACGGCCTTGGGCGTGCCTTTTTCAAGAACCTTCTTGCCAAGAAGAAGGCCTGTTAGATAGCAGGCCGGCAGATTGTTGAGCGCACCCTTCCATCCATGCTTGACAAGCTCCCTGCTGTGGGCAGAGGCGATGACAACATCGCCGGTGGGAGTTGGCTTGAGCAGCTGGGCGGAAATATTCTGGTCAGTAACCTTGATGGTCACAAATGAGTGCCTGCCAATGAGGACGGCAGCCCTTCTACGATAATTGGTCTTGTCTGATCTAATTCTCTTTAGAGTACGAACAAAAGTCAACAAATATCACCATTGATTCCATTAACGATTGGAGTGCAAAAAATGAAAAGCCCTTATAAACGTTGACAGGGCCCTTACTTGCCTCTCTGCGCCCTTTTTGCAATGGACGCGGCAAACGCTCCGGCACCCACGCCGTTGTCGATATTGACCACAGCAAGGCCAAGAGTGCAGCTCTGCAGCATTGAAGCAAGGGCCGCAACGCCGTTGGAGCCAAAGCCGTAGCCCACCGAGGTTGGAACGCCTATGACCGGGACGTTGACCATGGACGTGACAACCGAGGCCAGCGCGCCTTCCATGCCTGCAACTACCACTATCGCGCCTACTTTTTCTGACATCAGTTGCTTTAATGCCGGAAATATCCTGTGCATGCCTGCAACTCCAATGTCATAGCTGGTGATGACCTGGCAGCCCATAGCCTGTGCGACCAGTCTGGCTTCCTCTGCAACGCCAATGTCCGAGGTTCCAGCGGCCACTATGCCTATCTTGCCGGCCTTTCTATTTCTGGCCGGTCCGTTTGATACAAGTATTGTTGTGCTGTTCTTGCCGACCTCCACATCAAAGCCGTTCTTTTCTAGGTTCTTGACGATTCTTGGGAGGTCGCGCTTTTTTATCCTGCTCACCACGGCTTGGCCGTTTCTTTTGACGGCTGCCATAGCTATGTTGTGGATGTCCTTGTACTCCTTGTGCTCTGCATAGATTATCTCTGGCAGGCCTTTCCTCCTCTCCCTGCCCACATCCAGCTTGGCTATATCCTCGACATGCTCGACAGCGTGGATAGAGATCTCTTTTTCCACCTCCTCAATAGTGAGGGCGCCGCGTGCAAACTTGTCAAGGATAGTACGAAGATCCATCGTTTAAAAATCATTAAAGAAAAGAGGATAAAAGGTTTGGTCTAGACCGGGAGGGCCTTGATGGCCTCTTGTACGCTTGCGACTCCCTTGTTGAAGACGTCCTGCTCAAAGCTGTCAAGCTTGAGCTCTATTACCTTCTCTACGCCGCCGGCACCTATAACGGCTGGAACACCGATGCAGATATCCGACACGCCGTACTCTCCTTCCAGGTAGGCAGAGACTGGGATCACCGTCTTTTTGTCCTTGACCATAGATTCGATCATGGTGGCCACGGCGTTGCCCGGCGCATACACAGTCGCACCCTTGAGCGCGATTACCTCGGCAGCAACCTTTCTTGTTTTCTCAAAGATCTCGGCAGACTTTTCCTTGGAGATAAAGTCATGCAGCGGAATGCCACCAACCGAAGAGTATCTGGTAAGGGGAAGCATATTCTCGCCATGCTCGCTTATCACCATGGCCTGAATGGAATCGCGAGAGACGCCGGTTGCCTCCTGAATGAAGCTCTTGAACCTGGAAAGATCAAGCATGCCACCCATTCCCATGACCTTGTTCTTCTTGGTGCCCATGGTTTTCAGTGTAAGGTATGTCATCGGATCCAGCGGATTGGTGACAACAATTATCGTGGCATCCTTGGCGTACGTGGCTATCTTTGAAGCAACGTCCTTGACTATTCCTGCGTTGGTCTTCAAAAGATCCATTCTAGTCATGCCCGGCTTTCTTCCGACGCCGGCCACAAGAACAATGTAGTCAGAGCCGCGCATGTCCTCGTAGTTGTTTGAACCCCTTGCTATGGAGTCAGAACCCCGCTCTGAAAGCTGGTGGTTGATGTCCATGGCCTCGCCCTGTGGAAGGCCCTGGACTATGTCCAGAAGAAGCAGATCGTCAAGCTCCCTCAGACCGCAATTGAGTGCAGCAGAAGCGCCAACTTTGCCAGATCCAATTATGGTTATGGTCATTTGGACATGCTAGCACGCGGGATTATTTATAAACCTACAAACGGAATCATCTTTAAATTAAGCACCGGACGAAATCAACTGGATGTCTAAGAAAAGGGACGACAGCTATTTTGCAGCAGAGCGCAGAAAAAAGAAAAAGACAATGATGATTGCCATCCCGGTTGGGATCGCAGTTGTAATAGCCGCCGTTGCCGCGTCACTCTCGTACCAGCAGGTTAACCCCTACGGGCCGGTCGGCTCGGCGCATGTACACGCTGTCTTTGCCATTAAGCTGAACGGACAGGCAATCGACTTTTCGCAACAAAAGTATCAGGTAAAGTCCAACTTCATACACGTTGAAAACATGGATGGAACAACGCTGCACAGGCACGCCACGGCGGTTCCCTTCGGAGAGTTTCTGAAATCAGTAAAGATGGATATCAGCAACGGCTGCTTTACCAGCGATGACGGTACCAAGTTCTGCAACGAAGGCGACAAGACATTAAAGTTTTATGTGAACGGTCAGCAGGTTGATTCGATAACCGATTACGTGGTAAACGACAACGATCATCTGCTTGTGCTTTACGGCAATGAAAGCAGCGAGCAAATACAGCAAGAGTTAGCCGCATTGCAGAATACCCCTGTCAGGAAGTAAACGTGATATAAACGGCCAGCTGATATTTTCTCATTCATGGCAAAGATCGCAGTGATTGACTGCCAGGTAGCTGGAATATCTGGTGACATGCTACTGTCCAGCCTGGTGGATGCTGGCGCAGACAAAAAGAAGGTGACAGACGCGATCTTTGCCTGTGAGAATTTTCTGCCGCAAAGCAAGATAAGCAAGGCAGCCTTTGAAAAGGTGGTAATCCACAGCTTTAGCGCAACCCGGCTTCAGATGACGTGCATGGACCGGGTGCACGAACGGAAGGGTGCCGAGATGGTTCGCGCCCTTGCTAGATGTTGCGATTCCCTTGACCTTGGGCAGAAAGCCAAAACCTTTGCGCTTGAATCGTTGAAATCCATAATATCTGCTGAAGCTGAAATCCACGGCGAGGACTTTGATCATGTTCATCTGCACGAGGCGTCCAGCATAGACACGCTGGCTGATTTGGTGGGGTGCGCAACCGGCCTGCAGGAGCTAGGATTGTTTGATGCCAAGGTGTTTTCCACTTCAGTAGCTGTGGGCGGTGGAACAACAACCTTTTCCCATGGAACGGTTCCAAATCCTGCAGACGCCGTCCTTCACATTTTAAAAGGCAAGAAATTCATCTTGGCCGGCGGACAGGCCAATGATGAGCTTACCACTCCGACAGGCGCGGCAATGCTTACCAACCTTGCTGCCGGCAGTGTTAACTACTACCCTGCCATAATGCCAGAGAAAATAGGCTACGGAGCCGGGCAAAAGGAATTCAAGAACTTTGCCAACGTCACGAGACTTTTGATAGGAAAATCTGCTACTGAAGCAGAAAAGGACACGGTCTGCCTTGTCGAAACGAACGTCGACGACGTTTCCGGTGAGGTCATGGGCAGCCTGATCGAGAGGCTTGCAGATGCCGGGGTAAAGGACGTAACCGTGATCCCCGGAATCACCAAAAAGAATCGCCCCACGTACCTAGTCAGGGTCGTGTCAGATAATGCTTCGCTTAACAACATACTAGAGATCCTGTTTACAGAGTCTGGCACGCTTGGAGTCAGGGTGCAAAATGTAGAGCGGTTTGTGCTTCCACGGGCTGTGGTAACGGTGCCAGTCAGCATCGCTGGCAACAATTTTAACGTGCACGTCAAGGTGGCCAGAAACTCACAGGACCAGGTCATCAGCTTCAAACCCGAGTTTGAGGATATCAAAATAATAGCGGCGAGGATCCAAATACCTGTCAGGCGAGTCATGGAAATGGTTTCCGTGCAGGTTGCCCAAAAGATGGGAGGCATGCAACTATGAATAACTATGAAAGGCTCGTTGAGTGGTTCAGGACAAAGGGCGACAAGGCAATAATTGCCCTTTCCGGCGGCGTGGACAGCGCCGTTGTGGCCCTGGCGGCAAAGGCGGCCCTCGGAAGCGGAGCGATGGCAATAACCGCCGACTATAAGACTCTGGCCCAAGAAGAGCTTGCAACGGCAAGACAGGTTGCCAAGGAGATCGGCGTACAGCACATCATCATCGAATACGACGAGCTAAAGAATTCTGATTTTGTCAGAAACGACGACCTGCGTTGCTACCATTGCAGAACAGAGCTGGGCCAGCACCTGGCAGAGCAGGCCAGCAAGTACGGCATCACGTTGATTGTAGACGGAACCAATGTGGACGATCTTTCAGACTATCGGCCGGGAATAAGGGCGCTCAGGGAAAACGGTGTCAAAAGCCCGATGGTGGAGCTGGGCATGGGCAAAGCAGAGATACGCGCCATTGCCAAAAGGTTCGGCCTTTCCATATACGACAGGCCCTCCAACGCATGCCTTGCCTCAAGAATACCGCGGGGAGATAAAGTTACTTATGAGAAGCTGCGCAGGATAGAGAGCTCCGAGATAGCAGTCAAGTCGGTCTTTGGCGTCCGTCAGGTCAGAGTCAGGGACCATGGCGACGTAGCTAGGGTGGAGGTTGGAAGAGACGAGCTTCCAAAGATGTTTGATATTGAAAAACTGGCACTGCTTGACTCCAAGCTCAAAGAATTGGGCTTCAAGTTTGTGGCCATAGATGCAGCCGGTTACAGGACAGGAAGCCTTGTGATGGTGGATGACAAGCGTGCCAGCTGAACGGATATACCTTGACAACGCCGCTTCTACGCCGGTAGCCGATGAAGTCATACAGGAAATGCTGCCCTTCCTAAAGCAACAGTACGGAAATCCATCTTCCATACACTACTACGGCCGGGAAACGACGCGTGCCTTGCAGTCGGCCCGGAAGCAGGTTGCAGGTCTGATAAATGCCAAGCCAAACGAGATCATCTTTACATCCGGCGGAACGGAGGCAGACAACCTTGCCATCAAGGGTACCATGCTTTACAAGCCATCGACGCGCATGCACATGGTTACCAGCAGCATCGAGCATGATGCGGTGCTGGAGCCCTGCAAAAGCCTTGAAGCGGCCGGCTACAAAGTGACTTACCTTGCCGTCAGCGGTGATGGTATGATCAAGCCTTCAGACCTGAAGGACGCGGTAACGCCTGAAACCAAGCTTGTAAGCATCATGTATGCAAACAACGAGGTTGGCACCATTCAGCCGATAAGGGAGCTTGCGGCAATAGCGCATGAACATGGGGCCGTATTCCATACGGACGCGGTGCAGGCCGTCGGTAAAGTTCCAATAGACGTCAGAGAGCTGGGCGTTGACCTGCTGTCAATTTCATCGCACAAGATCAACGGCCCCAAGGGGGTCGGCGCCCTGTACATCCGGCAGGGCTTCAAGATTGACCCGATAATCCACGGTGGCGGCCAGGAATCACTGCTGCGGTCGGGAACGGAAAACGTGCACAGCATAGTTGGATTTGGCAAGGCCTGCGAGATCGCCGGCAAGAGGCTGCCAGTTTATCAACAGCAGGTTTCAAGGCTTCGTGACTATTTGATAAAAAGCGTTCAGGAAAAGATCCCGCACTGCCGGCTCAACGGTTCTGCTACAAACAGAATCCCGAACAATGCGCATTTCACCTTCTTTGGTGTAAACGGCGAGGACCTGATAATCAAGCTGGATGAAAACGGCATTGCAGCTTCGACAGGCTCGGCATGCTCTGTCAAGAAGCAAAAGCCGTCCCACGTGCTCAAGGCCATGGGCTTTTCATACGAGGAGATAACCGGATCACTCCGGCTCAGCCTAGGCATGCAGAACACTGCAGAAGAGGTTGACCGTGCAGTGGAGGTACTGGCACAGGTGGTGCAGGAGCTCCGCTCGCTGTCGCCCTTCAAGTCCAAATACTCTTAGTCGAAAATCTTTTTTATGACAACTCTGATGGTCTTGTAGGTATGGCTAAATCTACAAGTTCAGTTCCAAGAATAGGTCAGAAAGCTCCTGATTTTGAACTGCCGGATCCTGACATGAAGATGCACAAGCTAAGCGATTATCGCGGCAAAAAGACTATCCTTGCGTTCTTTCCTGCTGCAGAATCCCCCGTCTGCACGGCTGAAATGTGCGCTCTGCGTGACTCGATAGATGAACTCAAGGACTACGGGGCAAACGTCATAGGCATATCGGTGGACGGGCCGTTTGCCAACAAGTTCTTCACCCAGAACCGCCATCTCAACTTCCCTGTTTTGAGCGATTACAACCGCAAGGTGATCAAAAAGTACGGCATTGTCATGAAGAACCTAGCCTCGCTGAAGGACTACAACGCGGCCAAACGGTCGGTCTTTATTCTAGACGAGAACGGCAAGGTGCGCTACCGCTGGATCTCTGACAATCCCTTGGTGGAGCCAAACTACGGCGAGATAAAGGACTTTTTAAAGAAAAACTAGAAGGGGATTGGCGAAATGCCAGTCCTTTCTGTATTTATTCGATGACTGCCAGCAGATCGTTTCTTGCGACGCTGGCGCCCTGCTTTACTTTGATGTCTTTGATGTTTCCATCCTTGTGGGCCTTGACGGCTACCTGCATCTTCATGGATTCAAGCACCATTACGACATCGC
The DNA here is from genome assembly GCA_029263715.1 of Nitrososphaera sp. Lineage (GTDB taxonomy): Archaea > Thermoproteota > Nitrososphaeria > Nitrososphaerales > Nitrososphaeraceae > Nitrososphaera. Next base: position 94,707 of record JAJUFP010000005.1, on the reverse strand, counting down.
CCTTCTTGACGGCAGTGCCCGGCTGTGCAGTAATGTTTACCACCCTGCCAGGTATCTGGCTTGTAAGGTTTCGATCACCGCCGCCTGCGCCTCCCAGCGCAGAGGCCTTTTCCAACACCTCTGTCAGCTTCGAGTGCTTTTTGACCGTCAGCGGCTGGCCGTCTATCATCAGCTTTACCTCTGCGCTGCCTGACTGCATCACCTTTGCATGGTGAAATGAATTGTCCAGTATGAATTCAAACTCGTTTGTGCCGGTCTTGAGCAGCCTTACAGTGTGCATCTTGTCTCCTATCTTGACTAGGATGGAGTTGTTCTCCGTTGTGCGAAGCACTTCGCCGTCCAACATCTGTGCAAGATCGCCGACTTTAAATTCCATCTACATGGTCACCCTGCTCTTCCATCTTGATTTCTGGACCGCGCTCTGCGGAGCGGCTCCTTTCCTGACCAGCTCTGAGTGGAGAAGCGCTGCAGCAACTGCAGCCTTGGCCTTGCTGTTGGCCTGGTTCTTGACATCTTCGTTCATCTTGTCAAATATCTTGAAGCGATCAAGGTAGTCGGTCGAAAGCTCGCCCTTGATAAAGTTGGGCTCGTCCATTATGGTCTTGTACAGCGGTATTGTGGTGTTGATGCCTTCAATAACAAATTCATCCAGTGCATTGCGCATCCTGACCCTGGCCTCCTCAAAGTTCCTTCCCCATGTCAAAAGCTTGGCCGTCAGCGAGTCATAATAGCCGGAGACTGTGCATCCTGGATAGAGGTACGTCTCAACCCTTACCCCCGGGCCGTATGGAAGGTTGCAGTACGGGACGGGGCCAACCGAAGGTGCAAAGTCGTAGAACGGGTCTTCTGCATTGATTCTGCATTCAATGGCACAGCCGTTCATCTTCAAATCTTCTTGCTTGAAGGGGATCTCTTCACCCTGAGCTACCGCGATCTGAAGCTTGACTAGGTCCTGCCCTGTAACAAGCTCGGTGACCGGGTGCTCTACCTGCAGCCTAGAGTTGATCTCGATAAAGTAAAAGTTGCCCTCGGGGTCTCGCAGGAACTCGGCAGTGCCTGCATTGTGGTAGTCGACTGCATCTGCGGCCCTTACGGCAATCTCGCCTATCCTCTCTCTGGTCTTTTGGTCGACCACCGGCGACGGCGACATTTCAATAAGCTTCTGGTGGCGCCTCTGAATCGAGCATTCCCTTTCAAACAGGTGCCTTCCGTTGCCATGGGTGTCTCTGAGTAGCTGGAACTCGATGTGCCTGATCCTCTGCAGGTATTTCTCGACAAACAGGGCTGCCTTGCCAAAAGCCGCCCTTGACTCAGCAGAGGCCATCTCAAATTCTTGGCGCAGCTGCTTTTCGTCCTTGCAGAGCCTGATGCCACGTCCACCACCGCCAAATGCTGACTTGAGCATAACCGGATATCCTGCCTCGTGGGCAATGTCTGCAGCCTTTTCCACATCATCGATGACACTGTCGCTACCGGGGACAGTGGGCACCTTGGCCTTCTTCATGACTGCCTTGCACTTCATCTTGTCACCGGTTATCTGCATGGTCTTGGAAGACGGGCCGATGAATATGATGTTGTTCTTCTCGCACAATTCTGAAAAGTTCTCGTTTTCAGACAGGAAACCGTAACCTGGATGGATGGCATCTGCACCAGCAGCCTTGGCCGTTTCCATTATCTTGGTCATGTTGAGGTAGCTTTGAGACGGCGCCGCAGCACCTATGTGGTAGGCTTCGTCTGCACGCTTGACATGGACAGCCCTGACGTCTTCGTCAGAATATACCGCGATTGACCTGATGCCAGTCTCCTTGCAGGCACGTATCACCCTGAGGGCAATTTCGCCCCTGTTTGCAATCAAGATGCTAGAGATTTTTTTTGCCATTCTTCCCACCCTCTAAAGGTTGATGTTGCCGTGCTTCTTCCACGGTCTTGCTTCCTTTTTGTTGGCCAGTGCTTCCAGAGCGCGGATAATCATGGGTCTTGTCTCCATGGGATCAATTACCAGATCGATGATACCCTTTTCTGCTGCAAGGTAGGGGTTGGCAAACTTGTCACGGTAATCCTTTGCCAGCTTTTTCTTTGTGGCAGCAGCGTCCGGAGCATTCTTCAGGTCTTTCCTGTGGATGATTGTGACGGCAGCTTCCGGTCCCAGCACCGCTATTTCGGCGCTTGGCCATGCAAGGTTGACGTCTGCACGCAGGTTCTTACTTCCCATGGCGATGTACGCGCCGCCGTATGCCTTGCCTATGATGCAGGTTATCTTTGGAACCGTGGCCTCGCAGTATGAAAACAGCAGCTTGCTTCCGTGCCTGATGATACCGTTGTGCTCCTGGTCAGTTCCAGGCAGGTAGCCGGGTGTATCCACCAAAGTTACAATGGGGATGTTGAAGGCGTCGCAGAACCTGATGAACCTTGCAGCCTTGTTGGACGAGTTGATGTCCAGCGCGCCAGCCAGGTACATGGGCTGGTTTGCCACCAATCCCACGGTCCTGCCACCCATCCTTGCAAAGCCTACCAGAACATTTTCAGCATACACTTCGTGCACTTCAAAGAATTCGCCGTTGTCGACTATGGATCTGATGATCTCCTTCATGTCGTACTGCTGGTACGGGTTTTCAGGCAGTATGTTTATCAGGTTGGCATCCACCCTGTTGGGGTCGTCGTTTGTCTCCACCACCGGCGGCTCCTCCGCATTGTTCTGCGGAAGGAACGAGAGGAGCTTCTTTATCTTGTCAAAGCAATCGTACTCGTTTTTAGCGACAAAGTGCGCCACGCCAGACTTGGTCCCGTGCGCTCTGGCGCCGCCAAGCTCGTCAAAGGAGACCTCCTGGCTCAGCACCTCTTTGACTACCTCCGGTCCTGTTACGAACATCTGGCCAATGTTCTCGACCATTATTACAAAGTCAGTCATGGCCGGCGAGTACACGGCTCCTCCGGCACAGGGGCCTATGCTGGCCGTTATCTGCGGGATCACGCCGGACGCCATGGTGTTGCGGAAGAATATGTCTCCGTACCCGTCAAGGCTGCTGACGCCTTCCTGGATTCTGGCGCCACCGGAGTCGATTATGCCGATGATGGGGCAGCCCACCTTCATGGCCTGATCCATGGCCTTGACTATCTTTTTGCCGGTCATCTCGCCTAATGAACCGCCAAGCACGGTAAAATCATAAGAGAAGACAAAGACTTGCCGCCCGTTTACGGTGCCAAAGCCTGTCACAACACCATCGCCGTAAAACTTTGGCAGAGATGGGTCATCGCTTCTGTGTGTTACGTATTTGTCAATCTCTACAAAACTTCCTTCATCAAGCAAAAGGGCAATCCTCTCACGAGCCGTCAGCTTGCCTTTACTGTGTTGAGCCTCGATCCTTTCCTGACCACCGCCGCTTTCGGCGGACTTTTTCATTGAAGCCAGCCGCTTTACTTTTTCTTCATGCATGGAAATACGATCAATTTATGCCAGCATGTAGATATATAAATTCATTACACGCTTTTGCCCTGATAATTTTCGTTTGATGATTATTCCCTGAGGCCGTGCCTTCCGCCCTGTGCTCGACGAAAGACGTTCATGCCAAGGTTGTAATTCTCAAACATGTTTTCAAGGGCCTCGATCTCAAGAGAAAGCTGTGCAATCTTGCCTCTGTTTTCATCCGGCCTTTGCTTTAGTTCTTCAAGCTTGGCCCTCTTTTCAGACAAAAGCTGGCCAACATTGTGCTCGTATTCGCTGGACATGTGATTAGTATCGGTCAGGCCGATTCAAATTTTAACTTTTGCTATCTTGCTTAGAAACGCGGCCTGGTAGTTCTCATAAGCTTTCTTGTCTGATAGACAGCTTTCGCATATGCAGGCCTGCGAGACCAATTCCCTGTTGCAATCCTGCTCATAACTGCACTGCGCACATCCTGCAGTCTTGCCGCATATGAAGCACTTGAGCTCCAATACAGATGTGTCTTTCTGCGGCTGCGTCTGGCAGCTGACATGCTTTATGGCTTTTGAGGCCCTAGACCAAAGCGCATACTCGCCGGCCTGGATGTCTTTGCCGCATACCGCGCATTTGCCCCTGTACTTTACCAAAAGCCTGATCCAGTGGTCTTCGCTCACTTCTTTGCACCGCCCTTGGTTCTGTCTATCTCTTTGGCTAGAGACTCAGCCATGGACTCTTCAAAATTAGCCGCAAACTCGGCAGGGTCCGTCCCGCTGGTTATCATGGCCTGAACGAGGTAGGGCAGGAAGAGCGTCCCGCAGGTCCTCCTCGATATGTGAGCTGCCGGAGCTATTAAAGACGCAAGTTTCCTTATGGTCTGAGAACGCGCGAATATCGGACCCATCACCGGCCACGGCATGGAGTACTGGCTGTACCTTATCTCCTTGCCCTTGGACGGATCGTACAGGCCATACGCCAGCATGCTACCAACGTACCGAAGCAAACTCCATCGCCGCTGACGGCTGACTCTGCCCACGACGACATCTACCTTTGACAGAACGTCCAGCATATCGGCCATGCTGTCATGGTCTATGCGGGACGAAACTATCGTGGAGAACAGGGCGGCCATCATGTCCTTCCTTCTTTCTTCGGGCGAGACCATGCCAAACCTTGGGTCTGGGTAAGACGCGTCTGCCTTTGATAACATGGCTACTGCATCGGCCTTGCTTTTTGCAGCAAAATACCCATTTATGGCATCTGCAATATCGATCTCTACAGTATCCTTGCCAGTAGCGGCATAGCCGGCTGCAGCGGACTGCGCGCTGTTAAGCAGGGTCCTGATATCGCCTTTGCTGTTAATTATCAGGGCTATCTTGTCTCCGGGGCCAATGTTCTTGCCCTCGGCACTTAAGACGTGATCAAGAAACATCAAAAGCAGCCTTGGAGGAACCGGGCTGAACTCGATGGTCTTGCAAACCTTGGCAAGCTCCTTTATCTTGACAGATTTTGAATTCGCCGCCATTATCACGGGCACCGTGGGCTCCTTCATCATATCAACAAGAGCATCAAGGCCACCTGTATCCTCCCTGCCGGATATGCCGTCAACCTCGTCTAAGAAGAGCATCATCTTTCTACCAAAGATGCTCCTGTTGTTCAGGACTGGAATTATCCTTGCCTCCAGACTATCGCGGCTTCTGGTGTCGCTGGCGTTTGTCTCCACCAAGTCGTAGTCAAACTGTCTGACCAGGGCGTGAACCAGGGTGGTCTTGCCGGTGCCCGGCGGTCCGACCAGAAGCAGGGGCTTGGTCCCGCTGACCCATCCGGATAGCCATTTTACAACCGCCAGCCGAGCTTCCTCATTTCCTACCATCTGCTCTATCTTTTTTGGTCTGTATAGTTCAGACCACATCAGAGCAGACGACATTTACATCACCGCGGCTTCCATCTTTTTCTGGAAATCGGCAAAGGGCGCGCGTCTTACCAACTCGTTGTACCAATACTGGTTGTAATGCCTTACAGTCAAAAACAGGAACTCCAAGAACGGCTTTAGCTTGAATTCTTCAGGCAGCATTTCCAAGGCGATCTTGGCCTCTTCCAGGTACAGCTCGCTTTTTGCCATCGTCAGGTCAAAGCCACGTCTAACATCACCTGTATTCAGGGTAAAGTACAGCGGCCATGAAGGGATCTTGATTGAACCGTTCTTTATGGCGTCCTCTATCTCGTTGCCGCAGCCCACACACTCGCCGGCCTTGGCCATCCCAAGATGGAATATGTCAGAAAGCGGCCTTCGGTTAAGGGCCATGTTCCTCCCGGCAGTGCCCATCACCGCGCGATATTTCTTGTAGCATTCATTCATGTTCTCGTCGTTTATTGACGCCGGCCGCATCTTCAGTTTGACATCGATGTACTGGCCGATTCTGGCGTCCTTAAAACCGTCCTCAAACGCCTTTAACACGACATCACCTCCCTGCGAGATCTTCTGCCGCGCTATGGCAAGGATGTACGGATTCATGAACTTGTAATCCTCAAGGTACTCCAAGTCTTCGTCCTTGTCCACTATCCTGTCCATGGGCTCGCTGAGGTCGATGGCGATAATGTGGCCATCTATGACTGCTTCTCTCTTTTCCTGAGATGCATCATCCCCAAAGTACTCAGCGGCACCGTCGTAAAGCGCATCGAAAACCGGAAAAGTCATCTTAACAAAGTTGGAATTCAATATGCTTCTTACTCGCTGCCGCAGCGTTTCAGCATCCGACAGCCGTGTCCTGATGTCTTGCAGGCTGGCGCTGTCCGGCACAAGCTCTGCAGAACCAACCTCCTCGGCAAACTTGTTCATAGTGCTGGCCGGACTGGTGTCAGAATCCATGGCATTGCGGAGCGACATGACGAATCTTTCCTCAAACGACTGGAACTCGGATTCTGCCCTTTCCTTGTACTGGTTAAACTGCTTGAAGCCCTTGCCACGAAGCAGCGCCTGCTTCATGATCTCTTTTCCAGCCTGGGTGCTCATCATGGCTTCCTTTGAGAAGATGGATTCGTCCTTGCTGCTCATTCTGCATAGATCCTCTGCTTTTGTTATATAACTATTCAGACCGACTTGAACTCGGCCTTGGGGTTCTGTATTATCGCAAGTATGTGCTCGCGGATGTCTTTCTGCTCCATTATGCCGCGGTAGGCAACAGTCATTATGGAGCTGTTGTTCCTGACGCCGCGCATCTTCATACACAGGTGCTCGCCTTCAGCAAGAACCAGGGCGCCCTTGACGCCCATCCTCATAAGCTCGTCGGCTATCTGTTTGGTCAGCCGCTCCTGTATCTGCAGCCTGCGGGAGTGTTTTTCTACCAGCCTGACAAGTTTTGAAACGCCGAACACCTTCCCGGCAGGTATGTACGCCACATGGATCTTGCCGTAGAACGGAAGCATGTGGTGCTCGCACATGCTGTAGAACTGGATGTCCCTTGCTATTATCATGTCCGCGTCCTCGCTGAATGTCACGTCCAGCTCTGCATCCATCCTGTATCCGGCAAAGATCTCCTCGTACATGTCTGCCATTCTAACCGGCGTGCCGATGAGCCCCTCCCTGTCGGGGTTCTCGCCAAGTTCTATAAGCAGCTGCCTTATCAGCTTGGCCACTTTTTTCTTGTTTATTGTCTTTTCCTTGTTTTGCATGATGCTATGCTATCTGGCTCCTATGAATTTGTGAAGCTGCGGCACTATTCGTACATGCTCATAAGAAGGATATACGGCGTCGTAAAAGGCCAAAAGCCTGTCCAACACTGGCTCATCGGTATCAAAGCTAGGCTGTATTATAAATCCTGCTATGTCTACCGGGTTTGCAACTGTGAATATTTTGGACACCAGTTCCTTGAATTCCTCCAAGTCCGACGAGTTGGTCACCACCACCTTGATGTACGGTTTTTTGCCGCCTTGCACCGCCATCTTGAGGCATTCAAGCTCGCTTTTTAGCAACGCCGGGTAGCTCTTCTTGTCGACGACGCCTGAATCACGCATTTTGAACTCAATTTTGCAGATATCGATGAATGGCAAAACCTTGGAAAAACGCGACGAATCGTGGCATGCAGACTCGAGGTACGTCCGAAGGCCCTTCTCCCTGACGAACTTGGCCAGCTCGATGACGGCCTCATGCTGTACCAGCGGCTCACCGCCGGTGAAGTTTACCTTGTACGTGTTTGGCTGCAGCTCCCGCGCAATCAAGGCCTTGACTTCGTCGATGGAATAATCTGCGCCGCTGTCCATGGGAATAGCATAAGTGGTATCGCACCACCGGCACTTTAGGGGGCAGCCTGCCAGCCTCACAAACATGGTCTTGGTGCCAAAGAGTATCCCTTCGCCTTCGATGCTTGTAAAGATCTCGTTTAGCCTGACCCTGCCGACAGCAGTCTTTTGCCTTGATTCATGCCGCATACCGCGTTTTATCATCTATGTTTGCTGAGATAAATGCCCGTTTCCTATTTATACACGATTCGCATCGGCCGCAATGAAGGTATTTTCCTCCCGCCTTGACGCCGTTAGAATAGCAGCTCCACGTCAAGAATATCTTGTCTTTTAAAATGTCGTGGCCCAGCTTTAGCAGGCTTGATTTGTCAAGTCCGTCTATAGCTGGCGACAGGATCCTAATCTCCTGCCTGTTACCAGCGGCCATGCTGTCCGAGTCAGCCAGGTTCAATGCCTCATTCATAGATCGCAAGAATTCTGGTCTGCAGTCAGCATAGTGCAAGACATCCCCTGTATGTGCACCGTACGCGACTACCTTTGCGTTGATGCTCATGGCCCATGCGCTGGCGATGGTGATAAAGATTGCATTGCGGATTGGAACCACCAGGTTCTGGGCAAAGCTGGCAGACAGCGCCTGGCTCTTGTCTGTCAGCGCATTGCTCTTCCCGTACAGGGATTTCATAAAACCAATGTCCACGATTTTGTGGTCCTTTGCCTTCAGCACCTTGGCAAAATGCCTGGCCGCACTTATCTCCCGCTTGGCGCGCTGGCCGTAGACAAAAGTGATCATGTAAATATCGTGATCCTTTGCCAAGTGTGCGGCATAGCAAACCGAGTCCAGACCTCCGCTTACAATACACACCGCGCTTTGCCGGCTTGGCACAACGCGGAATTGAATTTACGGACTATTATTGGTAGCTATACTTGTCGATGATGCTGCTGTGCTGCGGATACTGCCTGATCAATTCTGCACGTCTTCCAAACTCAAAATCCCGAAAGTCAAAGCCAGGAGAAACCGTGCATCCAACAAGGGAAAACGAGTCTGGTTCGCTTACGGAAGCAGCAAACCAGCAGTTTGCCTTTACAACTGCCTGCAGGGTCTCGCCCCTGTCTGGATTGTTTCCCAGCTTGTTTTCGTGCAGGTTGCCAGCGTCGTCAATAACATGCAAGACAAGGGGAGACCCTGCGTAAAAATGCCAGACCTCGTCGGATTTTATACTGTGAAATGCTGAAAACTGTCGGCCATCAAGAAGGTAGTAGATGGCTGTGCTGGCATTGCGCGGGCCGTCGTAGCTTGGCAAGTTCAGTTCAATTCCTGACCTGTATGTTTCTTTAAAGTAGCCTCCTTCAGGATGTTTTTCAAGTCCCAGCCTGTCTATCCAGAATCTTGCATCCAAGTCACTGACCCTTGTCTGTCGTGCTTGAAAAATATTAATGCGGGAAAGACAGTTCAAGCCATCGTAGCATGATTATCGGTCTTATCGGGAAGGCCAACGTTGGCAAATCCACTTTTTTTAACGCGGCGACGGAGCTGGCGGTCCCTTCTGCCAATTACCCGTTTACCACCATAGAGGCCAACGTTGGCGTTTCCTACGCCCGGACCAAGTGTCCATGCCGGGAGTTTGGAGTGCAGTGCAACCCTGTCCATTCAATGTGCATCGATGGAAACAGGTTTGCTCCAGTCAAGCTGATTGATGTTGCGGGGCTTGTTCCCGGCGCCCATGCAGGCAAGGGGCTTGGAAACAAGTTCCTAGACGACGCAAGGCAGGCCGATGCACTGATTCACGTGGTGGATGCATCCGGTTCTACCGACAGCAACGGAAAGCCCGTTCCGCCAGGCACCGGCGACCCGATGTTTGACATAAAGTTCGTTGAAGAAGAATTCGACCTCTGGCTTGCAAGCCTGATAGGCAGGGACTGGGGCAAGACTTCAAGGGAGGCTGAAAGCCAGGGCCAAAAGATAGAGCAGATGCTGGCAAAACGCCTGTCCGGCCTTGCCATACGGGAACATCAAATCGCCACGGCGTTGCATGCATCCGGACTTGGAATGAAAAAGCCAGTTCTCTGGAACGAGCAGGACATACTGCATTTCTGCCAGATTCTCAGATCAAAATCAAAGCCCTTTATTATCGCCGCCAACAAGGCTGACCTGCCAGAGGCTGAAGCCAACATCCAGAAGATGAAAAAAGAAGGGCTGACCGTCGTTCCATGCGCGTCTGAGGCTGAAGCCATGCTGAAAAAGGCATCACGAAAGGGTGTCATCCACTACCTGCCTGGCGACAATTCATTTGATGTCAAGCCCGGCGTCCCGCTGAACCCGCAGCAGCAGAAGGCCATCGACATTGTCCGGTCGCTTATGGAAAAGTACGGCTCGACAGGAGTTCAGGAGGCGATCAACATCACATGCTTCAAGCTCTTGCACATGATAGCCGTCTATCCTGTGGAAGACGAATTCAAGCTGATGGACAAGAAGGGAAATGTCTTGCCCGATGTCCGGCTTTTGCCTGAAGGCTCGACTGCCAAAGATCTTGCAGAGACCATCCATGCGGATCTTGCCAAGGGGTTCTTGCATGCCGTAGATGCAAGGACAAAACAGAGGATCGGCGCAGACCACAAGCTAAATCATGGCGATGTCATCAAGATAGTCTCCGCCATGAGCAGGGGATAACGATGATCTGCCTTGGCATAGAAAGCACCGCTCACACCTTTGGATGCTCTGTTGTTGATTCTGCAGGGAAAATCCTGTCAGACGCACGGGACGTTTACCGGGCGCCTGAAGGAAAGGGCATCCACCCAAGGGAGGCTTCAAGGCATCACATTGACGTCTCTTCTGAAACGCTAAAGCAATCGCTGGATTTGGCAGGAGTCTCGATGAAGGAAATAGACATCATCGGGTACTCTGCTGGTCCAGGCCTCGGTCCGTGCCTTCGGGTCGGCGCGGTGGTTGCAAGAACCCTGTCAGGCTTTTACAGAAAGCCGCTGGTACCGGTGAACCATGCCCTTGGCCACATCGAGCTTGGCGCCATGCTCACCGGCGCAACCGATCCACTGGTGCTGCTTGTATCCGGCGGCCATACGATGATGCTTGTATTTTCACAACAACGCTGGCGGGTTTTCGGCGAAACCCTGGATATCACCATCGGCCAGCTTTTGGACCAGTTTGGTCGCGCGGTGGGGTTTGCATCGCCGTGTGGAGGAAGAATAGAGCAACTTGCCGGCCAGTCTTCTGGGAACTACATACAGCTGCCATACATCGTGAAGGGAAATGATGTTTCGTTTTCTGGTCTTTTGACTGCTGCCAAACGTTTGGCAGAAAACAACAAGCTAGAGGATGTCTGTTATTCTTTGCAGGAAACCTCCTTTGCTATGCTGGCCGAGGTCGTCGAGCGGGCCCTCTCGTTCACCGGCAGAAAGGAGATGATTATAGTTGGAGGTGTGTCTGCCAACCGCCGGCTCTCCCAGATGCTAGAAGCAGCCTGTGAACGACAGAACAGCAGGTTTTACACATGCCCGATAAAGTACTCCGGCGACAACGGTGCCCAGATAGCCTGGACTGCGATCTTGGACTACCAGGCAACCGGCAAGAACGTTCAGGTACAGGACGCGCACGTCAGACAGTCCTGGCGGCTTGACACTGTAGACATCGGCTGGCGAAGCTAGGAACCAGCAGAGCTAATAGCTTCTTTCAACTGCTTCTGCCACTGGCCGCCGCTGAAAACTCCAAACTTGTAGGTCTGGTTGTTGGCCGAGATGACAAATTTTTTGACCAGAAAACCCTCTGCCTTGAACGATGATATCTTGTTCAGCGGGATGTCCAAGAGAATCTCGCCCTCCTTTTTGGAAAGGGTTGCCATCCTTCCCTTTGTTTTCTGAAAGACGACCCTCTTGTTGGTCAGGATCAGAACTCCTGTCTTCAGATTATCCTCGGAGCAGTCCTCACCTAGGATCACCCTCTCACCAGGGCCAGGCTCAAAACTCACGTTTTTATCTCGATTTGTCAGGCTATATTACTATTGCAGCGGTCGCTCATCAAAAAGGGCGCTGAAGCCGACATCTACATGATCGAGTGGTACAACAGGAAGGCCATCTCAAAGATAAGGACACCAAAGCAGTACCGCCATGCAGAGCTGGATCTGGCAGTGCGCAAGCAAAGGACAGTCCATGAGGCCAGCCTGATGTCTGCGGCCAAGCTGGCAGGGGTTGCAACTCCCTTCATGTATTTCGTGGATCCGGCCCGTACAGAGATAGTGATGGAATTCGTAGAGGGCCCAAGCGCCAAGGATGCACTGACGACGAGCCTCTGCAATGAGATGGGACGCTATTCAGCAATACTGCATGCAAACAACATAATCCACGGCGACCCAACAACCTCAAATTTCATCCTCTCAGAAAAGGGGCTGGTTTTGCTGGATTTTGGGCTGGCATACTATTCGGAAAGAACCGAAGACATGGCCGTCGACATCCGGCTGACAAAGGAAGTCTTCACCAGCGCCCACATTGCCCTAGAGGGCGCCTTTGAAAGCTTTGCAGCCGGCTATGCATCGGTTGCCGGCGAAAAAAGGACTGCGAAGCTGCTGGAAAATGTACGTGAAATTGAGCAGCGCGGCAGGTACGCCAGAGTCGCCTGATAATTTTTATCTGTCTTGCAAAGCAGAAAGCATGCCTTGCGGTCGGTGGCTTTTGCCAGCACAAACCAGAACAAGTTCAGAGAAGTACAGTCAATACTTTCCTTGCATGGAATCGAGACGGTCTTTGCAAATGTGGAACCGCTAGAGATCCAGTCCGACTCCCTAGAAATAGTGGCAAGAGGAAAGGTGAAAAGCGCGTTTGAAAAAGCACACATGCCGGTAATAGTGGAAGACGACGGACTTTTTATCAAAAGCCTTAACGGATTCCCCGGCCCTTACTCTTCATACGTTTTCAAGACGCTGGGAAATGCCGGAATAATGAGGCTGCTTGATGGTTTGCCAGACAGATCGGCTGCATTTACCTCGATGATCGCGTACTATGATGGCCAGAATGTGATGGTATTTGAAGGCACGGTGCAAGGCATGATAGCCTACAGGATCGCGGAAGGCGGTTGGGGCTTTGATCCAATCTTCATACCGGCAGGAACGACCTTGCCTTTCTCACAGCTACCCAACAAGAACGATTACTCACATAGAAGGAAGGCTTTGGAAAAGTTTGCTAGTTGGTTTCTGGGCTTTCAAAATAAGCCCTGATCCAGCGGTCGACATACCGGTTCTGGTTCTGCAGCACCACTATTCTAGAGATCTCGCTTTCATCCATGATGCCAAAGGCTGGCATCTTGCCGACAAGCTTGCTTGCAAAATGTCGAACCTCGTGCATCTCTAGCATGTCATCCTTTTCAAGCCGCTGGGTAGACATTCCCACATGCATGTATGACTTGAGCTCGATAAAATGCGGGTTTCCCTGTGCCATAAGGCCGGCAAATTCGTCGACAAAAGCGTCGCCGTCGTTGTAACCCCTGATAAGAGTCATGCGCAACACCGTTCTGGTGTTTACTGTGGCCAGCAAATGCAGGCTGTCAAGCCACCTCTCCCAGGAGTCTTTGTGACGCGGCCGGTTTATCTGAAGAAACATCTTTTTGTTGGATGCATTGGTGGACAGGTAGATCTGGGTGGGAAGGGCATCCTCGTTTGCAAGCCTTCGAAGCATGTCCGGCTCCTGGCCGTTGGTTACCAGAAATATCGACTTGGTGGCCTTTAACGACTTGAGATATTTTATCAGCTGCGGAAGCTTTGGGTACATGGTAGGCTCGCCGGAAAGCGAAATCGCGTAATGAGCTGGCAGCAGCGACTCGTCTAGCCTGGTCTTGTCGTTCTTTGGGTTGCCGTAATACCCCATTATCAGCTTTCTGCGCTCTTCCAGCAGGTTGTGAACAATGGCGTCCGGCTCGTCCACAAGCTCTGGCGGCATCTGCAAGGTGTCATAAAACTCGGCCGGCCGCCAGCAGTAGATGCACCGATTCTCGCAGTTCATCGCTGCGGGGGTCATCTCCATGCATCTATGGGTGGAAATGCCGTAAAACTTGTGTTTGTAGCAGCTGCCTTCGTTTGCGAATGACTTTTTAGTCCAGTGGCATAGCTCGACTGCAGAATGGTTGTAGATGCCATACTTTGCTTTCTGCAGCCTGGATTTCAGCTGCGGGGTTATCTGGATCAGGTCCTCTGAGGTTTGATGTGAAAAGTATTCGTCGGCGCAGCTCATCTTTTGGACAAAAAAGGGTCTCAAGCTGATTTAAGTCTTGCATAAGACGCAACAGCATAATAGATGGATGCTGGTTGGCAGAATCATGGGATCCGTTAACACTGAGCAGATAATGAAGATGGGTCTGGAGATAGCCGGATGGAACAGGATGCCTGCCGACAGCGCGGTTCATGTGCGCGGCAAGAACATCGGCAAGGTCTTGATGGCCATAGATGTCGGCGTTGCAGAGCTGATGCTGGCGAAAAGCCTTGGATGCGATGCGGTGGTGGCGCATCACCCGATAGGCGTGGCATCTGTCAATTTTTACAAGGTTTTTGACCGGCATGTCACGTATATGGTTGAACACGGCGTTCCAAGAAAAATTGCCCAGGATGCAGTCAAGAAACTGAAAGAAAGGGTTGAAACAAGAACCCATGCCGACATATACAGTGACGTTGTGGGCGCTGCGGAGACGATCGGCATGCCGCTTGTAAACATCCATCAGCCGTGCGATGAATACATGCGCAAGACTATTTTTGACAAAATACAAGCAGGCAAGACAGAGTACGTTTCTGACATCGTCAGGTCCATATCTGAGATTCCGGAATTCAAGAATGCTGAAACAAAAGTGCAGGTAAGGTTTGGCAGCGAAAAGGGCAAGGCAGGCCACTGGGCGCTGGTAGTTGCCGCCGGAACCAACGGCGGTTACCCGGTAGCTAAGGCATACTTTGAGCACGGCGTGAATACCGTGATATACCTTCATGTAGACTATGGGGATCTGGTCAAGATGCGTGAAGAAAAACTGAAAGGCAACCTTGTGGTGATGGGGCATCTTGCCGGCGATTCCATAGGCATGAACGCTCTTGCCGAAAAGCTGGAGCAGGCCGGTGTTGATACGGTAAGGATCGGGCTGCTAAGTTCAAAGTCTGTCTAACGATTATATACTGTAGCAAACGCAAAAAACATCCGTTGGCCTTCGTAGTATAGCCTGGTTAGTATAGGCGGCTGTGGTCAGTTATCTCGGCAGTGACCGCTTGAGGAGGGTTCAAATCCCTCCGAAGGCCCTGACTTTTTTAAAATAACTTGGCGTAAGGATTGAAAAATGAAAAAAGGAAAAAAGTTGTTCAGCCGAACTTTGGCATGAAGCTGAACTTGTTGTACCTGGCTGCTGCTACTATTCCGACGATTGCAACTGCAAGTATTATTGCAGCAATAGCGCCGAATTCTGGGACCATCCATGTGCCGACTATGTCGATTTCAGTTGTACCCTGTTCGAACGGTATGCTGATTGTTCTGTATGTGTCAGTTGTAGCTGTTTCGTCATAGATTCCCGGAACTCCGTCGGTAAAGACTGCGAAGTCTTCATCTTCTCCGCCAGTTGGTCCGTCAACAGTGAGTGACTGTATTACGTTTCTTGGAAGCTTTAGAGTCAGGTTTCCATCAGCTGTTGAAGTGATTGCAGCAGTGATCGTTGCCAGATCTTTGTCAGCAGTCAGCGAATTCAGTGTTCCGCCGGTAATCGAGTATTCAATCTGGTAGGTTGTACCGTCTATTGTTAGAGGCGCGGTGGTTGGACCTGCTAGTGATGTGAACTGGAACGTTGTCCTTTGGCTAAAGCTGCCATATGTTACGACAACTATGTGTTCGCCGCTGTTCTTCATTATGCCGCCAGTCGGGAATGTGTATGTGTAAGAACCATCCGGCATTACCTCAATCTGGTCAACTCTGACAAGGACATTCTTGGGGTCGGTAACCTGCAGCAGAACTGGCTGTCCTGCTTTGACAGCTCCGACGTTACCCGAGATGGTGACCCTGTCGCCTGTTTGATATGCTGTTTTGTCTGTGTTTACGGTCAAAGTGGCAGACTGTGCATGGGCAGTGCCTACCATAATGACCGGTACTAGCGATGCCAGTAATATCGCCATTAGTGCATACGATTTATAGCCCATTCTCCTTAATGCACACCTAACGTGCTATATTTCCGTTACTATTTATCTTTTTTGTACAGAAACTCTAATGTCGTGCTTCATCTCAATCAAGCCGGAAAACTGGCGCTTTTAATCTTCAAATAAAATCAAAGATTATATAAAATATTCACAATACTTATATATACTCTTTTCATTCCCAATAAGTTTGACTTTGATGTTTTCTATCGAGCAGAAGCTATTGTGTTTGGAGGTAGTCTTTTTTGTCTGAAAAAAAGGTAGTCAAGATAACAAACCATGCGTACCAGCCAAAGCATGAGATCCTTTCTAAGACCGAGGCTGAAGAAGTATTGAAGAAGTACAACGCCAAGCCCGGTCAGCTGCCGTATGTCCTGCGGAGCGACAAGGCCCTTGAAGACCTTGACGTGAGGCCCGGCGACGTCATCAAGATCACAAGAAAGAGTCCCACTGCGGGTGAAAGTGTATATTACCGCTATGTCGTAGAAGGATGAGTACACCATGATAGAGAATTCTATCGAGATGTGGCCGATTATTAACGATATTCTAAGAAGAGAAGGCGTTGCAAGACAGCACCTCAATTCCTACAATGAATTCATGGAAAGAGGGCTTCAAAGCATCATTGATGAAGTCGGCGAGATAGAGGTCGAAACCGCCGAGTACCCATACAAGATCAAGCTAGGTAAGGTAAAGCTCCAGCAGCCAAGGATAATGGAGCTGGACGGTTCTATCACCCACGTGGCGCCGATGGAGGCCCGGCTGCGCAACCTGACATATGCTTCGCCGGTAATGCTTGAATGCAGCGTAGTCGAGGACGGCAAGATCCTTGAATCGCGTTTTATACATATCGGCGACATGCCGGTGATGGTCAAGTCCAACACATGCATTCTACACAACCTGCCGGAGTCCAAGCTCGTTGAATTTGGAGAGGATCCCCGTGACCCTGGCGGATATTTCATCATAAACGGGTCAGAGCGTGTCATCGTGGGTCTTGAGGACCTCTCATACAACAAGATAATTGTTGATGAAGAAGAGGCCACCGGAACCCTGCTATACAAGGCCAAGGTCTATTCATCCATCGTCGGCTACAGGGCAAAACTGGAGCTCATCATGAAGCCTGATGGTTCCATCGTAACCAAGATTCCTGGATCGCCAGTTGACATCCCGCTCATCACGTTGATACGCGCGCTGGGCCTTGAATCAGACAAGGACATTGCAGATTCAGTCTCCCTAAACGAGATTATTCAGGATGAACTTGAGCCGTCATTCGAAAAGTCCGGCGAGGTTTCCACCAGCCGGGATGCCATAGTCTACATCAGCAAGAGAATCGCACCCGGTATGCTTGAGGAATTCCAGATCAAGCGGGCCGAGACCCTGCTGGACTGGGGTCTGCTCCCGCACATCGGCAAGAACCCCGAAAACAGGCACGAAAAGGCCCTGTTTCTGGGCGAAGCTGCCTGCAAACTGACAGAACTCAAGCTGGGCTGGATAGAGGCCGACGATAAAGATCATTACGGCAACAAGGTGATCAAGTTCGCAGGCCAGATGCTTGCAGACCTGTTCAGGACGGCATTTCGCAATCTCATACGCGACATGAAATACCAGCTTGAACGCTCCGGGCAGAAAAGGGGCATCAATGCGGTAGCGGCTGCGGTGAGGCCAGGAATCGTCTCAGACAAGCTTAACAATGCCATTGCAACAGGCAACTGGGGACGCGGACGAGTGGGCGTTACCCAGCTTCTGGACAGGACCAACTACATGTCAACCATCAGCCACCTGCGCAGAATACAGTCACCCTTGAGCAGAAGCCAGCCGAACTTTGAGGCCCGGGATCTGCATGCAACGCATTTTGGCAGGATCTGTCCTGCAGAAACACCTGAAGGATCCAACTGCGGTCTGGTCAAGAACCTTGCATTATCTGCAATCATTTCAGTGCACGTGCTGAGCGCAGAGGTCACCGAAAAGTTGTACGAGATCGGCGTCCAGAATGTCGACGAGGCCAGCGAAAAGCTCCGCGCCGACGGAACAAGGGTATTCGTTGACGGTCGGCTCATAGGCTACATCGAGAAAGGCGAGCATCTGGCGGAAACCCTTAGGACCATGAGGAGGTCCGGCAAGATCCACCCGCACGTGGGTGTTTACCTGTACAGCTCACAGAACTCCAATGCAACAAAGCGTCTTTACGTAAGCTGCAACGCCGGCAGGGTAATGCGCCCGCTCGTGGTATTGAAGAGCGGCAGACCGCTGATAACATCAGAGGTAATAGAAAAGGTATCTAAAAAGTTCCTTTCCTGGATGGACCTTCTTTACATGGGAGTTGTGGAACTGGTCGACGCCAACGAAGAAGAGAACTGCTACGTGGCCATAGACCCCAAGAAGATCGATCTAGAAAAGCACACGCACCTTGAAATATTCCCGTCCGCAATTCTCGGAGTTGGTGCCTCGATAATTCCGTATCCAGAGCACAACCAGTCTCCAAGAAACACCTACGAGAGCGCAATGGCAAAACAGAGCCTTGGATTTTCAACGCCACTGATGAACGCCAGCACCTACGTCAGGCAGCACTTCATGCTATATCCGCAGATTCCTGTTGTAAGCACAAAGGCGATAAACCTGCTTGGGCTGGAAGACCGGCCAACCGGCCAGAACTGCGTCGTTGCTGTATTGCCGTTTGAAGGATACAACATAGAAGATGCAGTCGTGTTCAACAGATCCGCCGTAGACAGGGGCCTTGGAAGGACCTTCTTTTACAGGATCTACGAGGCAGAGGCAAAGCAGTACCCCGGCGGCATGAAAGACAACTTTGAGATCCCCAAAGCCGACGTCAACATACGCGGCTACCGTGGAGAAAAGGCCTACCGCCTGCTGGAAGCCGACGGTGCAATCATGCACGAGGCCGTGGTCAACGGAGGCGACATACTGATTGGAAGAACCTCTCCACCTAGGTTCATGGAAGAATACAAGGAATTTGAAGTCAAGGGGCCGTACCGGCGCGATACTTCAGTTGGAGTCAGGCCGTCAGAAAACGGCGTTGTTGATACCGTGATGATTACCCAGTCAGTGGAGGGCGGCAAGATGTACAAGATCCGAGTCCGCGACATGCGTATTCCGGAGATTGGAGACAAATTTGCATCAAGGCACGGCCAGAAGGGGGTAGTCGGAATGCTGGTCAACCAAGAAGACCTGCCGTATACCGAGGATGGCGTGGTCCCAGACGTGATGATCAATCCCCATGCATTTCCGTCAAGAATGACCGTCGGCCAGTTCATGGAATCCCTTGGAGGAAAGGCCGCCTCGCTTAGAGGCAAGATAATCGACGGATCTGCATTCCTTGGCGAGAAGATGGATGACTTTAAGGCCGCCATGGAGCAATACGGCTTCAAATACACCGGAAAGGAAGTCATGTATGACGGCAGGACCGGCAGAAAGTTCCCGGCCGACGTCTACGTTGGGGTCGTGTACTACCAAAAGCTTCACCACATGGTTGCCGACAAGATCCACAGCCGGGCAAGGGGACAGGTCCAGATGCTTACCAAACAACCCACAGAAGGTCGTGCAAGAGGAGGAGGCCTCAGGTTCGGTGAGATGGAGCGGGACTGTCTCATAGCCTACGGAGCCTCCATGATGCTAAAGGACAGGCTGCTAGAAGAGTCTGACAAGGCCGAGATCCACGTCTGTGAAATATGCGGCCTGCTGGCCTACTATGATGTCAAACAGCGGCGCTATGTATGCCGTGTGTGCGGCGAGAAGGCCAAGATTTCTCCGGTCGTGATTGCCTACGCATTCAAGCTGCTGTTGCAAGAGATGATGAGCCTGAATGTCGGTCCGCGGCTCTTGCCAAAGGAGAAGGTTTAGGGAGGGATAACAATGATGGACGAATCAGCTAAAATCCTTGGAGGAATAAAGTTCAGCGTCTGGTCACCAAACGAGGTGCGAAAATACAGCGTCGCAGAAGTTACGGCGCCAGAGACATACGACGAAGACGGCATGCCTGTGCAAGGCGGCCTCATGGACAACAGGCTTGGCACGCTTGAGCCGGGCCAAAAGTGTGCAACCTGCGGCAACACGTCGGCCAAATGCCCCGGACATTTCGGGCACATCGAGCTGGCAGAGCCGGTGTTGCACATAGCCTTTGTAGACGATGTGCACAAGCTGCTACTCACCACATGCCGGGCCTGCAACAGGATCAAACTGGATCCAGAAGATCTGGCATATTACAAGGCCATCAGGGAAAGCAAGGCTCCGTATGCGGTAATCACGCTTGAAAACATCAAAGAGGAAATTATAGAAAAGGCCAAAAAGATCAAGGTTTGCCCGCACTGCGGAAAAGATCAATACGACCTGATCTTTACCAAACCAACAATATTCGTGGAAAGAACCGAAGCCGGAGAAAACAGGCTGCTTCCCATCACCATACGTGAAAGGATGAGTCATGTTCCAGACGAAGACCTGGTTCTGCTGGGCTACGACCCGACCACTGCAAGGCCGGAATGGTTCGTGCTTCAAGTGCTGCCAGTCCCACCCGTAACGGTCAGACCGTCAATCATTCTTGAAACAGGCATCAGGTCGGAAGATGACCTGACGCACAAGCTGGTTGACATCATCAGGGTAAACCAGCGCTTAAAGGAAAGCAAGGAAGCCGGAACACCGCCGCTTATCGTGCAGGACCTGGTGGATCTGCTGCAGTACCACGTCACAACGTACTTTGATAACGAGGTCTCGGGAATTCCACAAGCCCATCACAGGTCTGGGCGTCCCCTCAAGACCCTGACGCAGAGGCTCAAAGGCAAGGAAGGCCGTTTCAGGGGTTCTCTGTCTGGAAAAAGAGTGGACTTTTCTAGCAGGACTGTCATATC
Source organism: Nitrososphaera sp. (assembly GCA_029263715.1). Classification (GTDB taxonomy): domain Archaea; phylum Thermoproteota; class Nitrososphaeria; order Nitrososphaerales; family Nitrososphaeraceae; genus Nitrososphaera. Next base: position 74,044 of record JAJUFP010000005.1, on the reverse strand, counting down.
CCCAGACCCTAACCTGGCCATCTCCAACGTTGGAGTGCCCGTCGATGTGGCCAAAAAGCTAACCATCCCGGAGACCGTATCGCAATGGAACCTTGACAGGCTCAAATTGCTTGTCATCAACGGGCCAAACACCTATCCGGGGGCCAACTACATCATCCGGCCTGACGGCGTCAAGATAAGGCTTGACTACGTGACGGACAGAAAGACCATTGCCGATTCGCTGGCAATAGGCTACGTGGTGGAAAGGCATCTTGCAGATGGCGACATCGTGATCTTTAACAGGCAGCCGTCTTTGCACAGGATGTCCATAATGGCCCACAGCGTTGTGGTTCTGCCATACCGCACCTTCCGGCTGCATCCGGCAGTGTGCCCGCCATACAACGCAGACTTTGATGGAGACGAGATGAACCTTCACGTTCCTCAAAGCGAGGAAGCGAGGGCCGAAGCCACTCTGCTCATGCGGGTGCAGGACCAGCTGATCTCGCCCAGATACGGCGGACCTATCATCGGAGGCATCAGGGATTTCATCACCGGCGCATTCATACTTACCAGAGACGAAACAACGCTGACCAGAGACGAGTTTGCCAACATGGCCCTGATCGGTGGATACAAGGGTCCTCTCCCGGCGCCGGCAATAACAAAGGACGGCCTGAAACTGTATTCCGGCAAGCAGCTGTTCTCGCTGTTCCTGCCAAAGGACTTTAACTTTGTCATCACCTCAAAGTGGAACAAAGCCTCCAAAGGCGAGGGCAAGGACGTCGTTATCAAAAACGGCGAGCTTATCAGCGGCGTGATTGACAAGGCATCCATAGGTGCCGAGGAGCCAGACAGCGTTCTTCACAGAATTGCCAAGGACTACGGAACAGACACTGCGCGCAAGTTCCTAGACTCGATACTCACCATGCTCAAGACGTACATCACACACAAGGGATTCACCTACGGCTATTCTGACCTGTGGCTTTCGCCGGAAACAAGGCAAGAGATCTCTGATGTTATCCAAAAGACCTACGACAAAGTCAAGGAGCTCATCCAGCAGTACAACGATGGCACACTGCCGCTCACTAGAGGTCTGTCAGCAGAAGAGGCCCTTGAGCTGTACGTGGTCAACGAGCTTTCCCGTGCAAGGGATAGGGCCGGCAGAACTGCAGACAGGGCATTTCCAGACAACAATTCTGGAGTAATAATGGCCTCTACTGGAGCCAGAGGATCAACGCTTAACATAGGCCAGATGACTGCAGCCCTTGGACAGCAGTCCATCAGGGGCAAGAGAATTCAGAAGGGATACCGCAACAGGGCACTGCCGCACTTTGTACCCAACGAGACCAGCCCCGACGCCAGAGGATTTGTCAAATCCAACTACCGCGATGGTCTTAGTCCACTTGAATTCTTCTTCCATGCCATGGGTGGCAGGGAGGGTCTTGTAGACACCGCAGTCAGGACCCAGCAATCAGGATACATGCAGAGAAGGCTCATCAACGCGCTGGAGCATCTGAAGATAGAATACGATCAGACCGTCAGGGACCCGCACGGAAACATAGTCCAGTACCTGTACGGCGAGGATGGAATAGATCCGGCCAAAAGCGACCATGGCGAGGCAGTCAATATCTCAAGGCTCATCGAAGCCGAGGCCATCGTCGACGAGGGGAGAAAGGCCACTGAGAATGATGTCAGGAACATCATAAAAGAATACGGTCAGAACCTTAATCCAAGGTTGAAGGCCAACCTTGAGAAGGCTTTGATGGAAAACAGGCTCAGCGTTCAAGGAGTAGAGAAAGTGATGAAAAAAGTTCTCGATCTTGTGGACAAGGCCCTTGCCGAGCCCGGCGAAGCCATCGGCGTCGTCACGGCCCAGTCCATAGGCGAGCCTGGAACCCAGATGACTTTGAGAACCTTCCACTTTGCCGGTGTAAAGGAAAGAAATGTCACCCTAGGCCTTCCAAGGCTCATAGAGCTGGTGGACGCCAGAAAGAAACCTGTTACTCCTACGATGGACATCTACCTTGACGAGGAACACCGCGCTTCTCGGGAGAAGGCCCTTGAAGTTGCCAGGGATATACTCTTCACTCAGGTAGGAGACCTGATAGAAAAGTCTGAAACAGACTACTCTGGAATCCTGACATTCTACCTCTCAGAAGCAAAGCTGGCCGAACGGGGATGCACCCTTCAAGAGGTAGGCACCGTCCTAGAAAGCACAAAGAAGTACGATATCAAGGTCAACGAAAACAAGAACCTGGTCAAGATAACGGTGCCAGACGAACCGGATGCCCAGACGCTTTTGACTCTGAAGAGCAAGCTTCTTAACACACGTGTCAAGGGCGTGCCTGACATCGAGCGTGTAACCATAGTCAAGCAGGACGAGGAATGGGTCATCCAGACAGCCGGCTCAAACCTGGCCAAGGTGATACTTGTAGATGGTGTTGACACGACAAGGACGACAACAAACAACGTCTACGAGATCTGGCAGACGCTGGGCATAGAGGCCGCAAGAACCGCGCTGGTAAAGGAGATAACCAACACGCTGGAAGAACAGGGTCTTGAAGTCGACGTGCGCCATATCATGCTGGTAGCAGATCTGATGACCTCAAAGGGATATCTGCAGCAGATAGGCAGACACGGAATTGCTGGAACCAAGACGTCGGTCCTTGCTAGGGCTGCCTTTGAGATTACCGTGCCAACCATAGCCAGAGCTTCGCTGGAAGGTCAGATAGAAATGCTCAAGGGCGTGACAGAAAACGTTATAGTGGGTGCCACAGTACCCGTCGGCACTGGAATGGTAGACCTGTACATGAAGGTTAAGGAAGGTCAGTAAAAATGAAGACACTAGCCAAAGTTATCAAAGACGCAGTAGGGGCAAACAAGTACAAGAGCGGCACAAAGGAAGTGCTCCAGTCGGTCAAGAGCTCCAAGTTGATTGTGGTATCAAAATCCATGGACGCCGCCGATAGGACAAAGCTAGACGAGCAGGCCAAGTCAGCCAACGTTGCAGTTTACGAATTCGACGGCAATTCGATGCAGCTGGGCAGACTGTGCAACAGGCCTTTCAGAGTAACTGCCATAGCACTCAAAAGCGCCACCAACGAGGAGATCAAAGCCATCATGGCTGAGAAAGGCTCGACCAAATGAGCCCCTTCATTATTTCTGCAACACGGCGTCAAGACTTAAATGGGACATAGGAACTGAGCATGAATTGAGTTGTTATCTGCTTACGGGCATCGCACTAGAGGGATGTTGTAGATGACGGAGATAAAGCTGACTTCTAACGAGCTGAACCTGATATCTCTGTTCTCGAACGTTACGAACGCCAGCGTGCGGGACTGCATCGTTGACGAGAAGATGGACCGCGTTATCTTTGTGGTCAACAAAGGCCAGATGGGCTTGGCCATAGGAAAGGGCGGCGCTACGATCAAACAGCTGCAGAATGTGGTTGGCAGGAAAGTCGAGCTGGTAGAGTTTTCGGACGACGCCGCCGAGTTCATCCGCAACATGCTTAATGCAGACATGGTAAACGATGTCCGCATCTCCGAGAGGATGGACGGGACAAAGCAGGCCGTTGTCACGGTCGACCAAAAGAAGAAGGGTGCAGTGGTAGGCAGGGAAGGCAGGAACGCCGAGAAGGCAAGGCTTCTTGCAAAGCGATACTTCCAAATATCCAATGTTCTGATAGTCAGCCCTGAACAGCAGTTAGCAGGAAATAAGGTGAATATAGATGGGTAAATCTCCACTTGGATTGTTTGCCGGCGGGGTATTGAAGTCAAAGAAAAGCCGCGCCAGATGGGCAGACAAGTATTACAAAAGAAGAATGCTCATGCTTGACAAAAAGGCGAACCCGCTGGAGGGGGCGCCCCAAGCAAGAGGTATAGTACTGGAAAAGGTTGGCATCGAATCAAAGCAGCCAAACTCTGCCGTAAGAAAGTGCGTCAGAGTACAGCTGATAAAGAACGGCAAGTCGGTAACCGCATTCCTTCCAAAGGACGGTGCTCTTAACTTCGTTGACGAACACGACGAGGTCATGGTCGAGGGCATCGGCGGTTCGATGGGCGGCGCGATGGGTGATATCCCCGGTGTCAGATGGCAGGTATTCAAGGTAAACGGAGTCTCGCTTAGAGAACTGGTTTACGGCAGAAAGGAGAAGCCGAGAAGATGAGCGGAAAAGAACAGATCAACATCATGCTTTTCAACAAGTGGGAAACAAAGGAAATAGAGGTCAATGACCTGGGGCTCAAGTCTGCCATCTCCCTCAAGCCTTCAGTGATTCCCAACACTTTTGGAAGGCACGAACATCAGCGCCTAAAGAAGGCTGATGTCAACGTTGTAGAGCGCCTTGCCAACAAGATGATGCATTTTGGCAAAAAATACGCCAAGAACACCGGAAGGATGGGAGGCAAAAAGGCAAGGACCCTTAACACGGTCAAGACTGCCTTTGACATAATACACCTTGAAACAGGCAAGAACCCTGTCGAGCTGCTTGTCAGGGCCATTGAAAATTCATCTCCCAACGAAGACACTACCAGAATAGTGTACGGTGGTGTGGTCTACCACGTATCTGTGGATGTTGCCCCGCTAAGGCGGGTCGACCTGGCGCTCAGGTTCATAGCCGAAGGCGTCCGGGAATCAACGTATTCCAATCCACAAACCATAGAAGAAGCTCTTGCAAAAGAGATCATCCTGGCTGCCAACAACGACATGGCAAGCCACGCCGTCAAGAAGAAGAACGAACAAGAAAGGATCGCAATGGCTTCACGTTAAGCCTGCGACCCTTCCCGATATGGTTTAAATATGAAGAGTTAGGTAGGCCTAATTGTACCATCTTTGTGGGATTTGACGTTGGCTGAAAAACCATGAAAACTAGATCACACGCAATCGCTGTCGCAGTTATATCAACGCTAATCATTCTTAGCTCTTCAAAGGCGCTGGCCGCTCCCCTTGGTGAGCAGGAAACCCTCATAGTCGTTGTAAACCTGGAAAGAATCCGGGCGCAGATCCTGCTTGCAGAGCGCGGCCTTGATAACGGGGACATGGATAGTGCCTTTGCCCACGCGTTTATCCCGCATTCGGTAACATTCCCTGCAATCAAGAACCAGCTTTTCAAGCTTGACGAGCAGTCAGCAAACAACCTTGAGTCGTCGCTGACAGAACTTGCTTTTGGGATAAACGATGGCTCTCTTTCTGTGCAGCAGGCAAGGCAGGAGGCTGCCAAGATCACTGATATGCTAGATGGCATCTATACTCTGATGGGTCCACTGGCCTCAGACAGGGCCACGACTTCGCAGACTGCCGGATTCCTTTTGCAGGATGCTTTGCGGTCGTACCAGCTCTCAAACGCCGGAACGCAGCAGGTCGATTATGAAAACGCGATAGGTCTGGTGGAGGTGGCAAAATCCCGGTACCTGACAATTGCTGATTCTATGGATGAGAGAAGAAGGCTTGAAATTGCTTCTTTCTTTTCTGATCTAGAAACATCCCTTTCTGAAAAAGCACCCTATGACTCGGTAGCAAGTCTTGTTTCTGCCATTGAAAGAGACCTTGCCGAAGACCTGTCGATTAGCGGAGGAACAGGAGGCCTTGCCCAGTACTTTTCAAATATCAGAAATCTGCTTGCCGAATCTGTCAACGACGTAAAAGCCGGCAACTACAGGCAGGCGGATCAGCGCGCTATCTCTGCGTATCTTGACAACTACGAATTCCTAGAAGCTCCGATAGAAAAGCACGACTCTGAGCTGATGGAGACTATCGAGATAATGATGCGCGAAGATCTGCGTAAGATGATCAAATCCAATGAGTCTCCGCAGGAAATCGAAGCGTTTGTCAACGACATACTTGAAAAGCTAGACACTGCAGAAGGTCTTTTGAAAAATGATCCAGATTATTCTGGTGGTTCTGCCACATCAGGGCAATTTGCCGACATTGAAGGCCTGAGTCAGGGCTTTGGCACGTACCAAGGTCCAAGAAAGGAGATAGGCCAGGCAGAAGATCCTGCCAAGGCAGAAGTAAGAAACAACATCGACCAGATCAGGCTTAAACTGGATGAAACCCTGCGACTTTACAGGGAGGGCAATTCTGAGGGAGCCCTTTTGACGTCCCGCTCGGCGTATCTGGACAGTTATGAAAATATCGAGATCCCGCTGCGCCCCATAGATCCTGACTTTACGCTTGAAATGGAGATCAAGTTTGCGGAATTGCGAAACCTGATACAATCCAACGTCCCATACGAACAGGTCCTGTCAAAAGTCGTCGAGATAAGAAAGGGTCTTGACGAGTCCGAGCGTCTTGTCTCCGGCGCTGGAATTGTGGCGCCGGCAATCGCATTTTCAACCTCCTTTTCTATAATATTCCGGGAAGGCCTGGAATCCGCCCTGATAATTGGTGCAATCCTGACGTACCTTGAGGCATCAAGAAACGAGCGGTTCAAAAAGCATGTTTATTACGGCATCATCCTGGCCTTTGCCGGAACCGCCGCCACGTGGTTTGTGGCACAGTACGTAATCGACATCTCCGGTGCCAGCAAGGAGCTTATCGAGGCAATAGCTGGCGTCTCGGCCGTGGGTGTGCTGTTCTGGGTGAGCTTCTGGATTCTAAACAAGGTGGAGACAAAGAAGTGGATCGAGTTTGTCAAGGCCAAGGTCTGGAAGGCAACAACCACCGGAAGTGTCATGGTCTTTGTGATGCTGTCATTCTTCACTGTCTACAGGGAGGGCTTTGAAACAGTGCTGTTTTACCAGGCCATGCTCTCGTTTGCAAAATACATGGAATGGTACGTGGCCGCCGGTCTTTTGGCCGGCCTTGGAGTGATAGTTGGGCTTACCTTTGTTGTAAGAAAACTTGGCAAGAAACTTCCCCTGCGCGTATTGTTTGGGCTGACTATGGGCATCGGCGCGTACATGTCCATCGCGTTCATGGGCAATGCAGTGCGTGAATTCCAGGAAGTCGGATACCTGCCGACGACCCACCTCATAGGAACGGTGCCACGCCTTGACATAAACATGGCATCAATGACCGGAATTCATCCCACCCTTGAGACTGTTGTAGCACAGGTGATACTGCTTGCAGTCTATCTGGCCGGCTCGCTGTATGTCCTGGTAATACAGCCAAGGAGAAAGAAGATGATCGAGTCAGCAAGAAAGTCACGCGCAGATCTGGATAAGGCTGGCGCAAACAAGGCAAACATCGACATAGAAGACAACTGAGACTCTCAAGTATCGTTGAAAGGGTGCCTTACCAAGCTTAAGACAAGAACGCTTATAAAAAAGGACCCTTCCAATAGGTAAGAGAATATTGGCAAATACCTCTTTCCGGGTGCAGGCACACAAGTTCAGCCAAGACAACATACAGGCCACCCTCGTTTGCTCCAAATGCGATGAGGTTTTCTCAAAAGAGTTTCCTCTCGATCTCGAGGGGCAGACATCCGAATTCAAATGCCCTGTCTGCGGAGCACCAGGCGAAGTTGACCTGCCGTACAAGAGTGCAGATGAAAGAGAAAAGATCGAAGAAGAGTTCGAAGAAGTAGAAGAGGAAGAGTCAGGCGAAGAGTTCGAAGAGGAGTACTAGTTCTTTTTAGAGCCAATCTTGCCCATCTGCGCCAGCAAGGCTGCCAACTGGATCTCCGGATGAGCACCAGTCGAAAGCCTATAATCGTACTCTGCCATTAGCTCTGCTAGTTCTTCAGGTCTGTCTAATTTCATCTCGTACGCTTCCTGGCTGGCATACTTTAGGAAATCCGATTCAGACATCCCGTACACCTGGGTCAGCTCAAGCAACTTGGCACGCGCATCATGGAACTTGCCGGCAAGAGCTAGTTTTAACACTTCTGATACCTTGGATCTGCCAGAAAGGCCTATGGCAGTACTTACGTTAGCTATGTTGATGCTGCCCATTCCGGCGGCGGCCTGCATCACGTTGATGGAGTGGCGGAGATCCCCGCCGGTAGAATCATAGATCTGGGCAAGAGCTCTTTCATCGTACTTGACCTTCTCCTTTTCACAGATCATCTTCAAGTAATCGATCACGTCGTCCTTTGGCAGGCGGGTAAATCTGAAAACAACACACCTGCTCTGAATCGGCTCGATTATCTGTGAAAGGTAATTGCAGACTATAATGAATCGCGTGGTCTTTGAGCTGTCCTCTATGATGCGTCTGAGGGCCGTCTGGGCCTCGGAGGTCATCTCATCAGCCTCGTCAAGGATGATTATCTTGGGCTTGTCAAAGTCCTTGTCTGTTGCCAGTTTGACAGAGGCTGCAAATTCCTTTACCCGTTCCCTTACCATCTTGATGCCCCTCTCGTCTGATGCATTAAGCTCAAGCGTGTTCTTTTTCCAATCCTCTCCCAGGATTTCCCGGGCAATGCAAAGAGCAGCGGTAGTCTTGCCAACGCCGGCGGGCCCCGCAAAAAGCATGTGGGGTATGTCCGGGCTTTTCACCAAGTTTGTAATCCCTCTTACTATCTCCTTCTGGTTGACAATCTCGTCTAGCTTCATGGGCCTGTATTTTTCTGTCCACATAAGGTGGGATAGGTCGCTTTTCTTGGCGGATGACAATTAGATCCTACGGAAGATTGCAATCCATTAATAGATTGCTGCCGATCTTGGCAAGTAGCTTCAAGCTAGCTAGCGTATTAACAAAAACTGTCCGGACAAAAGATATAACACGACAGCTGTCTCTATTCTCTATCAACGATGGCCGATACGTCTTCTGATCTCAGTATAGAAACTATCCAGAGCGTCTATCGTATCGGCTACATGAACGAGGAAGTGCGGATATCCTACAAACGAGACGTCAAGGCAACGGTGGGCAATGTAGAAGTCGACGCCAAGGAAGGTGACATGTCTTCCCTTCCCCGCTGGGTGGCCAAAATCCTCCTTGAGCAGGATGCGGTTGAGATCCAGACCAACGACATGGCCAGCTACGTCTCAAGGACGCTCAACCGGGAAAGGATAGCAAGGCCGCACGACCTGTCGGGAATAGATCCAGATTTCTATATCCGGGTCAACGACTACCTTGACGGCCTTAAGGAAAGGGAAAGAGAGAACCTGCTTGTTTCGCTGAACATATTTGTCACATCCAGAATAGAAAAGATAGTCAAGCTGGCAGCCGCATCACCGCTCTCGGCGGAGCTGGAATCCCGGCTGGCAGCAGAAGAAAAGGAGCTTTATAGGATGATTAATAGTGCCGCTTCTAAATTTAAAAAGGACGTGTTAAAATCTGGCTGAACAACAAACAACGGCAGCAGCACTGGCAAACGACGTGGAGCGGTTCCTAAAGGCGTTTAAGGACCGCGATGGCCGATACAAGTACTTTGACAGGATAAACAACATGATGGCGTTAAACGCCCAATCGCTTGTGGTTGATTATATAGACTTTGATTCCTTCAATCCAGACCTGGCCAAACATCTTACCAACAGGCCTGACGAGATGCTGGAGGCATTCAACGAGGCTGCCCTAGCCATACTCCGGGAGATCCACCCTGACTACGAACAGGAAATTCACGGCAGGATCAAAGTCAGGATCGGCAACTATACTGTGCAGAAGGGCCTGCGCGAAATCAACGCAGAATTGATAGACCGGCTGGTCAGCGTGTCAGGAATGGTGGTCCGCTCATCGGAGGTCAAGCCGCTGGCAAAAAAAGTCTCCTATCGCTGCGCCAACTGCAACGTCGTCAGTGAGAGCGAAATGAAGGGGCTAGTCCTGAAAAAACCCACCAAATGCTCGGCATGCGGCGAAAAGGATCTGGAGATGGATCCAGAGCACAGCATCTTTATCGATTTTCAGATGGTGCGGCTGCAGGAACTGCCAGAGGACCTGCCGGCTGGACAGCTGCCTCATTACGTCGAGGTCACGGTGATGGGAGATCTGGTCGACCAGTGCAGGCCCGGAGACAGGATAATGCTTACCGGTGTTATCAGAATAGAGCAGGAGCAGGTTTCGCCGCAGATAAGGACCAGTCTTTTCAGACTCAGAATGGAAGGCAACAACATAGAGTACCTTGGCGGCCGCGCTGGAAGCAAAGACACAAGGACTGTTGAAAGGATTGCCATCAGCACAGAAGATGAAAAACAGATCCGCACTATCGCAAGCAAGCCCGACGCTTACGAAAAGCTGATAGCTTCGCTGGCCCCCCATGTCTACGGCCATGAAGTCATAAAAGAAGCTATACTTCTTTTGATAGTGGGCTCCGTAACCAAGAAGCTTCAGGACGGCTCAAACAGGAGGGGAGACATAAACGTCCTGCTGGTGGGTGACCCCGGAACGGCAAAGTCAGAGATGCTCAAGTTTGCCGCCAAGATCGCTCCAAGGGGGCTTTACACTTCTGGTCGTGGTTCAACGGCAGCAGGCCTTACTGCAGCAGTCATACGCGACAAATCCGGGATAATGATGCTTGAAGCCGGTGCCGTCGTGCTTGGAGACCAAGGTCTTGTATGCATAGACGAGTTTGACAAGATAAAACCGGAGGACCGTTCAGCACTTCATGAAGTTATGGAACAGCAGACTTGCTCCGTGGCAAAGGGCGGCATAGTTGCAACGCTGAACGCGCGAACCTCGATACTGGCGGCTGCAAACCCCATGTACGGCAAATACGACCCGTACAAGAATATAACAGAGAACGTGAACCTCCCGGTTCCCCTGCTGACAAGGTTCGACCTGATCTTCATTGTCCGAGATATGCCGGAAAAGGAAAAGGACAGCCTGATTGCAAGCCATATTCTAGAGATCCACCGCGACACGGATCATGCGGCAAAGCCAGCCATTGACATCGACTTGTTCAGCAAGTACCTGACCTTTGCAAAACGCGGTGAGCCTGTCCTTACTCCTGGCGCAATTAACATCATACGCGACTATTACATGAACATGAGAAAGGCCGAATCAGAAAGCATGATCACGGTAACTCCACGACAGCTTGAGGGCCTTGTAAGACTTGCAACCGCCCGTGCAAGACTTCTTTTGAAAGACAAGGTAGAAGAAGAGGATGCCAACCGCGCCATATACCTTGTAGACCAGATGCTCAAGACTGCCGGCGTGGACGTGAACACCGGCAAGATGGACGTGGGCGTCCTGTACGGCAAGCCTCAGAGCGAGGTCTCTAGACAAAAGCTGTTCATGGAGGTTTTCAACGGCCTGTCAGGGACAGACAACAGCGAGGTTGAAGAAAAGAACCTGATATCAGAGCTTGTCAAAACCGGCCGGTTCACAGAAGAGGAAGCCAGAAACCAGATCAACAAGTTCTCTAGGGAAGGCCGGGTATACGAAAGAAGACCCGGGTTCTGGGCCAAGGCGTAGAATTGCAGACCACGCCGGGAATCAGGTTCACAAGCAGGGCGGAAAGGGAATTCGATCCCCTTTTCAAGCAAAGGATACTGAAAGTCTATTCAAAATTTCCAGAACTTGGCAGCAGGCCTGTAATCTGCGGCTCCATCAGCAGAGGATCAAGGTACCTTGGGACTGCGTGCAGCTGGACGTACCCTCAGAAGGTCAGCTTGCAGCCGGGTGTTGGAAATACCACCATCGCCCACGAACTTACACATCTTGTACAGGGAAACGGCATACCGCATGGCGAGAAGCAGTGCGACATATGGACCGTGGCCCGCCTGGATCTGGAACTGCTAGACGAAAAGCCGCACTACATCCTGAGGGGCTGGAAAAGAGATCGCTGGGTTCGCCACAAGGCGGCTGTAAGACAGCTGTGCATCCAGTCCATAAAAGAAAGAGATGTCCGGCGCAACTACATAGTCTGGCTATCGCAGGAATTCAGAAAGATGAAATAAAACACTAAAAACTCGGGTCGCCGGAATATTAAACTGGCCACAATGACAACCGCAATTGCCGATGATACCGTGCGGGCTATTATGCAGACCCATGACTATGCATCGCTTTACCCGCCGCAGGAAATGGCAATTGCCGCCGGCATCCTTGAGGGCAAGAGCGTGCTTGTAACCACACCCACCGCCAGCGGCAAGACTCTGGTAGCCATGATGGCCATAGCAAAGACGATCCAAAAGGGGCAAAAGGCCGTTTACCTGACGCCGCTTCGGGCGCTGGCCAGCGAAAAGCATGCCGACCTGAAGGCTCTTGAGAATATCGACCTTGGAATAGGCAGGAAAGCAAGCGTCATGGTCTCGACCGGTGACTATGACTCCTCCGGAAAGGAACTGGCCAAAGCCGACGTGATAGTGCTGACCAATGAAAAGATGGACACGCTTTTCCGGCACAGCGCCGACTGGCTTGGCGAGGTCGGGCTCTTTGTTTCTGATGAGGTGCACCTGCTTGGAGACCGGGAGCGGGGCCCGACCCTTGAAATGATGCTAACCCGCATACGCAAGACGTACCAGAATGCACAGATAGTCGCATTGTCTGCAACGGTGACCAACGCCGACGAGATCTCTGACTGGCTTGGCTGCCAGCTCGTAGAAAGCAGCTGGCGTCCAACCAAATTAGTAGAAGGAGTGTACAATTATGGTACCGTCAAGCTGAACAATGGAAGCACGTTTCGTGCCTCGCACTCTGGTATGCCCACCATAGATCTTGCCATCGATTCGCTTAATGACGGCGGCCAGGCCCTTGTTTTTGCAGAAACAAGAAAGCGGGCAGCATCGCTGGCGGCAAAGGCTGCAGAAGCCGTCTACCGACTTGTCGACAAAAAGACCAAAGAGCTGGCAGCCAGGGCGTCCGCCGAGATACTGGACAGGGGGGATGATACAGAGCTTACACGTACACTGGCACAATTGGTTGCAAAGGGCGTGGCCTTCCACCATGCAGGGCTTGGCCCTTCCAGCCGACAGATAGTCGAAGATGCGTTCAAGGAAGGCACCATCAAACTGCTGACTGCAACGCCGACCCTTGCAGCCGGGGTAAACCTGCCTGCAAGACGGGTGGTGGTGGCCAGCGTTCTCCGGTACGACTCTGATTACGGCGGCAACGTGCCCATAAGCGTCATGGAGTACAAGCAGCTGTGCGGCCGCGCCGGCAGGCCGAAATACGATTCAGCCGGCGAGGCGATAATCGTTTCAGAAGGCTCGATCGACGGCGACGAGCTGTACGACCATTACGTTCTGGGCACGCCGGAGCCCATAAGATCACAGATGGCATCGGACAAGGCGATAAGGTTCCATCTGCTTTCCACCATCGCCATGATGCCGGGGCTCAAAAAGCCAGAGATCCTTAACATTTTCAAAAGCACGTTGTTTGCCAGGCAGTACCGTGACTCAGTGGTGGACTTTAAGGTGGACTCAGCCCTGGAGTACCTAGAACAAGAAGAAATGGTCAAGTCAAGAAATGAGAGGTACATTGCCACAGAGTTTGGCAAGCGCGTCTCGCTTCTGTACATAGATCCGCAGACAGCGGCGGCTTTCCGTGATGCCCTGCAGAAAATAGGCGACGCAAGACACAAACACACGCTTGGATTTCTGCACCTGATAACCAGCAGCCCAGATTTCTATCCAAAACTTGGCCTGCGAAAAAAGGACTACGAGGAGCTGGCCGTGCTTTTAGAGGATCGCCTCGAAGAGTTGCTGTACCCTGTAAGCGAATACGATTGCACCCGCAGTTTCTGGGCCCTTGGTGAATGGATCGAGGAGGCAGGCGAACGAACCCTGAGCGACAGGATGGGTGTAGAGCCCGGCGACATGCACAGGATGGTAGAAACAGGTCAGTGGCTTGCTTTTTCGCTTTACGAAATAGCCAAGTTGATGGGCAAACAGCACATGCTGACAGAATTGTACAAACTTCAATCCAGAATAAGGTACGGCGTCAAAGAGGAACTGATGCCCCTTGTCTATCTTGAGGGGATAGGCCGGGTAAGGGCTCGGGAGCTCTACAAGGCCGGTTTCACAGACCCATCCAAGATAGCCAAGGCCTCGGTTGCAAAACTGGCTTCCGTGCCAAAGATCGGGCCGGCTGTTGCTGAAAAGCTGAAAGCGCAGCTAAGCCGCAAAGGGCAGGTTCAGTAACAAGTGCAGCTTGGAATCTATGAAATTGCCATATACGGAGCAATCGTCTCGGCAATTTCGTTCCTGCTAGTCCTGCTCTTGACGCCGGTGGCCATCAAGTCCCTGACAAAAAGGGGGTGGACGGTACCCGACATTCATAAACCCAACAAGCCTGCAGTGCCCAGGCCTGCCGGCCCTGTCCTGATGCTGGGCATCGCAGCAGCAGAAGCAGTATTGTTTGCCCTGACGATGAATACTGCCGTCCTTGCAGTACTGCTGGCCACTGCCATAGCGTTTGTCGTTGGATACATTGATGATTCAAAGGTCATGCCCGGCTGGTTCAAACCGGCCGCGCTGCTTGCCGCAGCCCTGCCAATAGTTCTGCTGCAGGCCCACGGCGACCACCTCAACCTCGTGTTTGGCAGCGCCTTTATCCCTATCCTGTACATACCGCTGATCTTTGTAATAATGCCCGTGGCAAGCAACACCATCAACTCTATCGATGTATTGAACGGTGTAGCCAGCAGCTTTATCATCATCTCTACTCTACCCCTGCTTGCATCAATAGCCATATTCGGAAGCATGGAGGTATTCCTGGCGGCCTTACCGCTATTCTTTGCCACGGTTGCCTTTTACAGATACCACAGGTACCCAAGCCGGATATTTCCCGGCGATTCCGGTGCGCTTTTGCTGGGTGCAATGTACGGCGCGCTGGCGGTGGCCGGAAATTCAGAGATAATCGGAGTAGTGGCGCTGCTGCCGGCGGTCATGAATTCCTTTCTGTTTCTTTCAAGTGTCAAGCGCATAGTCGAGCACCGGCAGGTAAAGGCCCGTCCTGTGGTTATTCTAGACGATTACCGGCTTGCGGCATCCAAGGACAGATCTGCTCCCTCTACCCTAGTGCGGCTTATCCTTGCCGACGGGCCGCTTGAAGAAAAGGAGATAGCTTACAAGATATTCCAGCTATCGATTGTCTCGGCAGTTCTGGCCTTTGCAACCGTGGCCGTGCAGTACTTGCTGTTGCGGTGAGAGAAATGGCGCTTGCAGGCCTCTTGATTCTAATAGTGGTGATGTGGTTGATGGTGCTTGCCGTCGCAGGATTTCTTGTAACCTTTGTGGCACCTGTCGATGCTCCGTTTCCAAGCCCGCTAGTGAGTTCGGCAGTTCGGGCCATCATTGCAGTTTTGGCGGTTATTGCCCTGATCTTTGGACTGGGGCTGCTAAAGAAGCTGTACCTGCAAAGAAAGCTGGCCTGAGCCGGCAGGCGTTAAAAGCCAACGATTGGTATGAATCTTGCCGTTTTTATGATAATTGCATCAGAAACCACGTCTCTGGTAAATTTGAACTTTGGATAACAATTTATTTGAAAACCTTATATTGCAACCTCCTTTAGAACGTGCCATGAAGCGTATAGAAGCCATTGTCGCCAGTGAAAAGATTAGCGTTGTCAACGATGCGCTTAAAAAGGCAGGTGTCGGCGGTGCCACCATCGTAGAGGCAAAAGGAAGGGGGAAGGGCGAAAAGCCAAAAATGATGGGTGGCAGGGGAACATCCAGCCACGTCGCGGAATTCTCTACAAGGGCCAACATCGTTACCGTTGTTGATGATTCTGAAGTTGACAATGTAATCAAGGCTATACTGGACGCCGCAAGCACCGGTGCCCCCGGCGATGGAAAGATATTCATCTCTTCTGTCGGCGAGGCAGTGGATATAGGCACCAGAAAAAGAAGCCAGACCAGCATGGTTTAGCCTTTTTTCTTGAAAAACCTCTTGGTCTCGCCTAGCGTCAGCACTTCAACTGCAGAGACCCTTACTACGATCGGCAAGTCGCGTACCGCCTTTCCTATTGCAAGGCAGTTTCGTTGCGGCAACGTCCTGACTATGGATCTTATGGTGTCGCTGTCGGCCAACGAAACCTTGGATATCTTGTCTAGGTCGCTGTCGTTGGTAAAGTTGAACAGGAAGATGTTGTCGACCTGACGATAGATGCCGTCGTTTATGGCGTCTGGTTGATTGGTAATGAATGTCGTATAAACCCCAAAATGCCTCATACGCGTTATGATGTCCTCCCAATAAGTCTCTCGGATGTAGAGGTGGGCTTCTTCAGCAAACAGAAAGATCGGAGGGATCTCCTTTCTTTCCAGCAAGTTGACTATCTTGCTTAGAACAAGCTCGACGGTCATCCTCCTTGCAGCTCCTGATACCTCGCCCATGTTAATTATCATGGCTGCACCGGCACAGGATTTTGTCACGTTCTCGAAGCGAAAACCGCTGCCGGCATCGGTGAACAGTCGTGAAGACTGAATGGTATGATACCTTGAGACTAGTGCGTCTCTTACAAGTTCGTTGATATTCCAGGTGTTAATGGCATTGCCCATGGCGGCTATGTCCAGCGAGTTCTTGTTCTCAAGCCAGTCCCAGATCCGGAAAAATTCCCGAAGTGATGCAGCAGGCATGTCCAGAGCATTTCTAAGCATGGCTGCCACGGCCTCTTTTCCACAATAATTCAGAGAAAAGCGCAGGTCCTTGCCTGGTTCCAGAACCAAGACTCGATCGTGTACTGAAGAAGGCGACCCGTCCCGGTTCCACCTTATTCCGCCGTACTCGTTGTTCAGGTCAAACACAACCACAAACGCACCGTGCTGCACCAAAGTCTTGACCAGAAGCTTTGAGAGGTGGGACTTGCCGGATTCCTTTTTCCCCGTGATTATTGTCAGCTTGCCGTCCAAATCCTCGGCGTATATCTCGAATTCTTCGTTATCGCCGGCCCTGCCCAGAGGTATGGGGTAGACACCGTTACGTCCTAAAAGCAGGTCAAGCTCCTTCACAGTCAGCCTTCTTATCTTTGATTCAACCCTGGAAGGAAGCCAGGAAACATTGCTGGTAAGCTGACCGTCATTTACTGCCGCCCTTATCTTTGCGCGAAATATCCTGGCGTCCCTGACAAGGCGGGACAGACTTCCGATGTTGAGCGGATCATGATGATTTTCTACACTGGAAGCGTTTACCACTTCTTCTTTTACAATGTCTTCAAAAAGCGATTGGGATGTGAGGTACTCTTCGTCGTATACCTGGACTATTATGCACCGGTTCCCGTCCTCGATTAGCAAATAGTCGCCCTTTGATGCCGAGTCGTCCTTCATCGCAAGGAGCAAAAGCTCGTTGTTGCTTTTTGAAAGGATCTTCATACGATTATCGACCCCAGTAGGGTTCTCCTGATGTCGTCGGTGGCCAGTTCTGTCACCCCGTAATTGTTGAGGACATGGCTGCGAAGGCACGTCACCTCCGTGTTTGTGAATGTGGAGATATGGTGGGCCAGTCTGAGGGTTTCCGGATAACCGCATGCAATAGGATCGTTGCCCAGCAGCTTGCCAAGCGTCTGTTCTTTATCGCCAACGATGTCGACTCGGAGCACCGGGCTATTCTTGTCCAGCTTGGCCACAAGATTTGAGCCGATGGTGTTGCGGACCAGGCTCTTGATTATCATGTCAACCTCGATGTAGGCTGGACCACTTACCTTCGTTAGCAGGGCAGCGGCTCTTTCCAGAATCTTGAGCTTGGTGTTCTTGCTTATCCCTGCTATCAGGTTCTTGTGCAGCACGCAGTTTTCAGCAATCCTGGACATGCCTGTCTTTCTGTCTTCAAATACTGATGTCCTTAGCGACCCGTCGACCAGAATTATGGAATTTCTCATATGGCTGGACAGCTCATGCTGGATTGCCCGCTCGGCCCTGACCCTTATGAGGCGCCTTGCCACGTCGCTGTCTGCAAGGACCAGCCTTGCCAGCCTGCTATCAAGTTCAGAGTCACGGAGATTGCCCTCGCTTATGTAGTAAAGCATGGGGCCAATCTTGAAATGCATGAGGGCGGCCCCGCCGTAGGCCATGGCGATGCCGCACTTTATCGCGTACAGGCCGCCATCCTCTGTCTCTGCCAGCTTGATGCTGCTGGAATCGACGGCGGCTACCATCGCGTTCTCTCTGATTGGCCTGACCGTGGTTATTGTTGTTGCGCAATAAGCAGAACCAAGCTTCGACTCCCAGCCATTTGCCGGAACCAGGCTCTTGTCATCGGAGTTGAATATGATTTTCTTCCCTCTCAGCTCGTCCAGCTTGGGTGCAAGACATCTGTTCACCGATTCGGCGATGCCGAAATCCTCCAAGTTTATGGTCGCAAGAGAATTTAATTGTGCAGTCATGTTGGTCAACAATAAATGCGGGCACAATTATATTAATATTGCGCAACATGAACAATATGGCCAGCAACAGGTTTATCAATAGCTTTGCAAACGAGATGGTTGTGAGCTCTGGCCGGCCCGCAGACGAGGTCAAGATCAAGCTAAAACACGGCGACTGGGAGGTCGAAATAACCTGCTCAGAAAGCAAGGTCAAACAGATGGTAGAAGCCGTCCTTTCCAGCGTCGATTCAACCAAATTCCTTGACTCTGCAATAAGTGGGCAGCTTGAAGACTTGAAGCGCGAAGTAGAGTCTCTCAAGTCAAGACCGGCAGAACTTTCCATGCCAAAAGTGGAAAAGCCTGTAGTCAAAGGCGGCACGACATGTCGTGGGCTTCTTGAATCCCTCTGGTACGAAGGGTACTTTGTAAGGGAAAGGTCCCTTGCCGACGTTCATGAAGAGTTGTCAAGAAGGGGCTACAACTATGACCGGACCGCTGTCTCGCATTCCCTGACAGACATGGTCCGGGAGACCATTCTAACAAGGATTGGCACCATGAGAAATTACCGCTACATCCAAAAGAGGCCCGCCGGCGAGCAGTCCTTTACTGCTGACGTCCAGCCTTCTTCGCAATTGTAGAATTCAGCCAGTGTATTCCTGCCGTGGTTATCCTGTACTTGCTTGTTTCAGTCTCGTCACGGGCAACATGACCGGCCTTGACCATCTCTGATATTCTGGAGCTTACAGACTTGGGGTTGAGCGCAGTCATGGCGTGTATCTCAGACACCTGAATGGCGTCATCGCTGATCTTGCCCAGTTCCTTGGCTATTCTGGCGGCCACCAACTGGAGCGCCACCATGTCTTTGTCGGACAGCCTGACATCGGAATCTGGAATCACTCGTGGGCCTTCCGGAGTTATCTTGATCAGGTGCGAGTAGGCCTCAATTAGCTCTGTCACTGGATAGTTTAACGATATCTTTCTGGCCAGATCCATTGCCGGGACCTGCTTTGAAAGGAAGTTGAACACGGAGGTCATGACCGATTCTGCCGTGCCGTTGAATTGCACGCTGACGTCGCCCAAAGTCACGGAGACGTTGACGATGCTCTTGTCGGCCTGACTCATTTTCCCGTTCTAACAGTCAACCCGCATATATATTGAATTCGGCTAGACGAGGAACCTTTTCCTTTTCTCTTTTACGCGATAGAGAATGTATGTTCCAACCAGCAGGCCTGCCGACAGCGCGATCACGCCAAGATTCAGAAACATGCTTTCATCTGCAACAGAGCACATCATCTCTTCTGTGGCACATCCTGCGCCGAAGAACACTCCGTTCCAGGCGGAATGGACCAGCACGGAGAACCATCCTTTGCCACTGATCCACGTTCTGAGGCTGAAAAATAGCGAGGGAACAACAAACAGCCAGTTTCCAAACGCCAGGCTGGCCAGCTCAAAGGTTGGTGTATTGAATATGTGCAATACAGCCCATATGGAGCCCGTCAGAAGAACAGAATAAGGATGGCCAAACACGTAAAACGGGATTCCAAAGAACAATGTTTCTTCTATGGGCCCTGCAACCAGAACCATCAAAAGTGATCTGGGGACATCCGGCTCTTCGTAATCTGGGATCAGCACGCCCAGGATGGCAGTGCCCGCAAGAAGAAGGCCAACTCCTACTCCGTGGTAGAACAGCAGCATCTTTACCAGGTAGCTGATAGAGGTGCGCCGGTACTTTGAAAGCCATGATCTCGGGTTAAAGTCCGCCCGCTCATTGGCGAATCTTTCTTCTGCCACACCCACTGGCAAGAATCTGTTACAAAAGAACGTTTCTAGGTTGAATGGTTATCGCCAATGATCTAGCAGGTTACGTTTTGACTATCTTTTCCAGCTTGTCCTTGAGGGCCGCGTTGATCTTTTGGCCGTCGACCTTGCCTCTGAGGACGGCCATGCTTCTTCCCATGAGCATGCCAAGTGCATTCATGCCTTTTTCTTGCACGGCTGCCATGTTGTCGGATATGACCTTGTCCAGCACAACGCTCAGCTCCTCATCACTTATTGAAGAGACTCCCAGAGCCTTGATGACCTCGTCAACGGTCTTGCCTTCCCTTTTCATGAGCTTCTCAAAGATCAATACCACGGATTCCTTTGCTATCGTGCCCCTGTCCAGCCTGTCAAAGATATCCGCAAGAATGCTGTCGGTCAGGACAGCCGGATCAAGACCCTGCCGCTGCAGGCTTGTCAGGTCCTCCGTAAGCTTTGACGCGATGAAGGTTGGCTGCACCCTTGTCCTGCCTACAATTTCCTCGAACACTGAAAGATAATTCGAGTCAAAGATCTGGGTTGCCAGCTTTTTGTTAAGGCCATACTTGCCTGCAATTCCATCTATGACCTCGTCCCACGATTTTGGAACCCTGTCGGCAAGCGAGGCAAGCAGGGACCCGGTCACCGGAAACGTCGGTATGTCAGTTTCCGGGTACATTCTGGCGGCTCCGGGGCGGGGTCTGCTGAAAACTGTCTTGCCATCGATGGTAGCAGCCCGCGTTTCTGCAGGAACGCCGGCAAGCGCTGCCTTTAGTCGCCGGATGATGGCGTCAATGGCAAAACCGATCTTGTCGTCTGAACCGCCCACCATCACAAACGCATCGTTGTCACCCAGGTCAAGTCTTTCTCTGACTGCCTGGACTTCCTCTTTTGAGATGCCGTAATTGGGGAGCTCGTCTGAATGAAATACCCCGCCAAGGCCATAGAACCGGACAAGCTCACCCAGCTCCTTGCCCAGCCTGATCCCGGGGTATGGCTCAAATCCAATCAATCCTGCAAAACCTGGCAGCCTGATAGCTCTAAATGAACCGGAAGACTCCAAGATCTTTTTTGCCATCTTGGATGAAGACTTGGCAAGTATGTCTGTAACTTCCTCGATCCTGTCGCCGATGGTTCTCTCGTCTATCTTTTTGAGTTTGTCCGCAATGATGACCAGGCCATGCTGCCGGAGCTTTTCATGCTCGATGACCTTGATCAGCTGATCAAGCTGCTGCACGCCTTTGACCTCGACTACTGCGCCGCCCATGATAGAGACGTTGACGTCCTGCCTGATGCTGCCCAGGCCCCGTGCAACCCGTTTGCTGGCACGAAGCAGTCTGCCCAGGGTAAGGGCAACCTGCATTATTTCTTCAGGTTTTCCGCTCACCGGCTCCAAGGCGATCTCTACAAGCGGGACACCCAGCCGGTCAAGGCCGTACCTCTTTATGCCGCTTTCATCTGAAAGCAGCTTTGAGGCATCCTCTTCAAGGCAAATGCTTTGAACGCCTACCTGCTTGCCGGCCACCTCTATGTAACCGCCGGCGGCCACAAGCATGGTGCGCTGAAAGCCGCTTGTGTTTGAGCCGTCGATGACTATCTTGCGCATGACGTGTATCTCGTCCATGATCCGTGAGTGAAGTGCAAGGGCAAAAATGAGAGTCGTCTCCAAAGCCTCCTGATTGACCTCGTGGGGCGGCTCCTCGTCGGCCTCCACCAGGCAGCTGGAACCGGAGGCGGCGTGGTACTCGACTTGCTTCATCTTGCTGAATTCAAACATTGCTGCCGCATCATAGGCACCAAGCTCGCTTTGAGTGGGACGAAGCCTTCGCGTAAAAACACGGTCATACTTTTCAGCTTCTTGGCAGCCGCAGCTGCAGAACAGTTTGCTTTTCGTGGCCAGCTGTTGATGGATCTCAAAGCCGACCTTGAGATCCAGATCTGGGACTGTCTCGACTGTCACGGCATTTCAGAAAAGAGTCGGCCGGATGTATTAAGCCTTGCCTAGATGGCCGTTGCAGAAGAGATCTCGCCGGCAATGTTCTGCTGCATCAGTTTCTTTGCATCATCAATGCTATCTGAGTTGGCAAGGGCCCACATGGCCTTTACAGTGGCTGTTTCAGACGTCATGTCTGATAGCGGCAGCACACCAATATCAAGAAGATCTCTTCCGGTATCGTACACGGTCATCCTGACCCTACCCCAGATACACTGTGACGTCATGCACACCATCAATCCCGCCTTTACGGCCTTTTTCAGGCTGGAAAAGCAGTCGCGGCTTACATGGCCAAGTCCGGTGCCTTCCAGTATTATGGCCCTGTAGCCAGAATCAACTGCATTATCTATCAGCGCAGGGTTGAAACCTGGATAGTACTTTAACAGCATGACCCTGCCGTCAAAAGAAGATCGGAGAGCCAATTGCCTGCTGCCCCTTGAAATCATCTTGAACTCGTTTGGCTGCATTTCTATCTCGCCATTTCTGATGATGGCGGCGGGGTTGACGCCTATGGACTCAAAGGCATCGCGTCTGCTTGTGTGGTTTTTCCTTACCCGCGTTCCGATATGGCATGCTATCGCATCGTCGGAGCTGCCTGCATGCATTGCCACAAATACTCCTGCAACTTCTGCTTTGGCCGCAAATATTGTGGCGCCAAGTAGGTTAAGCGCTGCATCTGAAGACGGCCTGTCTGATGAGCGCTGCGCCCCCACCAGCACTACGGGGACAGGCAGGTCCTGCAACGCAAAGCTGAGGGCAGCAGCGGTGTAATGCATGGTGTCAGTGCCATGGGAGATGATTATTCCATCGTATTTCCAGGTCCTTATCTTGCTGGCCACTTTTTCTGCCATAGCTGTCCAGTGGTCCGGCCTGAGGTTTTCACTGTACTCGCTCATGAGCACCTCTGGGTCAACTGTGGCATAACCGGCCAGCTCGGGAACCGACGCGTACAATTCTGATGCAGTAAGGGCCGCCCTGACCCCTCCAGTACGGTAGTCGATCTTGCTGGCTATGGTTCCACCAGTGCTGATAAGCGCGATCCTTGGCTTTGTGCCGTCCTCCTCGATTCTGGACTCTGATTGAACTGGCGGAGACTTTTTTGTATCTGTCTTGGCGATGGATCTTATCTTGGATATCTCTATTCCAGTATTGTATCCGCTTTTTAGCTTGACGACGATGTAGTTCCTGCTGGCAGATTCATAGCGGGGCATCAAAATCCCGGAAATCTCGCCATCCGCGGTGGTGACTGTAATACTATCGCCTACCGCCACGCCGTATCTAGACAAAAATTCCATGCTGGCGCCCTTGTAGCCGCCGGTATCCAAAGACAATGCTTCGGGATTCTAGCAATTCATATATTAATAAATCGAGTTTGTCACGAATGTTCTTTGATCTCGATGTTCCTAGATTCCAGGATCTTTAGGAGCGCTTGTTCTATGTCTTGGACTGAAATGAGGCCAAAATCCCAGGCATCGATAAAGTTACGGAATTCCTGCTCCAGGAACTTGGCAGTGTCCTGAAACTCGGCCATCTTGGCCAGCGTGTCTGGAGATCTGTATCCCTTGGCCACCATTATCGGGCAGCGCTGGTCGCCGCCGATGGGTATGTACCACGCATTCTTGGCAAATTCATAGCGGCCGTCGTTTATCACGTTGTACATGCGGATCAGTTCATCGTTGGTCAGCTTTTGCATGTCAGAGTACCATGGCTGGCCTTCCATGTCTGCAATCCTAGTGGGTTTTGCGTTGTCCTTGCCAAACACGATGTATTCTGCAAATGGGATGAAAATATACTTTCTAGTGGTGGGTGTGCCTGCCGTCCTTTGCCGCGATGGCCTTAAGCCTTGCCTGCCCGCCAATCCTTTCTATGTGGTCGGCAACTGGAGCCGGTACAAGATCTTTCCAGTCATTACCCACGATCATTCTTCTTCTTACCTCTGTAGCTGACATCTCTTCACGGTTGTACAGCGGCGCTTCAACCGTCTTGACGTTTCTCTCGCGGAAAAGAAGAAGCGTGAATGGGTCGTTTGCAAAAACTACGTCGTACGTGGGCACCAGCATGTCCACCTGCCGCGTCCACAGCGAATGAACCTCTACGTCTGGGACCGGTATTATGAGCACCTTTCTGACATCGACCTGGCCATCGTTGTCAAGGGCTGACTTGATCATCTCTATGCGCTCGCCGGCAGTAAACGGGTTTTGTGCTTCATGACTTTTCTGCGCGCTTCCAACAACTATGATCAATTGGTCCACCGACTGCAGCGCATACTTGACAGTGGCAAGGTGCCCTTTGTGAAACGGCTGGAACCGGCCGACAAAAAGTCCTCTGGTCAACTATTGAACGCTCCTTCGCCGCTTATTTAAAGCAATTTTATCGGTTAACATATAAGAGCAGTTCAGAGCTCAGCCACGTACGCGATGGCAGACCCGATAACGATAGACGGTTCTCAGGGCGAAGGTGGCGGCCAGATACTTAGAACCAGCATATCGCTTTCAGCCATAACCGGCAGGCCGGTGGAAATAGTCAACATACGATCCAAGAGGCCAAATCCCGGTCTTCGGCCGTCTCACATGACTGCCATCAAGGTGATGACAGACCTCTTTGGCGCCAGGGTTGAGAATCTGGTGGTGGGCTCTGACTGGGTCAGATTTCATCCATCGGATAGATTTGCTGGCGGCTCGATCAAAGTGGACATTGGAACTGCCGGAAGCATTCCGCTAACCTTGATGGCCGTAGTGCCGGCAGTATCGCTGTCCAACAACGGCGTCGAGATCGAGATCACCGGCGGAACCGATGTCAAGGCAAGTCCCACCATCGACTATGTGGGAAGTGTTGTCTCTCGCGCCTACCAGGAAGCTGGAATCAAGTTTTCTGTTGAAGTTTTAAAAAGAGGATACTATCCCAAGGGCGGAGGCAGGGTGCGTTGTGTAATAGAGCCTTGCAAGACTGCTGCCGCCGTTGAGTACCTGAACAGCAGACTAGTCGAGCCAAGAATCATCAGTGTATGCAGCATGCTGCCAAAACACGTGGCAGAAAGGCAGGTATCTTCTGCCCTGCTGGTTCTGGAAAAGAACGGCATACGGTGCCACAATTATTCTAGGTCGCTTGAGCAGTCCTTGTCTCCTGGCTCTTCAATACTGGTATACTCTGTTTCTGAATTCGGCGGTCCGTACATCGGCGGCGACAGCATCGGAGAGATAGGCAAGCGGGCAGAAGCCGTGGGCCAGGAGGCGGCAGAGAGGTTCCTTGAAAGCAGCCTGGCCGGCGCAGCCGTAGATCCGCATCTTGCAGACATGCTGGTTCTGCCATTAAGCCTGGCCAATGGGACATCAAGGTACAGGATACCGCGAGTTACAGAGCATCTGCGGACCAACCTTGAAGTCGCCAGCAGGATTGTTGGCTGCAAATACGACATACAGACATTGGAAAAAGGCTTTCTGGTAACAATAACCGGAGGACTAGACTCCCCCGCTGTCAAGTAGGGCTGCAATAAGCAATATGATGACAGACAGGATGACGATGATCCTTCCAAGATGGATTATCTTGGAGCGGACAGACTGTATGTAGAGGTTGCCGGCGTTGCCGGAAAGTATCTTGCGTTCCATCTCTGCATTCAGAGTCTTGACGTGGACCACGTACGCACCTACCGTGGCAAGGACCAGGATTATCTTGATAAGAAGCAGGATCCCGTAGCCTGAATCAAGGAGTGCCGCAGGCTGCGAGATGAATGCCCGGGAATTGTATATGCCGCTGACAATCAGGATGGCAAACGCCGGCATGGTTATCTTGTTGAACTGGCGGCCTAACTTTACCATCAGGCCGACAAGCTCTTCTGTTGACTTGGTATGAGACCTAAGCACCGGAACGGCTACCGCAGCTATAAAGATCGAGCCGCCGACCCATATTGAGGCGCATATAAGATGCACCCAAGTGACCAGGCCGTCAGCAACAGCCATCGCCTGAATCACGTTCTGGCATTATATTATCGATGCTGCCAGAAAGGTTTTAATCCGCTTCTAGGAGCAGCAATTGTAGTGATCATAGGTCCACGCCGAATCATTCTGATCGGAGCCATAGCTGCTATCGCGGCCACCATAATCCTGCTGCCTATTATATTTGCCCAGACCGCGCCGGACTTGAATAAAGTAGACGTACGCCTGTCCAAGGTAAGCGTGACTAAGGCAGATGAGGAGAAGATCGACCTTAAGGTGGTATTTACCCTTGCCAACCCCACAGAGCAGACCGCCACGACATCCAAGATTGAATACGAGCTCTTTGCAGACGGCGTCTTGCTTGGACCGCAAACCATATCCTACGAGGACATACCTCCCAACGGAAGGCCGGCAATTTTTGGAAACGGATCTGTGGACATTTCAGGGCCGTTTGTAGTGGAATACTCCGATGATCTGGCCACCATCTATGACAAGATAGGAAATGATGCCCAGAACGTCAGGTGGGGAGTAAAAGGTACTGCCCAGATAGAATCAACCCTGACGACGGTGCCTAAGGACTTCCAGAACGAAATATAGTCAGGCGCCCTTGGGCTTTAGGACCACCCTCATTCCACCCTCCCCCTTTGCGGAGATGAACAACTTCAAGACCTCTCCTGTCTCTGCACCACCACTGATCCACAGTTCGATGGAGTCTATCTGGAACTGCTTGAACCAGTCTGCTATCTGGTCTATACTTGCAGCAAAGGCGCCAATGGTCTTGCTGCCCGCGCCCCTTGTAGCAACCTTTTCTTCTTCGCCAAAAACAAGCTGAACCTTCTTCTCTGTCATGATCGTAGACTCTATTACGTGCACTTAAGAATTTGTCCCTGACAAGAGCTGTTAAATATCATGGGTGATGACGAGGGGTTATGCAACAGCTGTTCGGTGTTTTTGCTGTCCATAGCCCGGAATCATGTCCTCTTAACAACAAGACCAGCAAGGACATACTGATTCAGATAGACGACAAACTACAGGAAATAGCCGCCAAGCACAAGATATCAAAAGTTGTTGGCTTTTACTTTTCAGTTCTGGAACATCAGTGGATATTAATTCTAGAAGCAGAGAGCGCGCATGAAATCGAGGTGTTCTGCATAGAGGTTGGCATATCTTCCTACAACACTGTAAAGATAGTGCCACTGAACGAGTTTGGAGTAGTAATGAAGCGGATCAAAGGCACATAGGTCCTATACAAATACAAGCGGGCCCGAAGGGCTTCGATCCCTTGACCTGCGGTTCCGAAGACCGCCGCGATATCCTGACTACGCTACGGGCCCCTTGCAAATCCTTGAAAACAGGTTCTATATCAAAGCAAGCCCTGCCGAAATAGTAAAGAACCCCTTTCCCTGTATCTGATTTGGTATTGTTTGGAATAAGGCAGATATTTTGCGACCATCCGGAGTCGTTTGCCTACCGCAAGTACGATGATTTCGATTTTGTCGAGTACTGCCGCTGTCAAAAGTGCGGCAAGGTCTTAAAATCGTTCAGAGGCTTTGACGAGGACATGCGGGGATGAAATACAACCACCTTGCCACTCTTATCATTGTCTGGTGGATAGGCGCAGCGCTGGCAAGCCTCGCGCTATTTTTCCCGAACTACAACCATTTCTTTATCGTTGGAATTGTTGGATGGTCTACAATCATGGTGAGCAGCGGGCTAATAGCCTACGAAATCCGAAGGATAAAGGCCGAGGATAGAAAGAAGGAGATTCAGAACGGTTAACCCTTGCCGCCCTGCTCTTCGATCACCACCAGCGTCACGGTGGACGTGATTCCTGGTATCTTGCGTACCTTGTTGGTGATCGTGTGGTTCATCGCCTCGGTATTCTCGGACTTGACCTTGACGAAAATGTCGTGAACTCCGTATGTTCCCCTTACTTCCTTGACATCGGGAAGCTTTGCGATCTCGCCGATGATCTTCTCTTCGGAGCCCAGAGTGCAGTTCACAAGGATGTACGCTGTTGGCATATCAAAGGGATGCAAAATTTAGTATTTAGTCTTTTCCTACTTTTTGGTTATATTCTGCCTGTCCGGTGTTATATAATGCTCCAACAGCTTCTGGCTGTAGCATTTGCTGCAGATAAAGCCAGATACATTCCATTGGGGCATTGGCCTGTACTTGAATGCAAGGTCTCCGCCGCAAAGGGCGCACTTGCCAGTTTGTTTGGTCAATAGCTGTCTACCGAGTAAATAACGCCAAAATAAAAGTCATTCCAAACTAATTGCAGTGCATGACATTTGCAAACCTGATCTGTAAAAGGAATTAATATAGGTGCAAATGAACTAGCGCTGAACATGAGGAAACCTGGAGTCATTGCCTTTCCAGTTCTGCTTGTATTAGGAGCGATAACCGGTTTTATTGCATACAACTTGCTCATAGTTGGAGCCACGCCAAAGGTCGGCGAAGTGCAATCGCCATACCGCAAGGATATTCCAGTGGCCGGTTCGATCACAGAGAAGCCTGTCGCAGCAGAGGTGGATAAATCCAAGTTCAGCAATGTAGTGAAAATAGATATACTTGCGGGGGCTGTAACCCAAGGGAACCCTGATTACGGGCCTGAACCGGCAAAGGTGTCTAGCGACGCGCTGATAACCTGGGTCAACAGGGACTCTGCTCCTCACAGCGCCACCAGCGGCACGGGTTTTGACGACCCCGATTTCGGCCAGCTTTTCGACAGCGGCATCCTTGAAATGGGCCAGGAATACAGCATACCTGCATCGGAGCTGGGAACAGGCGAGCACCCATACTTCTGCATAGTGCACCCGTACATGACCAGCACCATAGTCGTCGAATAGTGCCGTCCTTGCGAATATTTGAAATATAACGGCGTTAAGCCAGAATACTTATATAAAGTTGGAATGAATGGTTACCCAAATGGCATTTTTAGAGGTAAAAGACCTGCACGTAAGCATAGAGGGAAAGGAGATCCTTTCAGGACTCAACCTGAGTATTGACAAGGGCGAAGTCCATGCCATCATGGGCCCAAACGGCTCTGGCAAGAGCACGCTTGCAAACGCGATAATGGGTCATCCGAAATATACCCTTGATTCTGGCCAGATACTAGTCAAAGGTGAATCAATAAATGAACTTTCTACCGATCTTCGCGCAAGGAAGGGCATCTTCCTTGGATTCCAGTATCCAACTGAAATTTCCGGTGTGGGCTACAGTCACTTTCTGAGAAACGCATACAACCAGCTTAACAAATCCCTTGCTGAAGAACAGAACCGCGAGGTCTTTCTAACCGTCAGGGAATTCCACGAGTATGTAAAGAAGAACCTGGACGCGGTGGGCCTTGATCCATCCTTCCTGGGGCGATACCTGAACGAGGGCTTTTCCGGCGGCGAGAAAAAGCGCTCAGAGGTGATGCAGATGCTGGTGCTCAAGCCCAACATCGCCATTTTAGACGAACCGGACTCCGGTCTGGATATCGACGCCGTCAAGGCCGTGGCCGAGGCCATAAACAAGCTTATCGATACTGGAGCCGGTGTCCTTGTCATAACGCACTATGCCAGGATCCTGCGCTACCTAAAGAAGCTAGACTACGTCCATGTTGTCGCCAAGGGCAAGGTCATCAAGTCCGGCGGCAAAGAGCTGTCAGAAGAGCTTGAAGCCAAGGGTTACGGCTGGCTGGGGCTAGAAGACAAGTAGTGATCAATAAAGCGCCGCCACCTGTTTTTAACTAGCCATCACTTTTTTCGTATACTATTGCACAATGAAAGACGTATTTTACCAATTTATTGCGAACTACCAAGTCCATTAACTTAAGGCTAATCTATAACGTGGATCCTATCTTTTCATTGCCCATGGGAACTAGAACATACCAAGCTATAATCAGTAGGGTCTGCACCTGTATTTTAGGTTGGGTTTTAGGTTGACAGCCATATGTTTGGAATCTGTAGTAAAGAGGAGTCACGCATCGATATGGAAATATGTTCAAAAATATTCTGGTCTGGCAGATAGATTCCATGTAGACATGCAGTCAGGGAGGTATTCGTAGACGAAACCCAGGTACATATAGGCTGCAGCAAGGTATGGTTATGGATAGCTGTGGAATCAGCAGAGTCGTATTGGGCGTGTACATTTCAAGGCACAGGAATATGCTGATAGCTAAAGCGTTTCTCAGGTGGTTAATCCAGCTTTATGGTAAACGTACGGTGTATTCAGACGTGGTACATGATATCCTGAAGCATGTTACAGTCTGGGATTGGAGCATCGATTGCATACACCCTATGATAAGAGCATTGTAGAAGGAGCTCTGCAGTAATTTAGGGACAGGACAGAGAATTTCGATAATTATTATCCCTGCATAAAACGCGAATGCAATCACACGTACATAACTGGACAAGGCTCTTCGTATTCATGTATAACAATGCCACGAAAAATGGCATCGAATTTAGATTGTAATCTACCGGCTACAAGTGGTGCTTAACATGACAGCTTCGTTGGTGGCAAAGTATATGTAACTTGCTGGAAGCAATTTCTAAAGTGTCCACCGTAACTCGCCAAAAGCCCGGTGCTACTGAGAAGGGGCAAACGCGACCATCAGTATTTGAGAACTTGCTGGAGCCAATTTCACCCGGCAACCTACCGTTGCTCCTCCTCGATAAGGACTTCGAGCCCATTGCAGATATCGAAATCAGGGTAACGCTTGCTTCGGGCCAGAAGTTGACAAAAAAGACCAACAGCGATGGGACTACGAAAATTGCAAAGCAGCAGGGCGAGCTAGAACTATCTATCGCATAATCCAACGTCGGGTGCGAATCATTACAAGTAGATAAGATGCATTTCAGGTTGTAGGTATCCCTGTAGAGGGGAGGCTCCAGATCAATTGAGGATGCGCGCTTAAATGCAGGTACGATAGTATACGCACACATCCAATGGGAGAGGCCGGTGTCCACAGAAATATAGAAATGACTGCATGGGGAGTAAACGAAATAAAACTCCTGCAAAGCGCGAACTTTGACAAGCTTAGTAGCGACCTTAGTCAGGATCAGAGGCTTGCCTATGAGACCTATGCGGGAAACTGGATGAGGGATTTTTCCCAGCTGTTTGTACCAATTGTCTACAATACCGTAAAGGACTTTAAGAAAGAAGCAGGTGTTTCGGGGAGTCCACTTGGCGGAAAAAACGCTACCACCCTCCTTACCGCGTTGCTGAAAGCTTTTGCTATTTTGGAATTGGGAGATCAAGTGGGGCAGAATCTCGTTACTACCAAGAATT
This sequence comes from Nitrososphaera sp., assembly GCA_029263715.1. Classification (GTDB taxonomy): domain Archaea; phylum Thermoproteota; class Nitrososphaeria; order Nitrososphaerales; family Nitrososphaeraceae; genus Nitrososphaera. Next base: position 42,955 of record JAJUFP010000005.1, on the reverse strand, counting down.
TGGGTGCATACAAGCCTGAGGAGCACATGGACAACCCCGGTGGCTATACTTTGAAGGGCGACGTGCTTGTCCGGACGGGCGACGAGTTTGTCACAGGGGATGTTGCACCCGATAGCGAGAGGAAAAGCCAGCTAAGTGGTAGCGGGATTACAGACAAACTTCAATTAGAAGAGGCAAAGCTGTATCAGCTAGGACCTAACAGGCTCGGTTTACATATTTTCAATACAACAGAATGGGTGAAAAAAAGCTTCAAGGATTCGCTTTCTGCAGGAAGCGACTCTGAGAGAAGGATGCTTTTTGGGAGAGGACTGCATGGGATCGAAGATTATTTTGCTCATTCAAACTATATCGAGGTTGTCCTCAATCTTATCATGATGAACCCTAACAAGTTTGGTTTGGCAGCCAACTCTTCTCTGCGGGGCAAGCCGTCATCACCAAACACTATAAATTCCAAGTTTCCGGTAGACACGCTGTTCGAAATCTCCGGACTTCCTCCGTCTGGTCCTTCAGGCGGCGGCTCTGCCACTTTGCTGATCGGTTCGCTTGATAGGCAGGCCATAACAACCGGTACTTTTGGCAGCCTCGACACCAAGATTAGCATAATCCATGTCCTGATACCGATCATCGGTCCGCTGTTTGAAGCAATAAACAAGAGTATTGATGAATGGCTGACAATCATTGAAAATAACGAAGAGTCTACCGTTGACAAGATAATAGCAAAGAGCAAGCTTCGCCGGTCTAGTCTTGCCATCAAGACTATTCTGCAGGGTATGGATGATGCCGAGATTACTTTTCCAATCTTGACCATCGAGACAAAGAAGATCAGAGATCTAATTGAAAGCGATCTTGTGAAAAAGGTGATTCCAGACTCGCTTTTGGATGTCAAAGTACCTGTTGACATTCCAAGGGTAAAACAGGCCAAATCAAAAGAGGCATTTGATCAATACTTGCAAATTTTTAAAGTTATCAAAGTTCTCATCAAGTTCCGGGATGCAATAAAGGACCTGCTAAAGCTGGACATAATTAAGGGGATATTGCGAGCTGCGCTTACCCAAGCTCTTGATATAATTGATACATTTCTAAAGAAATTCAGAGATTTTCTAAAATTTCAGATAAGAAAATTGATTATCAGGCTGATTGTCTCCATGCTGGGACTTGATTTAAGCAAGATTGCAAGTGACAAAGAAGCGGCGCTTGACAAGCTTGCTGAGAACACACAAGAACTGATAAAAAGAATGGTAGAAGAAGCAGATTTACTGGTTCCCAGTACGTCTTTGCAGACTAGAACAACAAAAGGCGACCTTTCTAAAACAGATCCGAACGACCCCAAGTCTCCAAGAAAGAACGACCCAAACGTCGTACCCGGGGTTAAGGACCCTAAGGAACTACCTCCCTCTCATTCTGAGGTTTGCAAGGACCATCCTCCCTCACACGAGTCGATATTCTTCGAGCTCCACCGGGAGCTTGCTATAGAGGCAGACCGGCATCTTACGGGGCTCATGCACGATGCGTGGAAAAGCGCGGGATTCAGCACGAAAGTGATATCCGGGCAGGTGAGTGGGCCTTCATCAAATTCTGTGGAGTCTTTGGACAAGGAGGCAAAGGAGAGGGCTGATGCTGCGAAGACAAACATGGAAAATATTTCAAAGAAACATGGTGTTCAGATTGCCTTTCTCCAGTCCGGCGGAGGGGCTGACAGTCTTAAGAAACTGCTTAATGCAGTTGATCTCTACATATCTCATCCGCTTGACACGGTGTGGTGGCAGAGTGTTGTAAAGAAGTATCTGGCATCTTCAAGCAAAGAAACCAAGGTCATGTCAGAAGCTGCGGAACGCAACAAGACAAGAACTAGAAGGCAGTAATAGCTGGAGCTATCAGGTCGCCTGGTTCAACGGGAATTCGTAAATGACGCTACCCACAGTGAGTCGGGCTTTTGTAGGTCTCGCTGTCGTGAGGACTATGATATCCTCCTGAGGTTTTGTGTTACCCTCAGCGAGCACTTTGTCATCTTCATCGACAACTTCGTACTTTGCTTCTTCAAATTGTGAAAATCTCTCGCCATCAGCATCAAACAAGGCGACCTTGAACATGTTGAAATCCACCAGAAGGAATTTAATGGATTGTATCCCCGACGTGTCAAGCCTAATCCCTTTTTTGGCGGCCTCGAGGGTGGCGGTAACAATCAGCTCGCCATTTGTTATTTCCTTTGGCGTCTGATAAATGTCAAAATGCCGGCCTACCATTGCCCTGTTCAGTGCGTCCGCGGTCTCTGGTCCCACAAGCCCGTCAACTGCCAGAGGGTTTCCTTCAAAGTCCTTATTTTTTTCTTGAAATCTCTTAATGGCTTTCTCGGTGGCATCCCCAAGTATTCCATCTATTCCCGCTGGCCCTAGATCCTCTCCGAGCTCCTGCAGCGCAGTCTGGACCCGAGTCACGAGCTCCTTCTTGTCCTTGCCATGAAAAAACATCTTTCCTGCCGACTGATTCCCAAGTGGGCCTTCTCCCTTGATGGGGTTGAACGGTGGACTACTGTTGCAAAGCCGCTCCGCAGGAAGGGGATCAAAACTGTCGGACGCCACTTTATGGTACGACGGGTATGATATTCTTAAACCTATTTCCACTTGGTATTATTGACCTCATAGACGATGCTATGTCATTGAGGCGCTTTGCCGTCCCTGTCAAGGATCGAAATCCACCTTCTTTACTGGCAAGGAATCCTCATTCTGGTCAACATTGCAGTTCGAAGAACGATGTTCTGATGCGGAACATACAATGATCCAGTGTAAAGGGTAAATGCCGCTCCTGCGGCGCAATGATCTTATAATAATTATATCGTTGTGTTAGTGGATTAGCTGCCGCGCCGCCACCTAATTTTAAATAGGGTATTGTATTCTCACCCTGCTAGATGTCGGAAGCTACCAACGACAGCAACCAGCAAAAACCATCACCGACATTTCTCAATTTCTCTTTCTTCAAAGTCGATCCAAAGTGGCGATGGCTCAACGAGATCGGAAAGGAGGAAGCGGCCAAAGAATTTGCCAGCCTGATTGAAGTTGCCAACACCAAGATGAAGGTGCGCACCTATTCTACCGTAGGTCTGCGGGAGGATGCGGATCTAATGATCTGGATGATCTCCGACTCGGTAGAAAAGACCCAGATCCTGACGTCCAAGATCTACAGCACCGTTTTTGGCAAATACGTGACGCCGTCCTATGTTTTCCTGTCAGCAGCAAGGCCGTCCGTCTACTCAAGCAAGATTACTCCCGGCTTTATGACCGACGAGCAGCCGCTCAAGTACGTCATAGTATATCCATTTGTCAAGTCGCGGGACTGGTACCTGCTGCCGTTTGAAGAGCGAAAGAAGATGATGGAAGAGCACATCGTGGTTGGCAGACGATTCCCACAGGTAAGGCTGAACACCACTGCCTCGTTTGGGCTAGACGACCAAGACTTTATGCTGGCCTTTGAATCGACGGACCTTATGGTTTTCCAGGAACTGATAATGGCGCTTCGGGAGACCCAGGTAAGCAAGTACGTTGTAAGGGACACCCCCATGATCGTTTGCGTTAATAAGCCCATCGACGAAATAATCAAGAGTCTGGGTTAGGATCATGCAGGCGCTTAAGGAATGGGCTGTTGTCTGCAAAGCCCTTGAGGATGGGCGTCAGGTTGTCCTGCTGAGAAAAGGCGGCATCCTAGAGTACCGGCAGGGCTTTGAAGTAAAGCACGACAGGTTTGCACTATTCCCTACTTTTGAGCATCAATCAAAAGATCACCTGCAGCCAGATTACCAGGATAAACTTGATGATGTGCTGAAAAACCAGCCGGCTGCAACGCAGAATACCCTGACTTCCTACGCAGAGGTGGTTCATGTCCGGGAGATAAACGACAGATCCGTGCTCAAAAAGCTGGAAAAATACCATGTCTGGAACGAAAGCTATGTTAATGCGCGGCTGAATTATAACCCCAGTAAACCAATGAGTGCCATACTGTTACGAGTTTACAAACTGGATAACCCTGTACAGGTTGATGTGATGCCGGAATGGGCTGGATGCAAGTCATGGATTCCCTTGGACATCCAGGCGGCGGGAGGCAGGCCAGCCATAGACGATGCAGCTTTTAGCAGGATTTCATCAGAAGTGATGGAGGTCTTGTCATGAAATATCGAACCCTTGGCAAGAGCGGCATCAAGGTCAGCGAGATCGGGTTTGGCGCTTGGACCATCGGCCTTGACTGGTGGGGCAAGATCGAGGACGATGAAGCCATCAGGATGCTAAAACGCGCGTACGACCTTGGAATAAATTTCTACGAAACGGCAGACATGTACGGCAAGGGCAGGAGCGAGAAACTTCTGGCCCGTGCATTTAAGGACATGCGAAACGAGGTGGTGTATTCCACAAAATGGGGTTATGACATATATGATGCCCAGCAGGTGGGGCACAGGGAGCTCCCACAAAAACACAATCCCGATTTTCTGCAGTTTGCGCTTAAGCAAAGCCTGGAAAGGCTGGAAACCGACTTCGTTGATGTTTACAGCCTCCACAATCCAAAGATGGATGCCATCAAAAATGACAGGCTTTTTGAAGAACTTGACAGCCTTGTCAGCAAGGGCGTCATCAAAAGCCACGGCGCGGCCCTTGGGCCGGCCATAGGCTGGAAGGACGAAGGTCTGCTGGCGATAAACAGCCGAAACATCACGTGCCTGCAGACGGTATACAACCTCCTTGAGCAGGACCCCGGTCGCGACTTTATCAAGGCCGCCGCGCAAAAGAACGTGGGCATAATGGTCCGAGTTCCAGATGCTTCCGGCCTGCTCACCGGCAAGGTTAATGCCGAAACAAACTTTGACAGGAACGACCACCGCAGCTTTAGAAAGCGCGAGTTTATACTCGAAGCCATGCAAAAGATTGAAAACATGAAGCCAGTTGCAAACAGCAAAGGATGGAACATTACCGAGCTGGCCATCAAGTTCATCCTCTCACAGCCAGAGATCTCTGTAGTCTTGCCAACCATGGTAAGCATTGAGGAGATCGAGATGTTTGCAGCAATCTCAGACGGCAATTATCTAAACAGGGCAGAAGCAAAGCAAGTAGAAGAAATGTACGAAAAGAACTTTTTCGTCCAGCCCATCGCTACAAGCTAGACAAAGTACTTGACGCGTTCTTTTTTGAACTCCCGGGAACTGAAAAGTATCCTATAGTCCTTGATGCCGACTGACTCTGACATCTCTGCGGCGATCTTTTCTGCCGCCTCTAGCGTTCGTGCATGAACCATGCTAAACACGTTGTACTGCCAGTCCGGGTACACAGGCCTCCTGTAGCAGTGGCTCACCTGCGGAAACGCTGCAAGCTTGAAGCCTACCTCGTCGACTTTGTTTTCTGGCACATTCCAGACCACCATGCCGTTTGCGACAAAACCAGCATCGCGGTGGCGCAGTATTGCGGCAAACCTGCGCATCAGGCCGCTTTGCTCGTATTCCTTGGCCTTGTCGAAAAGTTCCTTTGTTGAAATACCAAGGCTGTCTGCCATTGCCTTGAACGGTTCGGGGACGATGTCCAGATCTTTTTGCAGCTCCCTGATGAATTCCTTATCGCGCTCAGTTACGTCCAGCTTTTCAGAGTTCATCTCCTTGACCTCATCGGTGGGCTTTAGTTTCTGCTGGTCGTCGTTGACCATGTCCAGCCTGACGCCTATCTTGTACATTTTCAGGGTGGGAAGCAGCCTGTATTTTACGACACCGTCAAGGGAGGCCATCCTGTCAAGGTCCTGCTTCATGTCTGCATCCGGCGGGACTGCAAGGGTGAACCACATATTGTATTCATGGTTCCGCTCATAATTGTGACTCACACCGGGATGCTCATTGATCTTTTCAGCTACCTGGTCCAACTTGTCTGGTTTTATTGCAAATGCAATAAGCGCACTCTTGTAGCCAAGGCGCCTTGTGTCAAAGATGGCGCTTATCTGCCTTATCAGGCCCATCTCCTTCATGGACTTTATCCTGCGCATGACTTGCTCTTCGGAGATGCCATGCTTGCTTCCGATCTCAAGGAACGGCCTGTCAACAAGAGGGAAAACCCACTGAATGTCATTCAACAGCTTCTTGTCTGTCTCGTCAAGCTGCTGGTTTTTCTGCATCGTTCAGGCCACAAGTAACCAGCGATCCATTAAAAACCTACTGTTTGCTTTTCAGAATATCTAAATATCATCCAGTAATTCAGTGTATCAAGATGGGCATAATAACGCTACAACTGATATGCGACACATGCAAGAAGGTTCTTCTGGAAAAGCAAGGAGAAGAGCATCTTCTCAATGAAAGGTTTCCGATCACCGGTGAAGAAGCCCAGCAGCTGGACAAAGAACACCGTGGACACGAATGCCACATAGAGGCCGTCGAAAAACCAAACTAAGCGCTGTTCGTTCTAGAGGTTCAAACCAAACGAGTTTGCTACTTCGGCAAACTGCTGGTACCTTTGAAGGTAATCTTTGCCCCGTGAGGTGATCACGTATATTCTCTGACCTTCCTGCTCCTGCTCGTTTATCAGACCTGCATTTATCAGGTTGCCTGCAATTGCCGCCAACCTGCCGTAGGAAAGATTGGCCTTTCGTAAAAGCGCGGTGACGTTGACGCCACTTAATCCCGACTCGTCCGCAATGCGCAGCACATCCCCCACTATCTTGACGCTGTTGCGGTAGGACACCATCGTATAATGTGATGGCACTGGCTGTAATAAGTATTGCGTGCGCTTGTTAGTTGTCATTGTACCTTGACTTTTATACCAGCTATGGTCCAGTCTTGTCTGTCAGTGAGCAAGCCGATCACATGGATCAAGGATTTTGTGGGAGTTGGGTACCGCTACCACGACGTGTTCATGAATGTCTTCCCGCTTTTCCAAGACAAGATGGCTGCCTACAAGTTGTGGAAAAAGACTGTGGACTGGTGGCCTGACGATCAGATAAAACTCCGGTTCGTCGAGGAGGGTGATACCTACTGGTTCATACTCTACGGTGGCTCCAACTATACCAAGGACAATTCTGGCTTTGTAAAGAAGGTGCAGATCTCGGAAAACTACAAACGCTTCAAAGCAGGCTACGAGAAAAAGGCCATACTGCGTTTTGGAATTTACAAGGAAAACACAAATCCAAAAAAGAAGGAAAAGGACGGGACAATCAAAAAATACGATCTTGAAATTCTCAAAAAGTTCAAGTCCGTGTATGACATATCGTTTTTGCAGTTGTCGGACCTCTCACCTGACAGCGTGGAATGGCAATGCATTCAGGAAAACCGGCAGTAAAGTTCAGCTGCGTCCATGGCTGCTCTGATTGCTGCATATATCGTGAATATTATCCGTCGGTAGAGTTTGGCAAGATAGGCGTGCTGATACTTCCTGAGGAAAAGGGCAGGATTGAAAAGCTGGCAACAGAAAAAGGGATCAACCTCAAGATCATACCGCGTCTGGCCGTCGGTGCGCAAAGTCCAGAACAGGTAATAGCCTACCAGATGATGGGCAAGAACCAGGACGGCGATCTCTGCCCGTTCCTTGCAATTGATGAACTTGCGCCGCATGGCGGCCTTAAATGCAGGATCTACGCCGACAGGCCCCTTGCCTGCCGCGCCTACCCCGTGATTGACGACGATGACAAGCAGGCAACGCTTGATCCCCACTGCCAGTTTTGCAGCAAGTTTTCTACCAATACTGCAGATGTAGAGGGGCTGCAGCAGGAGCTGGAATCGCTATCCAGGATCAAAGCCACGGTAAAGGCGGAGCGGGGCCTGCACGTATGGAGGTACGCCACTGCAACAGGAAAGGACAGAAAAGCGATGCTTCCAGAAGGCTGGGTGCTTGAAAGCTAAAAGCCTGCCTTGCGGTACAGTGTCAAGCCTTCCCTTCTTATCTTGACTATTCTGCTCTGCGGTATCACCGTAAAGTTTTCCGACAGCCAGAGAAATTCCTGAAGGGGGACTTCAACTACGTTCTCAAAATCTCGATAACTAACAAAATAAAGGGATGGGTCGTCGGCATACAATGCCTTGCTAAAGATCTCCTGCAGCCTGCCCTTTCTTGTCATCGTCAGGAGCCCGGCTTGTACTTCATCAGGCCGCCAGCTTCGACTATCTTGGCAATCAGTTCTGGAAACGGCTTCATGGAGTACTGCTCGCCCCTGGTCAGGTTCGTGATCTTGTTTTGCGCAAGATCGATCTCAAGCTCGTCCTTGTCGGAGATCTTTTTGACCGTTGATTCGTCTATTTCTATGGGCAAAAGGTACCCTCCGTCGACGGCGTTTCGGTAAAAGATCCTTGCAAAGGTGGGGGCGAGAATGGCCCTTATCCCTGTCTGGGACAGGGCAATGGGGGCATGCTCCCTGCTTGAGCCGCAACCAAAGTTGCTGCCGGCTACAAGGAAATCGCCCTGAGACACCTTTTCTGGAAACTTCGGGTCGATGCCTTCCATGGCGTGCTTGGCCAACTCCTTGTGGTCATGGATCTTTAGGTACGGACCGGGGATAATCACGTCCGTGTCTATGTTGTTTCTGTCGTACTTGTGGACCTTGCCTCTAATTATCTTGTTCAATTTCTCACATCCCTTGGATCGGTTATCTTGCCAGTGACGGCAGAAGCCGCTACGACTACCGGTGAAGCGAGGTACGTCTGGGATTCAACATGGCCCATCCTGCCGGGGAAGTTTCTGTTGGTGGTGCTGATGCAGACCTCGCCCTTGCCCAGTATGCCCATGTGAGCTCCGCAGCACGCCCCGCAGGTTGGCGGGCCTACCACTGCGCCGGCTTCCATGAATATGCTTATCAAGCCTTCCTTCATTGCTTTCATGTATATTGACTGGGCAGCAGGCAAGACTTCTGTGCGTATCTTGACCTTCTTGCCTTTCAATATCTTTGCAGCAGCCCTCAGGTCTTCAAGCTTGGCGCCGGTGCAAGAGCCGATGTATGCCTTGTCCAGCTCCGTGGACTGGAGCTCCCTTGCCACAGAGATGTTGCCCGGCGAGAACGGCTTGGCAACCGTCGGCTCCAGCTTGTCTATTTCATAGGTAAAGACCTCGGAGTACTGCGCACCCTCGTCCCCGTGGACCGGTGAGTACTGCGCATCAGTCCTTTCGCGCAGATAAGCGTAGGTTGTCTCGTCTGGCTCGATGATGCCGTTCTTTGCCCCAGCCTCGGTAGTCATGTTGGTAAGTGTCAGGCGCTCCTCCATGGAAAGTTTCTTGACGACGCTTCCTGCAAACTGCATCGCCTTGTAGTTTGCGCCGTCCGTGCCAATGTCGCCTATGATCTTTAGTATGATGTCCTTGGCCATGATGTGATCCGGCTTGTTGCCTTCGATCTTGAAGAGCATGGTTTCCGGGACCTTGAACCAGATCTGGCCGTTCATGAGCACGTAAGCCACGTCTGTGTGCCCAAGCCCTGCGGCAAAGGCTCCCATCGCCCCGGTTGTGTTGGTATGCGAGTCTCCGCCGACGTACACCTCGCCTGGGAGGACCATGGCTTCCTCGTGAGAAAGGGTGTGACAGATTCCGTACTGGCCAAGGCCGTACTTGAAGTGCCTTTTGATGCCGTACTTCTTGGTAAAGTTGGACAGCGTGATCACGTTTTCTGCAGATACCCTGTCAGCTGCCGGGACGAAATGGTCTTCAGTAACCCACACCTTGTCCGGGTTCCAGATTCGTTCAAGCTTGAGGCCTTTCTTTTCCCATTCGCTGAACACTTTGATGACTCCGGGGCCGGAAACGTCGTGCATCATGACCTTGTCGACCTTGGCGAACACCACGTCGCCGGCAGATACCGTCTGCCTGCCCGAGGCGCCGGCAAGTATTTTCTCTGTAATTGTCATTGCCAAAAAGAGATCACTGTCGGGAAATATGCCTCTCTGACGGATTAAAACCTTTGGAGAAAGCATCAAAAAGGCCGCCAGCAATGATCATGCTGCTTGGAGATCCTACCCATACATATAGACGTCAAGCGTGGCAGGTTTGATCTCTTTGCAAGCCTGCGGAATTTCCGTTTTAAAGACGGCGACATCATAGTCGTGTCAAGCAAGTTCGTATCCATGAGCGAGGGTTCTGTCGTTAATCTGGACAGCGTGCGCCCCGGAAAAAAGGCCAAGCTGCTTGCAAAAAGCTGTCACATCGATGACAAGCTTGCCGAGCTTGTGATAAGAGAGTCCGACTTTATAATCAAGGGAGTTCCCGGCTTTCTTTTGGCTATGCGAGGGGGGATGGTCGCCCCCAACGCCGGGATTGACAAGTCCAACGTGCCGGCGGGGCAGGCAATACTGTATCCCCGCGATCCCTTTGGAACTGCCGACAGGCTGCGGCAGAAATTCCTAGTACATCTTGGCATCCGGGTTGGCATAGTCATTGCAGACAGCCGGCTGATGCCAACAAGGATAGGTACTACCGGCATCGCCATCGCCTGCTCCGGATTTGAGCCCGTAGAAGACCAGCGGGGAAAGAAAGACCTCTTTGGAAACGTGCTGCGGGTGACATTCAAGGCTGTGGCCGATGCCCTTGCCACGATGGGCGTGGCCGCCATGGGTGAAAGCAACGAATCCACTCCCGCCGCCGTGGTAAGGGGGGCGCAGGTGGTCTGGACTGACAGGAAGCTGTCCTGGCGGGACATGGCCGTCGACCCGGGACAGGATATCTACCTTCGGGGCCTTCAAGAAGAAATCTAAATAATTTAACCAGACGTGGCTTCCTGCCTTTACATACACTTTTAATACTCCTTTCTGGGTGCATCAATTAACCTTACAATGTCGGAATTCCTTACCAGCTATCCGCGCACGGTAAGATTCGTGATGGGATTTCAGGATCTTATCCGCCGCGAGGAAGTCGAGCTGGACCACCTGAGCCTGATGGTCAAGACAAAAAAGGACGAGATCGTCCATGCCCTTCTAAAGGAGGGGTTCCATATGGTCAAGCTGGAGAACAAGAAGCCCAACCAGATAGGCTGCGGGCTAGCCAAGAGGCTGACCAAGCCTTGGGAGATGCATGTGAGACTCTTTGACATGCAGGGCCTTATCGCCATACAGGCCGAAGTCGAGATCTCTAGAAAATACATACAGCATATTCGCTCAGTAAGGTCCCCCGTCATTTACGAGATCGAGTCGATTCTAAGCAAACACAAGATAGAGTACAGGATATGGAACGCCAAACTCCGCGATTACATAACGCGGGTCATAGACAACCACGAGATAAAGCTTGAAGCCCCGACGCTCCCGCCGATATCGTGGAAGCACATGATAGGATACGCAACCACCCTGTCGATAATCTATCTGTTGAAATTCACCGGGATCCTTTAGCAAAGGCTTTATTTCTTTTTGCGAAAATACCTTCGATCGCATCTGGAAGAGGCTCAAGCAATCTTTCGATATTACGGCATATCGCCATGGGAGATAGAAACCCTTTACAGCACGCTTGGCCGGGCCTTCGAGGTTAATGACCAAGAAGTCCCTGCAGACGATCCTCAGTATGTGAGCATGGTGGAGATCAGCTTTCCGCTGCCATACGGAGAACAATTCTTTGAGACTTTTACCATGGAAAACTGGTTCAAGATCAAAGGCATACTAAAAGACATGAAGCACAGACGCGGAAAGAAGGGCGTCAAGACCTACCTGCGGTTTGCTGGGTTTTCAAACACCCAAACAGCGCTGGTCTTTCCGCTCCTGTCCCGCGGCGACAGGCAGTTTGAAATGGGACTGGAAAAACTCGAGTACCTGGTTGACATTGTTTCTATGCAGCTGAAAACTGTTCCGGATAATGCACAAGAAATATGGTATTCCTACAACGATGCCGGATTCAAGTGGAGTCCTGACATGACCAAGGCCAACGACATCAACTATGTCTTCAAAAACGACGAGTGGAAAGCCGCCAAGTGATCAATCAAGCTGGTTAACCACCGAGGAGTCGTGCAGTGATTTGGACAGTTCCTTGTATTTCTTGTCCAGAAACTCTATGGACTCGGTCAGCTTTTTGGATTTTCCGTACTTGAACCTGACAAGCTCGCGGTGGCGCCAGAAGTGCTTGCCCTCAGATACTACCAGCGTTGTAAAGTAGTCCGGACCCTTGAGGTTGTCTGGAAGCTTGATGCTGTAGGGGAAGATGTATTCCACCGTGAACCATTCGTCTCCATCTGGGTAATCGTTTCCGGTGGACATGTCAAAGTAAAGATGTAACAAATTGTCAAGAGTAAGGCCGTCATCGGTGATCACCGGATGCTTTACGCTGGACTTGCGGTAATCCATCTTGAGCAGCTGCGGCTCAAAGTATGCCTTGATGATGGCGCGCCTAAAGATCTCGTTGGCTTCCTTAAGGTTCAAAGATAGTATATGCGTGTATCACTATTTTATAATCTTTTTAACGCAAAGGCTACAAATTTTACAACCAGCCTTTCCATCGACGGTTACGAAAAATTGCAAGTTTGATTAATATAATGTGGGTCACAACTGCACTTGGGCGGGGGTCGCCTAGCCTGGTAGGGCGTGGGATTGCTAATCCCATGTCCGCAAGGACCCGTGGGTTCGAATCCCACTCCCCGCGCCTTTATCTTGACTCCTTTTTCCATTCTCCCCATCCGCCGTTGGGAGTCGTCTGCCTACGGTGCCATAGCCTATCGTCGCCTCCCCAGCAAAACACCTCCAGCGTCTTGTTGCTGTGGTAGCCGATGGCCGGATCGCTTTTCAGGCCAGTGCCACCCATGCTGTGCCAGGTGGCCTCCCACGCCGGGCCGTTTGCAGTCTTTTGCCACCTGTGGTACATCTTGCCGTCCTTGCCGCGGGCAAAAACCTCCAGCCTGCCGTCCCTGTTCTTGCCGACAGCAGGGTTGCCTACAAATTCACCGCCAAGCGTGTGCCAGTTGGAATAGTCGCTATGATGGTCTCCAGCATTCATGTGCTCCTGCCACACATGCCAGATCTCGCTGTTCTTGCCTCTAACAAAAGTCTCTATCCTGTTGTCCTTATTCCGTATAGCTGCAATGGCAGTGGCATTTGCAACGGTGGAGAGCTCGACTAGTGGGTAATTGTAGGCATACACTCCAAGCATGCTCCAATAGGACCATCCTCCGTCGGAACTGTAAAGGTAATCGTCAGGCCCAAGCTGGAATTTTTTCATTATGCGCTTGTTAGTTACTGTGGAGTCCTTGCGCACCACATAGAGTTCTATCGTGCCGTTTCCGTTGGGAATTGTGAATGGATCGCTTTCAAACTTCATGTTGGAGCTATTGAATGCGGTCCACGAAGACCAGTTGCCGCTGGTGGCATCGCCTGCACTTGTCTGCCACAGGTGATGCACGTTTTCGTCATCGCCTATGCAAAAAACCTCTATCCGCTCATCGCTATTTACGGCTGCGGCCGGCGAACTTTTCATCGTGGTGTTGCTCAGGACCGTCCAGTCGGTATATTCTTCACTTCCAAGCGATTGCTGCCTCTTGCACACCAGTTTTCGCTCGCTGTTCAGCATGAAAATCGCCAGCCTGCCAGAAGATTCCTTGGCTATCGCCGGGTGACTCTTCATGCCGGTTCCAAGCGTCTTCCAGTCGGACCACTCGTCTGCGCCGGGAGAGAGTTGTCGTTTGTGCAAAAACCCGCTGTACGGCCCTCCCCAGTAGAATATCTCCAGCCTACCGTCAAAGTTGGTTGCCACGACCGGTCTGTTCATACTCCTCATAGTCAAGTTCAGGAAGATTCTCTGGTGTTTTTAAAGTCTACCAGAACGATTCCTTACAAAACCGCCCTTGCGTGCAGCTAATTCCATGTCCGCAAGGACCCGTGGGTTCGAATCCCACGCCTGTTCTGCATGCATGAATAAAAAAGAAAAGGTGAGGATTTACTGGTTAGGCAGGTGTGCCTGGTCGTTCCAGCCTATCGCATTTACCGATGCTGCGACCGTGAACGGGTCTGAAGCGGCGGTGTGCGCAAGTATTCCGGCTCCAACAAAGTCTACAGTCCCAGACGTAACATCCTTCATCAGCACGGTGACAGCATAACTTCTTCCATCGACTTTGTGAACCGTCAGGCCGGTGGTATCGGCGCCAGTCACATCATGGTATACCAGAATGTCCACAGCTTTTGAGGAGCTGAACGTGATCCTGCCGTCGTAGACTTTTCCTTCAACAGGGTGCACAAAGTACATTGCCTGATGCGAGGCATGGTTTTCAGCATCGTGCGACGCCGATTGCTCTGCAAAGGATTCCGTTATTCTGCGCGTAAATACGTCCGGCTTGCCGTGATGCTTGTTCTTTGCTGCTTCTGCGATGACTACTGTAGAAGCCACGGCACTGGCAAGCAGCACCGCAACCATCATGGATAGGTACAATACTTTCTTATTCATTATCCGCTAGACTTTTTGCCACGCTTATTTTGCTTTTTTGACGGACCACCTTATGATAGCGGTGTTATGAAACCGGCAACGGCTTACTTCTTGAAATCCACGGGAAGGCGATTAAACGCCGTTTTCAGGTTGCCCATCAAGCCCTTTCTGTTCTCTTTTTCTTCCACAGCTTTGAAGCACTGCGGACAGAGCGCATGCAGGTTTGAAGGCCTGTTGTCCTTGCGGTTTCCGTTTATGTGCTCAAATTGCGGCTGGATGCTTGGGCTGAACTTGGTCGAGCATTTCTGGCAGCGGTTGTGGGCTCGCTCAAGCACTGTCTGGCGTATGGCCATAGTCAAATGTTCATACTTGCGTTTATCAAAATTCGCACCGGGGTTCGGGGGGCCGAAGAACGACACAATCTGCATTTGCGCAACTCAAACTTATTTCTTGCGTTTAAAGTATCTTTGTGCTTCTTGCAACCGCGTATACATGCTCCTTCAAGTCCCGTTCGTACAGCGAGTTCATCTTCTCCAGAAGCGTTGAGCGTGCTTGCATCCTTTCCTCTTCCGTCCTGGCCGTCAGCGTTGCAGCAAAGATGTCTGGAAAGTTCTCCTTTATCCAGCCGTCCAAAACCAGGTACCGGTTTTCGTTTATCCATATCACACGGTCGGCTGACTGGTCAACCTCTGCATTGAACACGCCGGTCTCGACCCTATCTATGAGCATAAATATACAGTTGTTGGGGTCAGGATTTGCCAGTACCTGCTTGGAGCGCTCACCTGCCCTGCCAGCCTTGATGCGTTCTATAAGGCCTGCTGGCTTGATGTATGTGCCAGCCACATGAATCCTGCTGCCATTCACAGACTGCACCCTGCCTACCACAAGTCTGTTATAATCACCATCTTTTTGAACGCAAAATACAAACTCGCCGGCCTTTATCCCGCTCCTTCCAAACATTCTTGTTCAAAATTCTGATTTGTAAATTATATATTAGTTGCGACCCTGTCGCGAATAATACAGCAAAAGAGCAGGTAACAAGTCCCAAAATTCTGCAACAAAATCATGTTTTCAAATGGTACAAGTTTGCATGCTCGATGTTTACCCATGCACCACTGACATGGATATAAAGGTCCTTCATCCTGCTCACATGCAGAAGACGCGCGCCGTCTTGGGGGATGCCTAACTCTTTAAAATTATTTTAACGATAGCAATGCTGCCGTGGATACGGTCCGCGGAGTTTAGGGCACCCCTGTCCCTCATACTGGAGGCATAGCTCTTTGAGGGACAGGCCCCTTTCTTTAAAGCGAGATCGGCTACCAGCTGATCTTTTGCCATGCTTTGTACACTTGTTGGTTATGTCTGCCTCTCTGGCTGCAGGAGATGAGGGTCCTCCCTGAACCTAGACCTGTCTCTTCCTTGCAAGTCAGCGGGCTGGTCGGGGCAGGACCTCTCACGAACCTTCTCATAACTGCGTCAAAAAACAGAACGCAGGAAGTATGATCTTGTTCTGAAGGACTGATGCGCTATTTCGATATGAACACTTGTCATCAGATTTTTTAAAACATTGTGCCGTGAAGATTAATTGTACTGATCGGGTTGTACAGAATTTTATGGAATACCTGATTCTGTCTTGTGAAGCCAGAGCACCAAGGTACTGCTGCAACCAAACTTGAAAAATCAAAAAACATAGAGTTTTTACAATATAGATTGAATTCCAGTATGTGATTGTTTGTTTGTTGGTAGATTATGCAATGATCCGCTCAAGTGAGCGTATTTTTTAAATATTAGTTCGACATACGTAGAATTGACCGTAATGTCTGAACCAGCGATCCTTAATTGGGAACGAGTCATGCACAAGAACGTGCGGTCCAGCGACAACTATGATGTGGGAAACATAATTTCAGAAGCAGGAGACACCTTTACCATATACAAGGGCGCCAGTCGCGAATACAAGGTACCAAAAGATGAGGTGGAAGGATTTAACGGTGCAGAAGTCTTTCTGAAAATCAGCTACAACGAGCTACAAAAGTATAAAGTCCAATAACCAACCACTATTTTTTGTTGTTATGTCCTTGAGATTGACCAATGCATTCTGTTCCATCAAGTGAAAAGTTCTTCAGAATTCAAGTTGAACATCGCAAAGTAATTACTTTTTAATGAGCCATTTCCCTGAGAATTACATTTATTAACGCATACTCATAAGCATAGAAAGGGTAGATAAATTGCACAAGTTTGATGAGCTCGATATGAGAATTTTGTCCGAACTTACAAAGGATGCAAGCATATCTGTACCGCGATTGAGTAAAAAGCTGAATGTCAATGCCTCCGTCCTTTACAGCAGGATAAAGCGTCTGTCCAAGCGAAGCCTCGTAAAAAAGTTTACAGTCATAGTCAACGAGGGCATGCTTGGGATAAACGTCAAGGCCACCGTTGGTATAAACCGCGACCCCAAGCTCAAAGAGCCCATACAAAACGAGCTCATCAGGATTCCAGAAGTCCGGTCAGTCTCGGAAGTCACCGGCAGGTTTGACATGATAGTGACCGTAAGCGCACACTCGCTTGAAGAGCTTCACAACGTGGTGATAGAGCGTATCGGCAAGATAGAGGGCATACAAAACACGGAAACCTTTGTAGAGATGCAAAGGACCGAGAAAGAACCCGTCTATACCGTGCAGAATATATCGCGTTAAACAAACCCTTAGCGCGGTTCTGCATGAATCATCTTTGTGTTAGAGGCAGCGAAACCGATATTTTATATAACCTATAAACGTCTTCAGTCAAGGAAGTTGTCGATAGTCGAGCGTAAAATCAATGAGATCATCCAGACGCTGAGGCTTGCCAAAAAGACCAGCAGGGATGACTACACACAGCATCTCCGGCTTGTATTGCTTGGCCTTGCCGCAGTCGGCGGAATAGCCTTTGTAATAAAACTGGCATCAGAATACGTTACGCTGGGGCTTACCGGCAGATTCGGCTGATAATTAAAATACCGTTTTATCCAAGACTTGCGCATGGAAAACAACAACGCTGTTACCCATATCACTACCAAGACATGGGAATCTGAAGTTTTAAAATCTGACTTGCCCGTCTTAGTGGACTTTTGGGCCGAATGGTGCGGCCCCTGTCGCATGGTGGGGCCTGCCGTCGAGCAGATAGCAAAGGTGATGGCCGGAAAGGTCAAGGTGGCCAAGCTCAACGTGGACGAGAACCAGGAGATTGCCATGAAGTACGGCATCAGGTCTATACCCTCGCTTCTGCTGTTCAATGGCGGCAAGGAAATTAACCGCACAATCGGGGCTGCTCCAAAGGAAGCCTACATCAAGTTCATAGAATCGTCGCTGGCCAGATCCTGACTCTTACGAAAGCATTAATACGGTACTCTGCAATAACAGCAAAGCCAATTGGGAAAGAAGGAACTGACCACTCTTTTTTCGTCTGACCCTGACAGGTATTACCGGGTCAGCCTATTTGACAGAGTGGGCTTTCAAAGACGGAAATGCAGCATGTGCGGAAAGCACTTCTGGACGCTGACTGACCGGCAGTTATGCCCGGACCACGAAGATTATGGATTTATCGGAAACCCGCCTACAAGCAAGAGGCTGGACTATGTAAACGCATGGAAGGAGACAAAGGATTTCTTTTCACAGAACGGGCATGAAATAGTCCGGAGGTACCCCGTCGTCTGCCGCTGGAGAGACGATCTATACTTTACTATAGCCTCCATAGTTGATTTTCAGCGGGTTGTGGGCAACCAGGTTGTCTTTGAGCTTCCTGCAAACCCGCTAATAGTGCCGCAGATGTGCCTTCGCTTCAACGACATTGAAAACGTGGGCCTGAGCGGCCGGCACTACACAGGATTTTGCATGATCGGCCAGACATGCAATGCCGATGCACCCGGCGGCTACTGGAAGGACCGGTGCATAGAGCTGGACTACGGCATGCTCACGAAAGGCCTTGGAATCCGGCCAGAGGAGATAACGTTTGTAGAAGACGTCTGGATGGGGGCCGGCGCATTTGGATACTCGCTTGAATATTTCGTCAGGGGGCTTGAACTTGGCAACGCCGTCTTTACAGAGTTTGAAGGCGATGAAAACAACTACCGCGTGATGCCAAACAAGATAATCGACATGGGCGCCGGCCTTGAGCGGTTCTCCTGGATCACCATGGGCACTCCTACCAGCTACGACTGCTGCTTCGGACCGGTGGTGGACAGGATGCTTGACATGACCGGAACTGAGAGGAACTCTGATATCCTGTCAAAGTATTTCGGCGCGGTCTCTTCAAAACTGGAGACAACCAACGGAAACGTCAAGGAGCTCAAGATGCTCATTGCCCGGGAACTGGGGATGCCCCACGATCAGCTGGCAAAGATGGTGGCGCCGCATGAGGCAGTGTACACCATAGCCGACCATGTCAGAACCTTGCTGTTTGCTATCTCTGATGGTGCACTTCCATCCAACGTGGGGGGAGGCTACAACCTCCGTGTGATACTGCGACGCGCGTTATCCATAATCGAGAGGCTGGGCTGGAAGATCAAACTCGAGGATATCGCAGACATGCACATTGATTATCTGCGGGCC
Source organism: Nitrososphaera sp. (assembly GCA_029263715.1). Lineage (GTDB taxonomy): Archaea > Thermoproteota > Nitrososphaeria > Nitrososphaerales > Nitrososphaeraceae > Nitrososphaera. The sequence continues at coordinate 24,054 of JAJUFP010000005.1, read as the reverse complement.
ATGTACCCAGAGCTGGAAGACCGGCGTCAGGACGTCAGAACAATCCTGCAGCTGGAGTCAAGCCGCTACGTCGGTTCGCGGGAGCGGATGAACACCATCTCGGCTTCGCTAAAGGCCAAACAGGCAGGCAGTCTGTCGGTTACAGACCTTATCCGGCTTTACGAATCCGACGGAATCACACCGGACTTTCTTGTCGAGCAGGGCGTCATTGCCAGCGTGCCGGCGACCTTTTACACCAAACTTGCAGAGCTGCATACAAGCCAGGCTGCGGCTGGCCCGGCCAGCAAGCCAATACGCGGCCTTGGGGGGCTGCCAGCAACAAGGCTCTTGTTCTACGAGGACGAATCCATCCGGGAGTTTGAAGCCAAGGTCCTTCGAGTTGTTGACGGCAAGCATGTCGTGCTTGACCAAACTGCATTTTACCCGCGGGGCGGCGGCCAAGAGCCGGACACCGGCGAGCTATCCGGCGTTAAGGTAGTCGAGGTTACCAAGCAGGCTGACGTAGTTGTCCACAGGATAGAGGGCGGCAGCATCGTCGATGGCCAGGTGGTCAAAGGCGTTGTCAACAGCAGGAGGCGCGACCTTGTCACCAAGCACCACACGGCAACCCACGTCCTGAATTCATCGGCCAGAAACAACCTGGGTTCATGGGTCTGGCAGAACTCTGCCTTCAAAGAGGAGGGCTATGCAAGGTTGGACATAACCCACCACTCTTCGCTGTCAAAAGAAGAGGTGCAGAGGATAGAGCAGACCGCCAACAACATCATCCGGCGGAACCTGCCGGTAACGATAAACTTCTTTGACCGCGGCGATGCCGAACAAAAGTACAGCTTCCGCATCTACCAGGGAGGCGTGGTTCCCACAAGCAACGTCCGCATCGTCAACATCGAAGGCTGGGACATCGAGGCCTGCGGCGGAACGCATGTGCGCAGGACCGGCGAGATAGGGCTTGTCAAGATAGTCAAGTCAGAAAGGATCCAGGACGGCGTTGTCCGGCTGGAATTCGTGGCCGGCGAAGCAGCCATCAATTACATGCAGAACCAGGAAAACCAGCTTGCAACCATCGCACAGGCTCTTGGATCAAGCAGGGAAAAGGTTCTAGAATCCTTCTCCCGGGTCATGGATGATGCCGAGGCGGCCAAGAAAAAAGTCAGGACCATGCTTCGAGTAGTGGGGCCCACCATCGCCAAGAGCGTCTCGGCCCAGGCCAAGCAGCTGCAGCCGGATGTCAAGCTGTACAGCATGTACGACGAAGATGTGGAAGAGGACTACCACATTGCCATCGGCGAGAAGGCCATCGAGCTGGATCCGTCGCTGGTCTATGTTGCCCTCGTAGCCAGGGGGCAGGGAATGCGCGTAATAGTCTTTGCAGGACAGACGGCCCGCAAAAAAGTCAAGGCCGGCCTGATCGCCAAGCAAATCTCCGGCATGCTAGGCGGGTCCGGGGGCGGCGATGACCGTTTTGGCCAGGGCGGCGGACGGTCAAAGGACAAGATAAAAGAAGCGCTTGCTTCTGCAGAAGAAACCTTGAGAGCAGGACAATAACATGAGTTTTGACTGGCGTTCAATAGAAGAAAAATGGATCAAAAGGTGGGAAGAGCAAAAACTCTTTCAGGCCGATCCTGACCCGGCAAGAAAAAAGTACTTTGTAACGGTTGCCTACCCCTATCCAAACTCGCCCCAGCACATAGGCCATGGCAGAACCTACACGCTTGCTGATGTCCATGCCCGCTACATGCGCATGAAGGGCTACAACGTGCTGTTCCCCATGGGCTTCCACTATACCGGAACACCGATCCTTGGCATGTCGCGCCGGGTCTCTGCCGGCGACCCGGATCTTCTTGACACATTTCGCAAGATCTACAAGCTGACCGATGACGTGATAGCCACGTTCGTAGAGCCTGTCAAGATAGCCAGCTACTTCCACAACGAGATCAAGCAGGGCATGAAAGAGATGGGCTACTCCATGGACTGGCGGCGAGAGTTTACCACCATAGACAAGATCTACTCCAAGTTCATCTCCTGGCAGTTCCGGACCCTGCGGAAGAAGGGGTTGATAGTTCAAGGATCGCACCCAGTTGGCTGGTGTCCGCGGGACCAGAACCCAGTAAGCCAGCATGATACCATGGGCGATGTCGAGCCTGATTTTACTGAATACACGCTGATAAAATTCCGCCACAACGACGTGGTCATACCGGCCGCAACGTTGAGGCCTGAAACTCTTTTTGGAGTAACCAACATGTGGGTTAACCCGGACGTCGAATACGTCGAGGCAGTCGTGGATGGCGAGCACTGGATTGTCTCGAGAGAAGCAGCAAGAAAGCTAGAGTTCTTGAACCACACCATCACCGTCGTCAAGACCTTCAAAGGAAGCGACATGGTGGGATGGCAGTTGACCAGTCCGCTGGACAATACCGCAATTCCAATGTACCCTGCATCGTTTGTTGAACCGGCAAGTGGCACCGGGATAGTGATGTCAGTTCCTGCCCACGCGCCGTTTGATTATCAGGCCCTTGAAGACTTGAAAAACGACAAGCAGACACAGGCAAAATTCGGGCTAGCCGCTACCGCTGAGCCAGTCATAATAATCGAGTCTGAAGGATATACCGGCATTCCTGCCGCAGAAGCCATCAAGAAAACCACAGCAAATGGCAATGATCTGGAAAAAGCAACCAACGAGCTTTACTCCCATGAATTCTACAAAGGGAAAATGATGGCAAACACCGGCAAGTACGCTGGCATGCCGGTGGCCGTTGCCAAAAATGAAGTAAAGAAGCAGCTAACAGAAGCGGGCCAGACATCGGTGATGTACGAACTGGTCAACAAGCCTGTAAGGTGCCGGTGCGGCTCTGAATGCGTCGTCAAACTGCTAAACGACCAATGGTTTTTGAACTACAGCGACAAGAACTGGAAAGACTTGGCGCATGAATGCATACAAAAGATGGATATCGTTCCGCAGGATATCCGACAAGAGTTTGATTACGTCATCGACTGGCTCCGGGAGCGGGCCTGCGCGCGCAAATCCGGGCTTGGAACAAAACTCCCCTGGGACCAAGACTGGATAATCGAGAGTCTCTCTGACTCTGTCATTTACATGGCGTACTACACCATTGCCAAGTACGTCAACAGCAAGGCTATCCCAGAAAATGAAAACATCGCCGACTCGTTCTTTGATTACGTCCTTCTTGGCAACGGGAATCCTTCGCAGGTATCGCAGGAATACAGCATCCCTGCAGAGACGGTGGAGCAGATCCGAAACGAATTTCAGTATTTCTATCCAGTAGATGCAAGGCATTCCGGCCGGGATCTGGTCCCAAACCACCTGTCTTTTTTCATATTCAACCACGTTGCAATATTTGGCCGCGAGAACTGGCCGGCCCAGATAGTGGTCAACGGCTCGGTGCTGATGGAAGGCAAAAAGATGTCCAAGTCTCTGGGCAACATCATACCGCTGCGTGCCGCAATACTTGAGCATGGTGCCGATACCATCCGGCTGGCCATGATGGTGTCGGCGGAAATACTTCAGGATGCGGACTTTTCCTTTGACACTGCCCGGGGGATTCGATCAAAACTGCTGGAAATCTTTGAAATGGCAGAAAAATGCAAAGCCGCTGCACCCAGGACTCCAGAGCAGCCAGAAGACCGGTGGCTGGCAAGCCGGCTTCAGCGCACGGCGGCGCTGACCACCGAGTCCATGGACAGGCTGCGCGTAAGGGAGGCCGTACACCACATCCTGTATTCCCTTGAGCAGGATCTGCAGTGGTACCTGAAAAGGGTTGGTGCAAAGGGCCGCCGAAACTCGGAGGTCGTGACAGCAATGCTAGCGGATTATGTAAGAATGCAGATAAGGATGCTTGCACCCTTTGCCCCCTTTACCGCGGAGGAAGTCTGGGAAAGGATGGGTGGCAGCAAGACAATACTTGAAGCAGGCTGGCCACAGGTCGAAGAAAGCAAGGTAGATGTCAACGCCGAGGAATCAGAGTTCCTGGTTTCAAGCATCCTTGCCGATCTTCAAAACATAATCAAGGTAACAAAGCTGGCGCCAAAAAAGATAGTCGTTTACACTTCTGCAGGGTGGAAAGCTCATGTCTATGGCACTGTCCTGTCTGAGATCATGAACGGAAAGACAAACTTTGGCGAGATCATGAAGTTGCTGATAGCAAATCCGCAGACAGCCAAGGTCAAGACCGATCCAAACCTGGTCAAGAAGATAATGGACGATATCCTGTCAACGCCGGTAGAAGCCAGGAGCCGGCGGCTGAAACTTGCAGCATTTGACGAGATGTCGGCCATAAGAGATGCTGCGGGCCTGATCTCGCAGGAAGCCAACAAAGCCGAATTAATCGTACACTCTGAAGAGGATCAGGAAAAATACGACCCCAAGGCAAAGGCCAGAATGGCAAGACCGTTCAAGCCGGCCATTTACATGGAATAAGTCATCCTTGCAGGCGCCTTTTTGCGATTATGGATGAAGCCATGTACAGGACAAATCCGCCGGCAACCATTGCAAGACCATAGAGAGCAATTGCGCCCCTGTCATAGTACGAGCCGATTCCGACTGCAAACGCTCCGATTATCAGAAGGCCTATTCCTGCCCGTGCAGCTCCGGGGATCCTCATTTTAGGTTTGGACAACACGATTAGTCTGTATAGCCGTTAGATATTTCATGTGGTTAGCCAATGTTTTTATTGGTTCTTACTCAAAAGACTGGAGATGAAGGTCGCGGTTGTTGGCATCGGAGTGGCAGGAGCCTACCTGATGAACCGGCTAAGCGACATGCATGACGTAAGTGTGGTTGGATTTGAGCGCATGCGTCAAGACCAGCATGACGCCGTATGTGCCTGGGCCACCTGCGAAAATGTAATGTCCGGCCTTGCCAAGAACTGCGGGCTGAACTTTCAAGACTATGTGCTGCACGATGGCAAGTACATGCGCGTCGACCTTGGAAGCGACTCTGTTGACCTGAAGCTGAAGGGGATGGTAAGCTACGACAAGCTGAAGCTGATTCAGGACATGATCAAGGGGACCGAGATAAGGTTTGGCAGAGCCCCAAGAAAGGATGAGCTTGAGCCTGACTTTGATCTGATAGTCGACTCGACAGGGCTCCACCGGAACTATCTGCCGCGTCTGCAAAATGAATTGTGGATCCCCTGTGTTCAGTACAAGGTCCGCTACAAACCCGGCAAAGAGCCGTTTGACGATTTTTACCTCAAGGCCTTTCCGTCCATGACGGGGTATTTCTGGTACTTTCCCCTGGGCAACGGCTATGCCCACATCGGCGCCGGCGACTTTGCAAAGGGCCACAACCGGTTTGTAGATGAATTTCTGCACAAGCATGACTGCGAAGTGATAAAGAAAGTGGGCAGGCCGGTAAGAATCAGCCCGCCGGCAAATTGCGAGCCGTTTACCGATGGCCGCAAGTCTGTCGGTGTGGGGGAGTCTATCGGCACAGTTTTTGCGCTTTTAGGGGAAGGCATAATCCCATCAACATGGTGCGCAGACCTTTTCGTGCAAAACATGCACGACCTTGGGGCATACCGAAACGCGGTGATAAGAAAATTCGAGATCTACTCGACCGTGTTCAAGTTCGTCCAGATGAAGATAGCCGGCAAGTTCAGCATGATCAAGCATGCCGGGGACATGCTCAAGATATACAACCACATGAAAAGTGAAGAGGATCGTTACGGCATGGCCGTCAAGTGGACCGACATGCTCAAGGTTTCCAAAATCTAAAGCTTTAAAAATCGAGCTGGGACAGTGAACTTGATGAGTGCCAGCGATAAATCTGCGCAGCAAAACGCTGCTGCCATGGAACAGAGGATCACAGAGATGGCCCAGCAATCAAGGATCCTCGAGTCGTACATGAACGATATCATGACGCGACAAGTGACAATTTCACGATTATTGGAAGAGGCCCGTCTTGCTTCTACCACTATACAGGGGATAACGTCCGAGTCCGATGCAGAGGCCTTGATGCCGGTAGGCATCGGCGTCTACGTCAAGACCGTTGTCCCGCCTGTAAAGAAGATACTTGTTAATCTTGGTTCCGGAGTCTCGGTGGAAAAGAGCAGGGAAGACGCCTTAAACTACATCGAGGCGCGTATCAAAGAGTACGAAGTGGCGTTGCGGCAGTTTGAAGCCCAGCGGCAAGAAGTTGCCATGCGGATGGAAGAATTACAGGAACAGATCAACCACATGCTCATGTCTGCAAGAAAGGGCTGACGTGCAGTAGGACATGTTTGACAAGCTCAAGAAGGCTTTTTCTGGCGCAGCAAAAAGCCTGGGGCAGAAAGAGATCTCGGAAAAGGATCTAGACAACACACTGCTTGATCTCCAGATCGCGCTTTTGGAAAGCGATGTTGCGCAGGAAGTTGTCGACGACCTCTCTACCAAGCTCAAAAAAGATCTTCTTGGGCTCAAACTAGAAAAGGGGCAGGACGCCGGCCAGATAATCGAGTCAAAGCTCCAGGAAGCCGTCGCCAGCATATTTGCCCGGGCCGGCAAGATTGATCTTGTAGAAAGGATAAACGCAAAAAAGGCCGCCAAAGCAGGGCCGTTTGTCATAGTCTTTCTTGGCATCAACGGCACCGGCAAGACTACCACCGTGGCAAAGGTTGCCAACCTGCTGCGGAAAAGCGGGATAACCGTGGTAGTTGCAGCCGGAGACACGCACAGGGCCGGCGCCATTGAGCAGCTGAGCCAGCACGCCGAGCGGCTCTCGCTTAAAGTCATCGCGCAAAGATATGGGGCTGACCCCTCGGCAGTCGGACGCGACGCGGTAGATTATGCAAGAAAGCACTACGTTGATGCAGTCCTGATAGACACGGCTGGAAGGATGCAGACATCAAAGAACCTCATGGATGAAATGGCCAAGATAGTTCGTGTCGTCAAGCCGGATGTCAAACTGTTTGTTGGTGATTCGCTGGCTGGAAACGATACCATAAATCAGGCTCGGGAGTTTTTCCAGTACACCAACTTTGATGCGGCCATACTTACAAAGATAGACGCCGACGCAAAGGGCGGCGCTGCAATTTCCATCGCTCACATCGCCTCAAGGCCCATCGTGTACGTGGGCGTGGGACAGGGCTACGACGACATGATACCTTTTGATCCTGACAAGTTTATCCAGTCATTGTTTGGCGCCACTACAGTAAGCGTGGAAAACCTGATCTCTGCACCCATCCCAGCTTCTGAGGCTCTGGAGCCTGAGATAAAAGCAGAGGAGAAAATTGAAGAAAGGCCCACACCCGCGCCGGTAGCGGCATCTGCAAGCCCCATCGGCGCACCTGTCTTTAGGTCGTACGCTGAGGAAGCCAAACCCGTGCCTGCTCAGCCACCGACTTCATACGAACAGCCGGAAAAAGACAAAGAAGAGTATTCTCCGCCTCCACAACCAGTACAGCAGCCAAAGCCACCGGCCCCGCCGCCCCAGCCGGTTTTCAGAGAAGAACCCAAAGAAGAAAAGAAGGGCCGCTTCGGACTTTTTGGACGAAAGAAGGATGACAAGAAGGAAGAGGAGGAAAAACGCAAAGAAGAAGAGCGCCGCAGAAAAGAAGAGGAAGAACGGCAAAAAGCCGAGGCAAAGAAGAAGGAAAAAGAGGAAAAGAAGAAGCGCAAAGATGATAAGGAAAAGAAAGAAGACGTGGTATATCTTACAGATGAAGACATTGAAGACCTCCTTAAGTAAGAAAGATCTTCTCAGCCTGGGGGATCTTTCTTCAGACGAAATTAATCTTGTTCTAAGTCTTGCCGGCAAGCTTAAAAAACAGCAAAAGAGTGGCAAGGCCCACCCGCTTTTGCATGGCAAGACGCTTGGCATGATCTTTCAAAAGCCGTCCACCAGAACCCGGGTCAGCTTTGAAACCGGAATGTACCAGCTTGGAGGCACTGCCGTGTACCTGAGCGCCAGCGATATCCAGCTTGCACGCGGTGAAACCATAGAGGATACAGCCAGAACCCTTTCACTTTACCTTGACTGCGTGATGGCCAGGGTATACGACCATACGGATATTCAGAAACTTGCGACGTTTGCCTCAGTACCGGTGATAAACGGGTTATCCGACGCCTTCCATCCCTGCCAGATCCTTGCTGACCTGCTCACCATTCAGGAGCAAAAGAAGAATCTGAAGGGTCTTAGGCTGGCCTGGATCGGTGATGGCGACAACGTCTGCAACGACCTGATGCTTGGATGCGCCAAGACCGGAATGAGCATGACGGCTGCCTGTCCAAAGGGCTACGAGCCCCCGGATGAAGTTTCAAGTCTTGCAAAGGCAGAGGGCAAAAAGACTGGCTCAGAGATAGTCGTAACAGAAGATCCGGCCCGTGCAGCAAAAGACGCCGATGTCGTGGTCACAGACACCTTTATCTCGATAGGCAAGGAAGGCGAACGAGCATCCCGCGAGGCCGTGTTCCTACCAAAGTACCAGGTCAATTCAGAAACCATGGGGCTGGCCAAAAAGGATGCCATCTTTATGCACTGCCTTCCAGCAAAACGCGGCCAGGAGGTTACCGCCGACGTAATAGACGGTAAGTGGTCCGTAGTCTGGCAGGAAGCGGAGAACCGGCTTCATGTGCAAAAGGCAGTGCTCTGCCTCTTGATGAAGACAGTCTAGGATCTTTTTCTGTGCCTTATGTACCAAAACGCTGCTGCGGCAACAAGGCAGGCAACAAGGGCTGCCCCTAGAATGTTAAAAGTCGAGGACAGCTGCTCAGCCATCTGGCCCCACGCTTCTCCAAAATAGAACCCAACCAGGGTCAGGGCGGTGGACCACACCATGGAACCAGCAAAAGTAAACAGGATGAACTTGGGCAAGTTCATGCTGCCAAGGCCAGCCGGGATGGAGATAATCTCACGAACACCAGGAACCATCCTCGCACTAAAGACTGCCAGTGGGCCGTGTTTGGCAAACCAGTTCTCTGCACGCTGAAGGTCTTTTTCACCGACTCTGACATACTTGCTGTAGCGCAGGATAGCAGCTCTTCCCACTTTCATGGCAATAAAATAGATAAGAACGGCACCGGTCGTCGAACCCAGCGCACCTACAGCAGCCATGCCTATTACATTTTCAATTCCAAGACCGTTGTGGTAAACAGTAAAGCCAACAAGCGGGAACACCACTTCGCTTGGGATTGGCGGGAACATTACTTCAAGAAACGCTGCAGCGAAAACTGCAGGATAGCCGAACTGCGAAATCAATAGGGTTAATCTGTCAACGATCTCACTTAGCAGTCCAGAGGCTGCCATGACCACTACGGACGCCGACAGTGCCGACTGCAACACCATGTTGTGAAAGGTCATGACATATATAGAATTACAAAATTTTTGGGAGGGCTCTGAAGAGGGTTGAGATGCAAAACTCTTTTCTTTTTGACTGCTGTTATGAAAACAATGAAGTGTTCATACGGTTTTGCCATCTTAGCAATGGCAGTCATTGCCACATCTTTTTTGAGCGTCAATAACATCACTCCAGCGTTTGCTCAACAGGGCGGCCAGCACAGATACTCAACAGCCGGTGTTTTTGCGCCGGACTCGGATCTGAAGGCTATTGGCACGATAGCCAACGTCCAGTACGAGGAGGGAAACCCAGCTTGGGTGCTCTCGGGTTTATGGAAGCTAGGCGTTCATTTGCCATCCAGTGAAGATCCCAGTTCCACAGCCAAGGCAAACTTTGTGGCATCGTTTATGATGGTAGGAACAGACGGCACGGCCATGCACAGCCACAGGATATACGATTTTGAGATGTCCGACTGGTCAATAGACGGCGAGACAAAGACGTTTGGCGGAACCGGCACGGTCACCCTCAGGGACGGGCCAAAAACCGACGTTCCCATGAGCATAACCATCAAGAACAATGGAATCATGATGATCGATATTGATTCCAGTGTGGTGGACCATTTCGGCTCTGATCCGATTTACGGTCCTGTGATGAGAATGTTTGACAACACTGCTGGCAAAGTGATGCAGGGTTCGACCGGCATGGAGCCTGACGGGCTTGCAAGAAGCTCTGTCAGCTATCACCCCGGTGCAACCGGATACCTGGTCTATCCTGAAACCGCCTCTGGCCAACTTCCAGCGGTTGTCATGATCCACGAATGGTGGGGCCTGAACCAGAACATCAAAAACATGGCAGAGGTGCTAGCGAAGGAAGGCTACGTGGTTCTGGCAGTTGACCTGTACGGCGGGCAGGTTGCCACGGAATCCGGGCAGGCCGGAAGTCTGGCTTCATCGGTTAGAAACAACCCCGGACTTGCCATCGATAACCTCCAGGCTGCAGTGAAATACTTGTCCTCACTTGATAATGTAGATAGTTCTAGGATCGCTTCCCTTGGATGGTGCTTTGGTGGCGGCTGGTCGCTGCAACTTGCACTCAATACAGAAAGCCCGATGGCTGCAACAGTCATCTACTATGGTAGCCTAGTTACTGACGAGGGCGAGCTTTCAAAGATAAGCTGGCCAGTGCTTGGCATTTTCGGCTCCACAGACCAGTCGATACCGGTAGAAACGGTGAGACAGTTTGAATCGGCCTTGAGCGCCAACAACATCACAAAAGAGATCTACATCTACGAGGGAGTGGGGCACGCCTTTGCAAATCCATCAGGCGACAACTACGCGCCAGAGGAGACGGAAGACGCATGGCAAAAGACACTGGCCTTCCTGGATAAACACACGGGCCAGTAAACGACCCATTTTTTATCTTGATCAGCCTTTCATGAAACCCAGAACGAAAGCTGCAGCAAATGTGCCGGTAAATGGTATGCCAAAGTTAAGCAGAGCCGACGCAAGCTGGTCCCCTGCACCTGCCGCCTGACCCGTCGCGTCTCCAAGTCCTGTGGCGGCATCTGATGCCTGTGACGCAAGCCTGTCCCAGTTGATGGATACTATTCCTTGGTAGTTCAGGTAAGCCAGGGCAGCAAAAAAGAGACCCACCAAGACAAGCGTTATCTTGACTACCTTTTTTATGGCATACCCGATCAGAAAACCGGCTATCCCGCCGAATCCAACTGATGAAGCGATAAAGCCCGCATCAAGAGCCATGAACCAATTGTTTTTGGCAGTACGACCACTTATAGATTGCCGTATTTTTTCGCTCATACCCACTTGGCAAAAGACAGAAATGTTATAACTTGTCGCACCCTCTGTCTACACGTGCGCCGCACTTCATTCATCAACCTGCCGCTTCACACGGGCCATCCACCAGCCTATCTCGTGCGGCGAATGATCAAGCTTTCACACGCCATGTGCAAGGTCATGGTAGATGAGCACGGCCAACAGGAATTCCTGCGGCGGCTCTCGGATCCCCTCTGGTTTCAGGCCCTTGGCTGCGTTCTTGGTTTTGACTGGCATTCATCCGGCGTCACTACCGTTGTCACCGGGATCCTAAAACAGTCCCTGAGCCCGGACGTGCATGGAATCTGCATTGCAGGCGGGAAGGGGAAAAAATCCACCTCTGCGGTAAGAGACATTCCCGTGCTGGCAGACAATTTCTGCCTGTCGACTGAAAAGACAGATTCCTTGCTTAGGGCAAGTCGAATGTCTGCAAAGGTGGACAGCGCCGCCGTGCAGGACGGGTACTCGCTTTACCATCACGTTATACTGTTTGACGAACGCGGCGACTGGGCCGTGGTGCAGCAAGGAATGAACACAGAGAACAGGATGGCCCGCAGGTACCACTGGATCTCTGACGGCCTGCAGAGCTTTGTCCTTGAACCGCACGCCGGCATTATATGCGAGGCAAGAACGAAAAACACGCTTGACATGACTGCGGCAGACTCGCAGGAAAACCAGAAGGTCAGCCTTGATCTGGTCAGGGGAGACACCAACAACCTGAGATCATCTGTCTACAGGTTGACGGCAAGCAGCACCCTTGACCGGTGGCTTGGAGAACCTGCTATGCCAAGCATGACCGGCTACGAGATGCCGCGACGACTTGACTGGGACCTTTTCAAGAGGATATACGATGTTCAGCCAAGAAACTATGAAGAGCTTCTGTCAATTCCTGGTGTGGGAGCTGCAACCGTCAGGGCGCTGGCATTGATCGCCCAGCTCATATACGGCACAAGGGCATCGTGGAACGACCCGGTGAAATACAGCTTTGCCCATGGAGGCAAGGATGGTGTCCCGTACCCCGTTGCAAGAAAAGTGTACGACGAATCCATCAAGTACCTTGCCGGTGCAATAGAAGGCGCCGAGCTGGAAAGAGAGGAGCGAATGGCGTCTCTTAAAAAGCTGGCAAAATTCTCAGAAAACATGTTTCCCCCTATCATGAGTTGAGGAAATTACAAATACAGGCGATTGGAAATTTTTTTCATGGCTAAAGTACTGGTTGGCAAAGCATCGGAGATAGGAGAGGGCAAGATGACTCACGTCACTGCCGGGGGAAAGGAGATACTTGTCGCAAACATCGGCGGATCTTTTTACGCTACAGGAAATATCTGTAATCACGCTGGCGCCGAGCTCCATGAAGGGGAGCTGAATGGAAAGGAGCTGACATGCCCCTGGCACGGCGCCAAGTGGGATGTGACTACTGGAAACCTTAACTGGTTCCCGCAAAAACTCAAGCCGCTGGCGTCGTACAAGGTTACAGTGGAAAATGGAACCGTTTATGTCGAGGTCTGATCACTTGGCCTCTCCGCTGACTGCCTGGGGCTCCTGCGGCTCATTTTTGTAAGATATCTTGAGCCATATCGGCGTGATTATGGTAGTTGCGGCAACCATTATGATTACTGCAGTATAGGTGTTGGCAGAAAGCACGCCTGCGGACGCGCCCACCCCTGCCACAATGAGGCCAACCTCGCCTCTTGAAACCATGCCTATACCGACCTTGGTTGACTTCTTTTTATTTTTCAGAAATATCATGGCCGGTGCGCTGCAGCCGGCGAATTTTGTGCCAACCGCTACTGCTATTATTATTCCGGCCAAGATCAGTACGTCAAGGTTTACTCCTCGAAGATCCACATGGGCTCCGATTATCGCAAAGAACAGGGGTGCAAATATTATCTCTAGCTTGCCAACATACTCCTCAATCTGCTTTATGGCACGCGTGCTTGCAACGGCCATTCCTACCGCAAAAGCCCCTACAATTGGAGACAGGCCCACAAACGCAGCGATCCCGGCAGCAGCAAAAAATGTTGCAGTGGCGATGCCCTCCAAGCTGCCCTTGGACCGCAGTTTCTCAACGTGCAAGATGCGCGGTACCAGCAACACTGCCCCAACAAGTAGGGCTGCAAAGATCCCAAGTATCTTCAAGACGAGGAATATTATTTCAGTAATGTCCGGTGCCAGGTTGCCTGTCTGGACCATTGTAGTCACGACGGAAAGGGCCGCTATAGCCAGTATGTCGTCTACTATTGCCGCGCCAAGGATAAGCCGGGCCTCCTTAGAATGCATCCTTCCAAGTTCGGTCATCACCTGGATGGTTATGGCCACGCTCGTGGCAGTTAACGCCGTGGCAATAAGGACCGATTCAAGCCCTTCAAGACCGTACGCGATGAATGCATAGTACCCTACAAAGAAAGGCACGATCACTCCTAGGGATGCAACCGTGAACGACGACGCTCCGCCTCGCAGGAACTCTCTTGGTGTGATGTGCAGGCCTGCTATGAACAGGATCACCACTGCAGAAATCTCGCCTATCTGGCTGACGGTCTCATCAAGTTCCACCAGGGGCTTGCCATCGAACATCAAAAGGCCTCCTATGGCAAAGGGGCCAACTATGATCCCAGCGATAAGCTCGCCTAACACAACAGGCAAGCGGATCCTGTGGAAAAGCTCTGCCATGAGTTTGGCTGCAAACAGTAGCACGCCAATAGAGATGGCCAGATGCAAAAACGCGGATTCTGCAGCCAAAACAGAATGTCCACTGCTCTCCTGTTATTTATCGATTAATGTTTTTTTGATGATTTACCGACGTTTTAACCGGTGACTTGATTTTTATTAGCGAATGGAAAACCTTTAGGCAGTTGAACATCAACGAATTCCTCTCAACACTGCCACAAAACGTGGTCAAGGGCGATGATGTCAGTCTTCCAGACAATGTTGTTAGGAAGATGTTCAAGCTGGCCAATCTCCGCAAAAGTGATTCTTTTTACCATCTTGGATGCGGCCGGGGAAACGCCGTGGCAATAGCCGCAAAAGAGTTTGGGGTAAAAAAGTCCGTTGGTGTAGAAATAGACAAGGAACTAGCAGCAAAGGCCCGGGCAGAGATTGCGGGGATAAAGAACGCGGAAATAATAGCTGACGACATAAGAAACGTCGATATCTCCAACGCAACGGTCGTCCTGTTCTGGTTTGCCGATCCAGAAATAGTGGAGATGATGACCAAAAGGTTCAGAAAATACCTGAAAGACGGCGCGCGGGTCATAACCATATGGTCTCCTCCGGGGATGATGCTTCCACAAAAGGTTGAATTCCCTTTCTTTATCTGCAAAAAGCCGTTCAAGTATGCAACATCCATAAGGCAGCAGATAAAGGCGATATACGGAAACCGCTGCATAGACTTTACCGCAGCCTGGCTGCTTGCAGAAAGATACATCGACGAGATGGAAGTGGTGCCTGCCGAGTACCGGCGTTTTGTCAACATGCTGCAGAGCATGGTACTTTGGATAAACGCCTGGAACATGGGTGTATCCTGCGAAGATGAAGTGCCGCCACCGGTGCAGGCCTACATAGGTATTTTGAGGGAGTTCTTTAACATAAACCTCTCAGACATGTTTACAAGGGAACCAAATGTTACTGGACCTGAAAAGATGGGATGCTGCTAAGGTTATTACTTACGCCTGTTAAAATGATACATGAGACTTCCCTATCCTGAGTTTGATCCGGAAAGGATAGTCTTGCAGGTGGCATGCATAGATTACAGACCGGCAAGCCAGATCGTCTCGTCCATGCTCAGCAACATTGTCCGGGCGGTGGGTGGAGGCCCGTCTGATTTTGACTCCGGCCCTCCAGAGCCGAACTTTGGATGGGAGTTTTACCGGCTTTCAATAAACAAGGTAATCGTACGGCGGCTTGCATCTCTGCCTGACAATAGCATCATGAAGATGAAGGGCGAAACCCTGGACCAGAAATTTTCAGTCTGGTTCAACCGCCAGCTCAAGGTCAGGACAGACAAAGTCCAGGTGCGGCTTTTATCAGAACTGAGATCTTCGCAGTTCGGATTATTTTAATACCTTCTTGTGCAGCTGGGAATCGATGGACGATAGGGTGAAAAAGGCAGTGCTGGACAAGATAGATGAAACGCTAGCCGGCGCTGATGAAGTCAGGAAGATCCAGAAGAGACTGGCAGGCGTCGTCAGCAGCGACGTTGAATTTGTCTTTGGCATAGCAATAGGCCGGATCTACAATTCCTTTTATTACCAGACTAGGAGGATATTGAAACGTAACCCTACAGAGCAAGAGTTCCAGGAATTTCTAGAAATTCTGGATAAGCATGCCAAAGACATTCGGCAAGTGTTTGTTCAATAGCTGCGCCCATCTCCATGTCACAAGCCAAACAGGCGACATTGTGTCTGAAAACAGAATGGCCAAGCACGAATCCTCTGTAAATCTTTTTAAGCTACTGTTTTTCACTCAAAGGAAGCTTGGCACTAGAGCTGTCGGACGATATGGTGCTCCTGAACCCTGACGAAATCAACAAGTTTATCTCCAACCTAAAGTCAAGGTACGAGTCCAGTCAGAATCAGAACAAAAAATGATTAATTCAGACAATGAATGCAGAGACTGCGGGAAATACATCTAACATGATTTTCTCGGTCAAATGTTAAGTATACAGTAATGGAAAATTAGCGAAATTTTTCACCATTTGTATATATACCAGCGATAACAGATCGCCTACATGTTGAAACTGCTGGAAACGGAAATAAAGACTGGCAACGTCTACAGAAATCTGTCTACAGCATCACTCGTTGAAATTATACTTGAAAGAAAAGAAGGCCTGCTATCCTCTACCGGTGCTCTGTCAGTCAAGACAGGCAAGTTTACCGGCCGCTCGCCGGATGACAAGTTCATCGTAGATGATGAAGTTACCCATAATTCCGTGGACTGGGGCAAAGTCAATCACCCCATATCTGAAGAAAAATTTGACAAGATATATCAGCGTATGAAGAAGCACATAGAGAACAGAGATCTTTTTGTTTTTGACGGCTTTGTTGGCGCTGACCCGGAAAACCGACTTCCCATCAGAATAATCAATATCCGGGCCTGGCACAACCTTTTCTCTCGACAGATCTTCATCCGCCCCGAACCAGAAGAACTGCAGAACTTTAAACCGGAATTCACCCTCATCTCTGCCGATGACTTTGCGGCAGAGCCAGCTACTGAAGGCACAAGAACGGAGACCTTCATCATAATCAATTTCAAGAAAAAGATAGTCCTGATTGGGTCAACGTCTTACGCCGGCGAGATCAAAAAGGCTATGTTTTCCATCATGAACTTCCTTCTGCCAAAAAGAGAGGTATTTCCCATGCACTGCTCTGCCAACGTTGGAAAGAATGGAGACGTGGCCCTGTTTTTCGGACTTTCGGGCACTGGCAAGACAACACTTTCGGCGGATCCAGAGCGGAGACTGATAGGTGACGATGAGCATGGCTGGTCTGACAACGGCGTGTTCAACTTTGAAGGTGGCTGCTACGCCAAGTGCATCAACCTCAAAAAGGAGCACGAGCCCCAGATCTGGAATGCCATTCGATTCGGCTCGCTCATGGAAAACGTGGTCATTAACAACGAGACTCGCGATCCGGACTATGCAGATGGCAGCCTGACAGAAAATACACGTGTGGTCTACCCGCTAGATTACATCGATGGCGCGGTAATACCCAGCATGGCAGGCCATCCAAAGACAATTGTGTTTCTGACGGCCGATGCGTTTGGTGTCATGCCGCCCATTGCCAAGCTAACAAAGGAGGGAGCCATGTACCACTTTATGTCGGGATATACCAGCAAGCTGGCCGGCACTGAGAGGGGGATTACCGAGCCAAAGGAAACCTTCTCTACCTGCTTTGGTGGCCCATTCATGCCACTTCGCGCACAAGAGTATGCCAAGATGCTGGGCAAGAAAATAACCGAGCATGGCACGCGCGTCTATCTGATAAATACCGGCTGGACAGGCGGTCCGTACGGCATAGGCAAGAGGATGAACCTTGCATACACCAGGGCCATGGTAACAGCTGCTCTAAGCGGGGAGATAGATAAAGCGCCTGTCAAACACCATGCTATCTTTAACCTGGACATGCCTACCTCGTGCCCCAATGTGCCTCCAGAGATCCTTGATCCAAGGAATACCTGGTCTGACAAGGACAAATACGACGCCGCAGCAAAGAGGCTGGCGCTGCTGTTTGTCAAGAATTTTGAAAAATTCGGCTCCGTCTCTAAAGAGATAGTCAACGCTGGACCAAGACCGCAATAAAAGAATGGTAGCCCGGAGCAGATTCGAACTGCTGTCTCCAGGTTTCTTTTCTTCATGAGATCCAGAGCCTGGAATCCCTAGCCCTACCAGAACTTGGAGATTGGCCACTAGACGACCGGGCTACGCTACAATTCCCGACTGATGGACCGATATTTGACTGTAACTATGCAAAATGATGTTACCGCTTTGTGCTGATCTCTCTGATGACCTGACCGTACTCCAGAGGAGATTTTTTCCGCATGTATGGTATGAGTCTGTAGTGTATAGAGTATACGTTCTTGTCACGAGATATTATGCCCTTTATCAAAAGCGAGACAAAGCCACCTGCTACCTTTGATGCAGGAATGCCTGTTATGCGGCAAAACTCGTTTCGCTTGGCATGGTACTCCTTGAGCGTGAAATACGGCTTGTTTATCTCCAGTATAAGCGGCCAGACAACATTTTCCCAGACCATGCGCCGGTTTTCTGTCGATGACGCATGCTTTCCTTTGTCCAGTTCCTCTCTGGACTTTTTCACCGCGCCTTCGCTATGCTGCAGGTTCTTGAGCATGGTCTTTGGAATAATTTAAACTGCCGGGTTTATAATTTATAATACATCTTTGCATACGAGGAATTCGGTTAAAGACGCCCTGGATCAGCTGGCCAAAACTTGGAAGATAGATCCAAAACTGTACGACCTTCAAGTGGGATTGCGCGACGATATCATAGATACAACACTAAACATAGGCGGAGTAATATTCCATATACCGACTCTGTCAAGGGACGGGCTGTACGTGCTCTGGAAATGCCTGTGGCCGGACTGCCACAACTGCTGCGAGCGTCAGGGCCGGCTTCCCCTTACTAAGGATGATATAGCAACCATCACCAAGAAGCTGGGCTACAAATCCAAAGCAGAGTTTGTAAAAAACGAAACCCGGATATCCAGCTGGCAGGAGCAAGAAGCCTTTGGCAACATCATAACAACTCTAAGCATGATCTCGCTTAAAAGAAAAAAGGACGAGCGCGAGGAAGACGACGGAACGCCTCTGCGCTGCCGTTTTCTGGATGATAAGGGGTACTGCGGCATACATCCAGACAAGCCCGGCGTTTGCTGGCTGTACCCGTTTGCATCATGGCTGGAATCTGACAGGAACGGCAGACCGGTGGTGCACGCCACGTTCCAGTTCACCGGCGACTGTCCGGGGTTTTACCTTGAAAGTACCCTTGATAGTGCGATTCCTGTCCTGCAGGATTATGCGGCCAAGATCTACAGCTACAACATGGCAGTGCAACGGACAACGAGGGAAAACTACGGCTTTATCAACTTTGAAGATCTAAAAAGAAAGTGAAGGCCTCTAAGCCTTTTCGAACCTGCTTTTTACCTCGTCCCCTTTGTCACTTTTGTATTCGTTATTGGGTATCCGTTCTTCCTGTGAGAATACAATAGTAATTAAGAAATGGGTCGAAATCAGGGCAAGGAATTGACTTTCAAGGTCTTTAATAACTCGTGATGGGTAAAACAGGACAAGATTTGGCAGCTGCCGAAAGGTCTCTTCCATACGCAATTAACCGCAGGCTGCTATTTGCAGGAATATTTCTCATATCGCTATCCGGTCTTGTGTTCGAAGTGGCAATCACAAGGATCTTTTCTGCAGCCATATGGTATCATTATGCCTTTGTGGCAGTGTCCGCAGCCCTTCTTGGCCTTGGGGCTTCTGGTCTTGTCGTGCAATATGGATTAAAGCGAATCAAAGGCAACTGGGCAGAGAACCTTGCAATAGTCTCAGCGCTAGCAATAGTCGCCTTTATTCCTGTAACCCTATATGTCATGCATGCACTAGCATCTCAGACGGCCTACCTTCCGTTGTTCGTGTTTCTTTTTACAGTGCCATTTTTCCTTATCGGGATCATCATATCTTCAGCCTTTAACGCGTTTGCGGCGGTAGCCGGCAGACTTTATGCTGCAGATCTGATAGGTGCATCTGCAGGCGCACTGTTGGTGGTCTTGTTCTTGATACTGGCCGGTGGAGATGGTGCCGCCCTTGTTGTGGGGGTGATATCTGCCATTACTGCCGCCATATTTTCACGGATTACAAAAAACACAAAGAAGATGATCATCAGTTTTGCTTTTGTAGGATTTGCTGCGTCTCTCCTTTTCATCAATTATACTGCCCAGATTTTCGCAATTCCTACGGATCCAACGGCGTTAAAGGATCTCCCGATATACCTGCGAGAACATCCTGAATCAAAGATAGTCAAAACACAATGGAATTCGTTTTCACGAATTGACGTTGTTGAAGGGGGAAAAGGGGACGAAGGCCTGGTGGCAAAGATTTTCATCGACGGCGGAGCAGGAACCAACATAATATCGTGGGATGGCCGCGTTGAAAGCAGACAGGGACTCACTACTTGGATGCATTATCTGCCTTTCAAGATGATGGAGAATCCCAAGGTTCTGGTTATTGGATCCGGCGGTGGCAGAGATGTAGTTGCAGCGCTGGTGAGCGGAAGCAGGGATGTAACTGCTGTAGAGATAAATCCTATAATTTCTGAAACTGTCAAAAGCTATGGCGACAGGGCAGGAAATGTCTATACCCATCAATATGTAAGGGCGTACGTGGAGGAAGGAAGGAGCTTTATAACGCAAACATCTGAAAAATACGACATTATCTATATTCCGTTTGTAGACACGTGGGCCTCAGTTTCGTCAGGCGGCCTAAGTGTATCAGAAAACTTTCTCTATACGCTGGAAGGGTTCCAGCAGTATTATGAACACCTGACAGATAGAGGTAAGATCGTTACAGTAAGATGGTTGATTGATACGCCTCGGTTTGTATCTACTTACGTCAAGTTGCTGGAGCAAAACGGGGTCCCGCAGAATGAAGTATACAAACACCTGATCATAGTGACAGCCGACTCGTACGACAAAGACCCTAGCGGAACGATGGTGGTCTTTTCAAAATCACCATTTACTGAGGACGAAGTTGAATTCTTCTCCAGATCCTTTGCACAACACGGCTACAAGCCGATCTTGATCCCCGGACAGGTGATGAGGGAACCCTATTCTCAGCTCCTGACCGGAAATATTGGGCTTGAGCAGTTCTACGATCTGTTCCGGACAAAATCTTACTACGTTACCGATGATAGTCCTTACTTTTTGTCATACGAAAAGCCATTGCCAGACGTGATAAAGAATCTGCTCAACAGCAGCATAGTGATTGCAATAACATTTCTTTTTATACCCTTTTTCTGGCTGTGGAGAACAAACAAAAACAACAACATTGACAAACCTCGACTTGGTATTGCAGGCATAATACCATACTTTGCAGCCCTTGGTATGGGCTTTATTTTGATAGAGCTGGCACTTTTACAAAAGCTTATTCTTCTGCTTGGAAACCCAACTACAACTTTTGCGATATTGCTTTTTACTTTGCTAATATCCAGTGGTTCTGGTAGCCTGCTCAGCTCAAGAATCATTAGAAGCAACACAAGAAACTTGGTCTTTATAATAGCCGGTATTGTCGCACTTGGAATGACCTACGTTGCATCGCTTCAGCCAATAATTTATTCAGTTATTGCCCAGCATTTTGAAGTAAAAGTAGCAACCAGCATAGCCATTTTGGCACCTATTGGGTTCTTGATGGGCATGCCTTTGCCGACCGGCATGCGATTGCTAAAGACTCACAGGCCAGAATACATACCATGGATGTGGGCTGTAAACGGCGCATTCTCTGTTTTGGGAGCAGTGCTTGCAGTTGTGCTGGGGATAATGTACGGCGCGTCCATGGCAATGATGCTTGGAATTTCAGCTTATCTCATCTCACTGGTAATGTCGTTTGTATGGAAGAAAAAAACAATCGCTGAAGTTGCACGATAAGAAGCTGAATTGGAGCCGGCCGGTGCAAGAACGATTTTGGGATACCTTGTCGGCCAAACCAGTCTATCATCACGGATTTTACATTCGTGTGTTCTTAAAACATGCAGACGATAAAATTGGATAAAGAAAAGGGGTCGTGCCTGAAAAACTGGCTACGTCTCAGGCCTGTCCGAATCTTCTTGCCACTTCATCCCAGTTGACAACGTTCCACCAGGCCGTGACGTAGTCAGCGCGCTTGTTCTGGTACTTTAGGTAGTATGCATGCTCCCAGACGTCCAGTCCAAGCAATGGGGTGAGCTTTTCTGCCTTCCACCTTGTCCACGGGCTTGTCTGGTTTGGCATTGTGATGAACTGCACTCCGCCAGACGAGTTTTTGACGAGCCATCCCCATCCTGAACCCTGTATTGCGACGCTTTCTGTCTGGAATTTCGTCTTAAAGTCAGCAAAGCTTCCAAAGGCCTTCTTGATGGCATTGGCCAGCTCGCCGTCCGGCTCGCCACCGCCGCCCTTCTTCATGTTGTTCCAGAATAGCGCGTGGTTGTTGTACCCGCCGCCATGAAAGTTGATCGCGCTTTTTGAAGCCTCCGGGACGGTGTCGATGTTCTTCAGTATGTCAACAACATCCATGCTCTGAAATTCCGGTCCCAGACCGCCCAGCGCCTTGTTGAGGCCATCGGTGTATGCTTGGTGATGCTTTGTGTGATGAATTTCCATTGTTCTCGCGTCGATGTGCGGCTCCAGTGCATCGTACGAATAAGGCAATGGGGGAAGAGTAAAGTTAGCCATGCAAAAAAAGAAGAATCGGATGCATATAACGTTTTAGCAGCGATTAACCACTGGCTTGTGGTGGGACCCGCGACAGAGACAGCGCGTGATCGTCGATCATCGTGCCAGCCCCAACGCTTATGCTCTCGATCCTGATCTCCAGCGCTGCGGCCTCTTCGTCAGACAAGCCGTTCTGGCCTGCAAGGGTCTGCCTGACTTTTGCTATCGGATCCGATACTTCGTTTAAGCCTGACCTGACCGTCACGTCAAGACTCTTGTTGATCATGTCTGCTGGGATCTTGCCACTTGGATCCTTTGTGATTGTAAATACGATCTTGTCTACAAGAACTTCGTGAGGAAGGGAGTCCAGCGCGTTGGCCGTATAGAACACCTGCACATCTAGGATGTCTATGCTGCCTGACTGCCGGCCGACAACGGTTGTCCCACCTGAAAGGGTACCAAGCAGGCTTGAATCAACCGGGACGTTTATAAGAACAAAGCCTTCGACAAATTCATCGCTTCCACCCAGCAGTTTTTTCAGGTCCTTGCATACTATGCCAGTAGAGCTCTGCGGTTCCAGCGTTCTTAATATGGAGTTGCTGCTCTTGCCGTCATTAGCAATCACGTGCCAGGTGAGCTTGACTTCAAAATCCTGCTTGTTTAGAATTCCAATGTCTGTGTCATAATGGCCCGGCCTCAGAGGGCCCCTGTTGTCCGGGATTGTGCCACACTCAAATTTGGCGGTATACACAATATTCTTCACTTGCAACTCGTCGTTGTCGTTTGCACTTGCAACAACATTTGTGAATGTTGCAGTAGCAGGATTGTCGTTTATCTCCAATGACTTTGACAGTTTGTCTCTTTCGTAGCCTGGCGGCGCCTGTGTCTGTGTAATGATATAACTGCCGTTCTTGAGGCCTGATATTGCAATCATGCCTGCAGTCGGATCTGCATCATCGCTACCGTTGTCCTGTATCGTGTAGGTGCCGCTGCCTGTAAACGGGTTTGGAGTGATGGAATATGTTGCCCCGCTTAGAAGGGTGCCGCCACTTATGGTCAGGATGGTGATGGAACCGTCGCCAGAATTCTCTTGGGCAACTATCAAGTCTTGTTGCCTTGGCAGAGTTGCAAACAAGATGATTGCAATGGCCAACGCTGCTACCGGCAATGCAATGGCAAGTGTCTGTCTTGGAGACAAACACTGATTCCTTGTTCTGAACGATAATTAAACCGTTGTTATGGCGTATCCACAGAAAATCTGTTGGCACCATAATCTGCCTGGTATGGCAGATTTGCTACTGTTCAAGGTCGACAAGGCTTGCCATTATCCTGTCGGTAGGCACCCTTTGCTCTACGCCAGTTGCGACAGCAGCAAGGTTTCTTATTTCAAATGCTATCAACTTAAGTGAGGCCAGCATATTGCCAAGCGTAAAGACGGTCCTGTATGATTCCATTATTCTTTTCAGTGCCATCTTTTCAAAGCCAGTCTCCAACTGCATTATGGAGTCTATGTCATTGGTAAAATTCTTGGGGACGACATCCCTGTAGGTAGTATTGACAAGCTCGTTTATGGCGTCAAGAATCTTTTCAGAGTTGATCATGTTTTGCAGCATATCTCTTGTGACCTTGGTGGTTGTCGCCACTATCAGGTCGTTGGTTTCAGCTGCACTCAGACCCCAGTACTTGGACCTGAGGACTGACAGCACGTTGTATGCATCGATGTCAATGTTCACGATCTTGTATACATCCTGCAGCTTGGATTCTGAAAGCATGGCCCTGTCAAGCAACTTGTAAAATGCATGATCCAGGTACGTATCAAACAGCCTGACGTCCTTCTTGTCCCTGTATGCCGCTGCCGCCTTTTGGATATCCTCTCCAAACTCGCTTCCAGCCAACGAGGCAACGGCCTCATCAAAGTCCTTGGCCACCAGAGCCTTGACAACCAGGTCCCTTCTCCCCACAAGCTCCTCTGCCCTCAGGTTGACCTTGGGCAGCAGCTCTTCATAGGTCCGGCCAAGGGCCTTGCCCTTT